>NZ_JBEXOK010000008.1:0-528581 GCF_040611495.1 Nocardia sp. NPDC006630
TGTCCGACCTCTCAACCGGGGGGTATGAGAAGCCGGAACCAATAATAATATTGGCACTGACATTCATCGACACACTATTGAGTTCTCAAAGAACAGGCGCACAAAACAATTCCCGAGTCGGTGACTCAGGAATCCGTTGAGGCTGTTTCTATAGCTTAGCCCATCCTGCTCGGCGGAACCAAATCCGCTGATCAAGTGGAGCTGACGGCCAGGCGCTCCTCGTACAACCTCGTTATCCCTTGCCGCGCTCAGCCTTTCGGCTCTGCGTCTCGGCCCGGGTCGGTGTCCGTGTCGCTCTGACTCGAACTAAGTTACGGACGGCGGCGAACGAAGTCAAATCGGCTACAAAAGAGCTGGTCACCGCCCCCAGGCCAGTTTTATGCGAGTCGTGGCGAGGAAGTCGGCGGTCAATTCGCGCAGCGCCAGGAACTGGCCGCCGGAGCCGTACTTCTGACGGAGGGTGCCGAAGTCGGTGAACTCGGCGGCAGCGGCGATCTGATTGGACTCCGGGATTCGGGTCGGGAAAAGGCGCGGCAGGGTGCGGTTCTCGCGCAGGTCCTCCAGGATGCGGCGATGGATCGCGGAGGAGCGGCGGTACTTGGTGATCACCACGCCGAGCTCCTCTATAGGAGTGGACCACCGGGTGGAGAGGTGGCGGATGTGCGACTGCACCGGTGGGATGCCATAGGTGGACATCACGTCGGGGATGGTGGGGATCAGGTAGCCATCGGAGATCCGGAGACCGTTCTGGGTGATGATGCCGAGATTGGGCGGGCAGTCGATGAGCACGAAGTCGTAGCCGGCCAGGACTGCGGTCAGCGCGTCGGCCAGGACCCTGGTCGGGTCGATTCCCGCGAGGCGCGTCATATCGTCTTGCAGGGCAATGAGTTTCGGTGAAGACGGCAGCAGGTCCACCGAGGTGACCATCTGCATCGGGGAAACCTCGTGCTGGACCAGCGCCGAGACATCCTTCAAACGTTTTCGGTTCAGCGCGGCGGTGAATACCGCGGTGAGGGTCTGATCATTCGAATCCAGTTCCGCCGCACGAGTTTCCCCGACCATCATGGTGGTCAGATTTCGCTGCGGATCGAGATCGATGAGCAGGACTCGTTTGCCGAACTCGGCGGACAGGATTTCGGCGAGAGCGGCGGTGGTGGTCGTTTTTCCGACGCCGCCCTTGAGATTGAAGGTGGCGACCACATAGGGGCGTACTCGGCCGGCGACCGGGTTCGGTTCCCAGACACGTTGCGGGCGGTCGAATTCCAGAGCCCGGATGTTCTTGCCGGGCAACTCCCAGCCGAAACCGTTCTGGGGCGCAGCGATATCCGTCGAACGTGCCCGCCCGCCGGGCACCACGTCACCACGCAACTCCACCAACTCAACACCCTTCATCACCGTGACCGTCACGACAGTCGGCCCGAGCCTAGTTACTCGGGCCCCCGTGAGGGGCGCGACACGGAAAGCTGTGAATGAGCGGCTACCGAACTTCGCGACACGGCGGATAACGCGCCGAGCGGCCGAGTTCGTCGCGGCGAAGCACGGTTTCGAGGACAGAGCAGCGAATACACTTGCCGAGTGCAGAGAGATGACGCGCTCCGCAAAGGTATTCCGGATCGCGATGAGGCGCTCCGCAAAGCCCTGGAAACCATCGAAGCGCACTTCGGTCCGAGACGGGAACCCACGAAGCGTCCCCCGCCGAAGGAGCCGCGGCGCCCGCGGCGCAGCAGCACGCTCACCTACCGGGTGCTGGTCGAGTCGGTGAAGCCGAACGGGCGGATATGGCGGCGGCTGGAGGTGGCCTCCGATCTGTACCTCGATGAACTGCAGGATCTGCTGGAAACCGCCCTGGGGTGGGAATACCAGCAGCGGAAGCACTTCGGGTCGGCGGCGGTCTACAAGGATTACGACACCCAGCATTACCTGTGCACATGGGAAATCGAACGAGGCTGGCGGGGCGTACCGCTGGATCGAGTGCGGCTCGATGAGCTGCTGGTCGAGGCCGGGGATGAGCTGTTTCATCGCAATGGGCCCCGGAAGGAATGGCAGCGGGTGGTGCGGGTCGAGGCCGTGAGCGAGTTTCACGCCGACTCCCCGCGCGCGGTATGTCTCGAAGGCCCCAAAGGGGTGGATGTCGAAGCCGTCAATCTGGAGCTGAGCACCTTCGGGCAGGGTGCGGCCGATGAGGCGCCCATCAATCCCGAGGGTTTGCCCGAAGCGCTGGTGCGGATGCTGGGCGGTCCGCCGGGAAGGTCACTGCGGCGATTGCGGCATTTGACGGGGCAGGCCATGGTGAATCAACCGGTCACGATCGATCCCGTGGGGGCGGCCGATGCGATGCGGCCGTATTTGCGGTTGCTTGCGCATATCGGCGCCGATGGGACTCCGCTGACCGACACGAGGACGCTTCCACCACAGGTTCTTTCACCCCTGCTGGCCGAACTTCAATTGAATGCGCGATGGCTGCACGAACGGGGTGAGCCGGTACCGGTCGACGAATTGCGGGCTACCGCAGCCTATTTCGGTTTGACCGAGGAGAGCGGCGGCCGGTTGCGACTGACCGAAACCGGCATTCGACTGCTCGCGGATCCGGTGGCGCTGTGGTGGTATATCGCAGAACATCTGCCACGATCACCGCGCGATGAAATGACTGTGCTGCAGGTGCTGGCACTCGCGACAGATACCGGCGATCCGATCCGCGCGACCATGGGAATCTACAACGACCTGTACCAGTGGCCCGGGCCGGACCCCGACGAAGCGCCGGTAATCAGCTCGATGCACGATTCGTGGCGGGTTTTCCAATGTCTGCGGATGACGCCGCGAAATCAGCACTCGTACTATCGAATCCAGCATTCTTCGACGCGCAAATTCGCGCGGGCGGTGCTGCAGCGGTGGCCGCGCAGCACCGACTCCGATTAGGGCGGCGGGCGCAGCGCCCGCTCCCCCGCGCTGACTTCACCGAGACTTCCGTTGCGTGGCCCGTTGACAAGCAACACCTCAGCAACAATCGTCGATGTTTGAGATCGTCGACAGGCGGAATGCTCGAGCTGATCAGGCCGCGCGGTTGGCTCGGGCCTTCTGAGCCTCGGGCCGGGACAGAGGAGTCTGCGTGAATTCACCGGTGGGTGCGCACAGGTCGACGGGATCGGGGGCGGACAGCCTCGGGTACGTCATCTTCATTACCGCGGCAGCCGCCATGGGCGGATTCCTGTTCGGGTACGACAGTTCGGTCATCAATGGCGCGGTCGAGGCCATCCGCGACCGGTACGACATCGGGTCGGCGACCTTGGCGCAGGTGGTGGCCATCGCACTGATCGGCTGTGCGATCGGTGCGGCCATCGCGGGACGGATCGCGGATCGGATCGGGCGGATCTGGGTCATGCGGATGGCCGCGGCGCTGTTCACCGTCAGTGCCATCGGATCGGCGCTGCCGTTCGCGCTCTGGGATCTGGCCATGTGGCGTGTGCTGGGCGGCATCGGTATCGGCATGGCATCGGTGATCGGGCCTGCCTATATCGCCGAGGTTTCACCGCCGGCGTATCGCGGGCGGCTCGCCTCGTTCCAGCAGGCGGCGATCGTGCTCGGCATCGCGATTTCGCAGTTGGTCAATTTCGCGATTCTGAAGATGGCGGATGGCAACCAGCGCGGGCATATCGGGGGGCTCGAGGCTTGGCAGTGGATGCTCGGGGTGATGGTCATACCGGCGACGCTGTACGGGCTGTTCTCCTTTGCCATTCCGGAGTCGCCGCGGTATCTGATCTCGATCGGGCGGATCGATCGGGCCAAGAAGGTGCTCGAAGAGGTCGAGGGTGACAACCCCGATCTGGATGCCCGGGTCTCGGAGATCCAGCAGGCGATGCACCGCGAGCACAAGGCCTCGTTCCGGGATCTGCTCGGGTCGAAATTCGGCTTCCTGCCGGTGGTCTGGATCGGTATCGGGCTGTCGATGTTCCAGCAGTTGGTCGGCATCAATGTGGTGTTCTACTACTCCGCCACGCTGTGGCAGTCGGTCGGCATCGATCCCTCCAGTTCGTTCTTCTACTCCTTCACCACCTCCATCATCAATATCGTCGGCACCGTGATCGCCATGGTGCTGGTCGACCGGATCGGCCGGAAACCGCTGGCGCTGATCGGATCCAGCGGTATGGCGATATCGCTGGCCCTGGAGGCCTGGGCGTTCTCGGCCAAGCACGGATCCGGTGACAATGTGGCGCTGCCACACCTGCAGGGTGTTGTCGCGCTGGTTTCGGCGCATGTGTTCGTACTGTTCTTCGCCATGTCCTGGGGTGTGGTGGTGTGGGTGCTGCTGGGCGAGATGTTCCCCAACCGGCTGCGCGCCGCCGCACTCGGAGTCGCGGCGTCCGCGCAGTGGATCGCCAACTGGGCCATCACGGCCAGCTTCCCCAGCCTGGCCGACTGGAACCTGTCCGGCACCTACGTCATCTACGCCGCCTTCGCCGTGCTCTCGATTCCCTTCGTGCTCAAGTGGGTTCCCGAAACCAAGGGCAAAACCTTGGAGGAGATGGGCTGAGCTGCCTGGTCACGCTGCGCTGTCTCATGGATGAAGCTAAACAGCCTGCTGAGGGGTGCGCTTCTGGTTCGAAAGGTTCGCACCCCAACACGCCAGTGCGGTGAGTTAGTTGTCCAGGATCTGGTGCAGCTTGGCGGCGAAGCCGTCGGGATCGCCCTGCTGGCCGAATTCGCCGCCGAGGAATCCGGCGTGGTTGCTCGGGAAGACGACGGGGTCGGTGCCCAGCTTTGCGGCAATGGCTTCCGCGCTGCGGCAGGCCAATTCGCCGGTGGACTCGACGCCGATGGCGATGACTACCCGGGTGGATGCGGTGCGGAGGGCGTCGAAGTCGACCTCGTAGTGGGTGCAGGTGACGACGTTCTGGCCGAGCAGGGGGTCGCCGCGGGTGCCGTCGTCTTCGGTGGGCAGGCCGAACATGGCCGGATCCATCGGCTGGTCGACGAAGGCGGCGGGGATCTCGCCCTTCATGGAGACCAGGGCGATGAACTTGGCCATGGCGGGGCCGAAACCGTCGCGCTCGTAGGTCTCGTGGATGTTCGTGGTGGCGGCGAGGGCCTGTTCGGCGTCCGTGCCGTAGCGGACGGCGGGCGGCTCGTGCGCCACCACGGTGAGGATCTGCTCCGGGTGCTTTGATACCAGGGCGAGGGCATTGACCGCGCCGCCGCTGCTGCCGAACAGGTCCACGGGGCCGCCGCCGAGCGCGTCGATGACCCGGTGCAGGTCATCGGCGTGCTGCTCGGGGGTGGATTCGCTGGCGGGGTCGGCCTTGGTGCTGCGGGCGGTGCCGCGCGGGTCGTAGGTCACGACGGTCCGGTCCGAGAAGCGTTCGGCCAGGCTGACGAAGCCGCTGGCGTCCATCGGGGAGCCGATGATCAGCAGCGTCGGCTTATCGCCGGTGCCGCTCTCGGCCTGCCGTACGTCGTAGGTGATTACGGCGCCGGGGGCTTCCAGGGTGTAGGTCTTCATCTCGGACATCGGTGGCTCCTTGCTAGGTCGGTTGCTGGGTAGACGAACCGCGCCGGCAAAAATCATCGGTCTCCGCAGAGCCTACGACGGCTATTTGATGATCTTGGTGATCTGCCCCGCCCCCACCGTGCGGCCGCCCTCGCGGATGGCGAACTTCAGCCCCACCTCCATGGCGATCGGCTGGATCAGGACGACGCTCATCAAGACATTGTCGCCAGGCAGGACCATCTCGACCTCCTTCGGGAGCGTCACCATTCCGGTCACATCCGTTGTGCGGAAATAGAATTGGGGTCGATAGTTGACGAAGAACGGGGTGTGGCGGCCACCCTCCTCCTTGGACAGGATGTAGGCCTGACCCTCGAATTCGGTGTGCGGGGTGACGGTGCCCGGCTTGATGACGCATTGGCCGCGTTCGACGTCCTCGCGCTTGATGCCGCGCAGTAGCAGGCCCACGTTCTCACCGGCTTGGCCCTCGTCCAACAGCTTTCGGAACATCTCGATGCCGGTGACGATGGTTTTGGTGGTCTTCGGGCGGATGCCGACGATCTCGACCTCGGCATTGACCTTCAAAACCCCGCGTTCGATGCGGCCGGTGACCACCGTGCCGCGGCCGGTAATGGTGAAGACATCCTCGATCGGCATCAGGAACGGCTTCTCCACATCGCGGATGGGAGTGTCGATCCAGTCGTCGACGGCATTGAGGAGTTCGGTTATGCCGGAACCCCATTCGCCGGTGGGGTTTTCCAGCGCCTTGAACGCGGAGACACGGATCACAGGGGTGTTGTCGCCGTCGAAGTCGTACTCGCTGAGCAGGTCGCTGACCTCCATCTCGACCAGCTCCAAGATCTCCTCATCATCGACCATATCGCACTTGTTCAGTGCCACAACCATTTTGGGGACGCCGACCTGGCGGGCCAGGATGACATGCTCCTTGGTCTGCGGCATGGGGCCGTCGGTGGCGGCGACCACCAGAATCGCGCCGTCCATCTGCGCCGCACCGGTGATCATGTTCTTGATGTAGTCGGCGTGCCCGGGGCAGTCGACGTGCGCGTAATGGCGGTGCTCGGTCTGATACTCCACGTGCGCAATGGAAATGGTGATGCCGCGCTGGCGCTCCTCCGGAGCTTTGTCGATCGCCTCGAACGGCGTGAAGGGATTCAAATCCGGGTATTTGCTGTGCAGCACTTTGGTTATCGCCGCGGTAAGAGTGGTTTTACCGTGATCGATATGACCGATGGTGCCGACATTGACGTGCGGCTTGGTTCGCTGGAATTTCGCCTTCGCCACTGGAATCCTCCTGCGCGCTACGATCCGAAGCGGGCGGCAGGGGCTCGGAGTGGACACCGCCTGGCGGGCCCGACGACAGTGTCTTCCCAGCGTAGGGGGCGAATGCGGTGCGATGTCGGGGAAATGCGGGAATACGACGTCCAGCGGAGTTGACGGAAGATCAACTGGGCGTGCGTAGTTCGAGATACTCGGGTGCGACCGCGTCGGTGAGCCAGACGCCGTTTCCGGTGACGTAGAAGACGTGGCCGTCGCGGCACATGGCGGCGGTGTCGACGGTGAATACCGCGGGGCGGCCGTGCCTGCTGCCGACGTTCGTCGCGGTATCGATGTCCGCCGACAGGTGCACGGCATGGCGATTCATCGGCAGCAAGCCCTCGGCCAGGATTACCGGGACCGTTCGCTCACCGGTGCCGTGATAGAGCACGGCGGGCGGATCAGCGGGCTCGTAGCCGAGATCGACCGGAATCGAATGCCCTTGGCGCGCACGGATCATGACGCCGGTGTCGTCGAATTCGAAGCGCTTCTTATTGTTCTGCTCCACCACTGTCTCGAGGTGCGCGCGGGTGAAACGGTGACCACGGGCAGCCGAGAGTCGCAGCAGGTCGTCTACGCGCACCCAGCCGGCCGAATCCGGGTCCAGCCCGATGGCTTCCGGGCGGTGCCGCAGCCAGCTCGACAGGCGCTTGGACAGGCGGACGATTTCCTTGTCATTCATACCCGGCACACCGTCCCGCATCCGCGGGTGCGGCGCAAGCGAAATTCGGGAGTGTTCCCGGCCACGATCACGCTGAGCAGAAGCACATGCCTCTGCGGGCATACGTCATACGACCGGCAGGGACCTCACGGCAGCGCTCGAACAGGGGGCGCGCCGGACAGGTGGCCGCTCGGCGCTCCCAGTAATCTGGGCGCATGACAGCTGTTGCAGATCGTTCGCTCGGACCGGAATTGGCACGTACCGAGAGCATCGGCGAGGCCGATGTGCTGGTCGTCGGACTCACCTCCTCCGATGATGGGCCTGCGATCGCGCCGGCGGATGCCTTCGAGGATGTGCTCGACAGCGATGCGCGGGAGTCGCTGCTGGCCGCACTGCGCGCGGTCGGCGCGAAGGGCAAGCCGGAGGAACTGACTCGGATTCCCGCACCGGCGGGACTCGGCGTGGACAGCGTGCTCGCCGTCGGGCTGGGTGCGGCAGACAAGATCGATGCCGAACAGATCCGCAAGTCCGCGGGCGTGGCGGGGCGGGCGCTGACCGGCGTCGGCACCGCGGTCACCATTCTCTCGGGGCTGGATCTCGGGGCGGCGGCGGAGGGGTTCTACCTCGGCGCGTACCAGTTCAGTGAGTTCAAGTCCGGCAAGTCCGCGCCGAAGCCCGGCGATCAGCCGGTGCAGCGGGTCGAATTCCTCGTTCCCGATGCGGGATTCGGCGAGGAGGCCTTCTTCCGGGCTCAGGCGGTGGCCGAAGCCATCGCTACCGCACGGGATTTCGTGAACACTCCCCCGAGCCACCTGTACCCGGCCGAATTCGCCGACCGGGCAGCGGAATTGGCCAAGGCGGCCGGGCTGCTGGTCGAGGTCCTCGACGAGAAGGGGCTCGCCGCTGACGGTTACGGCGGCATTCTCGGCGTCGGCAAGGGGTCCTCGCGGCCGCCCCGGCTGATTCGCATCACCTATGCCGGTGGCGACACCAAGGTCGGGCTGATCGGTAAGGGCATTACCTTCGATACCGGCGGCATCTCCATCAAGCCTGCTCAGGGCATGGAGAACATGACCTCCGATATGGGCGGCGCGGCCGCGGTCATCGCCACCACGCTGCTGGCGGCGCGGTTGAGCCTGCCCATCACGGTCACCACGACCGTGCCGATGGCGGAGAACATGCCCTCGTCCACCGCGCAGCGGCCGGGCGATGTGCTCACGCAGTACGGCGGGACGACCGTCGAGGTCATCAATACCGATGCGGAGGGGCGGCTCATTCTTGCCGACGCCATTGTCCGTGCGGGAGAGGATGATCCGGATTACATCATCGATGTCGCGACGTTGACCGGTGCGCAGATGGTTGCCCTCGGCACCCGGACGCCCGGTGTGATGGGTACCGACGAATTCCGGGATCGGGTTGCGCGCATTTCGCAGTCGGTCGGCGAAAACGGGTGGGCCATGCCGCTTCCCGCCGAGCTGCGGGCGGATATCAACTCCAGGGTTGCCGATCTGGCGAATGTCGCGCCGCATCGGTGGGGTGGAATGCTTTCGGCCGCACTGTTTTTGAAGGAATTCGTGCCCGAGGGTGTGCAGTGGGCGCATCTCGATGTGGCGGGGCCGGCGTACAACACCGGTGGGCCGTTCGGGTACATCGGGAAGGGCGGGACGGGTGTGCCGGTGCGGACGCTGATCTCGACACTCGAGGACATCGCGGCCGAGTAGGTGTGATCCGGCCTGAGCGGTCAAAGATTCGCTTGGAGCGTCAAAAATTGACGGATCAGGGCAGTCTTTGACCGCTCAGGCCGGTTTCAGTAACCCTCGCGCGCGCGGCGCTGCAGGATCCGGAGCCGGGCGTCGTGGTCGCGCATGCGCTGCGGGTAGCCGACCTTGCGCACGTCGTAGACGGGGATGCCCAAGGTTGTGGAGAGCTTCTGCGCGCCGCGCTCACCCACGACTCGACGGGTCCATTCACCGTCGAATGCCACCAGTACGACCGTCACATCGGTGACCGTGGTGCGTGGTTCGACGAAAGCCTCGACGCCGCGGTGCGTTCGCGTCCATTCCGCGAGATGGGCCGCATCGGCCGGGTCCGCGCCTCGGTTCGAGGCGACGCTGCGGCCGAGAAAATCCAGGAAACTCATGTCGTAACCTCCTCCCCGGAGGTCGACTACGCACCGCCGGTACTTCGATAGTGCCAGCTCTTCGGGGGTAAGGGCGGGTCTCGCGGCAACTCCGAAGGGATACCTCAGGTAGTCCTCAGGAGCGGCTCAGGAGATGGCGTGTGCGAGGGGCCGTGGGCCTGTGAGCGGACAGCGACGGCCGAGCCGCGGATACGCTGCTGGTGCGAGGGGATTGGATGACGGGTCCTTCGCACCGATGCAAGCGCGCCTCGGGCGCTGTCGGGGGGCCGCGCCGATTCCGGCCGAAACGCTCGGGTACTTCCAGACCGGGCAGCGTTTGCCGGGAGCTACTCGCGGTGCTGCTTCCAGGTGGCTATTTCCATAAATGGCCATTCGCGACATTTGGTGCAATTCACGGCAATCGAACGGCCGAATACCGCATATCGACCAACCCCCTATTCACAATTGCGGAATGGCAGTTGCCGATTTGTCGGCGGTACCCGCTAATCTCATCGGCGTGGGCACTGGGGTGGAGGTGTATGCCGTCGAATTGCGCAGTGCGGCTGACTGGCTCGATGGCGCGGCACGGGATCTGGGTGAGCGCATCGACTCGCATATGCGTGCGGTGCGCGGGTTCGTCGGCGCGGAATGGACCGGTGCTGCGGCGGGGTCGCACGAAGAACCGTGGACGGACTGGGAGGACGGGGCTCGGCGCACCATCGCGTCCTTTCGCGCGGATGCGGGGATGCTGCGGATGGCGGCCGGTGAGTACGAGGCGAATGACCGGGCCCGCGCCGATGCGACCGACGCCGGCGGGTCGAGCCTCGATCTGCCCGGGGTGTGAGCGGTGGTCGACTATCGGGTGGATCTTGTTGGGCTGCAACAGCTGATCGATGCCACGGCCAAACTGGAGACCGCGATCGAACAGCAGGTGACGGCGATCGAGGAGCGCGTGGACGCGCTGCACGTGAGCTGGTCGGGCGATGCGGCGAACGGGCACCGGCAGGCGCATGACCAGCGCATTACCGGAGTCGCCGAAATGCGCACGGCGCTGCGGGAGTTGCGCGCCAAGCTCGGCATCGCGCGGGATGCCTATGCGAAAGTCAGTGAGACCAACCACGGGATGTGGCCGTGAGCGCCCCGGCCGTTCCATTGATCCTGTGCCGATCCGGCGAATATCACTCCGCCGCAGCGGTATTCGGCACACTCGCGCAGGATGCGGACACCACCCACATCGCATTGCTCGGCGTGCTCAATGCCTGTGCGGGCATGGCGGGCAGCGATAGCATCGGCCAGTCCTGGGCGACCTCCTATGACGACGCGGTCGGCTTGGCGCTCGCCGCCTCCGAACGACTCATCACCGCGTCCTCGACCACTGCCGACCTCATCACCACCGGTGCCCACAATCACGAAACCGGTGAAGCCGCAGCAAGTTTCGGCAACCTCGCTCCCCCGCTCGCACCTTCCGCGTGGCCGGTCCCGTGCGTTGTCACCCAAGCCGCCTCGGCCGCAGGCGACGGCCTCCCCGAACCCTTCGGCTGGTCACTCATCAAAGATCTGGTCGGCGCCGCCTGGCCCAACGGCCACCAGGACGAACTCCGCAGCGCCCAGACGGCGTGGTTCACCATCGCCGCCGACCTGTGCACCCTCGCCCTCCGCATCCCCGAAGCCCTCACCCTCCTCGGCAATCAGCAATCCCCCGAAATCCCCACCGCCCTCACCACCTGCACCGAACGCCAATCCGACCTCAACTCACTCGCCGACATCAGCCAAACATTGGGCGACGCCTGCGGCGACTACGCCAAACACCTCGACGACGCCCACCACCAAATCCTCGACGAACTCGAGGAATTCGCCCTCGAATCCCTCATCGGCGAGGGCCTCTTCGCCGCCGCCACCCCCTTCACCGCCGGCCTCTCCGAATACCTCGGCAACGCCGCCCTGGCCGCACGCCTCGCCGCCAAAGCCCGCCGCGTAGCGAGCATCATCACCGAACTCGCCACCCGCGCAGCCGCAATCACCACCAAAACCCTGAAGCCCCTCCTCGAGCACATCCGCCCGCTGGTGGCGAAGATCGGGAAGTGGGTCGACGACGCCAGGGTGACACTCCTCGGCGCACCGGCAGCCGGCAGCGCCGCACCGGCCGACGAAATCCTCGCGGCAATCCGGACAGTGAATCCTGGCAACGGAACCATGAATTGCGTGAACTGTGTAGTGACCACCGACCGAGTCCTAGATGGACTCGAGGTCTCGGCGCCGCTGCACGGCCCCGCTCCGATTGCGGTGCTGGAAGAGCATTTCGGAGCGAAGTTCGCCGCGACAACCGGGCGCCCCGGGATCGAGCAGCTGCTCTCCGAGGCCGGTGACGGCGCGCGCGGCGTGGTGTTCGCCTCGAACGGGCCCGGGCAGGTAGGTCATGTCTTCAATGTCATCAACGAACAAGGCACCGTGCGATTCCTCGACGGTCAGAGTGGCGGCGAAGCAACATTCGATGGCTTCAAGAACTTCTACGTAATGAGGTACAGATGACGAATATGAGCACAGCCAGGGAATCCGCGGAGCAGATGTTGGCCGAGCTGGCGGCCGCCGGCAAATTGGGCGAAGTGCGGATCGTGGACGACGCGATCGTCGAAACCGAAACCGATTGGTACTTCCCGTACGACGCCGTCGCATACATCGAACGCGGCGATATCTCTGCTGCACTCGCGGGGAACATCCCCATCCGGGTGACGAAGAGCGACGGCCAGATCAGTCTCTCCCCGCCGCCCAGGTAAACACGTTCACTGCGCAATGGATCGCGGCGAGCAGGCCTGCCGCTCCAGCGAACGTCGAGCGAACTCGGGGTGCGACACGCGTGGGGCTTGTGATGCAGGCCTCGGGATGTGGGTTGGTCGGGGTTGTGGGGGGTTTTGTCGGGTTGGTGGTTCCGGTGAACGGCCGCCCTGTGACACGCCGCACGCGATCGAGTGCAAGGATGGGGACCCGGAACAACAACCTACGGGTCTCCGGGGCTGCCGAAGGGTTGGCGGCCGCACGGGCTTTCGTCGCGACCAGCGGCGGACGCCCGCCGGGGGACGAACTGTTTAACCCGACGAGCAGTTAGAGGAGTCAAAGCACATGGCCTTCTCCGTCCAGATGCCGGCTCTTGGTGAGAGTGTCACCGAGGGCACTGTGACCAGGTGGCTGAAGCAGGAAGGCGACACGGTCGAGGTCGACGAGCCGCTGCTCGAAGTCTCCACCGACAAGGTCGACACCGAGATCCCGTCGCCCACCGCGGGCGTGCTGGTCAAGATCAGCGCCCAGGAAGACGATGTGGTCGAGGTCGGTGGCGAACTCGGCGTGATCGGCGACGCCGGCGAGGCTCCGGCCCCCGCCGCCCCGGCTCCTGCCGAAGCCCCTGCCCCGGCACCCGCACCTGAGCCCGCCCCGGCCCCGCAGCCCGAGGCCGCCGCACCGGCACCCGCCGCTGCCGCGCCCGCTCCGGCCGCCGCCTCCGGCGATTCGGCCTCCGGCACCTCGGTGAAGATGCCCGAGCTCGGAGAGTCCGTCACCGAAGGCACCGTCACCCGCTGGCTGAAGCAGGTCGGCGATTCGGTCGCGGTCGACGAGCCGCTGCTCGAGGTCTCCACCGACAAGGTCGATACCGAGATCCCGTCGCCCGTCGCCGGCACCCTGCTGGAGATCACCGCGCAGGAAGACGACGTCGTGAACGTCGGCGGCCAGCTCGGTGTAATCGGCAGTGGCGCACCGGCTGCCGCTCCCGCGCCTGCCCCGGCTCCCGCTCCGGCACCGGACCCCGCGCCTGCTCCGGCTCCCGCGCCGGCCCCCGCAGCCGCCGCTCCGGCACCTGCTCCGGCGCCCGCCCCCGCGCCCGCCCCGGCACCGGCTCCCAAGCCCGCTCCGGTTCCGGCCGCGGCCACTCCGGCCGACGAGCCCTCCACCAATGGCGGCGGCCCCTACGTGACCCCGCTGGTCCGTAAGCTCGCCACCGAAAACGGCGTCGACCTGGGCACCCTCCAGGGCTCCGGCGTCGGCGGCCGCATCCGCAAGCAGGATGTGCTGGCTGCCGCGGAAGCCAAGAAGGCGCCGGCTCCGGCCGCCGCCCCGGCTCCCGCTGCCGCCGCTGCTCCGGCCGCGCCCGCCGCCACCGCGGCCGCGCGTCCGAACCTGGCACACCTGCCGGGCACTGTGCAGAAGGCCAGCCGCATCCGGCAGATCACCGCCACCAAGACCCTCGAGTCGCTGCAGACCACCGCGCAGCTGACCCAGGTCCACGAGGTCGATCTGACCAAGGTCGTGGCATTGCGCGCAAAGGCCAAGGAGGCCTTCAAGGCTCGCGAGGGCGTGAACATCACGTTCCTGCCGTTCTTCGCGAAGGCGGCGATCGAGGCGCTCGGGGTGCACCCGAATGTCAACGCCTCCTACAACGCGGACACCAAGGAGATCACCTACCACTCGGTGGTCAACCTCGGCATCGCCGTGGATACCGAGCAGGGACTGCTGTCCCCGGTCATCCACAATGCGAACGATCTGTCGCTGGCCGGGCTGGCGCGGGCCATCGCGGATCTCGCCAACCGTGCGCGCAATGGCGGGCTCAAGCCGGACGAGCTGTCGGGGGGCACTTTCACCCTCACGAATATCGGTTCGCAGGGCGCGCTGTTCGACACCCCGATCCTGCTTCCGCCGCAGGCGGCCATGCTCGGCACCGGCGCAATCGTGAAGCGCCCCATGGTGATCACCGACAGTGGCAGCGAGTTCATCGGCATTCGCTCGATGGCCTACCTGCCGCTGACCTACGATCACCGCCTGATCGACGGCGCCGACGCGGGCCGCTTCCTCACCACCATCCGGCACCGGTTGGAAGAGGCGGCCTTCGAGGGCGACCTCGGCCTGTAAGTACTCGGTATGAAGGTCGTGGTCGCCGGGTCATCCGGGTTGATCGGGACGGCGCTCGTCGCGGCACTGCGCCGCGACGGGCATGAAGTCACCCGTTTGGTGCGCCGTCCCGCCAATGCACGCGATGAATTCCGCTGGGACCCGGCCAGTGCCGACCTGGACGAACGCGCGCTGCGCGGTGCCGACGCCGTAGTGAATCTCTGCGGCGCCGGCATCGGGCGGCGGCGCTGGAACGGCAGCTACAAACAGGAGCTGCGCGACAGCCGCATCGTCCCGACCGATGTCCTGGCCTCCGCGGCCGCCGCCGCGGGAGTGCGGACGCTGGTGAATGCCAGCGGTGTGCACTACTACGGCGGCGACAGCGGCGACCGCATCGTGACCGAAACCTCGCCTGCCGGAACAGGATTCCTGGCCGGGCTGTGCCGGGATTGGGAAGCCGCCGCGCGACCGGCCGCCGATGCCGGAGTGCGCACCATTCTGCTGCGCAGTGCCGTCGTCCTGGCTCGGCACGGCGGCATGCTCGGAATGCTCTATCCCCTTTACTTTCTGGGTCTCGGCGGCCGACTCGGCAGCGGACGGCAGTACGTCCCGTGGATCTCATTGGACGATGAGGTCGGCGCGATTCTGTTCGCCCTCACCGATGATTCGCTCTCGGGCCCGGTGAATATGGTCGGCCCCGCGCCGGTCACCAATGCGGAATTCACCCGTGCACTGGGACGCGCCCTGCATCGGCCGACTCCCCTGATGGTGCCCGCCTTCGCGCTCCGCATGACCGTGGGCGAATTCGCCGATGAGGGAATCCTGCACGGCCCCAGGGCAATCCCGACCGCTCTGGAAGACGCCGGCTACGCCTTTCAGCACCCCACCATCGGCGCTGCACTGGCCGCTACCGTCGGCCGCGGCTGAGAGGTCCGCGGCCGATCTCGTCATTCCCGCGTGCGTTCGGCGGGAATCCCCCGATATCAGCTGCGCCGCTACAGGTGTGGATCCCGGCCAAAAGCACGCCGGGATGACCGGAGCGGCACACCGGCGGACGAGGTGGGCGCGATCCAGATCACAGGGGTTCTCGCTATACCGTGTTGGGGTGAGCAATGAACCTCCCCTGCTCGCGCCCGCCGAGCTGCTGGTGCGGGATGCGCGCGAGAGCGATCTGCCGGAGATCCTGGCGATCCACAACCATGCCATCGCCGAGACCACGGCCATCTGGGATACCGAACTGGCCGATCTGGCCGAGCGGCAGGCCTGGTTCGCGGCCCGGGCCGTGGCCGGATGTCCGGTGCTGGTGGCCGAGATCGACGGTGCGGTTGCGGGATATGCCAGCTACGGGCAGTTCCGGCCGAAGTCGGGTTACCGGTTCTCCGTGGAGAATTCGGTGTACGTGTCCGAGCGGTTCCATCGGCGCGGAGTGGCCAAGGCGCTCATGGTGGAGCTGCTGGTGCGGGCGCGCCGGGGCGGGGTGCACACCATGATCGCGGCGATCGAATCCTCCAACACCATCTCCGTCACCCTGCACGAGAAGTTCGGATTCCAGGTGGTCGGACAACTGCCCGAAGTGGGACACAAGTTCGGGCGCTGGATGGATCTGACGCTGATGCAGCTGACGCTCCCCGATGGCGTAGCGTCGCAGCAGTGAGTGATAGCAAGACGGCCGCCGCCCCGGCACACCGGGGGGCATCGGCTCGGCTCGACGACACACCCCTGCTCGTCGAAGATCTGGGCCTCATCGACTACAACGACGCCCTGGAAGTGCAGCGCGGCATCGCCCGCGAGCGCGCGGAGGGCATCGGTCAAGATCGGCTGCTGCTGCTGGAGCATCCCTTCGTATTCACCGCGGGCCGCCGCACCGAAGCGGCGGATCTGCCGATGGACGGCAGCCCGGTGATCGAGGTGGATCGCGGCGGCAAGATCACCTGGCACGGTCCGGGGCAACTCGTCGGCTACCCGATCATCCGGCTCGCCGAACCCGTGGATGTGGTCGCGTACGTGCGCCGGCTGGAGGAGGCGCTGATCACCGTATGCGCCGGGCTCGGGCTGGAAACCGGACGCGTGGACGGTCGTTCGGGTGTCTGGCTGCCCGCCACCGAATTCCTGCCCGAGCGCAAGGTCGCGGCCATCGGCGTGCGGGTGCAGCGCGGCGTCGCCATGCACGGCATCTCGCTGAACTGCAATTCGACCCTCGACGGCTTCCAGGCCATCGTGCCGTGCGGCATCCGCGATGCCGGCGTCACCACGCTGACCCGCGAACTGGGTCGCGAAGTGACCGTCGAGCAGGTGCGCCCGCTGGTTGCCGATGCCATCACCCGGGCGCTCAATGGCGAACTGCCCGTCACCGACCACAGCTTCGCGCGCCCGGCCCCCGTTGCCGCACCGGTGCCCGCCAAGGCCGAATGATCACGAGCGTAGGGTGAACTGAGTGACCTCCGTCGATACCCCGACATCGAATACCCCTGAACCCACTGGGGCCCGGCCGAACACCGCGGCAACCGCGTCCGCTCCCGCCGGTCGGAAACTGCTCCGCATCGAGGCTCGCAACTCCGAGACCCCGATCGAGCGCAAGCCCAAGTGGATTCGCACCAAAGCCACCATGGGCCCGGAATACACCGAGCTCAAGGGGCTGGTGAAACGCGAAGGGCTGCACACGGTCTGCGAGGAAGCGGGCTGTCCCAACATCTTCGAATGCTGGGAGGACCGCGAGGCCACCTTCCTCATCGGCGGTGAACAGTGCACGCGGCGCTGCGACTTCTGCCAGATCGACACCGGTAAGCCCGCGGCGCTCGATCGCGATGAGCCGCGCCGGGTAGCCGAGAGTGTGCAGGCCATGGGTCTGCGGTACTCCACCATCACCGGCGTCGCGCGCGACGATCTGGACGACGGCGGCGCCTGGCTGTACGCGGAAACCGTGCGCGCCATCAAGCAGCTGAACCCGCACACCGGCGTGGAACTGCTCATCCCGGATTTCAATGCGGTTCCGGAGCAGCTGGCCGAGGTGTTCTCGACCCGCCCGGAGGTGCTCGCGCACAATCTGGAGACGGTGCCGCGCATCTTCAAGAGCATTCGCCCGGCGTTCAAATACGACCGTTCACTGTCGGTGCTGACCGCCGCCCGCGAGGCCGGGCTCGTCACCAAATCGAACCTCATCCTCGGTATGGGCGAGACCCCCGAGGAGGTCACCCAGGCCATGCGCGATCTGCACGAGGCCGGGTGCGACATCCTCACCATCACCCAGTACCTGCGGCCCTCCCCGCGGCATCACCCGGTGGATCGCTGGGTCAAGCCGGAGGAGTTCGTCGAGCACTCCGATATGGCCAATGAGATCGGCTTCGCCGGTGTGATGGCCGGGCCGCTGGTCCGCTCCTCGTACCGCGCGGGTCGCCTCTACGCGCAGGCCATGAAGCATCACGGCCGCGAAATCGCCCCGGAGATGGCACATCTCGCCGAGGGCGGCGCTGCCTCGCAGGAAGCGACCAGCGTTCTCGCGCGCTTCGGTTCCTGAGCTTCATAGCTACCGACACCAGGCCGGAACTCACTCGAGTGGGTTCCGGTCTTGTCGTCTCTACCTTGCTGTTTCCGGCGAAAGAACACGCCGGTGAAATGGCGGTGAACGTCTTATAGGCCGATTCGTGGACGGGAGCACCTCGCCGGTGGGAAGCTCGAAGTACCGCACGAATCGACCCCGGAGCGAGCCATATGGTCGAGCGAACGACGACGTCGGTAGGCGCCAACGGCAAGATGATCACGGCCGAACGGCCGGAGGACATCCGCAATGTGGTGCTCGTCGGCCACAGCGGGTCCGGCAAAACCACGCTGGTGGAAGCCCTCGCCCTGGCAACCGGGGCGGTGCCCCGGGCCGGGCGGGTGGAGGACGGCACCTCGGTCTCGGACTATGACGATATCGAGCAGCGACAACATCGTTCGGTGCAATTATCGGTGATACCGATGGGCTGGGACGGTACGAAGGTCAACCTCTTGGACACCCCCGGCTACGCCGATTTCGTCGGGGAACTCAGGGCCGGTCTGCGGGCAGCGGATGCGGCCCTTTTTGTGCTCTCGGCCGCGGCCGGGGTGGAGGGGATCAGCGGGCCGACGCTGGCCCTGTGGGAGGAATGCGCGAGCGTCGGCATGCCGCGCGCCATTGTGCTCACCCATTTGGATACGGCCCGGGCCGATTTCGAGGAGATGACCGAGACCTGCCGGGAGATTCTGGGCGGCGGCAGGGCGGAAAGCATGCTGCCGCTGCATCTTCCGGTGTACGGGCCGAAGAGTGCGGACGGCCATCGGCCGGTCATCGGGCTGATCGATCTGCTCTCACAACACGTTTACGACTACTCCGCGGGCGAGCACACCGAAACACCTGCCTCCGAGGAGCAATTGCCGCTCATGGCGGATGCGCGGGACCGGCTCATCGAGGGGATCATCGCCGAGAGCGAGGACGAGACCCTGATGGATCGGTATATCGGCGGTGAGGAGATCGACCTCGCCACGCTGGTGGAGGATCTCGAAAAGGCGGTCGCGCGCGGCAGTTTTCATCCGGTGCTGATCGCCGCGCCGCCGCCGGAGGGTGCGCGGCAGGGACTGGGCACGGTGGAGATCCTGGATCTGATCACGCGCGGATTCCCCACGCCCGCAGAGCATCCCGTCGCGGCCAGCAGCGCGGGCAGGTCCGAGCAGCTGGTCTGCGATCCCAAAGCGCCGCTGGCGGCGGAGGTCATCCGTACCGCCTCCGACCCGTACGTGGGCCGAATGTCGCTGGTACGAGTGTTCTCCGGGACACTGCGCGCCGATGACACCGTGCACGTGTGGGGGCATAGGACGGGCGGTGTGGAGGTCGAGCACGACTCGGACGAGCGCATCGGCGCCGTCTCCGCGCCGTTCGGTAAGCAGCAGCGGCCACTGGGTCAGGCGATCGCCGGTGACATCGTGTGTGTCACCAAACTCACCCGCGCCGAGACCGGAGATACCCTGTCCGCCAAGGACACTCCGCTGCTGATCGAACCGTGGTCGATGCCGGATCCGCTGCTGCCCGTCGCCGTCGAAGCGCACAGCAAGGCCGATGAGGACAAGCTCTCGCTCGGTCTCGGCCGATTGGTCGCCGAGGATCCGACGGTGCGATTGGAGCAGAATCCCGATACGCATCAGCTGGTGCTGTGGTGCCTGGGCGAAGCGCATCGCGATGTCGCGCTCGAACGGCTGCGTTCGCGTTTCGGTGTGCAGGTCGATGTGATCGATCACCGGGTGGCGCTGCGCGAGACCTTCGCCGGGACTGCGAGTGGGCGCGGACGGCATGTGAAGCAATCCGGTGGTCACGGCCAGTTCGCCATCTGCGAGATCGAGGTGGCGCCGCTGCCGGGCGGGTCCGGCATCGAATTCGTGGACCGGGTGGTGGGCGGAGTTGTTCCGCGCCAGTTCATTCCGTCGGTGGAGAAGGGTGTCCGGGCCCAGGCCGCGCGGGGCGTGGTGGCCGGATATCCGCTCGTGGATGTGCGTGTCACGCTGTTCGAGGGCAAGGCGCACTCCGTCGATTCCTCCGATGCGGCCTTCCAGATGGCCGGAGGTCTGGCACTGCGTGAGGCCGCCGCGGCCGCTCGACTGAGCCTGCTGGAGCCGATTGCCGAAGTGCGCGTGGTGGTCTCGGACGACTATGTGGGGCCCATCCTCGTCGACCTCTCCGGTCGCCGCGGGCGGGTGCTCGGCACCGAACCGGTGGGGTTGGGCCGCACCGCGATCCGCGCCGAAGTCCCCGAGCTCGAACTCAGTCGCTATGCCGTGGATCTGCGCTCCCTCGCGCACGGCGCGGCGACCTTCACCCGCACCTACACCCGCCATGAAGCGATGCCCAGCCAGTTGGCGGACACGATTCGCGAGAAGACCAAGAGCGCCGGATAGTTTGCCAATTTCGAGTCACTAGAGACCAGAATTGGGGCATTGACGAGGGCTGGGGGAACACACGCGAACGTCCGATTGATCCCGTCGCGAACCAATCGGTACCGGGCCACTATCCTGATCCCATGGCAGCAGGTAAGGGCGGCAACACCCCGTCGAAGGAAGCGAAGGCCGCGGCGAAGGCGGCGCGCAAGCAGGCGTCGAAGGAGCGCCGCCAGCAACTCTGGCAGGCATTCCAAATGCAGCGCAAGGAAGACAAGCTGCTGCTGCCGCTGATGATCGGCGCTCTGGTCGGCGTGACAGTGGTGTTCCTGGTGATCGGCTTCATATTCGGCCTGCAGTGGTTCCTGCTGCCGATCGGTCTGCTGCTGGGTGCGCTGGCCGCATTCATCCTCTTCGGACGGCGCGTGCAGAAGAGCGTGTACGCCAAGGCCGAGGGGCAGGCGGGCGCCGCGGCCTGGGTGCTCGACAATCTGCAGGGCAAGTGGCGTGTCACCCCGGGTGTCGCCGCCACCACCCAGATGGATGCCGTGCACCGCGTGGTCGGACTGCCGGGCGTGGTGCTGGTCGCCGAGGGTTCCCCGCAGCGGGTGAAGTCGCTGCTGGCGCAGGAGAAGAAGAAGGTCTCCCGCCTGGTCGGCGATACCCCGATCTACGACATCGTCGTCGGCAACGAGGGCGATCAGGTGCCGATCAAGGATCTGCAGCGCTACCTCACCAAGCTGCCGCGCAATATCGACGCGAAGCGCATGGACCTCATCGAGGGCCGCCTCTCCGCGCTCGCCACCCGCGGCGGCCCGGCGCTCCCCAAGGGCCCGCTGCCCGCCGGCGCGAAAATGCGCGGCGTCCAGCGCAGCATGCGCCGCCGCTGAATCACCCCGTTCCTCTTCGAGGCCCGCGTCCACACCGGACGCGGGCCTCGCGCTTTTTCAGCCGAAGTCCGCAGAGCGGGCACCGTCGGCCCGACCGGTGATGCGGTCCGCACTGCCCGCATGACGCGCCGCCCGGTCGAGTGATCCATCTTCGGACAAACGACACGCCTTTTCGCCGTCGCCTGTTACTAGACAGCTGATCACCAGGAACTGATGGCGGCATCGGCCGAGAGACGACCGCCATCAGTTCCTGGTGATCATGAAAGGCGCTCGGGGTAGGCGAGTCCGCTCACCGGACCGGTCGGGCGGGCTAGACCTCGGGTGCCGGGAGGCAGATCGCGGCGCCGTCGCCCAGGTCTAGCCAGCGGCCGGAGGGGGTGGTGGTTATGCGTAGTACCACGGCAGTGCAATGGGGGCAGCGGGCTACCGTGCCGGGACAGCAGAAGTAGACGAGGGCGCGGGCCAGGGGTTCGACGACTCCGCATGTGCCGCAGCGGCATCCGCAGGCGGTGAGATCGGCGGCGAAGATCTCGGACAGGACTCCGGCGAGGGCATTGCCGTCCAGGTAGAACGCTTCGGAGGTGCCGGTCACGTCGTTTGTCATGGCTACTTCCCTGTCGGTCCGAAGCGCTCGGTTCTGATCATGGCCGGGTCGTGACCGGCGGATACCAGTGCGGTGGCGGCGAATTCGACAAAAGGGGTCGGGCCGCAGACGTAGCAGGTGACGTCGGGTGCGGGCGGCAGGGCGTGGACCGCGATTTCCGCGGCGGTGAGCCGAGCTGGCGGGCGGGGATCAGCTACGGGCGCACTCCGGCTGTAGGCGAGGAATACGCCGACGTCGCCCTCGGATCCGCCGGGCACAGTGAGGGCGCCCGGGCGAACGGACAGGTCACCGCGGGATCCGGTACTTCCGTCACGAAGTCCGATCCCTCTGTCGCCAGGTTCGGGCACTCCGTCGCGAGTCTCGGTGAGGTCGTCGCGGGGCCCGGCGGGCTCGTCGGATGCGTCAGCGAATTCGCCGGGTGGGGCGAGGAGTTCGTCGCGGTAGTAGAGGTCTTCTGGGGCACGAAGGGTGTAGATGAGTCGGAAGGGTTTGGCGGCCATGGTGTTGCGGCGGGCGCGGAGCATGGCGGCGAGGGGGACTATGCCGGAGCCGCCTGCGACCAGGACGGCCGCTCCCCCGCTGTCGGGATTCCAGACGAACCAGCCGCCGACCGGGCCGCGGATCTCGATGAGCGCGCCGACCGGAAGTACATCGACCAGATAGCTGGAGACTTCGCCCCCGGGGACGCGCTGAACGGTGAGTTGGATGCGGTCTCCGTCGGCCGGAGCGGCGAGTGAGTAGCTGCGTTCGGCCTGGTAACCGTCGGGCGCGGTGAGTCGGACGTCCACGTGCTGGCCGGGCAGGTGCCCGGGCCAGCCGGGCACCCGCAGGGTCAGGGTGCGCGCCGAGGGTGTCTCGAATCGGGCGGCCAGGAGTTCGGCGGGCTGCCAGCGCATCAGTCGCCCTGGTAGCGCTGCTCACGCCACGGATCACCGTAGCTGTGGTAGCCGGCGCTCTCCCAGAAGCCGGGCTCGTCGTAGTCCAGGAGCCGAATTTCCTTGACCCACTTGGCTGATTTCCAGAAATACAGGTGCGGAACGAGCAGCCGGGCGGGACCGCCGTGTTCCGGATCCAGGTCCTGACCACCGTAGGTGTGCACGATCCACGCCTTGCCGCCGGTCAGATCTTCCAGCGGGAGGTTGGTGGTGTAGCCGCCGTAGCTGCTCACCAGCGCGAATTCCGCTTGGGTTTCGACGTTTTCGAGCAGGTCGTCCAGGGAGACGCCCTGCCAGTTGGTGTCGAGTTTGGACCACCTTGTCACGCAGTGGATGTCGACGTGCGGGCGGTCCTGTGTCAGCGACATGAACTGCGGCCAGCTCCAACTGTATTGGCGGCCGGTCTCATTGGTGATGGAGAATTGCCAGCGGGTCAGGTCGACGCGCGGGGTGGGTCCGGCGGACAGCACCGGAAAATCCTCGGTCAGATACTGCCCCGGCGGCGTTCGATCACTCTGCGGCCGGGGACGACCTTGAAAACCTGGCGAGAAGATACTCATGCGATCCCTTCCGGCGGAACGGCAGGTGTCACAGCGTGGGCGGCGTCGGCCTTGCACTTGGGGACAGATTACGCCGCGTTCGGCCAGGAAAACCGGCGATTCGGACAGCGAGAAGTCGTGAGCGCAGCGCGCCCCACCGATGCACCGAACCGGCCTCAGCCGACGTGACGGCCGAGGAAGCGGACCACATCGGGAGTGACCGTGGACCAGTACTCATCGGTGTGCGCACCCGGTGTCACCAGCGCGACCTCGAGGCGAGCCCGGCTCATGAACTGCCGGCAGCCGTCGATGAATCGGTCCCGATCCCCCACCCACACGCCGGTCGGGGCCGGGCCCAGCTTCGCAATGTTCTGCAGGGGATCGAGGGCGGCCCAATCGTCGGCATTGGCGAACGCATTGCGCTTGCTCATCTCGTTCCAGGAGGTGATGAGCCCCGGCGACATGGTGGCAATCGCCTTCGCCGGCCGCCCGCGTTCGGCCCGGCGGCGCGAGTACAGCAGTGCGCCGAAGCCGCCCATGGAGGTGCCGGTGCAGGCGAACGGCTCACCATTCGCGCCCGCGAGTCCGCGCGCGGCCAGCCAGCGCGGGGCCTCGTCGAGCAGCATGGTCATCGGGTCGTCGCCGGAGAAGTGCTGATGCCAATAGTTGTCGCCACCGTCGATGGCCATGAATCCGAAGGGCTGTACGAGCCGGGTCGAGACGGCCGCGGTGAGCACGTCACCGAGCCTGCCGACCGCGGCATTACGGGCATTGCCGTGTAAACCGTGCAGCAGCAGCGACATCGGCAGACCGTCGGCAGGCACGCCCGGCGGCAGGATGGTGACCACATCCACCTCACGCCCGCGCGCGGTGGAGTACACCCGATCGGTTCGGACAATCGGTTCGATGCCGAGCACGGTCCGCTCGATCGGGCCGCCGTACATCGTGTGCTGGTCACCGTCGGCGTCGGGAGCCGCGTTGACGCCCGCGCTCACCGCCGCCCCGGCCGCGACCAGACCCAGCAGACCCGTGGATGCCAGTACCGACCGCCGGCTGAATTTCCGCGCGGCAGCCCGGTAGCCCTCATCCATGGATCCTCCATCAGCACATCAACAGCTATCCGCCGGAGCGCACATTCGCATGCTCAGCCCCGCCAGACCGCCTGCGACCATACCGATCGAAAGCAACACGCGGTGAACTACGAGCTACATCTGCGAAGACGCCAGACCAGCAATCACATGATGGAACCGGACATATGAGGAAAGCGTGAGGATTCGAATCTGCTCGCGCAGAAAAGATGCTCGAGTCACATAGCGAGCGACCGAGCCGCAGGCGATCGACAGCGATCACCCGGAAATACCGGGCAACCCTCAGCGAGTGTGGGTCAGGGCGGTGCCGGTCGCCCGGTCGTGCATGCCACGGCCGTCGGAATCGGTGAAGAGCGCGGGGACCACGAAGACCAGGATGGCCTGGCGGGCCAGCGCGCGGATGAAACCGACCGGCCCATCCGTATCGACGCGACTCACACGGATCTTCATGAAGTACTGGCCGGGCGTGAACCCGAACAGGGTCACCGCCACCACGCCGAGCACGAACCACACCAGCAGCGTCGGCGTGGAGAGCGAACCCATCACCACCACGAAGTGCGGCGGCGGCGCCTCGCCCGCGGGCAGCTTCATCTTGGCGATGAGCTGATCGGCATTGGGCCGCACCAGAATCGCCGCGAGGCCGATCGAGATGAACCAGTCGAACAGCAGCGCGCCGATGCGGCGGGTCATCGGCGCGAGCGCGCCCGCACCGGATTTCGGCAGCCCCAGTTCCTTGCCCTGGTAGTCACCAGCGGGGTCGTCACCGGGATCGGCGTTCGGTCCGGACAGCCAAGAGCCGGTGATGCGTGCCATGTCTCCACCTTATTCGCCGCCGGCCTTCCGCTCCGCACAGCCCTCGCCACACAGGATTGCGACGGCGCGCGATCGGTGCGAAGCTACCCGCACAATTTGTCCGATGGATTGCGCAGCTCGGTGAGGATTCTCACGGCGCTCGGTCACGACTCGGTAAGACCTCTATATTTTCGCAGTCTTAACAACGCCGCGCCCGAGGTCGGTGGCAGGATATCGATGCTGGTCGAACGCCGCTCGGCGGGCGAAGCCGATGTTTCCGACATGTCGGGACACCGACGAACCCCCGGCCAGCTGTACGTGTAACACTGGCGAAACACAGCCTTCAGAGGCATACGGGCTGGTCATGAGGGAGATCACAACACCCCCGGGGCATCGATTAGTCATTTCGTAGTCAAACTCCCCAGTTTCAAAATTTCTGCGAACTCCTTGAGGGCTGGGGTGTTGTCGACGACGCGGCGAGTTCGCCCGGCCTTGTCGATGTAGTGCTTGATGGCGATGCTCTGGCCCTCCGCGTGGCCCAGCTGGGCACTCGCGCGCTTCGAATTGTCGTAGAAGTCGTCGACGACCGTGGCCACGGTGTCGCGAAAATGGGGGTACTTCAGCCAATCGAGCGGCGTCCCCTTGCGGGCGTTGATCAACGATCGACCGGAGGCGGTTCCAGTGAGAGCGCCGCCGGTTCGGGCACTGAATACAAAGTCCTTGTCGTCATCGAACCGGCAGTCCTGGCGCCAGTCGTCCAGCTCGGCCGTCAGCCACCCTGGCAGCTGGAGCCAGTACTTGTCACCCTGCTTGCGCCCGTCCTGCCGAATCGGTGGATCACCGAACACCGTGCCGTTGATGTGCGCAATCATCCAACCTTGTTCGTCGCGCTCGGCGATGTCGCACCATCGAAGCGCGCGGGCCTCCCCTGGGCGCATCCCTGTGCCCAGGAGGGTGAGGATCATCGGGCGCAAGTACTGCGCCCTGCCGTGACCGACTTTCGGCCACAGCATCGGCAGGCGTTCGACCTCAGACGCCAGTAGCGCCCTCTGATCGCCGCCCTCGGCCGACATCGGCTGCGGGACCATATCCATGGGTGACTTGTCCCAGGCGCCGCCGAGAGTGGCCATCTTGAACACGGCCCTGAGAATCACATGCTGAACGCGCGCAACACCCGGCGCCTTGGCTTCCACCGCATCGATGTAGTCGGCCAGGAAGGCTGGGCGTCCAGCCTGCCCGAGAGTCAGCCGGCCCATCTCCCTGTCCAGCCTGGGAGCTGTCTTGCTGGCGCGCTCGCCCGTCGGGTAGATGAATCGGCGGTAGTCACCGCACGACTGCTCCTTGATCTTGCCTCGGGCGACCTTCTGCTCCTGCAACACGAGCCAATGCTCGAACGCATCGGACATCAGATCCGTCGTCGCCCACTGTCGCCGTCGCGAGGCCACCGCAACCTGGGCGCCGCCATTGTTCACGTTCCGGTCGAAACTCTTGCGAAAATCGGCGGCGCAATCCCTCCTCGTCTTGCCTTTACCGCTGGAGCGGACGAGCTTTCCCGACCAGGCGCGATGCCAGGTCTGAGGAATCCTCCACACCCCATCCGCACCCTGCTTCGGAACAACATCATCCGGGAATTCGCCCGGTTCAAGCCGCGATGCGCCCATCGATCGTCTCCTACATCAAGTTGTTTTGCTCCCAGATTTCAAGCTCATCGGAGGGGTACAAGCACGTCCCGGTGCCGCCGCGCCTGACGTATTTCGGACCGATCCCCTGACTTGCCCAGTTAGCGAGCGTTTGGATTGAATGACGAAGCCGTTCAGCGGCTTCGGCGCGGGTGAAGTAGCTCGGTGCGCTCATTGAGACTCCTCAACACGGATGTCGTTCCACAAGAACCCAATAGGTAGCCAAGGTGTTGCTATGCGAGGGGCTGCATGGTCGGTGCGGGAAATCTCTTCACCCGAACGCAGACCAACAAGATCGCGTCAAATGACCACGAGATAGCCCCCGGAGGCAGTCGCCGATCAGCACACAGACTCCCGCCACACTCCAACAAATGACCAATGGTCGTGCGAGTTAAGGGAGTCATGCGCAAGAACCGAGTTGCACTCGAACTGCACACCGCATTCCGCGCCGTCAGGGCTGCCATCACAGTCCCTGGGATCCGATCACGTATATCCGACGTTGCCAATGGATTGCCGGGATCAGGTGTTATACACAGTATTCCCCGCGTATGACATGCGCAACATCTGCATCGTGGGCGATTTAGCAGCAGATTTTCATGCATGGATGCGCATATGTCAATTCAGCAGTTTAGGCAGTCTTGGCGCCCAACGGTTCAGTGCCGAATACGCACCCTCACCCGTAACGCCAGTGGCCCGGTCTCCAAAATCGGAGGGACGCTTAGGCGTTGGAGTTCGACTTCAACATTCCGCCACTGCCCTGTACCCCAAACAGGAATGCCATGGACTGAGCCACGCCTAGGGCGCTCTCGTAACACGGGGTGAGAGGTTGCGATCCCAGGGGAATCCCAACCCGTCCACCAGGGGAATCCCAACCCGTCAAGTCGGTCTCGTCAGCCTTTCGAGGGCGCGCTACGTCAGCGTAAGCCTTTGCAGCACAGAGGATTATCTCGACTGAGGCACGTTTTCGGCGGCGTGGCATTTGGACGAACCTGCAGAGAGGCCTCGCGAGCATGATCCATGGCACACTGTCGAATTCATACACGATCCCATGAAGGACACTGCGTACATGCACGACGAGTCTGCCCGCGACGGGCTGCCGGGTGGAGTCGACTCTGCCACAGGAGAATTCGAGCGTGCGGTGCCGTCCCGGCCAGTTCATGTATCAGACATTCCCGGACTAACCCCGAGCAACGACGCACCCGGCGCCGTCCAGAACGGCTCTCCGGATATCGATTTCACTCTGAGTAGGGGAAGTGCCCAACCTGCGCCGGAAGCCATCGAGCCGACAAAGGATTTGAGTCAGCGGGTCATTGCTGAACTCGTCGAACTAATTGCGCCGGACTGGCAGCGACTCGATGCGGTGTTCGCGATGACGGTGTCCGACGAGGCGGCGCAGATCGTGGTGTCAGACGATCGGCGAACCGCCAGGGTACTGCCTCCTGCTGAGCTGGTCGCGCGATTGCGCGAACTACGACACCTATCCGCGGAATCGGGCGATGGGCCGTGGTGGCGCGTGTTGGTGTCACTGAGCGACGCTGGTGACGTGCAGGTCGACTATGACTATGGGGCGGAACCGTTTCCGGACGACCAGCTGCTTCCTCCTCAAGCTTATCTCGCCGACCTGCAGGTTTATCCGCGGAAGCGGCTACCGGTATGGCTCGCAGCATATGTCGGTCACAACGGTAGCCAGGGGCGCAGCCCGAGGACAGCCGTGGCCCAGGTGCAGGCCGACCGCGCAGCTGAGGTCCAAGCAGCTCCGGTTACGAAAGGACTGCCACCGTTTCCGCTGTTGTGGGCGCGTTGGGCGGTGATTTCAGCGGCTTTCGTCGCAGCGAAATCGCCGTGGGGACCGCGGATCACGACCGCGCTCGGGTGGTTCGAAGGATCATCACGCAGCGGATCGACACTGCATCGATTTCCGGGCGATCGTGCGGTGCTGTCGGGAGGGCTGTGGAATGCACCGGAATTGGATGCTGTCTACAACGATGGTGCGCCGATGCCGTCCTTCTACCGTGGTGCACCGGAATGGGTGGCCGATCCTGTAGTGAATCCTCGTGCGGCGAACGGATTGTTGTCCTTCTGCTTCTGGTGGGACGGCACCGGGTGGCACCAGGGCGAATCGCCAGAGGTCGCTGGGCTGGGCGCGGCCCTACCCGGTATCTGGACGTCGGAAAGCTCTGTGGACGTGATTATTCGGGTACTCGCGGCCAGCCAGCGAAGTGCAATCACCGAGCTGGTCGCTGCCGCGGAAGCGGGCACTGTGACACGCTCCTTGCTCACCAGGTCATTGGAAGGTGAGCGCGTCGACGTCGACAGTGCCTACTACCAGCTGATGTCGGCCGGTGTGGTGGCGCAGGCTGTGCGACAGCCACTTTGAGTTCGCATCGGTTGCTCTGCCGTGTATAAGATCGGCAGCAGTTTGCTCCGATCATCAAGGCGGGGGTGGCATGGCAGGCAAGGTGGAAGTCGAAGTCGCCGGATTGCGGTCCACGGCAAGCGGACTCGATAGTTCAGCGGCCCGGATTCGCGCAATCCTGGCTGAGATCAGCGCGAAAGCGCATGCATCGAACGGTTGTTGGGGCGACGACGAGTTCGGGCGTCCGTTCGCTGAGGGGGACCAAGGGTACAAGGCCCGGAACGAGGCGCTGCAAGGGGTTCTCGGCAAGCAGGCCACGAACTTGGAAACCGATGCCGGCGGTCTGCGCGACGGTGCGACGACCCTGGAGACGGCGGAAACCAACAACACCGACAGTTTCCGATCCTGACAGATCACGTCGGGCGCAACGGCTTCCAGACCGTTCGAAGAGTGGGGACAGGGCAGTAGAGCATGGCGAATGAGGCAGAGAAAGCGCGACTAGCCGAGCTGAAGGAATTGGTCCAGGGAAGCTTCGCCTCGATCGCTCGCGCACAACAGGACCGATCTCGGCTGACCGCGACCGCCCATGCTGGCGGGCGGCGCATCACGATCACCGTCAATGCGGACGGTGTGGTGATCAAGACCGAATTCTCCGGTGACATCGAAGATCTGACCTATTCCGAGATCGCCGCCGCTGTCACCGCCGCGACACAGGACGCCGCCCGGCAGGTGCAACAGCAGGCTCAGCAGATCATCACCGCTGCGCAGCAGAAACAGGCCCAAGTCCCGCCAGTGTCCGAACTCTTCCCGATGATGCCCGACATTCAGTCCATGATCCCCACGCCGCCCGAGGCATCGCTGACACCGCCGGGATCCCCGGATCGAAAGGCAGTCGAACCCGACCCCGCGGTGCAGTTCACCGATATCGAAGAGTTCGAGCATGATCCGACGATTCGGGAGCGGTCCAGCATCGCCGCTCCAGAGTGGTGAGTGAAGCGGTCCGGGATTATTCGTGTCGGGATGGACGACGGTCGGGGATCAACTTCCCAACTCGTTGATGGCAGCACTCAACTTCTTTTCGGCCTATCCAAAGGGCGATCAGGACGAGCTGTTCGCGCTGGGTGATGCCTGGAAGCAGGCGGCGACCGAGCTCGGAAACCTCGAGACCGACCTGAAGCAGGTCACCGGCGGTTTTTCCCAGTACTACACCGGTGAAGGCGCTGACGCGATCCTGAAAGACTTCGCCGGGTATTTCGACAGCTCGGACACTTCCTTACCGGCACTGGTCAACAGTCTGAACCAGCTCGGCCACGACGCCCGCGCCACCGCCGCCGAAATCGAGTACACCAAGATCCAGGCCGAGATCTTCGCTCTCCTCACCCTCGTCGCCGTTGGGCAATTGTTGGCCAGTCTTGCAGGTTCGCTGGCGGTGCCGGCATACCTGGCGGTTTCCCGTGAGGTGTTGGCCGCGTTCGCACGCACGATGATGGAGCGCATCGAGGCGATCACCGCGCGAGCCGCGACACGAACGCTGGCCAAAGCAGTGACCAAAGAAATCGCCATCCCGCTCGCCGAGCGGGCCGTCACAAAGGCGCCCGCGAGCTTGCTCGCGAATACCCTCAAGGGCGGGGCCATCATGGCCGGGCTAGGAGCCGCCTCCGACGCCGGCGTCCAAGCCATCCAGCTCGGGGAAGGCCATCTCGACGACGGGTTCGACCTGAAGAAGACCTTCCAAACCTCGATCGAATGGGGCATCGGCGGACTCATCGGCGGACCGGCGCACATCAAAATCGCCGACATGCTGGGCAAACGCGGATTGTCGCCGCGCCTCGGCGGGTTGATTTCCGGAGGCCTCGGCGGCATGGCCGGTGGCGTCGGCATGTACGGCGGCGGCCTCGGAAATCAAATCTACGACCACTTCAAAAACAGCAAGCGCATCGACTGGTCGTTCAGCCCCCAACTCCTGCTCGGCGGCGCAGCACTCGGCGGCGCAGGCGGTCTACGACACGGGATTCGAAACGGCCACGCTGCGCCTATCGGCGAGGGACCCAGCGCTACCACAGCGGGCAACCGGATCGGCACTGATCCGCTGCACAATCACGTCGTCACCCCGGATAGCAATGCGAACGGAAGATCGCTCTACCGTGGCCTGCAACGCCAACTCCACTCGGACGTCCTAGACGGGAACGCTGCTCAGGCCGACATCCGATCCCACAGCGCGCAAATCAACGAACAGCTGTCCAAAATCAATAGTGAGTCAAAAACACTCGGCGGTTACAGCGATCAGCATGTAGCCCGGCTGGAGGACTTGCACAGCGAGTGGCAGAAGATCACCGTCGAAGGCGGTGACGGAAGCGTCGTCCACCCTGATGCTGGGACTACGAACTCGCACACGCCGGCCAGTCCGCCGGAACAGCGCGCCGGAGCCCCCGGCAGTGTCAGACCTGCCGACGTTCCGACCCGGCCAGCCACCGATTATACTGCGCGCCCGGGAATTGCGCCTGACCGTGCAGGTGACCCATCCGCGCTCCGGGATCCGGCGCTAAACCGGCAGTCGACTGCGGACAGTCCGGCGCGCATCGTCGCGAGCACGGCTTCCCCCGACAACGCCACGAATGTCGCTGCGGGAAACCAAGACAAGGCCGCACCGGCAAGCCAGGTATCCCCGCCCCGGACCGTCACTGCGGGCCCCGAAACCGAAATACGACCAGCCCCTTCTGAATTAACCCCGCGAAGAATCGGCACCGACACCCCCGACGCAGCCGCTCAACCGCAGCGTCTGCCCGAACCGCAACGCCCGCTCGCCGGAGACGCGAACTTGCGGACCGGCGATCACCAACCTGCGGTACCAAACCAAGACGCGAACCCGGCTGCCGACAGCCCGCCCTCCCCCACTGGATCAGAGCTGGTTCCGACCACACCCCCGCAGGCCGGCAAAGAAAACCCACTCGAATTCCGGCGCCGCATCGACCACATCACCGGCGTCGAACCCGATCCGGCACAGGCCAAGATCCGCGCAGACTTGCAGGACTTTTACCGAAACCAAAACATCGAAGCCGCCGACGCCACTCCGGTCACACCTCGTGAGGCCCCATCGGGCTCTCCCGCACCGGCATACGAAACGCGGCGGTTCAGCTACGGACCCGACAACTTCGTCCACAGCCTCACCATCCGCCTGCACCTCGACGGTGTCGACCATCTCCCAAATGATCACCTCGCCCGAATCCTCGACCAGCTCCACGCCACGGTCGACAGCACCTTCAACACCGGCCAACGCCTTCTGAGCGGTGACCACCTACAGATCCATATCGAACTCACCGACAATCTCGCCGAAGCGCACCTCCGCGCCACCGTCGGTGACCCCCAACATATTTCAGACCCGCGCACCTGGACCCGCGACACCCACCCGGACACGCTCGCCCGGCAACTGCGCGAACACCTCGGCCTATCAACCGACCCGAGCAAACAAGAACTCGACCATATCGACGTCCGTCAGCTCAGCAATGACATCGCGACCGCCAACACCGATAACCAGATAGCCGGGCTACCCCGAACACGAGTCATCGCTGAACATCGCCTGGATGATTTGGAAACGCCTACACACCAGTGGGCTGTCGAAGACGCACTCCGCGACGGCAACGGCTTCCTCGTCGGCGCGGACCCCCGCACCAACCCATACGGCGACCTCGTCAACGACGGCGGGCCCCATAACGACGGTCGCGGCAACAACTGCCTGGACAACAGCCTCGCGGCGCTGTCTTCGTTCCACGGTGATCCCCAGGTCGCCCACCCCCGTTGGCCCGACGTGCTTCCCGACGGCACGATCGACCAGTGGGGCCCGGAACAGCTGGGTAACGAGCGTGCACTCGACTGGCTCGGAGGCGGTTTCAGTACCTGGGCCGGGCAGATCAACCCCCCGGACGTCCCCCAGCAGTTCGCATGGCTGCACGACCATCTCTCTCAATTGGGTGAGATGTCCTCCGCCCTCGTGATCAACAAATGGAACGGCCCCGGCGCTCACGCCACTGTGGTCGTCTACCCGAAGGGCGCGAAGGGCCCGCTTTGGTGGGACCCTCAGCAGCGGACGATCTCCGAAACACCGCCCGTCAGTCTTACCCATGGCTCGACGGGACTATGGTTCCGTGCGCTCGATCCGAACGAACCCAATGGAGGTATCACCGGTGCCGGAGCAGTACCGAACTCAGCAGCAAGTGGAGCAATACCTGGCCCAGATCTTTCGTCCGGATCAGGAATTCATCATCCAGCAGAGCGAGTACGGCTGGATCTGCCACCCGAAACCCACGGAGACCGAACCTCGGAGCCCGACCATGCCACCGGAGCCGGGCCAGGCGAACTTCGTGGTGAACGCCCAGACCGGAGTGGTGACAGTCCACTCGAGCCTGTCGATGGAGATGATCGGGCAGCAGTACGACGAAGCGATACGGACCCGACAACCGATACCAGGCCATCAGATCTATCCCCATCGCTGGACAGTGACGATCCAGCGGGTCAGGGAGGACCAGACCGAGATCGAGTACCGGGTGACCGCCGAATCCCTGACCACGCCACCGGAACCGAACATGGAACATCAACTGATCATCGACAAGAGCACCCTGCGGTCCCGAACGAACCTGCTCGGAATCCCGGAGCCATGCAGGCGCGCGAAGGCCTGGGCCTACGCGAACCGGACGAACGAAATCTGGCCGGAAACCGGGACGTTCGAGTACTAGACGAAAAGCCCTCGCCACCAACACCATTCCGCGATAGTGCGCCTACACATCAAGCACCAAACTTGGAAGGCTCTCACAGCCAGTCCGTGGGGAGTCCCACCCCGGGCCAGGTTCCGAGCAACCACCCCGTCGAGGACAAGCCGTACTACGCCAACCCCGACTTCATCGACCCGCAGGCAGAACGCCGCTACGTAAGCAAATACGAGCACGGCTGGCGTGAGGTCCACACGATCCGAGCCGAGGAATCGGAACGACACCCGGCGATTGCCGGACTGACCGACGCCGAGCTCCACGCCATCAGGCGTAACCAGTTCATGGACCTGAACGAGGCAGTGAACAACGCCACCCGATGGGGCGACCTCACCGCTCTCGAAACCTACGACCCCGAAATCCGCACGCTGGTCTCGGCATACAACAAACTGCCCGACCACCAGGGCATTGTCTACCGGTCACTGCATCTCGGCGATCCCGTAGCCCTAGAACGTTTACTGGACGCCTACCAGCAGGGCAAGGTCGTGCCAGACCACGGATTCGCCTCCTCCGACAAATCCACCTCGATGCCGGGCGGAAACGTCGAGCTCATCATCGACTCGCGGTACGGCAAAGACATCTCGTGGACCACCCCCGCCCAAGAGGAAGTCGTCTTCCCACCCGGCAACCACTTCCTGGTCAAAGACCAGTACGTCGGTGCCGACCGTTACGGAAACCCCAAGTTCTACATCGAACTGCTCGACCTCGGAAGGGAACATGATGACACCGGAGGAGTTAGCCCGCATCGCACAGAAAGTGACGGCCAGACGCCAGCCTCTGTCTCCCGAGGACCAGGCCAGGGCCAACCAAATCCGTCAGCACACAGCGGAATTGGAAGCGACCGGACGCCCACCGGCAACCGAGGAGCAGACCAAGATCTGGCAAGCCTGGGGCGAAGCGGAGACCGAACGGATTCGCCAGGAGACGAACGAGGACCACTAGCCGATTCCGAGCAGAAAACAACCGACGACTACTACATCCCGTTCAGTCTGGGAGACGCCGTCGAGCCGAGCCTCCACGCGCCTTCGGCTCCAGAGCAGGCCGTAGATCCGGCGCCGGAGCCCGCGCCGCACGAGACCTCACTTGCCGCAGTGGAATCGGGTGCCCCGTCACCAGACGAGAAGCCCTTCACCCTCTCCACCGACCACAAGACGACCGCATCACCGCCAGACGCCGGAGCGCAGTCGGTCGAACCCACCGGATCGGGACCGCAGCGGACGCCCCCCGCTGAACTCCCGACCCGAGAACCCGGCAAACACGGTCATCCCCAGGCCGAGCTCGCCGATTTGGGTCAGCACGAGGAAAATCCGCTCCCCACAACCGAATTGGCCCGGATCGAGCAATCCTTGCCGATCACGGAAATGGTGCCGACCGAGGAGGTGCGGTTCACCCAGCGCACTGTGAGCCGAATGACCTCGACCGGTGTGCTGCTCACCGACCTAGCCGCGAGCATGGCCGAAAAAGGCTGGCGCGGCGGGCCATTACACGCGGTGGTGTTGGACGACGGCCGAATCGTCAGCCTGGACAATCGACGGCTCACCGCCACACGAATGGCGGGGTTCGAGCAGGTGCCTACCGCGATACACGCGCCGTCCGAACGTCTGGCGGACTGGCCGCACGAGTGGGATGCCACCCGAGGTGGACGGTACGCGCTCGCTGTCGATATTCGGCAGCTTGCCGACGGCACCCTGCGCGCGGGTGGAGATCAAGGGGTAGTCCTCTATCGCCGCGGTCAGATCCCGGAAACCTGGGGTGAATTCGCACAGTTCCGGATGGCCGATCCACGAAATCCCTTCCCGAGCGACCTGACCGGTTCCGGGCACGCACCCGTATACGCAGCCAAGCCCGCCGAAAAGGTCGATGTCCAACTGCCAGCAGCGGACAAGGAGTACATCGCGGCCGCAGTCGAGAACGCGCGGCCCGAAGCGGACCTGATTCTGGACGATCTCCGTGCCGCAACCGACCAGGTGACAACGGACCTCGGCACCGCGCACAACCCGCTGGAGCTACGCGGCGAAGAGCACCGGGTGAAGTCCGAGGAGTCCCTGGAGCGCAAGTACTACACCGAGCGCGAACACGGGGAGAGCGTCGATCAGTTCATCGACCGGGTCAACGATCTGATCAGGTTCTCCGCCCGACTACCCGCGGGTGAAGGCTACTTGCCCGCGCTCGAGGCGACATTCGAACGGCTGCGCGGTCAGGGATACGAGGTCGTGGATGTCAAGAACTTCTGGCTGGAGGGCAACCGCTACTACGGTCTGAACTCGACACTGCGATCGCCGGTCGGCAGGGAGTTCGAAGTTCAGTTCCCGACCGATACGGCGTGGCGGGCGAACAAGCTGACGCATGAGCCATACGAGATCTTCCGGCGGGGAGATGAACCCATTGAACGCCGGATTCACGCGTTCCTGGATACCTTGCGCATCAACAGCGAACTCGGTCTCGCGCACGAGATTCCGCCGGGTATCAGTGACCGCTGGCCAGCGGTCGACACCAGCTTGAACAAGTGGACAGGCAAGAACCCAGCACCGTGGCAGGGATACCACAGCTGGCTGGCGGAGAACAACCGTGGTCTGAGCTGGGTCACCGAACAGTTCGGGCTGGATCTGCGCAAGATGCTACCGAATTATGAATCCAGTCCACACGAAGTGGCGAACACCCCAGAGGCCGACCAGCCGCTCCTCCCGCACGAGTTCGCGACCAAGGGATCGATTGCGCTGGAGGAGCTTTCCCGCGAAGCGCAGCAGTTCGTGCTCGAGCTGTCGACGGTGGATCATATCGGAGTCGAGCCCGGCGAAGTGAGTACAACGCACCTCGCCGAACTGCAGCGCTATACCGGTGTCGAGCACGCGGTCGTGCAGAACGCCGCCGGCGAACTGCGACTCCTGCGCGGCGCGGAATCAATCATCACCATTCCCGAATCCCTCAGGGGTGAGTACGAATTCACCGTCCACACCCATCCCGAGGAACGCCTCCCGGGACCAGCCTCCGAGCACGAGATCAGCACCGCCGCAGCGACCGGCGACAGTATGCGGCTCGATGTACTGCACAAGGTCACACCGTATATCGAGGCCGTGGTCAGCAGTGACGGACAGGTCCGGTTTTTCGACGACTCCGGAGTGCTGCCCGCCGGAACCCACCACGAAGGCGGCCCCATCGACAGCCAGGGCCGGGTGGTCCCGGTCCGCGACCTCGCAGCGGCGAAACCGTCCGACGGCACTGCACCGACGCGGGAGATGGCACGGCATGCCCGAGGACCGGACGGACTGCCGTACCGACACGAACCTGGGAATCATCCTGGGGCTGGGCCTTACTGGGACGTCCGCCACGCACAGCGCGACGCCGAGGCGGCCGGTCCCGACCGCATCACGCCCGCAGCTCAGGCCTTTCGTAATGCGGCCGTGGAATTCCCAACCAGGCCACATCAGGAAAGAGCTGCAGACGCATATCGGCTTCCCGGTGAATCCGCCAAGCCGATCCCCGCGGTCCCGGAACGGTACGAAAAACTGCCGGCCGAGGCAGCTGCGAAGGGCCTGCAGCTGGGCCGTGACGGGTTGCTGTTCAAGGAGAATGACAAGCCGGACCACTGGCGCTCCGCCAAGGACGGGCATCTGCATGAGAAAAACGATAGGGCCGGGACCTATCGGGACGAGGGCTACAATCTCCGCGATGTATCAAAGCCCAGCCAGTTCGCCAAGGACCAAAATGTCGATCACAGTGGCGCTCCCCTCTATAAGGCACAGAAGGGCAAAGAAACGTCGTACCAGGTTACCGAGACGACTTCAGCCAAAGCCCTCGACGATAAATCCATCGCGCGAATAGATCAGCAAGCGGATCGCGATCCCGCCGGAGCAGCCGCTCGCGTACATTTCCCCGAATTCGGGATCAATCATATCAATGAGCTGTCCGCAAAGAAACTCACAAAAAAGGTGGCCGAGCTCACGGGGAATATCAAGAAGGAGAATATCAGCAGCGCGGACAAAAAAGCGAAACTAGATCGACTGGATGAAATGCGCGACAATGCCGATAAATATCACACCATCGGCACGGAAATGAATAATACTTCCAAAACCATGGGGGAGATTGCCACACTCGCATACGCCAACGATCCCGCGCAACATCCCAACGCCGTTGTGCTGGCCCCCCTCGGTCGCGCGATAGACGGCAGAGACACTTTCGATATCCCGGTGTTTCTACGGGAATCCGAAGGTCAGCCTCCAACCTTCAAGGCGCTCGAGGCCAAGGGCCTCGGGTCCGAACTTGGAGATGCGGATACCCCCGTGGGGCGTGCGGAACAGTGCTCTTCAGAGTATTACGCCCGAACAATGATGGAAGAGAAGAACCTGGCTCTGCTGCTGGCGGAAACACCAGAAACGTTGCGCGCACGCGGCATCGACCCGAACGAACCTCGCGTACAGAGAGTTCTCGAAGCTCGCGACGAGATGATGCGTGCCTTCCAGAACGGCACCCTCGTATACAAGTGCGAAAAAGTGCACGTCGATATCAATGGCCGCGTCACGGTGACCGAGTACATCCTCGAACGTGACGGCATAGCGATGACCATCGATAATATTGCTGGAATCGAACGTGTCCGCACCCCCCTCCTGGAGCTCGCAAAACAGCGAGAACTGGAACTGGTCCGAGTCATCGAAAAAGAACGTGAGCAGATTCTCGCAACTTTTACACCTGAGCAGCGGGAAATCATACAACTTACGCTTGATATAGCCGACGAGAACAGAAGCTTCGCTGCGGCACAACAGATCATCCTCACCCACGAGGCATTGACCAATATTGTGCGAGCGATGGATGACCACGACTCGCCTACACAGGTGAGCAAAAGCCTCGTCGATGCCAACGATGCCGCAGCGAAGGCAATACAGCTCGAAAGCGACAGTCGGCTGGCCGGGCTCCGCGAACTCGACCTGGGTCGTGATGCCGAAGTGATCAAACAGTTGGTGGGCCTGGACTCGGAATTGCGGAACCACGCGCTCATCGCCCAGATCAATATCCTCGAACGCGAACTGGTCAACCGGGCGATCGCGCAGACGATCGATGCCAGAGAAGTACCCTCGAAGGACCGTGCGATCTTCGTCCAGCACAATCTGAATCTCGTTCGGGCGATCGAGCCGGGCGCACCGCCCGAGAAGCTCCCGCAGCTGCGGGAGCTCTGCGACGCCTACGACTCCGTACGACAGGTGAACGAGCAGGAGCGCGGGCGTGACGCGCACGCGCTCGAGCGGATGGGATTGGACGAAAGCCACGCCCGTGCCGTCAGGCAAGCTCTGGAGGCCGACCGCAGCCGGACTCTCGAGCGGGCAGAAGAAGCCTTCGCGAGGGAGATCGTCCGGCAGGCAAGCGAGCAGACGCGTGACGCGCGTTCGCAGGAACAGGACGTACGAGCCAGGTCCGTCGAACAGGTGCGTGAGCTGGAGCGCGACTACCTGAACGGTACCGAACCCAGCCCGGTGCCGATCCGGGAAGTACACGATGCGCTTCATCGCGTCCTGGAACAGGAACGCGCTCGTGAGGCACAGACGCTCGAACGACTGCAACTCGGTGACCATCAGACACAACAGGTCGCCAGGGCACTAGAAGTCGAACATCGCCGCGACGCCGGACAGACGCTGGATGTGCTCAGTCGAGAGCTACAGCGGCAAGAGCACAATCGCATGTTCGGACCCGACAGTGGGATGCATATCCCGGGGCGAGCGGTGGAAAAATTCGATGCGCGGACCTACCAGCTCTGCCGCGAGAACCTGCCGGTCGAACTCAACGCCGCGAATAGGGCGCTCGTTTACCAGCAGGATGGGCGCACAATCGAAGTCCCATACGACTCGGAGGCTCGACGCCTGGCACAGGCCGCGCAGGAATTGGAGCACGGGCGGACGCTGGAGCAGGTACAGATCAATTACGCATTGAGTGTCGGCCAGGCCCGCGAGGCCGAAGCAGCGGTTCGGGATCGACAAACCGAAGCGGCGCAAGTGGTCCGGGCGCGGCAGCTCGAAGCGGCCGCGCGCGAACGGTCACGCGACCGCTCACGCAGACTCCTTTGATGGGCGACCGCCCAGCCGACACGTTTCAGGATTGGACTAGGGTGAATAAATGACCGAATGGCGTTCACTGACTGCGCCTGAAGTAGCTAACCTCGCCGCCCGGTTGCGATCTTTGGAGTGGTCTTGGCTGCTCACGGATGTACCGGCATTGGCCACCGAATTCGGCTGGACCGTAGAAAGAATCGGTCCGTCCTCCGCCAGGCTGGACACCGGATTCGGAATGGCCAGCGGCGACGTCTCAGGAGGGTCCGAGCGCCTCGGCCGAATCCGGGTGCAAGTCACCGATTTCGCGGACGACGATTCGGCTGGACGGGCGCGGGTTCGTGACGCTTTCACGGACATGGCGGTCGCGATCACCGGTGCGCTCGGCTCACCGACCCTCCGCGAGCCCGGCAAAGAGGCCGAGATCCGCTGGGCCGGAGCCGAAACCACCGTACGACTGTGGCAGTTCACCAGCAGCGTCTCACTCTTCCTGATGACCAACGCACTACTGGCTACCGAGGACCAGATCACCGAGATGGACGAACAGGGGCTGTTGTGACCACCTGGGACGAGTTCACCGATGGCCTGGCCGAGGAACTGGCCACACTCCCCGCCGGAGCCCTGGTGACCATCGATACCGATGCACCCGACACCCAGGCTGGTTTCGCACAGTTCGCCCAGACCCAGGACAAACTGCACGCCGAACTCGGTGCCTACGCCGATCTGGATCCGGCAGCTGGACCCGACGCACCCGGGAACCGACTTGTGCTCGGCGCGGGCTGGCACGCGCCCGGCGGTGATAACGACATCAACTGGTGGTTCGAGTTGCCTTGGCCTGTACGGTCGGCGATCTATCGGGAACTGGCCGCAATGGTGGTAGTCGGTCTGCGAGACGCGTTCCACGTGCTTGGACCCGACCGGTTGGTGTACCAAGCATGGAATTCGAGCGCCAACAACCAGCCTCTGGACCTTCCCCTGTTGGGGATCGCGAAGCAATGAACACCGAATACTCACCGCACCAGGATGATCCGGAGCCAGCCGCGGAGAGCCGGCGGCTGCTGAAACGACGCCTGGAACTGAACCTGCGTGGGGAACTCGACGCCGAGCAGCTCGACCAACTGCGAGGCAACCTCACACTCACCACGCCGGGCGTATCGAAGGATCCGGCGAATATCGTACTGGGGCAACGGATTGAATACCACCGACGCTATTCCAGAGTGGTGGCGATGGATATGCGCCTGCTACGCACGGGTACCGAAGAGTGGACGCTCACCATCGACGCCCTCCCCAACAGTGATATCGAACCGTGGCGCTGCCTGGCCGAAATAAGTACCCGCACAGCAAGATTGAAGATCGTAGCGATCAGAGAGCCCGTACACGATGCAGCTCCTGAGCAAGCGGAGCAGAACGAAGCGAGTCAAAATTCGGACCGGCCGAAACTTCGGGTCCGAGGATCCCTGGGCGCTGAACCCGTGAAAGATATCCCCGGCACGACCGCGATCGCCGACTTCACCGATTTCGAGATCCGGCTGCCGATCCCGCCGCGACGACCAGCCGAGCCCGGATGGTTCACCCTTACCGACACCGAGGTCGTCCACCTCGCGAAGGTGATGTGCGCCCTCGTCTGGACCTGGCGGATGAACGACATACTGGGATTGGGCGCGGTATTCGGCTGGGGCATTACAGATCTCGAGCCGGGCCTCGTCACGCTGGACACCGCCCTGGGGACCGCCGACAGCTTCGTTCACGGACTCGGCACCGCCGCCTACTCCCTCGATGTGGCGCTGACCACATACGCCGACGACACCGACGCCGGGCGCGACGCCTTGTACGAAGCGTACGGGCGTATGGCTCGCGCACTCATCGATGTCCTCGGACTGCCCGTTCAGATCGACCCCGAGGAGGACACCGAGATGTGTTGGGCGGCACCGCTCGGCACTCTCTCCCTGCTCTGCTCCGCAGGCACGGTGCGCCTGGTATTGCGCGAGGCTGGGCAACCACTATGAATCCGGGTCGTCGCGCGCAGCCCTTTTCTGGAGTTCCCGGACATGGAGGTCGTCGTTCCACGAGACGTCCTCGTGGTCGGGCGGGTCACCCTTCCACGCGAAGAACCATTCGATCCAGTCCTCGCTCGGCAATTCGCTGACCGGAGAACCATCGACAGCCAGTTGTCGGGCGAACTTCTCGGCAGTGACACGATCGACCGCCTCATAACGGTCGTCGTTGTTGTAGTCGGCAGTGAACCGCACGACGCGGGCTGGGTCGTACTGCCACATCTGAATACCCTGGTTCCATACCAAAGCGTCTTCCGACCGATCGGTGGTGACGAACAGGGTGAACGGCGGCGTCTTTCCGAATTCGCCATGGCACACGGCCTGGTAATACAACACGTCACACTCCTCGTGCTCTCCTGTGCTGCCACGCGCATCCGGTCGGCGGGCCACGCTGACGTCTGCCGACCCTATCAGCGCTGGGGCCCAAGCGAATCCGGCCGGTTGTAGGATGCGCGTATGTTCGACGAGCCCCACGCCTGCCAATTCTGCGGACGGTATGTACTCGAAGTGGAAGGGTGGGCCGAGTCACTCCAGCCGTATCACCGCATCCTGGCCCCGTGGGACGACGACACCACCTATTTTCACGGGTCCTACCACCTGTCCTGCGTTCGTGCGTTCGAGCTCCGTGACCAATTCCGCACAGAACTGCTGAACTGGGTATGCCGGGACGATCATCTGCTCACGGTCCGCGGTGACGATGGCCGACTGCACGACACGGTACGGACCGGGCTCGGATTCACCGAACAGATCAGCGCGCTCTCTGGTGGAGATATCTACGAAAGCCCGCGGTTCAACCGATGGGTTTTCGCGGAAACAGCTGGGCCGATCCATTTCTTGAGTTTCGATCAGGTTCAGACCCTCTGCGGAGGCCTACCGCTTCGCGGCGACAATGGCGGGCGTCGCACCTTTCTGCCGAACAACCCCGGCGACTCCATCTCACAATGGGGCCTGGTCGAACTTCTCGATTTTCTGGACGTCCAAGATCTCTACCAGGACCTACTGGACTCGCACACACCGGAATACAGGTTCTGGAAGGGCGCAACGAAAGGATCCGGATACGTGGCCGGCTACTCACTGTCCGCCGTCCGTCCGATACCGGAGGAGGTAGCAGATTTCTTCCGAGACTATCTGCGGCGATACACCCCGAAACAGCTCACGGATGCTCGCGCTACGGACAACCGATAGAATCGGCTTCGCTCATCCAGCCTTGGGCGAAGCACTACCGGAGAAGCGTCGAGTACATACCTGCATAGCGAAGGCCCGATATTCGACATCGATTCCGTTGAGCGAACGGAAGTATCCCGGCTGTACCGCCGGACGTTCGACATGTGGGCGGAGGAGTTCGCCCGGCAAGTGTCCGGAGCGCCACTACACCAATATTGGAAACACGTTGTAAGGCTCGTGTCCCGCGCAGGGAAGAATCCATAGCTGCGACTGGCCGCTGCCAGACAATCTCAAGGGGACGTGAGTACCGAACCTGCGAGCATCACGAAACGAGGCTGAGGAGTCGAAGGTTGCGTTCGGCGCGAATGAGATCGCGCGCAACGCTGTCAGGATCCCGGACCCGCTCGGGCGGAACCGGGTAGACCCACCAGCCTCGCGGTGGCTCCAGCAGCAGGATCTGGCCGCTCGGTTCCGACACTGCTTGGCGAAGACGGCTATCGGGGTCGCCACCGTATACCTTCGCCATATCGTCGAGCCATGACTGCAGATCGGCACGCGCTTCCTCTGCCGAGCCGAAGCCCCAGTCCGAGGTTGTGATGCCGATGCCGTCGACGTTCTCCTGCATCATGTAATTCTGCGGATCGTAGGTTTTGAACTCAACCCAACTCCACGACCACTGACCGGCCGGTACCCGCGAATACGGCTGCGGCGCAACTGAATCAGTGTGGCGTGGGCGGCGAATGACACGATTTTCGACGATGATCCCGCCGACCACAATCACCAGAACAACGAGGATGGCAAGCACGGGACTATTGGTCAGTTCACCGATGCCTCCGCCCGCGCCGGTCCCTGCGAAGGCTACGAGCAACCGCCATGGCCAAACAAGAAGCAAATCCCACCCACATTGTCGATGACCTTGCACGCTGATCCTAGCTGTGCACCGCCGACCCAGCAGATTCACAGACGGCGCCATGTCCCGGTTCCCGCCCGATGTTGGAAGCGATCCCCCAACACCCAGCCAGCACGGCATGCCGCTCAACCGAGCCAGCAGCGTCGATCTCCAAGTACCGCAACATGAACGCTCCCACCCCTACCGAAACAGCCGTCACGCCACCCGCCGTCGTGCGTTCTGGCAAGAGGCGCCAATCACCCGAACTGGCCGATCAATTCAGTCCAGGCAACCAAATGCACAGGCCAAGGGAGATCACCATTGGGACAACCTCGCCGTCGTTACCCCAGCGATAGCACGCCGAAGTACTCGACCCCGACTTCCACTACAGCCGCTGAGCAGCAGGCATGGCGGAACTGACAGAAGCCAACTCATCGACTCGTCACCTGGCTGTACGAAGGCCAGGGTGACGAAGACCAGCACGACGTCTGGCTCCAGACACTCGGCTCACACCGGAGCAGATAGTCGACAGGGGCACTGGCGTACACCCCCCGTTTGCCCGCGGGGGCCCCGAGTAAGCCGCACCGCGACAACCGTAGATTTCGAACGAAGTAGTCGGGAACTAGGTTTCGAACGAAGCCGAACTCGCAACGTGATCGCGTGCCGACATCGACGCCGTACTCGCCGGAACCGGCTCCTCGCCCTGCGAACAGGCGCGCCGCGAAGGCAAACCACGCAGACACTCCCGCCACGACTAGTGGTGGCTCGCGGCGCCGACTCCGCTGTGGTCACCGTAGTCGCTGTCATTGCCGAAGTCCGAGCCGTAGTGTCGACCCGGCGACGGCTCGACGGCCGGTCCAACTTGTAGTCCCGACGGGCCCACCGGGCGAAGGACCACACCACCAGTACCAGAACCCCGACGATCAGCCACATCAGCACACCCCGCACACTACGGGCGTGCAGTTGGCTTCGATCACGAACACGAGCACCACTCGGGTCGCGAATCTCAGAAGTCGCCAGCTCACGGCCGGTCAGAAATCCGGAACCACCACCCTTGCGTCATCCTGGTGACGGCCCAGCCGAATGCGGTCCGCCCCCTGTAGCGGTTGGGGCGCGGGCATCCTCGGCGGGTCGTCCACTCAGGGAAGCGACGGCTCCGTACGGCTGAGGTGCATGGCGTGGTTGGCGATATTGCTGCCGATGAAGCAAGGGACCGGCACCAGCAGCAGGGTCGCCAGAGCCCAGACGACCAGCCGGGTGCGGGTGATCGCTGCAATGATCACGCAGCCCAATCCGATCACCAGAACCGCGCCCATTCCCAGCAGAGAGACATTGATGCCACGGCCGACCTCGTCCATACAAGGACTGCCGGGCGCACACGAATCGCCCGCCATCACGAACATCCCGGTCAACCCCATCAAGAAGACCGCGGCCAAGAAGGCCAGAGCAAGACACAGGACCGCGATCCCCTTGTCCCACTCGGGAATTCGTCGGTGGCGGGTTGGCGAGCTCGAAGCCGTGTCGGATGTCGTTGTCACGCATACCAGCATCGTGGCCACACGGCTCTCGGCAAATGCGTAGAACTACCCGGCTGTCCTGAGTACTGCGGCGACCTGCTCGGCGGCGCCGAATCCTGTTGCCGACCGAGCCGACCGCCCATGTAGCTGGCGTGCTGAAGTGCTCGGCGAGTCACCGACCAAGGTGCCGGATGCGGCCCGGATTCACGAACACCAAATCGGGTGGTGCCGGAATTCCGATGATGAGTTTCTTCGCCAACGGCTACCGTGCGCACCTCCTGCCCGGCCGCTACTGGACAACGTTTCAATTCTGTGAAGCTGAGCTGCGGGTGTTGATCGCAGCGAGCCGGCACATAAGCGAGGGCGACGAATATTGCGGACCCGGTGAAAACCTCGAAACGCCCATCGCTGCGAGCTGAGGTTCCGACGGCCTTCCAGGCTTCGCATTCCCACGTTCTTACGTGGAGTTGGCGCTCAACCCCACGGCGTGTCTTCGCGTAGGTGCAGTCCTGCCCTGTGCCGAACCTGGCACCGCACCCCAGCGCCGCCGTTCCTGCACGGCAAACGCATCGACGTTGGCTGGCCACAGATTTCGTACCAGTCACCGTTGTACTCGAGACGTGCCAGGAACACCTGCACGCCGCTCTCGGTAGCTCCTTTAACCGTTTGGTTGGCATAGGTTCGACCGACGGTAACGCGTTCGGGGACATCGAGAACCCGCTCCCATGCCGGGGGCTCGGCCGGCTTCCATCGCTTGATCTCTAGCACTGCGCCGATGACGGGTGGCGTAGCCATTTCGCGTTTCCGCTGCTCGGCGGCTTGGGCTTCCTCACGGGCGATCCGGTCCGCTTCCAGCGCCTGCGCAATCTCTGTCTGTGCCCGCTCAATCTCCCAGCGACCGCGCCCTTCAGACCTCTTCCTATGCGTCCCACGAGGCTGCCCCTTCTCGTTCACGCATGGCGCACCGGGTGGAACTTCACAGACCGGGCACTCGTATTGCTCCCGGGCTGGGTCGTATACGACGACTAGAGCGTCGTCGTACAGCCCGGTGCCCCGTGGGTCCACGAACCGGCAGAAGAACTTCTTCGCACCGTAAGTGACCGACTTGAAGCCGCCGTTCCGTCCAAGCACCACCTCTGTGATCGGGCCGTACTTCCGTATCGCTTCTGCCGGGCTCAGGCGCCCGGTAATCGCTACTTGACCGTGTTCAGTCCACTCATGCCCGATGACAGGCTCGCCGAATCGCGCCCAGGCAACGGGCTCACCGCAGTAGCTGTCATAGAGAACTCCGCCGCTCATAGCCTCATCCTGCCCCGTACGGCCGGACGGCACGATGAGATAGCGGCACCCAAAGTTGTCGAGCAGGGCCACCAATGACTCATTCCGGCTCCATCGGACCACAGTCAGAGCCCTCCGAGAAAGCAGGGGACCTCACCGAGACCTACCCGCCCGAATGTGGCTGCGCAGCAGGCTGAAACACGCAGTCGACGGGGAAGGCATCAACTAACCGATTACCTCGTCAATGCAGCATTGAGGAACAACACCACCATCGCCACGGTCACCGTTAAGGCACCTACCCAGAGAGCTATTGATTCTGACTGCCGCTGATCCTCGTTAGGGCTGCGAATCGAGTCAGCAACCTTGTGGGCGAAACCTGACCAGGCCGCGATCGAGAGCGCGAACGCAAGAACCGCACCGGCCATCATCCAGATCCCCGGCCTGGCTTCCTCTGCGCCGCTTCCAAGGGTGATCCCTCCAGAAACCAGCAGAGTCAGGCCGACTGCTAGCGCGCCGACTTGCCAAGCGTGCTGGGAATCTTTGGCACGGAACAACCACAGTAGGAATACCGCCCATGGAAGCTCAAAAGTTACCCCAATCGCCTTCGCGTCGGCCGACTGATCAGAGTGGTCGAGCACCTGTACGGCCACCCAATGGCCGAGCAAATAGGGCCAGAACAGCGTTGCGAAAATGACAGCCAGGCCTGTTGCTCCGATTAACAACGGCGGCCAAAGCCGATTGTCTTTCCCCCCTTGTTCCACCTGGATAGGGTAGCTGGAACTGCCTGCTTTGCAACGTCTTTCAATCCAGGACCTCGAACTCCGAACAGCCCTCATGAACGTGCGGCATTTCACGGCATCGTTTCGCGCAGATTGCAGCCGCGGGGTGAAGCGATTGTGTGGCAACAACATCGAGACAACCGATCAGCCTGCGAACCCGACCAGACTTCGGCCGGCACTCTCGGTCACCAGGTCGGAGCCATTGTGCGAAAACAACATTGGCCCTGACGCACGACCGGAGCCGGGGTTGTCCCGGGAACCCAGGTCAGGCTTCGACACCCCGGTCGATGTATTCGCGCCAGGTGCCCCACCGCGGGGCTTGCTTCTCGCCCGGGCGCAGCTTCAGGCCCGGCACCTTCCGGTCGATCGGCAGGCCGGTCAGCGGGGGCGAGAGCCCGATCAATCGCCCCGGACCATTGCCCCGACGGCTCGAAGCCGCAACGGATTCCACCCCGGAAGGAGGTTCACCCGATGATCCGCACCGCCCACCCCGCCCGGCCTAGCGAAGCCGGTCTCGCCGAGGTAATCGGGGAGATCACCGCGGCCGCTGACCGCCGCACTCACGCGAGCATGTCGCCCGAGTGGAATTTCATTGCCGCGCTGCTCAATCTCACTCACGAGGAAGCCGCCGAGGTTCTCACCTTGGTTCGCGCGGACGACTTCGCGGACTACCTGTGTAAAGCGGTGTTCGTCATGATCCGCATCATCGTGGAACAACGCGGCGAGCAACCCACCCCGCAAGCCGTCGTGGCCCTTGCCCGCGGGCTAGGCGACAAGCTCGCACCGCTGCTGCTGTCCGCCGACCGGATCATGATCTGGGTGTCCGAGGTCTACTCGCTCGGCAACCCAATCACGACATGGTCAGCGCCTGCCAAGTCGTCGAAGACTCCTACCGCCGCCACTTCGCTGTGATCGGTACCCGTATGGCCCAAATGGCCGACGCCTACGCCCCGATCCCCGATATCGAGAAACTCGCCGGTGACGCTCGCCGCGACTTGCACACCGTCCGCGCCCGCCTGGTCACCCTCACCCACCGCGCTACCCGCTAATCCCGACCGCAAGGACCTACCGCGATGCCCTACACCGGACCCGACTGGACAGACCTCGCGATCGGCGACCGCCTGCACATCCGGCGCGAATTCGACGCACCACACCCTATGACCGGCGAACGGGTCGCCGAATGGACCGGCCGAATCTTCGAGGACATTTCGCAATACGGATTCTGACTGTACGGCGACGACACCGGTAACCGCCGGTTCCATTCCTGGGACCCCGGCGAGTCGATCCACCAGACCGTCAACAAGGCCGAGCGATAGCCCCCGGCCTATCCACCCCGCCCCCGCAGGCACAACGACGTGCCCAGGCAATCAGCGCCGCTTGCCGTGCGGCAACACAAGCCCCTGTTTGGACCGGTTACGGACCGGCCCAAACAGGGGCTTTTCTGCGTGCCCAGGTCAGGGAGTCAGCACCCGTAGCACCGGCAGCCGGAACACCCACGCCGCCAGCCCCGACCGCCAACAGTGCCAGCGCACGGCATACAGCCAATGCCCGGCCAGCCACAGCACGAGACCGGCCACCAACCATTCCAGCGCCGGCCGCAGCACCCACGGGAACAGGATCAAACCCCACGCGATCCGGTACAGCTGAGACAGGACCACCAGCGCCCCGAACCCGCTCAACAGGCCCGGCCGCGACCACACCAGCGTGCCCGCCACCGCCACCAGGCCCAGCGCGCCGACAGCGAGTATCAGCAACCCGAGTCCGACCAGCATCCATGCCCCCTTGCCCCGCGGTGAATTACTCCAGTACGGCCGCGGGCTCAGCCGTCGGAATCGGCGCGGCCACCGCCGGCGGTTTGGTCACTTTCGGTGTGGTCTTCTTCGGCGGTGCGACCAGGCGTAGTAGTCGCCGCACTTCCCCGACGTCGAGCCCGGCCAGCGCCGCCAACTCTGCCTCACCGGTCCCGCGGCTTTTGATCCGTGCCAGCGCACCCGCCTGCTCCAGCTCAGCTTTCGCCGTTGCCGCAGTGTAGGTCTCGTTCGCCGCCGCTATCGCCGTATCGCGCCGACCCGCCGCCCGTTCCACCGCCCCCGCGGCCTTGAGAAACGCCGTCAGATCGGCAGTAGTGAGCTCCTCTGCCTTGCGGTGCGCTGCCTCGATCTCCGCCACCCGCGCCCGTGCGGTCTGCCGGGCCGTCACCCGCGCCCCTGTGCTCTGCTGTCCGCTCATTGCGTCAAGCCCTCCCAGCGGGGCCGATCGTGGCCCCCTCGCGCCGGCTAGCGGCCCGCAAGGCCGGTAGCTAAGGTTTGCCCGAACAGGTTATTGACTCACCGTACGCCCGAACCGTTCCCCTCACCCCCCGAATTTCGTCCCGTTCGCATTTCGCGTCTCATCTACGCGTCTACGCGTCCCGTATTCGCCCTGTGCCCCTTGGCTGCGTGTATGCCCCGCTTCTACCCCCGTTAAGAGCCCTAAATCTGTACACACCTCTTGCACTGATTGTGAATTTTCGGGCTTGCCCCTTCCGATGCTGCAAATTTGCGCGCACACTCGATCTCGTGATGACCATCCACCCGATTCACGCGGGCGATGGCTACACCTACCTCACACGACAGGTGGCCACCGGCGACCGAACACGCGCCAACGACCAAAACCTGACCGACTACTACACCGCTTCGGGCGCTCCGGCCGGCCAATGGTGGGGCCGCGGCGCGCAGCTGCTCGGAGTCTCCGGGGAAGTCACCGAAGCCCAGATGCAAGCCCTGTACGGCGAAGGAATCCACCCCAATGCCGACGAAATGATGCTGCAAGCCCTGCACGACGGAAAGTCGGTCCGCGAGGCCCTAGCCGCGACCCAGCTCGGCAGTGGACACCACCGGCGCGGACAAGGCACCACCGATATCGCCGCTGCCTACGCGCAAGGCAAAGCCGAATTCCTTCTCACACAAGGCCGCTCCCCCACCAAAGACGAATGGGCAACTCTGCGCGAGAACGCCGCCCGCACCTGCCTCGCAGAGGATCTCGGTCAAGAGCCTTCCGACCACGACATCACCGATGCGCTCGCCGATGAGAAGCGGCGCCTGGCGCACGCGGTCGCCGCCTACGACTGCGTGTTCACCCCGCAGAAAAGCATCAGCATCCTGTGGGGATTGGCCGATGACGACACCCGCCGGGCGATCTGGGAATGCCACGAACAGGCCATCAAAGACACCCTCGACCGGGTGGAAGACAACTACGCCCTGGCCCGGCGCGGCGCGGGCGGAGCCCGCCAGATCGACGCGCACGGACTGACATTCGCGATGTATCAGCACTTCGACAACCGCACCGGCGACCCGAACCCACACACCCATGTCGTGGTGTCCGCGCGCGTGCGCGGCAGCGATGAGAAATGGTGCGCCCTCGACGCCCGCGCCCTCTTCTCCGCGACCGTTTCCCTGTCCTGCCAGTACAACGCCACTCTCACTGGCATGCTGCAGCGGCGGCTGGGATTGCGGTTCGAAGAACGCTACCGAGGTGGCATCTCCAAGGCCCCGGTCCTGGAAATCGCGGACGTGCCAGAGGAAATGATCACCGCGTTCTCCCGCCGCCCCGATATCCTGCGCGCCACCGAAGAACTGGTGCGCGAGTACCGGGCCAAGCACGGCCGCACCCCGAGCAAAGCGACCCAGATCAAACTCACTCAGGCCGCGACCCTGGCCACCCGTGATGCCAAACCGATTCCGAAAACGTTGCGGGAGATGCTCGCTGAATGGGCTGATCGCGTCGAAACCCTGCTCGGTGATGGGCGCACCGCGCAGGAGTTCGTACGCGACGTTGTCTATCTGAGCAACAACCCCGATGCCGTGCGCCGCTACACCGCCCAGCACGCCGCCTTGGCCGCCGGCATCGCGCTCGGTGGTGCCCAGGAAATCGCCCAAGCACCGCGCAGCCGTATCCGGGCCCGGATCGCCGAGGCCCTGCAGATGTACGAGTTCAGAAGCGACAGCGCCCGTACTGCCGCGGCGGCAGAGGTTTTCGAACTGCTGGATCCGGGCAACGACCGCAACCTCCTGGACCGCCTCGAACTGGCTGCTTCCGCTGCCGAGCGCACCGTGTACGACCCCGAACGCCTCGCCGCCGACGTGCTCGATACCGTGTCGCGGCGGCGCTCCACCTGGACCGAGGTACACGTCCGTGCCGCTGCCGAGGACCGGATCAGCCTGTGCCACTTCGACTCCGACCACGCCCAACGCGAGGCCGTGGAACAGCTCGTGGATGCGGTGCGCGGGCAGTGCCTGCAACTGAGCATCGACCCCGACCCGGTGCCGGCGGCCCTGGCCCGCCGCAACGGGGAAAACGTGTACAGCACCCGCGCGGCGACCACGATCCGCTACACCAGCCAAGCCGTCCTCGATGCCGAAACCGCGCTGTGCGAGGCCGCCCGCACCCCGACCACCGAGTTCGTCACCACGACCGCGGTCGATACCGCTATCGCTGCCACGGAAGCGGATACCGGTCAGCAGCTCAACGCCGGTCAGCGCGATATCGTGCGGCACCTGTGCACCTCTGGCACCCGGTTGGCGGTCGCGATCGGGCCCGCCGGAACCGGGAAAACCACCGCCATGCGCGCGGTCGCGAGGACCTGGATCGACGACGGGCGCACCGTGATCGCCCTCGCCCCGCAGAAGAGCGCCGCCCGCATCCTCGGCGAGGAAATCGAAGTCCCCGCCCGCACTATCGACGCCCTGCTCACCATCATCCGCGAAGGCGGCGACGCCGGACTAGGCGCCGGAACCATGCTGCTGGTCGATGAGGCAGGCATGGCGAACACACACAACCTGCACAAACTACAAACCATCGCCGACCACACCGGCGCAGTCGTGCGCTGGATCGGCGACCCCGCACAACTGTCCGCCGTCGAGGCCGGCGGAGTGCTACGCCTGATCTCCCGCGACACCCTCGCCCCACACCTACAAGAAGTCGTCCGGTTCACCGATCCGGACGAAGCCGATGCCTCACTGTTCGTGCGCGGCGGCGACGCCGAACAGGCATGGGAGTTCTACAAGAACGCGGGCCGTGTGGTGTCCGGGATGGCCGATGAACTGCGCGAGCAGATCCTCACCGCGCACCTGGACGACCTCGATCGAGGTGTCAGCAGCCTGATGATGGCCGCCACCCTCGACGATGTGCAGCTACTCAACGGGACCGCCCAAACCGCCTACGCGCTGCGCGGGCACGTCGACACCAACAGCGCCGGTGCGCGCCTGGCGGACGCGCACACCGCGCACGCGGGTGATCTCATCGTGACCCGCCGCAACACCAACAAACTGCGCATCACCGGCGGCTACCGCCGCGGTGACCCGGTCGACAACGGCGAGCAATGGCGGGTGCACGCCGTGCACGACGACGGCTCCCTCACCGTCACCGGCATAACCCACCATGGACACGTCCACCTGCCCACCCGATACGTGCGCGACTCCGTCGAACTCGGCTACGCCAGCACCGTGCACCGTGCACAAGGAATGACCGTCCAGCGCGCCTATGTGCTCATGGGCTCCGCGCTCGGGCGCAGCCTCGCCTACGTCGGACTCACTAGGGGCAGCGAATACAACGGCATCTTCCTGGCCACCGACACCCTGCCCGAACCCGACCTCGATCACGCCCCCGGTGAGGAGCTCACCGAGTACGAGGTGTGGTGCCGTGAACTCGAGCGCGGCGACGACAACATCAGCGCCACCGAACGCCTGCGCGAGGAGATCGCCGCCGGAGCCGACGATCCGCAGCGCACCCGCGAGATCTACGACTACGCCCGCACCCTCCTTTCGCATCCCCGCCTGGAGGACCTGCTCGAGCGCGCCCTGCCGGTGGATCTGGCTCAGCAGGTGCAGGCATCTCCGCACTATCCGACCTTGCTGGAGACCCTCGATCTCGCTGAGCAAGCCAGTGTGGACACCACCACCCTGGTCGGTCTCATCGCGACCGATCGCTGGCGTGCCACCGACGAAACCCTCGACGAGACAGGCGATCCCGCCGCCGTGCTGCGGGCCCGCGCCGACCGCCACATCGCCCGGTTACTCGGCCTGCCTGCCCGGGGCAGCGAATGCAAGTTCAGTGCGGTGCGTGACCTGCAAGTACCCGAACTTCCCGCGCTACCGCCACGGCATCCTGGCATGGACAGCGAACTGGCCGACTACGCCGCCGCACTGTACGAGCGCCTCTCCAGCGCCGAGCTGGTCGAGGAACTCGATGCCAATCCCGACCGGGTCGCCGCCATCTCCCACCTCGCCGACGCCCTGGCCCTCGACACCGACAGCGCCGCGGAGTTGCCTGTCAGGATCGATCGGATGCGTGCGGACTACGAACATTGCGCGAAAGTGTTGGGCCGGGACTGGGCCCGCTACCAGCTCGCCGAGCAACTCCCCTCCGGACTGCACCGTCTGGTCGTGGACGGCCGCGATTACGAGCATCTCTTGGATGTGCTCGCCGACGCCCGCGCCGCCGGTACCGACACCTCCGCGCTCCTCACTGAGATCACCACCGCGACCGAACCGCGCCTGGTCCGTGGCAGCGATATCGCGACCGTCTTCACCCAGCGCGCGGCGGCGATCCTCGAACGCCACCACCTCGAGACCGGCGAACCGGTCACCGCACCGACCCCGACCCCGCTGCCTCCGGAGCACCCGGACACAGATCGCGCGGTCTCCGATCACGCCACCGATCTGCTGCACCAGATCGGAGCGTTGCAGCAACTGCACATGCACCAGCAGATGCTCGCCGAACCCTTCCGGACACTCACTTCGGCCGTCCTCGACACTCGGATCCGGCAGTTGCGTAACTCCGTCACCAGCCTCGATCCGGCCGAGCTGTCGAACACCGGGCGCGAATCCCTCGAGGCCCGGATACAAGCCCAACATGAGCAGGTGGACGTCCATAGCGAGCGCATCCGCGCCGCGCAACAGGCATCCGCCGCAGCACAGCGGGCCGCGCACGCCCTCGCCGACGCCGAGCTCGCCGTGCGCGAAGCACAGCACGTTCTCGACGAGCTGCCCACCTACCGGCGAACCGCCCGCCGGGACTCGGCCGCCGCGCTCGAGGCGGCCCACGCCACCCGCAACGATCTGCAGGCCCGCGCCCGCACCACCGCGGCCGCGGCAGCCCGCGCGCGTACCGAAACCGGTGTGCCCGAGGCACAGTGGGCGGCGATGCTCGCCCGCGACACCGACACCGTGCGGGCCGCCGAACTCGCCGCCGCACGCGCCACAGATGCCCGCACGCAGGCCGCCCGGGAACGGCGGGACGCGCAGCGGACGACGGCCGCCGGACGACTCGAGCAGGCGCAGGCCGAACGCGCACGCCGCCGCGGCCTCTCCCCCGCCGAACGCGCCGCCGAACAGCGCTGGCGGGCCGCTCACCCGAACCCCGAGCACGACATCGAACCCGAAAACAGCGCCGCTCCACCCGAACAGGAGCTCGGCCACGGGCCCGACCACGGTGCCCACCTCTAGCTTCACGGCGCTGAGTCGGATCTCCCAGCGCCAGCGCGGTATCCGCTTACGGGCAGCCCCCACCGTCTACGGCTGCGGCTTTCCCTGCGTCGCGTAGACCTGCTACTGCGGCAGCCTGTTGCTCGGTGGTCAGACCGGCCCATTTATCGCCCTCGGGCATGCTCGTAATCAAACTTTCGACCAGGGCGTCCATCGACCAGTTCGGGTCCAGGGTCGCGGATGCGGCCTTGTTCTGCAGGAGCCACGGCAGAAACTGTGTGCACATGTCGCGGCGCAGCACCGCCGGTGACTCACGCTCCCACGCGTCATCAGGTACCGGCGCCGCTGTTGTAGTGGGGGCAGGTGCCGTAGGGGGGTCCGCCGGTGATGTGGAGGCGGCGGCCACAGTCGTTGACGTGGCAATTGTCGAACTCGCCGTCGAACTCGCCTGGGACGTTTGCTCAACTTGGTGGCCGCAGCCACCGACCATGAACGCGGAGATGACCCACAAGGCCACGCGCACTGATGTTTTCACCGACATGAGCGGCTTATCCCCCTGGAACTGATGGTATGCAATCAGCGCAGAATGCTAATCAGTTCACGCCGATCTTGTTGGTTTCCAGGCGAATTCAGCCCGCACAACCTTTCGCAGGTTGCGTTCAACACCTCACACGAACTCATCGATTCATCGTCGCGCCTGCGCAATACACTCGGTGCATGTACGTTCCGTGCGCGGTGTTCCGGCGAACCCCCCTCGAGCGTGCCGACGAACGCCTTGCCTGGGACCGGGACGATCAGTACTTCTTTGCGGCCGGCGCGTGTCACGTCCTGGCGTATGCGTTCTTGTCCTGCCACAACGGATTCGGGGTGACGGGGCTGTGGCCCGCCGGTGCTGAAAACCCTGGCCACGTGTACGCCTCGGACGGGGTGTGGGCCTTCGATCACTCCGGATGGATACCGGAACCCGAACTTCTCCTCACCTCCCGCGCGGCCGAACCCGGCCCTGACTATCAGGCCCGGCCGATCGATTTGAGTCTGGAAGAGCTGTGCGCCCGGTACTGGATGCGCGGCCGCCGTGAGTTCGCCCACGACCCCTGGCAGCGCGCCCACGATTACATCGCACGATTTCCCGACCCACGACCGCAGGACCACCGCGCCGCAAGATGAGCGATCAGGGCTCGATCGCGACCCTTCAGAAATCGAGAGTGAGCTGCGTGTCCTCACCATCGGCGGCCAATCGCTGCCGACCTGGGTGCTGGATCGGTCGCGCGGCTCGCAATGCGTGGATCTGGGGCAGATCGGGTTTGACCTGCTGCAACCGGCGCGCCACTTGCTCCGGGTCGGGTTCATCGGCGATGACGTGCCGGGCGTGGGTGGCGCGCAGCACCCCGGGGCCGCCTTGGGTTCAGGTGGTCATCGCAACACTTTATCGAGTGCTTCTGATGGTGTGCGTGATGTCGTCGAGCCTGGAGGCTGCCTCCGGTAATGACATTACCTCCTGTTCGATTCTCCGAAACGGCGCGGCTCCTGCTGTAGCCACGAAGTCGTACGCGGATGCTTCGGACCGTGTCAGGTGAGCGAATTTCGTTGCGCACGGCTTGATCGATCTGCCGGACTTGTCGTAGTTCACGCCGTGTTGGGCGTAGCGCTGAAGGTCGGTGATATCCATCAGGATGGAGGGGACAATCTTGGCGGGACCGCCGTGGGCAGTAGGTGTGGACATTGCCGCGCGGAGCCGATCGAGGATGCCGTAGCCGTCGGCGTCGATGTCGCCCCAGTAGACGACGTGCTCGGCATCGCGTATCCAGGGGACTTCCGATAGCAGGCCGGCGGCCGCTTTCCCGTTGCCTTCGACAACGATGGTGCCTGGCACCGGCGGGAACCACAGTCGGGAATCGCGATTCTCGACGATGAGAACAATTCGGGGCGTGTACGCGAGAGCGTGGACGTCGCCGGTGGTCCACGCGTCGTGTCGACGCCGGTCTGTGGCGAGGTACTCAGGGTCCACATAGGTCAGGTGAACGACAGCGAGTCGAGGTCGGACTTCGGCCCGCACGTTTCGCCCCGACACCATCTGCAGCACCGAGCTGTGGGTTTCGAGCCACTTCGAATGTATTCCCGGGATCGGGAGCTGCCGCGCGGTCCAGCCGCTGAGGTCGGGGTGCCCGGCCAGCCAGGACACCGCCGCGACCAGCGCTGCGGCATCGGAGTCACCAAGACGACACGCTGCCTTCAACGTGGCTGCTGTGAGGATTCCCCCAGCGTCGTGGAGCGATGCCGAGAGCGAATGGGCGCGCACAGCGTCGACTGTCGAGGTCGGACCCTCCGCGCGGCTCACAAGCTCTACGGCGGCGCCCAGAGTCTCGGCGACCAGGGTTGCAGGGACCTCATCGGTCAAGCCACGGACCGGCACCGGTTTGCCGATGATGCTGACGCCGGGTACACCAGCGACGATCTGTTGGTCGAAGGTTCGCCACGCCGTCCGCCATTCGTGCCATCGACCGAATCCCAGCTGTTCGACCGCCTTACCCGTGTAGATGCCAGGGCGCAGCTGAATTTGGAAGCTGACGTGTGCGCCGATTCCGCGCTCCGCGCACACCGCCTCGGCCCACCTCTGTTCGATCCTTCGCTGGATGACTGCAACGGCCTCGTTCGGCATGAGAAGTCGGCTGGTCACTGGCCTTCCCCCTCGGACACGCCGACGATGGGTTTGGCCCAGGATCTGCTCTGTGCGGTCTTGAGGATCAGGTATTGGGCGTCGACGTGCGGTTCGATAGCGCTGTTCTTGTCGTTGGGCGCGCCGACGATCAGCTGAAACCCGAGGCCCCGCCACGCTTGGATTGCGCGGCCGGTGTAGCGGGCGTCGGCCTTGATGAGTGCCTCGTCGAGGAACACTGGTGCGTACCTTGGCCGTTCCGCGTTGCCATCGCCCAGTTGGTAGCGCAGGGCAGACCCCACTATGAACGCAACGAGTTCCTGAGACTCGCCACCCGATTTCTCCCCGATGTGGTCGTAGAGGGCGACATGCTCGTCGGCCGCGTTGAGCTTCTCTGCACTGATGCGAATGTGGTTGCGGACGTCGACCAGGTCGCCGAAGTCGGGTGCATTACGCCTAATCCGATTGATCACCTTGCTCATCCGCAGGTAGGCCTGCTCGCGTTCACTGTCGCCAGCTGCCTGATCGATCGTCTGGCGAACCGCGCGAAGCTCATTGCGGAATCCCGCGCGCACAGCTGTGTGGCTGTCTCGAACGTCGATGCGGAGTCGGTGGTCCTCGTCAGAGAACGCGAGGCCGGCCAGGATCTGGTTGATCGGCTCGATCCGATCTTTGATCTCACGGATCGCCGCGTTGAGCTCACTGTCGAGGCTGGTGAGGTCGTTGCCGGACAGTTTGAGCAGGCTGTCGCGCCACTGCTCTTGCAGCTCGTGCAGCTGGCTGGCTTCCAGCTCGTCGAGTACGCGCTCGAAGTCGCCGTAGGATGCGTCCGGGTCGGTGCCGAGGTTCGGGTTCGGCCAGCGCTCGACGAAGCTGGCGAACGCGATGGCCAACGAGCGCCGAGCACTGGAGATCGCGGCTTCGGCGGTCTGCCGTTGCGCTGTGACCAGCTTCGCTACCTGGCTGATGGTCATATCGAACCAGTCGAGGGCCTTTTCCGGCGGCGCGTCGCCTCCGTCATTCGTGGAGAACAACTCGGTCAAGTAGTCACGGTGCTGCTCGGATACGTCCTGCCCGGATTCGACGGCGTCGTCGAGGGCCTGCAAGGTGTCCTCGGTCTCGGTATCACGAAGGGAAAAAGCCTTTTGTGTGTCTTGTGCCTTCACCTCGGCCCGCGCCCTGGCGCCGTCGAGGTCTTTCACCTTCGCGTCGATTTTTTTCGCTAGATCCTGGAGTCGGCTGATTTCGGGATTTCCGGACTGGACGTCGTCGATGATCCCCGCCCACCGGTCCCGTTCCGCGATGATGGAGTCGACATCGACTTGCTCCCAAGCCAGTTCAGCGACGGCAGAGTAGGCCAAGCGATGGTTTTCGAAGGACTTCAGGGCGGCGTCGGCATGTTCGAGCCGCCTAGCGGCACCAGAAGTTTCTTCGTCGAGAGCATTAATCTGTTCGTCGAGCAGCTCGAGCAGTCGATTATTGGTGAAGCCGAGAACGTTGCGGCGACCTTGCCCGCCGTGTGCGCCTCGACGGCCGTCCGAGATTTGGCCAGAGATCGTCAGTGCCTTCGAATGATGCCCCAGCGTGCGGGGCGACTCGACGCACACGTAGCGGAACCGTTGGGCGAGTTCATTTTTCAGCCACGCGGTGAAGGGCGAGTTCCGGTACTCCAGCCGTCCTGGGAGCTCGCGGTCGTTCAGGCTGATCGCGTCGCGCAGTCCGGTGGGCACGCCTTCGAATTGGATGCGGCGCGCGGTGCGCACCGAGTTGATCTTCGCTCGGAAGTTGTCCAGGTGGGCGGTGTCGATCAGAATTCTGGTCGCGAAACCGCCCAGCGCCAGGTTGAACGCTTCGCGCCACGGCTCGAATTCGGTACGTACCTCGATCAACTCGGCGACGAACGGCATCTGTTCCAGTGTGAGGCCGGCGGCCTCCGCAAGCTCCGCCCGTGCTTGCTGCAGATCGTTGGGAATGTTGTTCCGGTGAGCCAGCGCCGTTTTGCGTTCCGCGCCCAGTACTGCCAGCCGCTTCTCGAGGTCCTTTACGTGCGACCTGGCATCCGCGAACTTGTCGCGGGCAGACTCACGCGCCTTCTCATCCGCGAGTATGCTGCGGGCCTGCTCGACCAAGTCGGCGAACTCGTCCTTGTCTGCTGCCGTTCTGCCGAGGACCTCGAGATGGTTGTCGAGTCGCGACCGCGCCTGCCGTATTGGGCCCAGCCGCCGTTCGGCGGCTTCCTGCTCTCGGAGTGCATTGGCCAACCTGTCGCCGCCGGACATCCGCAGAGTTTCCTTGACGGCGTCTCGCTCGGCCGCGGCCGCCTCGGCCACGACCGATGCCGATTCGAATTCGGACTTCGCGCTGTTGCGGCGGGTCTCGAGGTCTGCCCGAACTGATTCGAGCAGCTCGACTCGCTTGCCGAGACACCACAGTCCCGCCGGAGCGGACGGCGCGGTGAACGAACCGATATCGTCGATCATCTGGATCTGTTCGTTCGCGTCGCAAATCGCCCGACGGTGTCCGCGTATCGGCGACAGGGCGTTGACCTGCTGCTGCGCCGTCTGCATCTGGATTCGTGTGTTGGACAGTTCATCGAACTGTTTGACCACCTCGTCGGCGGTGGCGAGTGTTGACGGCTCCTCGAGAACCATCGTCTTGTACAGCGCGTCGACGGTGGTGATCTGCTGTCCGGCCTGGATTCGCCCGAGTAGCGCCACGGCCTTGTTACCGTCGCCGGCGGCGCCAATCCCGAGGGCGGTATGTAGCCGCGCGACGTAATCTTTGTCGGTGTTGTGTGGTCTTAGCCCAAGCGCCTTGACCGCCTGGTCCGCGAGCCGGTTCTTCGAGGCTTGTTCCAGCATGCGGAGATCGAAGGTGTCGTCGCAGGTCGCTCGCAGCTGGACGAGATCGTCGACCGAGCGGGCGGCTGACGGCACGTACCATGCACGGACCGCGGTGAACGTCTTACCGGTCTGATCTACCCACGTCATCGCGATCGCCGACCAGGTGTCCCGGCCGTCGCCGCGCAGGACTCGGGCTTTCGTCTCGCCGGCGGTTCGGGATTCGTCGATCTTACCGCGCGCGTAGGAGACGATGTTTCGCTGGTCCTTACCACGCGGGCGGCCGACGATGCCGCCGTTGGAGGCACCGTTGAACGGCATGGTGTGCGGCATGATCAACGCGATGTAGGAGTCCATCAGCGTGGACTTGCCGGAGCCGGATTCGCCGCAGAGCAGAGTCGCGCCAGGAGAGAGACGCACGCGGTGGTGACCGTCGTATCCGCCCCAGTTGATCAGTTGGAGGTCGCGAGCGACCCATTGCTCACCGCGCGATGCTTGAGGGATCAGCCCGAAGAGCGTGTCGATCATGGTCATTGTTCAGCCCCCACCGATTCGGCGCCGCCTGTGCCATCTGCGCGGCTGCGCAGCCACTGGCTTAGCTCCCCCAATTTCTCTGTGCTCATCACGACTTCCACCAGCGGGGTGATTCGGTACCGTCCGGCGGTCTCCTCCTCGATCAGCCCTTCTGTCACCAGGCGGGCTGTCGCCTTGCGGATCTCTTGCTGTGCTTTGGCGGTGTTCGGGTCCTCGGGGTTGAAGTAGGTGAGCACTGTCTGCTCGAGTTCTTCGACGTCGACTCGCGCGGTGGTTTCCCCGACGGTCCGTTCCCGCTGAAAAACGGTGCGCAGGTGCACCAATACCAGGGTCTCGGCCCGGTTGTAGGGGTCCTCCTTCAGTAGAATCGGTACGTCGAGCTCCTCCGAGCGAACCTGATACTTGTAGGCGATACCGCGATCGTGATCGACGACGAGCCGGACGAACAGGTCGTGCAGCCGAGACTCGATGAGCTGCTGGTTCTCGAGGAGCGTGCGCCACTGGGCAGAGTTTTTGTCTGCGAACAGAACTCGCCGCTGCAGCAGCCGCACCAATGTCCGCCGCACTTCGGGTGGCAAGGTTCCGGCGTCACCCGGGAACAATTCGTCCGGGTCCTCCTCCATCGATACCGGGTTGATGAAGCCCGAGTCCTCGACCTGATGTAGCTGGCGTTCTTCGTCCATCTCTATCTTCCGTTTTCTCGCGGTTCGGGGTCGAAAGGACGCCGCCGAAGGCGAACTGTCGGCGGGTGCCATCGGGTCTGATCGCCTCGACGGTGACGACTTCCTCGGTCTCGGTCATGCCCGCACGGTGTGAGAGTTCGAGCAGGCCAAGGAGATCCACGGGGCGGCGGATATCGTCGGGGGCGTCGCCGAATGCATCAGCGACGGCGGTGAAACCGTGTTCGTTCGCCGGATACTCGGCCAGGTAGGCCGCCAGCGCAAGGTAATTCGGTCCGCCCCAGGCGCGGGTGTCGGTCGTCTGCGTCGTGTCGTAGTCCCACTCGGCCAGTGGCGGTGGTGGCACTGCGGGCCGGGGATCGGTGACTGTCTGACGTAGATGGTCGATGTTCAGAGTCGGCAGCCGTCGCAGCGGTTGGATCGCCTCGCCGCGGCGTAGGTCACGCATTTCCCGGTGGAGTCCGACCACCACGTCGCGCAGCAGCTCGTCGACTTGCCGGTCGCGCATCGGGTCGTGATTCCGCACCTGGGTCGTGATCACGTGTGACGCTTGCCGTTGTGCGGTCAGTACCTCCTTGACGCCCCGTTCGATTCGGCGGGCGATTTCGGTGAACTCACGTCGCTGTGGTTCGCTCATCTGGATGGTGAACCGGTGCCGACTCACCGTGCGCAGGCGGCCGGAAAGCTCGTCGATCTGCTCGGGGTCCCCGATCAGCCGCAAGGCGCCGGCGAATGCCCGCCCTTCAGGGGTCGCGTCCATGACCTGCTGCCCGCGTTCGAGGTATTCGCGCAAGACGTCGCCCGTCGGCCGGATATCCTGGCGGAGGTCGGTGACGACCTCTCGTTGCATGGCTTTGATCGACTCCGCGACCCGAGCGAAATCCGCGGGTAGCTCTCGGGCCAGATGCAGTACGTTCTCGGCTTCTTCGACCAGTTGATCATCGTCGGCCGCCTCGATATCGCCGCCGGCTTCCAGCCGCCGCAGTTCCTGCTGACGTTGGGCGATCTCGGCTTCGAGGCGGGCGACGTAGTCGGCCAGATTCGGGTCGGAGTCTTGTGCCAGCCGCTCCACCGCGTCGAGGAGAGTGCGGACCCGCGACTCCGACACCCGGGTCCGTGATCCCGCCACCCGGCCGGCGACCTCCAACGCGCCAACGCCGTGGGCGGACAGCCGATACACCTCCGTGTTGTCTTCCAGCGCTTGGCAGATGAGCCAGCCGGCATTCACCCAATACCGGCACAGCTCGCGAGCGTTCCCGGTAGGCAGCGGTAGCTGCCCGTCTTCGCCATATCCGGATGACCGCAGCTGGTTCAACGCGTCACCGATCTCAGCTTGTGCGTCGGCGACCGTCACCGTGGGCCGGCCGGCGGTGAACATGCTTGCCAACATGGTGACGACGAACGGAGCGTAGGTCTGGTGGAGCAGGTCGAGCATCGGTGTCTTGAACGTCCGAAGCGCACCTTGGTAGGCGCCTTCGATATCTCTGAATGCCATTACGTCAGCGCCTGCAATCCGGCGGCTACATCGGCGTTTACCAGTTGGTCGCGCTCGGCGGCGGTGAGCCAGTGTGCTGTGGATCCGGTGGGTTCGCGTTGTACCCACAGGACGTCGTCGACGGCTTCGGCGACAGCGTGCAGGTGGCTGATGACGATGACCATGCGGTCGCTGCCGGCTTGGGTACGCAGGACGTCGAGTGCGGCTTCGAGGGCGTCTGTGTCCAGGGTGGCGAATCCCTCGTCGAGGAAGAGGGATCCGAGGCGGGGGCCGCTGCGGGAATGTAGATCGGCAAGCGCCAGCGCCAGAGCCAGGGAAGCGAGGAATTTCTCACCGCCGGAGAGCCGTCCGGCGGGATGTTTGACGCCGGTGGCTCGGGTGACGATTTCGAAGTCTTCGGCGAAACCGAACCGGTCGCCGGTCATTTTGCCAAAGAGGTCGCTGGCGATGCCGAGCAGGGAGCGAGTGTTGCTGAGTGCCAGGTGTCGCAGAAACTTGGCGTCGACGAGTTCGCGCCGAAGCACATCGACGGCGGCCGCACGGGTCTTACCGGCGGCAATCGCGAAATCGAGGTCGGCGGCTGGCTTCACCTGTGCGCTGGCAGTCACTTCAGCGGTTCGGCGCTCTTCGGCTTGCCGGACCGCAGTGGCTTTGGCCGCGACCAGCGGGTGCATCGCGTTCGGCTCGGTCAGGTCAGTTGCAGGGTCGAATCCGTCTATGTCATTGAGGGTTCCGGCCAGCTCGCGCAGTTCGGTGGTGTGGGCGTCAACGAAGTGCTGGTGTCCGGTGAAGATCACAGTAAGTTCCTGGATCAGCAGGCCGGTGACCTCTGTCAAATCGACCGCGAATTCCCGCACCGAACCGATGTCGGGTACTGCGGGTCGCGGCGGCGGCCGGTGGCCGAGGTGGTGCTGGTCGCTGATGCGCTCGGCGGTGTCGGCCCGCGTACACAGTTGGTGCAGCAGTTCACCGACGGGCGTTTCGACTTGCTCGCGGATGGACTTCTCGACCTCGCGTTGGTCGGCCTGGAGTGTGTCCAGCAGCCGGCGAGCCCCTTCTCGCGAGTCGACGAGCACTCTGGTCTGTGCCAAACGGTCGGTTATCGCGGCTGCGGCGGCGGTGGTTTCGGCTGCTCCGAGGTCGTGGAGATCGTTCGGGAGCAGGGTGCGCATGGGGGTCGGCAACGTCGCGACGTCGCTGGTGATCCGGGTCCATGCCGTGTCGAGCCGTGTCGATTCCGCGGCGGCTTGACGACGAGCTTTGTCGAGCACTTCGCGTCGGTCTTGTAACACACGAGTTTCGGCGTCGACGGAAGCGGCATGGCTGTCGGCTTCCCGGCGCTTGGACCGTGCCCGGTCGTCGAGCTCACGTTCGGCATCGGTGATCATGCTGACAAGGTCGGCGATCAGGGTTTCCGGATCACCGACCGTTTCCGCCACCTTGGTGATGGCCGCTTTGAGCGCGGCGGTTGCGGCTTCGGCATCGAACGTGTCCGTGAGCGTAGCGAATTCCATGAGTGACCGGTCGGCCACTTCGGTCGCGTCACGGGTAGCCACCCGAGTCTGCTCTAGGGTCCGGTCCTGTTGGTTCACCGTGTCCACGGCTGCGGTAGCCGTCACATGTGCCTTGGCGAGTTTGTCGCGGAACTCGCGCCACCGCGCCCGGGCTGCGGCCTGCGCTGTCTGTGCGGCATGGATCTCGGTGTCGGTCGCGGTATCGCCGGGGGCGAAGGCGGCGGGAAGTTCACGCTGACAGACCGGGCAATCGTCGCCCGGATGCAGGTTTGCGGAGAGCGCGGCGGCTTGGTTGCGCTGGGTGAGTGTCGCTAGGCGGGCCTCGGATGTCTCGACATCCTGAGTAACAGTGGCCTCGTCGGCACCTAACGTCTCGAATGCCTGCGTCGCCGCTGCTTCCCGTCGCACCGCGTTCTGCCAGGTGCCAGCGACCTCAACAGTCCTGGACGCGGATGCTATCGCCGCGGTGACTGCGGCTCGTGCCGCGCTAGCCCGTGTGCGGGCGGCCGCCGCCGTCGACTCGGCGGCCTCCGCTGATTCGGTCAGCGAGGTAGTTTTCGCTGAGCGTTGGTCGAGTTCGGTGGTGGCTGCGTCGATCTGATCGTTCTCGGCGGCCAGTTGGGTGTCCCGCTCGGCTGCGTCAGCGCTGGTGATGCGATGGTCGCCGATCCGGGCGAGCAGACCGTCGATCAGAACGACCGCTTTGCCGAGAACCTCGACTCCGTCTCCCGCCGATTCCCGGGCCGCGATCCGTTCCACCAGGTCACGTTCGGCTGTGGCGGCCTCGGAGATGCGGCCGGCGAGCGCGGCCTGCTGGCCGGCGAGGCGATCGGCGATCGGCCGCAGTTCGTCCAGAACCATCACCGAGTTCGCACCGGCGGAACCGTCGAGGCGGCGGGCCGCGTCGCCCACCTGTCGCATGGTCTCCCGGCAGTCGGAAATCTGTTCGCACAGAGCCGAAATGGTGATGATGACCTCGGACAGCTGTTCGGCGCGCGCTTCGAACCCCGCGGCCGACTCACCTGCGTCGTGCGCGGCCTGAGCGGGATCGTCCGGCATGGTCGCGCGTTTCTGCTCCGCCTGCCGGATCAACCCGTTCAACCGTTCATGTTGGGCTCGTGCGGTTTCGCGCGCCTGGGTCAGCGAGTCCGCGCCAAACAGTTCGCGCAGCCGGGTCGTGCGTTCCCTGCCCGAGGCGACGAGCAGTTGATCGAACTGGCCCTGCGGCAGCAGCCCAACCCGCAGAAAAGTCTCCGATCCCATCCCGAGGATCAATTTGATCCGGGCGTCGACCGCTCGGGCATTGTCGATTTCCTCGCCGGTGTCGAGATTGGTGAGGTGGTGCCGAGCCGGGGTCGTGTTGCGGAAGTTGGTCCGTGACACCCGCCAGCGATGTCCGTCGTGCCGGAACGTGAAGTCCACGTTCATCGCGTCGCATTTGTCGGCGATGAGTTGGCTGGTGCTGCGGGCGTCCCAGGTGGTCACACCGAACAGCGCGTAGGTGATCGCTTCCAGGATGCTGCTCTTGCCCGCGCCGGTGTCCCCGAGGACCGCGGTCAGCCCCTTGCCGGTGAAGTCGATGGTGGCCGGGGCCGGGTAGCTGCGAAACCCGGTGACCGACAATGTCAATGGCATCATCAGCAGGCCGCCTTTGCCTCGGTGCCGACAGCGTTGAGCAGCCCGGCGCGGTCGGTGTCGGTGATGTCGTGCCCGCCGATCACCGCGTTGAGTACGTTCTCCTCGCAGCACGGTGCCGGTTCGGCGTGGTCGGGTTCGTTTTGAATCTGTGAGAGCGCGGCCAGTACGTGGTCGAGCTGCCGTCCGGTGACCTTGCGATCGGTCAGGTAGTCGCGCAGCAGATCGGTGACGCCGGGAACCTCGGCGGCGGCGGATCGGTCCAGTACTTCGCTGGTCGCGCCAGCGCGCCGCTCCTGGATGTCCACGATCGTCGCTTTGGGCAGCATGGCGGCCAGGGTTTGTGACAGGTCGGTGATTGGGCCGTCGGTGTCGACGATCACCTTCACCCAGGCGTCACCGATCCGGTTGGCGCGCTGGGCGATCGAGTCCAGGGTCCCGGTCAGGTTCGCCAGCCGCCGGCCGGCACTGAGCGGAACCAGTTCGATGTGGGGATTGCGGCCGGGTTCGATCTCGGCCAGGACCACGCTCTTGGTGTCCTTGGTCTCGCCGAAGTCCAGTTGCAGCGGCGAGCCCGCGTAGTGAGCGGGAAAGCCGATGGTGTCAATCCGTTGTGGCTTGTGGATGTGCCCGAGTGCGCCGTAGTCGACCAGCGGCAGACCGGCCGCCGCAACCGCGTAATCCGAGGCCAGCGAGATCTGTCGTTCCGAATACGCCGGCGTTGCGCCTTCGACGAACAGGTGCGCGGCGTAGACCAGGACGTCTCCGGGACTCCGCCCTGCGGCCAGTCGGCGTGCGACGTCGGCCTGTACGTGCCGCATCTGCTGCGCGAACGATGCGGTGGTCGCGGCGGGATCACCGAATTCGTAGGTGAACCGGTTCGGGTGCAGGTAGGCCAGCGCGCCGATACGGATGGTCTGCTCGCCGCGGGCGGCGGGATAGTCGGCGACCACGAGCCCGTCGGCGCCGGTGGCGAAACGTACGCGGCTGGAATCGCTGGTCAGGGTGAGCACATACCGCAGGAAGCCGAGCACCGCGTGGGTGTCGTGGTTGCCGGCAACAACGACGGTGGGCGCGATTTTTCCCAGGCGGCGCAGGGTGTCGGCGGCGCGCCGCAGATCCTCGAGGCTCGGGCGCGGCCCGTCGAACAGGTCGCCGCTGTGCACGATGAGGTCGGGCGTGAAATCCTCTGCGATGGTGATGATTTCGTTGAGCACCGCGTCGAACTCGTCGTCGCGACGGTACCGGCGGTGACCGATCTGGCGGCCCAGATGCCAGTCGGAGGTGTGAAAGATGCGTGCGGTCACTGGGATTTCTCCGGGAGATGACAGACGGCGAACGCTGCGCCGTCGCGAATCGAATGGAGCCGAGCACCCACGACTCTACGTCAAACTCGGGAGAAAGTCTGGAAAACTCTGGAACTCTGGTACGGTGGAGCTATGAGCGAACCGCTGGACGTGCTGGAGAGAAACATCGCCGCGCTGCGTCGAGCTATCCGCGACGCGTCCACCTCCGGCGATGCCGAACGAGCCACCGAACTCCGCGCCCAACTCCGACGCGCCGAACGCGCGTGGGACGCCCTGCTGGACATCACCGAGCCCGCACCTGCACGCGCCGAGGATCCGGCCGCAGGCGCAGCAACAAAGTCGCTGGTCTCGCAGGCGACGATGTTGCCCGCGCGCGAGCACGCGCACCGTGCGTTGATGTTGTTGCAGGTCCCTGCAGCCCCGAAACTGATCGTCAACGTGCACGAGGCGTTCTTTCCTGGCGAATTGTCTGCGGCGAAATTGTCGAGCTTGCGCCGCGACGAGGAACGGTCCTACCGGACTGCGCCCGGCGCGCGCCCCTACTATCTGTGCCCGGCACTGAACTACGACCTGCTCGGTCCCGCCCGCGCACTGATCACCATCAGCACCTGGTCGCTGGAACAGCGGATCCTCGGGCCGTTGTCGCCACGAGTGGACTTCCTTACCAGCACGATCAATATCGCCGAGGCGGTCCAGCTGGCCTGCACCACCGGAGTCGGCCCCACACCGGCAGCGCTTCGCCTACTGTGGCGATTCGCGGCGACCATCACTGACGCGACCGCGTCGACGTCGACCGCCGGGGGAGTCGGTGTGGATCCGCAACGGGTGATCGACGCCGCCGCAGCAGAACTGGCGATCCACGAATCCGCTGACCAGACCACTCGCACCGAAGCCGCGCGGCGCGTCCGCAAACAACTCACCGAAGAGCAGCAACTCTTCGGGGTCTCGATGCGACAGATCAACCAGGTGCGGGCTGGCAGCTGACTGGTCCGCACCAGTTCCATCCCACTGACCTTGCTCTTCCTTACCATCACCGAGGAAATCGACTCCCTGTGACCGCCCCCGACACTCGGCTGGACGCGCTGCGTGGCTCCACGGCCCGCCTGCCCTACAACGCCAGATCCCTGGCAGCATTGGAGAACAACCCGCGGTGCTCCCTACGCGCGGTCTTGGACGCCTCCGGCTCCGACAAACAGGCGATCGCGAAAGCCGCCGGCTACGAAACCCATTACGGGCAGTCCGTTTTCGCCATCACCCGCGGCGACTCGTTCGAAGCGATGGTCAAGGAAAACGGCGGCACCGAACTGCTGCGCGTACTGCGGGAAACTCTGAAACTGGATCCGTCCGAGGTCGCGCACGCCGACCTCAACGAGGTCTCCGGCGACCCGACACCCTCGGTCCGGTATACCCGAACCTGTCATCGGCTGGTGGCGGTCGCCCGTGGCGAAGAACAGGGCACTCTGTTCGATCACCCGATGCTGATGTTGACCGTCGGCGGGCATAGGGCGTTCCTGGAACCGGACCTGGTGGCGTTCCGGGTCCGCGGCAAGTTCCACGTCGTGGAGATCAAGAGCTTCCCGATCATCGACCGGCAAGCCAACCCGGACCTGGTCCGCGCGGCCACGACCCAAGCCGCCGCCTACATCATCGCCTTGCGAGCCATGCTCGCCGAACACGGCATCGGGCCGATAGCGGTGTCGGACGAGGTAGTTCTGGTGGCACCCAAGAACTTCAGCAACCGGCCCACCGGCGAGAAGATCGACGCCCGCAAACAGGTCCGCAACCTCACCCGCCAGTTGCAACGGCTCGAGAAGATCAGCGATCTCATCGACAAGCTGCCCGCCGGCCTCACCTTTGACCTGTCCGACGGCGCAAGCGGCGAACGTGCGAAAGAAGACCTGCAAAAGGCGCTGTCGTCTGTGGAGTCGGACTACCGGCCGAGCTGCCTGAATCACTGTGAAATGGCGTTCTTCTGCCGGTCCAAGGCCAGGGCGTCCGGATCGGTGGACGTCCTCGGTCCGGCCGTGCGCGAACAGCTCGGCGGCATCGACACCCTCACCATGGCGTTGGGTCTGGCACGCGGTGAACTGACCCCGACCGCGGATCAGGCCGAGATGGCCGCGGCCCTACGGCACGCCGCCCGCCTGCGCGGCGAACTCGCCGAAACTCCCGCAGCAGGTGCGCGATGAGCCGAGTGACCGCGCTACTGCGCCTCGAGGCAATGGAGACCATGCGGGCGGTCCCGATCACCGAGTACCGGCATCGGAGACTGTCGCCTCGGCCGCTGGTGGTCGTGCCACTGTCGATGGCCGGTGAAGCCGGGGCGCCGCTGGCGGCGATCGTCGGCCAGGCCCGACACGCGCCAACGCTCTTGATCGTCGAGCAGCCACGTGACCGGGTGCAGCGGTTTGAATTCACCGCCGACCTGGGCCGCGAAGTCATGGGACACATCAATTCCTGTCGCATCGACCGCCGCAACACGCCCAAGACGAGGGGCGAAGCCCAGTCCTTGTACACCGACGCCCCGCAGATCCTGGTCCCAAACTCCGGCGGTATCGGGTTCCTGGCCACCTTGGGACGCGCCTGCCGGTTCCGTGAAACCGGCGGTGATTACCCAGTTCCCGTCGGCGTCCCGGAATTCGGTCGTTGGCTGACCTTTCTCGCCGACTCCGCCGAACAGGCTGGCACCTCGATGCTGATGGCGGTCACCGACCTACTCGCCGAACACTGGGCCACCGGGCAGAGCGGCCTCGAAGACCGGAATCTGGCGTCACTGATGGCCTGGATCGAACCCCCCACCGGAACCAGTGTCGAACAAGCGATCCTGGACGCGGAGGACCCGATCCTGTGGCCACCCGCCGGGCCGGTCACCGACCCGAACTTCGACACCAAGGATCTGGGTCCAGCGCTGCGCGACCTCGGCGCCGCCCGCGCACACGGCGACCACACCGCGCTTGCTGCTGCGCGGACCGAGCTCCGCGAGCTGCTCAGCGGACAGATCAACCCGACCTGGCGGATGATGTGGCAGGCCATCGCGTTGCTGCGGGGAATCCCCGAAGCACCCCACGTCGAACGGCGATTCACGAACGACCGCGAGCAGTTCACCTACTTCTCCGACCTCCAGGACAGCCCCGACACCCGGCCGCAACACGCCCGCGACGGCGCTGTCGCCGCAGCCCGGCGACTCGACCGGCTCGAGCGCGCGCTGGCCGATTTCGAAGCAGCCACCGCGATGGACGACAAATTCGTACTAGCCGACCGCCGCAGTGTCGGTGAAGCGTTCGCCGGCGAGGTCATCGACACCGAACCCGACCGGACCGTGCTCAGCGACAAGAACCGGGCCACGCTGCGGCCCCTGATCACCCTCCGCACCCCCGACCCCACCCGGCTCGCCGACGGCACCGAACTGATCAGCCCACACATGCCCGACGGCCACAAAGCCACCATCATGTCGACCGTCTGGGAAGGTTCCGCGAGCATAGTGACCATCGAGGTCAACGGCGGCATGGGCACCCCTGCCAAGCCGAACCGGTCGGCAGTGCCGGATATCGGCCGCCGCATCGCCTACCTGCCCAACCCGGGCTGGCGACCGCGAGCGGTGTTCCCGGACTGGGCCGACACACCCTGGACCCACACTCATGCCGAAGCCCCTGATACCGACGACGGTGTGATTCCCGATGACGCGCACGCAGAGGAATGGGGCGATGATGATTGACCACACGAACGCCGCCGAGGCCGCCGAAGCGGCCACGACCACGATCCTCGCCGACATGGACGCCGGCCACCGCGCGATCGTGGTCGACTCACCACCCGGCGCCGGCAAAAGCACACTCGTAGTGCGTGCGGCCCGACACCTCGTCGACCACGACGAGCAACCGATCATCGTGGCGCAGACCAACAATCAAGTCGACGACATGATCGCGCGCCTGTCCGCCGAACATCCGAAGCTGAGCATCGGACGCCTCTCGGGCAGCACCTACGTCCCGACCCCGGCCGTGCGGGCCGCGGCCACAGTCGGACAGAAGATCACCGATCTGACCGGATGCCAGATCATCGTCGGCACATCGGCGAAATGGGCGACCGTACCCGACAGACGATACGGGTGGGCGATCCTGGACGAGTCCTACCAAATGCGATCGGACATGCTGCTGCGGATCGTGGCGCGCTTCGACCGTGGCTTGTTCGTCGGAGACCCGGGACAGTTGGACCCGTTCACCATGGTCGGCACCGAACGCTGGATCGGCCTGCCACACGACCCCTCAGTGAACGGAGTCACCGTCATGCTCGACCACAACCCCACCACCCCAGTGCGTCAGCTGCCGGTGTCGTGGCGGCTTCCCGATACCGCTGCCCCGACCGTCGCCGACGCGTTCTACCCCGAAGCCCTCTTCTCGTCCGGCACCGGACCCGGCACCCGCGCCATGGAGTTCCGGACCGCCGGGTTCGGCCGCACCGACCTCGACGAAACCCTCGCCACCGCATTTACGACCGGGTGGGCACTACATGAACTGCCTCGCCGCCACGTGCCCCGCACCGACGGCGAAACCATCCAGGCCGCAGCCGATCTCGCCGCACGCATCCTCGACCGCGGCGCCGTCGCCACCTGCGAACGCCACCGCGACGGCCGAGTCCTCACCGCCACCGACATCGCCATCGGCGTCGCGCACCGCGACCAAGCCGACCTGGCCCGAATCGCGTTGTCCAGCACCGGTCACCCGCACGCCCGCAACATCGCGGTCGATACTGCGAACCGGCTTCAGGGCCGCGAATACGAGGTAATGATCGTCGTCCACCCCCTGTCCGGCCGCCGCGACGCCACCTCCTTCCACCTCGAAGCCGGCCGACTGTGCGTCCTCACATCCAGACACCGACAGGCATGCATCGTGGTTGCACGAAAAGGGATCCCGGACCTGCTGGACACCCATCCGTCGACCGAGCCGGTACATCTGGGGGTGGCGGCGAAGTTCCCAGACGGGTGGGAGGCGAACCAGGTGATCATGGAGAAGTTGGGGAAGCACCGGGTGACGGCGTGATGCCGATTACTCGGTAGCTCCGCCCCGATCTGGCACGTCTGCGGCGCGGGCCACCAGCTCGTCGTACGAGTAGGGCCGGAAGCGTTCAGATTCGCCGTGGGCCGACCGGTCTTCCGCCGTTTACCCCGCAGCCTCGCGCTGAGCGAGGAGGCGTCGAGTCGTTCGAGAATCACCGCCAGTGGGTGCGCTTCCTGCTCCGGGGTGCAGTACCGAGGTAACCGTTGCCGGCTAAGTAGGGGCCTGCCCCATTGCTCGAACTAGCGGTGCCCTCCCGCACGGACACCACGATGTTTCGGCGACACGGGCGGCACGGCAATGACCGTCACCATCGGAACGGACCCACACAAACGCTCGGCCACGATCGAAGCCCTCGACCCGACCGCGAAGATTCTGGCCACCGGCCGATACAGCACCGACAACACCGGCTATACGCAAATGCTCACCGCGGGAAGACAATTCCCCGACCGGGTCTGGGCGGTCGAAGGTTGCAACGGCATCGGCCGCCACCTCGCCCACCGCCTGATCCACGACGGGGAAACCGTCATCGACGTGCCCGCGAAACTCTCCGCACAGGTACGGGTCTTCGCGACCGGCAACGGCCGCATAACCGACCCGGTCGATGCCTACTCAGTCGCCCTGGCCGCATTGTGTGCACCGAATCTGCGCCAGGTCGAAGCCGATACGGAACTTATCGCGCTCGGCATGCTCGCCGACCCGCGACGAACTCGGCCGTTCCCGCACCGAAACCGTGTGCCGGCTGCACCGGTTACTGCTGGAGTTGATTCCCGGTGGCGCCAAGACATTCCTGTCCACCCGCCAGGCCCGCGAACTGATCGCCCCGATCACACCAGCAGACGCGGCCGCACGGGTCCGGCTGCGTCTGGTCGTGGAATTGATCGAGGACCTGGAAACCATCGACCGCAAAACCAAAGCCGCGGACAAAGAACTGCGGCAGCTGGTCACCGAGCGAGGGTCCACGCTGATGGACCTGCACGGGATCGGACCATCCTCCGCGGCAAGACTTTTGGCCGATACCGGTGATATCCGCCGGTTCCGGGACCGGGACCGGTTCGCGTCCCGGAACGGGACCGCACCCCTGGACGCGTCATCGGGTGATCAACAACGGCACCGGCTTTCCCGGGCCGGCAACCGCAAGATCAACCGGGTACTGCACATCATGGCCATAGTCCAGCTCCGCAACCGCACCCGGGCAGGCTCTACTACGACGGCCGCAGAGCGGGCGGGAAAACCTCGATGGAAGCGATCCGAGCGCTCAAACGCCGACTCTCGAACGTGGTCTACGCCCAGATGCTCACCGATCAGCGACGGCGTGATTTGGCAGGCCCGGGAGGGCAATCGGGAACGACTCTTGACTCCAGCGCGACCGGTTCCAACCCGCACACCGATCCTTCGGACAAGCCACATCCCGGACCCACCACACAGGCTAACCCCACACCCGCAGCGACGTCTTGACATAGAGGGTGCCAGAACAGGGCGTGCGGTGAGTCGAAAGCGGCTGTGTTGTCAGGTGATTGGAGTGCACCCAGACCGTGAGGCTATTTGGGTTCGGAACGCGATCTGCTGGGCGGTCAGGCCGTTTTACGTGCAGATATTCGATGCCATCGCCGTCGAGTTCCGAACCGGGATAGCGTCACCGTCGAAGAGCAGTAGTAGCAACTGAGCTGGTGAGAGGCCCGAGCTAGCTGAGCCCCGTCCGGAATCCGGTTGGGGCTCAGTTGTTTCGGTGATCGCCGGGCGCCGCGTCTGCATGATGGCAACCACGTGCCAAGACCCCTGAAATTGTCGGTGCTATGTGTAAGGCTCGAAGTCCGGTGCCACAACCGATCCGTCTCCGCCGAGGCGCTTGCACCGGACTTCGGTCCGGCGTGGACGATCCGCGAGCGTGCGGAGCAAATGGGCGGCCGTGGCGGCGGAGCTAACGTCGGCCACAATCGTCACTGGTAGGTGGGATCGTACGAGTCTGCACTGGGACCTAACGGCGCATATCAGAGGCGCTTTCGCAGAAGCACTGCTCGCTGAATCCCTGTTCACCCGGTACTCCGACACGGAACTCTATCCACCGCGGCATCCAGGCTATGACGTCGAGTCGAAGCTTGCGGGTGTCCGTGCCGACGCGAAGGCTTCGTCGATTTTGTCGGTCGATCTGGGAGATGGACTTGAGGACGCAGTGGAGTGGGATGCTGGCGGGCGCTCGATGGCAGAGAGCGCTACCCACCTCGGGTTAGTGGTATTGGAAACCGATACAACGTTCCTGCACCTGCACGCCGCCGCCGGGTTCGGGTTGGAAGCTCGGGGCATGGTGTCTGCCCGAGTCTTCCTAGTGCCACGTCAGGTTGTGAACAAGCATGCGGCCCCGATCTGGGCCAAAACGAAGGACAGGCCGAGCAAAGGCAAGTATCGATACATTCGCCTCTCGACAGCGGTTTTACACGAGCTGTTTTGGACTGGACATGCGACAGGCCCGGAGCTTGGCCTCAACACTGGCGATACCTCGAAGGCACCTGAGCACTGAGGCACACGGTAATCCGTTGGCCTGTAACAGGTACCGGGTACAGGCGATCTGCCGCTGAGCCCGCGGGCGCGCCTGGCAGCCCGAATCTGTTGCGGTGCTGTCTCTTTCCCGCCCTCCCCCGCTCTACGCCGCTAATGTCGTGATGGTGGCGGACCTTCCCGAGGCGGTGATGGCGAGCGCCACGGCGCTCGCAGTGGCGCTCATCGGCGGAGCGATCACCATCCGCAATGCCCGCAAGACACCTCATGAGAACCTCAAATCCCTACTCGAGCTGCTCAAAGACACCGATGTTCAAGGCAGCGACCGCACAGTCCTCACCGCTGCTGTTCACCGGGAAATCGCTCGCATCGGACTACTGAACGACGCCCGCCTGCAAGGGTTTTGGGCCTACCAGCGCACCCGATACCTCAGCCGAATGTCCCCGTACACCCAACGCGCAGCACTCACTGCACTCGTATTGCCCGCGGTGACATTCCTGACCACATGGGCTTGGCCCCTGTACGCGGAGTATCCCGCGCCTACCGGTTTGGGAACAGCCGATAGTTTCGTCTTCGAGGACAACGACCAGCACTTGGATTGGGCCCCAGAGCTATGGAACTACGTACTCGAAGTCTCATACGCGTCCGGGTGGCTGCAGGCCACTTCGCTGGTTCTAGTCGTCGCTGCCGTTTGGTTGTTGACCCGAACTGGTATCACGGCCGCACGAGCCGGTGGGCTACTGCGGGCGTGGCTGATCTTTGGCGCGCTCGCAGCGCTCAGCCAGGCAGTTACGTACTTCTGCTTTCGACTGTTCAGCCACATCCCGCCGACCACCTACAGGTACTTCCAGGACCCGAACCCGCCACTACCGCCGTGCCCTGGCGTATACGATCCCGCCCTGGTGGCAGGGTACGCTGGCGGCCCGACAATCCCTGTGTGCGTCAAACAGCATCTCCTCACAGGCTGGGACATGTTGATCTACCGCTGGTTGCAGTTCAACGCTCAGATGATCATTTTCGGGGTGGTTGTCGGCTGGGTCGTGGTGGTTTCGATCCTGGTGCGTGTGGCACCCGCCGGTCGGCGGGCGCTGTCGCGCATCCATCCTCTTACCTGGGTTCGTCGGCGCATGTGCCGATTCGCGTGGTGGCCCTGGCCCTGAGACGGGGCGTGCACGGGCCACCCGAACCGATCACCGGGTGCCTATGTAGACGTGGAATGCGCGGTCGTCCTCGCCGATGCGGCGATGGTCGGTGACGGTGAATCCGGCTTCCTCGAGGAACTGTGAAATCTCCTGCGGTGCACGGCTGATCATGCCGTCACGAAACGGCAGACCGGCCTGGTAAGCCGGGTCGGCCGCACCGAGGACCAGCCGGCCACCGGACTCGAGAACCCTCGCCACCTCTTTGAGCGACGCGGCCAGTGGTTCGTCCTCGATGTAGTAGACGGTGTTCACGGTGGCTACTCCTGCGAGGCAGGCATCCGGCAGTGGCAGTTCGTCCATCGGGCCGTGGTGCAGTTTCAGCCGGCCCTCGCGGATGGGCCTGCGGAAGACCTTCCGTGCCTGCGCGATCACTGTCGGCGACAGATCGATGCCGTACACGGTGCCGGTCGGGCCGACCTGCTCGAGCAGTGCCCGCAACCCGTGGCCACCACCGAAACCGATATCGGCGACCATATCGCCCGGCCGGGCGTCGAGGGCCGCGGCCGCGCCGTCCATCAGCTTGCGGTTCGCCACGTTCAACAGCTGGGTCACAGCTAGGCCGGTGGCGCCACTGGGGAGCGCGAGTTGCCGGGCAAATCCGGCCATCAGGGCGGCTTTCACTTCGCCAATTCGCATGGTGCCCAGTCAATCACACGTCCCATCCCCCGCCAGGGCTTCGCCGGTGCCGACGGGAAGGGAGTCTGAGGTCCTCCCGCCGGCACTTCGGGCGGTATTGCGTGTTCGGTCTCGTCCCGGCTGAGAGGCGAGACCATGAAGGCCACCGGGCGATGTGGCCGTAGACGGTTCGCGCGACCGTCCTGAGCATCCGAAGGCAGAGGCGATTCCCTCCCCTATCCCCGAATCCCCAAGCGGGACAGTAATACTGTGCACAACCCCACCGCACAGTTCTGGACCGAGGCGGCACAGACCGTCCGGTAGTCGGCACAGCACGTCACGCGATCTGAGCAAGTCCGGCAGAGAGGATGACACATGGATATCACTGAGGTGCGCTACACGATCGGAGATGCGACCACACCGCGCGCCACCGGTCCCGCGATCATCGGCCATATCTGCAACGACATCGGCCGGTGGGGCAAAGGGTTCGTGCTGGCGCTCTCGGCGCGGTGGCCCGAACCCGCCCGCGCATACCGCGATTGGTACCGGCAGCGTGGCACCGGCGACTTCGCGCTCGGCGCGGTCCAACTCGTCCAGATCTCCCCGAACTTGCACGTCGCCAACATGATCGGCCAGCACGACATCAAGGCCGGACCGGACGGGCCACCGATCCGCTACGACGCGGTCGATCGGTGCTTGGGCACTCTCGCCGAATCGGCCTTGTTCCTGAACGCGTCGGTCCATCTACCGCGCATCGGATGCGGCCTGGCCGGCGGGACCTGGGACCGGATAGAACCGCTGCTACGGAATCGCTTGTGCGCGCGAGGAGTACCGGTCACGGTCTACGACCTGGGTTAGAAATCGCCCCTCGAGACTGGCATGTGAGTCCAATCCGTGCGGTAGCAAATGACCGAAAAGACCGACTTCTGTTTGGTAGCGGTGGCAAAATCGCCCACGTGAGCTCCACCAGCAAATCCTCGGACATCGAGACCAGGGAACGCACCTTCCAGCTGCGGGACTACCCGGATATCGCTCTGTTGACTGCACCAAGTCCTTGATTGCTACGAAGGAGTTGGTATGGCCGATGATCTCCGAATTACTCTGCTCAACGGCGCCGTGGCGTTGCCTCGGATGGGTGCTGTCGTCGCCGGACCGGGGCGCGTTCCTCCGTTTTTAGTGATCGATGAGCATCAGGTGCCAGTGGAGCCCGCGCTTCAGTACCTGCGCGATCTCGCGTTGAGCGATGTCAGTCCGTTGACGTGCAAAAGCTATGGCTATGACCTGCTTCGCTGGTTCCGGCTGTTGTGGCTGCTGGAGATCGAATGGGATCACGCCACCGAGGCGGAGACCCTGGTGCTGGTCGGGTGGCTGCGCACATCTTCGAATCCGCAGCGCCGCAGCCAGGTTCGAGGATTTCCGTCTGCGGGGGCGGTGAATATCCGGACCGGGAAACCGACGTTGGGGGCGGGGTACGCGCCGCGCACGATCAATCATTGCTTGTCGGTGATCTGGGGCCTGTATAACTACCACGCGGGTTTCGGGCGGGGCCCGCTGCTCAACCCGGTTCCTGATTCCGCGCAGCGGCGAGGTGCGATGAGGCACCACAGCCCGTTGGACCCGAAACCGTCTGTGCGGCGAGCCCGTTTGCGACAGAAAGTGTCCAAAACCCAACCGCGTTCGATTCCGGACCGGTTGTGGGACGAACTGTTCGACGCGATGCACACCGATCGTGACCGTGCGTTGCTGCTGTTCTACGTCTCCAGTGGAGCACGAGCCAGCGAACTCCTCGGGATCGAGCTCACCGACCTCGACTGGGGTGGGCTACGAATATGGGTGGTGAGCAAAGGAACCCGGATCCGCCAGGACATTCCTGCCGACCCTCGAGCCTTCCTTCACCTGGCGCAATATCTGGAGCAGGAAGGACTGCCGGAGCCTGGGCAGCCGGTGTTCCGCACGCTGCGCGGCGAGCCCCGCGCATTGTCGTATTGGGCGATGCGTCGTGTCCTGCAGCGGGCCAACACCAAACTGGAAACGAACTGGACCTTGCACGACCTTCGGCACACGGCAGCGATCAGGCTGGTCAGCGACCCCCACATGACGTTGCCGGAGGTTCAGCGCATTCTGCGCCACGCGAACCTCTCAACGCTGAGCGTCTACACCGCTGTACGCGTCGAGGACATCTTCGACCGGCTCCAGCAGCACTACCGCCGGCCCCGTCCGGTGACCACTTTCCCGGCCGGATACGACCCGCAGGACGTGCGGACGGTGTTCGGTGCCTGACAGCGAGCCTGCGGGCACCTTCACCGGCAGGGCCAGACGAACTCGCGAAGTGCGGTTTCGTGAGGATCCGAACGGTATCAACACCAAATACATAGCGGACATCAAAGCCGCGCCCGCGCCGCGGCCGCAGAGCCCACCCCGCCCGTTCGGCGTCTTCGACATCGAGTCCGCCGAGACGATCATCGCGGCCGCGCTCACCACCTTGCCGAGTCATCGGAACACGGCGCGCAGTCTGCTCAAGACAGGGTTGGGTGACGTTCTGACTCACCTGGCAGGGTTCGATGGCGACACCTGGCAACGCAGATGGGTCGCAGCAGGGCTTGATAATGGCGGGGCCCGCGGAGGACTCGCGGCGACGTTGTTCCCGGACAGCAAGCACCGCCGATCCTGTGTCGTGGTGGCAATTCGCACCCTGTTCTGTATGCGCGTGATCGAGCCCTCCCTCCTCGGGTTCCGGGCCAACCCGCTGCGGGAGTACGGTGACTTCTTCCGCGCCGCTCAGCGAGATCCATTACTGGACAACTACTTCGCTGAGGTAAATGCCCGCACGGCTATTGCGCTGGGCCACAGAAGGATGGCGCAGTTCGATGTGTGTTGCGCCCTCACCACACAAGGCATCGCGTTGACCGATCTGACCCCCTCAGCACTGCTGCATTACGCATACCAGTGTCGAGTCCACGCCGTGAAGTACCACGCGGTCGGCAGCCGCACACGATTCTCCGGACTGCTCGCGTGGCAGGTCCTGTACGAGATGGGGCATTTCCCACCCTCGACGCCACCGACCTTGCACGCGTTCGTCTATGCAGGACAGCGCTCGGTCGAAGAACTCGTCGACCGGTATCAGTTGCGTAGCCCTGAAATCAGACGGGTCCTGATTGACTATCTCACCCGACGCAAACCTGATCTGGACTATTCGACCCTGGACAACCTGGCACAGATACTCGCGGACCGTTTCTGGGCCACGGTCGAAGCGGCCAACCCCGCTCAGGGCGATTCGCTGCGACTGGATCAATCCACCTACGAACAATGGCGCGAGAGCATCAACTGGCGCCGAAATGGCAAGCCGCGCTTGAATATCGACGGGATACTCGTCACCGTCCGCGGCCTGTACGTGGACATTCACACCTGGGCGATCGAGGATCCGGGCACCTGGGGGCGATGGGCTGTGCCCTGCCCGATCCCACCGCGGGAACTACGCGGGTCGGGTCGGCGACAGCGACGAGTCAAAGAGCGCACCGACAGCCGCACTCGCGCGCGTCAACCGCTGTTGCCGGCGTTGGTCGAATACGCCGAGCAGTCCTACGAGCAGGCGCGCATCCTGCTCGGCGTCGGCGAGAACGCCGAACCCGGTGCCGAATTCGTGCACAACGGCCGCCGGTACGAACGAGTCGGCTGCCGCTACGACAATCAACGGCCCGAGCACCTTCCGGTCCGTCTGCGGGACATGGACACAGACGAGACTACGAATGTCACTGTCCGAGAAGACCTGTGCTTCTGGCGATGGGCCGTGATCGAGATCCTGCGCCTATCCGGTATCCGGATCGAGGAACTGGTCGAACTCACACACCTGAGCTTGCGCCAATATCAGCGACCCAACGGTGAAGTCATCGCCCTCCTCGTGGTCGCCCCGTCCAAATCGGACAGAGAACGGGTCATCCCCATGTCCGCCGAACTGTTCCACGTCATCGCGTCGGTCATTCGCCGCCTCACCGGCAATGGGCACACGGTCCCGTTGGCGCACCGCTACGACACCCACGATCGCATCTGGAGCGATCCGCTGCCGTTCTTGTTCCAACGCCGGATCGGCAGCCTCATCCGAGTCGTGGCCATAGCCACCATCCACGACTGGATGCGAGGGATCTGCACCGAACTGGCATCGACGCACACCGCGTTCGCCGGCCTGCACTTCACTCCGCACGATTTCCGCCGGTTGTTCGCCACCGAACTGGCCAACAGCGGGCTGCCCATCCATATCGGTGCCGCCTTGCTCGGACACCTCAATCTGCAGACCACCAGCGGCTACATCACCGTGTTCGATGAAGAGGTCGTCCGCCACTACCAAACCCATCTCGAAAACCGGCGCCAACGACGCCCCGCGGAGGAATACCGTGAAGCCACCGCGGACGAATGGAACGACTTTGTCGCCCACTTCGACAAACGCAAAGTCGAACTCGGCGGCTGCGCGCGCCCCTACGGCACCGGATGTCAGCACGAACATGCCTGTATCCGTTGCCCGATGCTCAACATCAACCCCAAAATGCTTCCGCGCCTGGACGAGATCGAAGCCGACCTCCTCACTCGTCGTGTCCGTGCCGAACGAGAGCAGTGGCACGGCGAGATTGAGGGAATCGATTTGACCGTGGCCTTCCTGCAGCAGAAGCGCGAGCAAACGCTGAGATTGACGCGTCTGACCGAGGCGGGACCCGTACTACTGACCCTCGAAACGCCTTGGTCGCCAACCTGACCCGACAGACCAAGCAGTCGATAGTCGAGAGTGTGCGGTTGGATTCAGCTGCAGCAGTTGGGGTCCAGAACCAGACACAGCGCCGACAGGGCATCGCGGCGGGCGCGGTGGTAGATGTTCATGCCGCGGCGTTCGGACTCGATCAGGCCGGCTTTCTTCAGCTGCCCGAGATGATGGCTGAGCGTGGACTCGGCCAGCCCGACCGTCGCGGCCAGCGCGCCGGTGTTCTCCTCGCCAAGCGGGTGGGTCAGCAGCAGGGACATCAGCTTGACCCGCACCGGATCGGCGAGCGCTTTGAGCCGCAACGCGACTTCGAGCGCGGCGTCGTCGTCGATCGGCCCGGCCGCCACCGGCGAGCAGCAGACCGGGGCAGACATATCGATGACGGGCAACGTCTTGGGCATGGGACCAATCCTAGCCACCTTCTTGACATATGTCGAAGTTGTGACCGAGACTGGTGCAGCAAGTACTTCGACATATGTCTCACAAGTGGAGGTTCTCATGTCTCGCATCCAGCTCGCCCTCAATGTCGACGACCTCGATCAGGCGGTGGCGTTCTATTCGACACTGTTCAAGACCGAACCGGCCAAGCGCAAGCCCGGATACGCCAACTTCGCCATCACCGAACCGCCGCTGAAGCTGGTCCTGCTGGAGAACCAGGGCCAGGGTGGCAGTATCAATCACCTCGGTGTCGAGGTCGATGCCTCCGAGCAGGTGCACTCGGAGATCGCCCGACTCTCGGACGCGGGCTTGTTCACCGAGGAGCAGATCGCGACCACGTGTTGCTTCGCCACCCAGGACAAGGTGTGGGTGACCGCCCCGGACGCCGAGCGCTGGGAGGTCTACACCGTCCTGGCCGACAGCGAAACCTTCGGTGTGACACCGGAAATCGCTCTTGCCGACGCCGCGCAGAATGCCGAGCAGGGGCCGTGCTGCGGCACCGCCCAGGAAGCCGCTGCCGAAGGAGCGTGCTGCGGCAGCACCGCGAAGGCCGAAGCGGTGGCTTCCGGCAAAAGCTGCTGCTGACCCGCACCGTCGGAGACTCGGGAGAGTGTCATGAATACTGATCGCGACCAGTTGCAGGAAGCAGTACGCGCCCGATATGCCTCGGCGGCAACGCAATTCGTCGAAACATCGCAGATCTCGGACGACGGACGGTGCGGTCCGGCGGACTGCGATGGCAATGTGGTGCGTTTCGATGACGCCGGGTTCGGTGCCCGCCAGTACTCGGCGGCCGAGCAGGAAACGATTCCCGCTGATGCCGTCGCCGCGAGCCTGGGCTGCGGCAATCCCCTCGCGGTGGCCGATCTGTCGATCGGTGACGTCGTCCTCGACCTGGGGTCGGGTGCGGGCCTGGATGTACTGCTGTCCGCGCGCCGGGTCGGCCCGACCGGCAAGGCGTACGGCCTCGATATGACCGATGAGATGCTCGCCCTCGCGCTGGCCAATACACGCGAGGCCGGCGCCACCAATGTCGAGTTCCTCAAAGGCACCATCGAGGACATCCCGTTGCCGCCGGGTTCGGTGGACGTGGTGATCTCCAACTGCGTGATCAACCTGTCGATCGACAAACCGGCGGTGTTCGCGCAATCGTTCCGGGTCCTGCGGCCCGGCGGCCGGTTCGGAGTCACCGACGTGGTGGCCGAGGATCATCTGACGCCACAGGATCGGATCGCACGCGGGAACTATGTCGGCTGCATCGCCGGGGCATTGACCTTCGCCGAATACGAGGCGGGTCTGACCGCGGCCGGTTTCACCGGCATCGAGATCACCGCCACGCACGAGGTGGCCGAGGGAATGCATTCGGCGATCGTCAAGGCAATCAAGCCCCGATAACCGGGCCGGACGCGGCCGGGCGAGAGCGTTCACCGGTTGTTCGTTTGCCTACGGGTTCGATATCCATCAATATCGACAGGTGTCGAATCGAGAATTGCCGCTCACGGAGGTGACCTCACCGGTGTGTGAGGTCACCTCCGTCGTGCGCCGTCCCTTGACCGCGGAAGCAGCCGGTGATCTGGCGGCAGCGTTCAAAGCCCTGTCCGATCCGGTGCGGTTGCGCCTGTTGTCGGTGGTGGCCAGCCGCAGCGGCGGCGAAGCCTGCGTGTGCGATCTGTCCGAGGGGTTCGACGTCGGCCAGCCCACCATCTCCCACCATCTGAAAGTGCTGCGCGAGGCCGGGTTGCTCACCAGCGAACGCCGTGCCTCCTGGGTGTACTACAAGGTGGTTCCCGAAGCACTGCAACACCTTTCGCAGGTGCTTCATCTGCAAACCGACACAATGGAGGTCCACGCGTGAGCACGAGCGCGCAACAGCCCGGGGTAGTCGGCAAGCTCTCGACCCTGGATCGGTTCCTGCCGGTCTGGATCGGCGTCGCGATGCTCGCCGGGTTGCTGTTGGGCCGCATGATCCCGGGGCTCGGGGACGCGTTGAGCGCGGTGCAGATCGATGGGATCTCACTGCCCATCGCGATCGGGCTGCTGATCATGATGTACCCGGTGCTGGCGAAGGTGCGCTACGACCGCCTCGACACCGTCACCGGCGATCGGCGGCTGCTACTGGGATCGCTGCTACTGAACTGGGTACTCGGCCCGGCGTTGATGTTCGCCCTGGCCTGGATCTTCCTGGCGGACCTGCCCGAGTACCGGACCGGGCTGATCATCGTCGGCTTGGCACGCTGCATCGCGATGGTCATCATCTGGAACGACCTGGCCTGCGGAGACCGCGAAGCCGCCGCCGTCCTGGTCGCTTTGAACTCTGTATTCCAGGTGATCATGTTTGCCGTCCTGGGCTGGTTCTATCTCTCGGTGCTGCCCGGCTGGCTCGGCCTGGCCCAAACCACCATCACCACCTCGCCGTGGCAGATCGCCAAATCGGTGCTGATCTTCCTCGGAATCCCTTTGCTCGCCGGGTTCCTGACCCGACGTATCGGCGAACGGGCGAAGGGCCGGGACTGGTACGAGAGCAAGTTCCTGCCCCGCATCGGGCCGTGGGCGCTCTACGGGTTGCTGTTCACGATCGTGATTCTCTTTGCCCTGCAAGGCAAACAGATCACCTCCCACCCCGTGGACGTGCTGCGGATCGCGCTCCCGCTGCTGGCCTACTTCGCGATCATGTGGGGCGGGGGTTATCTGCTCGGCGCCGTGATGGGGCTGGGCTACGAGCGCACCACGACTTTGGCGTTCACCGCGGCGGGCAACAACTTCGAACTCGCTATCGCGGTTGCGATCGCGACCTACGGCGCGACCTCCGGGCAAGCACTCGCCGGAGTCGTCGGCCCGCTCATCGAAGTCCCCGTCCTCGTCGGCCTGGTTTACGTGTCCCTGGCACTGCGCCCACGATTCCGGGCAACCACACCGGCACCCGTCACGGAAGGAGTGTTGGAGCGATGAGCACGACACCGTCGGTGTTGTTCGTCTGCGTCAAGAACGGCGGCAAGTCTCAGATGGCGGCCGGACTGATGCGCCAGGCCGCCGCCGGGCAGGTCGTGGTGCACTCCGCCGGAACCAGCCCCGGAGGCAGTCTCAACGCCCTGTCGGTGCAGTCGCTGACCGAGGTCGGTGTCGACCTCACCGGCGAATCACCCAAACCTGTCGACCCGGACCTGCTGAGCACCGTCGATACGGTCGTCGTCCTGGGCCGCGAAGCCCAACTCGACGCGCCCGCGGGCGTGCGAGTCATCCACTGGGACACCGACGAACCCTCCGAACGCGGCATCGAGGGCATCGAACGCATGCGCCTGGTCCGCGACGACATCAGCGCCCGCGTCCACGAACTCCTCACCGAACTCACCTCACCCGCCTGAAGTTTTTCCCGAGCAACGGAATTCCCCATGAGCGACAGCCCTTTCGCGCCCGCTATCCACGCCCTGACCATCGATCAGCAACTGGCCCTCAAGACCGCCGCTACCCGATTGCAGGACGAGTTCGCCGATACCTTCGGTATCGAGACCATCGAGAAGTTCCTGAACTCCTCCTACGACCAATTCGCTGCCCGGGCAACGGTTCTCAACTTCCTGCCACTGCTGGCCGAGCGCTTCGCCCGCCAACGGCTGCAAGCACTGGCCAAGGTCGAGGGCAAAGCCTTGATCGGTAAGCCGACCGTGTTGTTCCTGTGCACCCACAACGCCGGACGCTCTCAGATGGCACTCGGGCACTTCACCCACCTCGCCGGAGACAATGCCGTCGCCTGGTCCGGTGGCTCCGAACCCGGCAACGAGATCAACCCCGCCTCGATCACCGCCATGGCCGAGATCGGCATCGACATCGCCCGCGAATACCCGAAACCGTGGACCGAAGAGATCCTGCGTGCCGCCGACGTCATCATCACGATGGGCTGTGGCGATGCCTGCCCGATCTACCCCGGCCGCCGCTACGAGAACTGGGAACTGCCCGACCCCGACGGGCAACCCCTCGACGAAGTGCGCACGATCCGCGACCAGATCGAAACCCGCGTCCGCGCCCTGCTCGCCGAACTCGACATCCCCACCTCCTGAAAGGTGTTCGCACCCATGGCTTCCACGCCCAGCGTGCTGTTCGTCTGCGTCCACAACGCCGGACGCTCCCAAATGGCCCAAGGCTTCCTCGCCCAACTTGCCGGTGACGCGATCGAGGTCCGTTCCGCAGGAACCGCGCCCGCCGACACCATCAACCCCGCCGCCGTGGCAGCGATGGCTGAACTCGGCATCGACATCACCGACCAGCAACCCAAGGTCCTCACCCCCGACACCGTGCAAACCTCCACGGTCGTCATCACCATGGGCTGCGGCGACGCGTGCCCGTACTTCCCCGGTGTCGACTACCGCGACTGGAAACTCGACGACCCCGCCGGGCAGGGGCTGGACGCTGTCCGTCCCATCCGCGACGAAATCCGCACCCACGTCGAAGAACTCATCACCGAACTATTGCCCACCGGACAACAAGATTGAGGACCACTTCGGTGAGCCCTCTTGCATAGTGCAGAGAAGAATGCTCCGCCGTTCTGGTCCGCCCGGCGGGCCGCGGACCCGAAGCGTGGATGCTGGCCGAGCTCGCTATCTGCTCACTCGGCGGACCGGTCATATCCGAAGACCTGCCTTCCACCCAGCAGCTGCTGCAGGCCGCGCTATACGAACCGGCGGACACCACCCGAACTGCGCCCGCCGCGCAGGACATGGACTGGGTTCCTACGCAGTACCGGCAGGCGCTGGACCTACACGGGGTCACCACCACACATCAGCTGCTCATGCTCTCGACGGACCAGCTCTGCGCGGTGCAAGGGATCGGAGCATCAGGCGTGCGAGCGATCGACGAAGCCCACGCCCGATACAGCGCGGCCCGCCTCACCGACCTCGCGCTGGGCCACACCGACTAGCGGGCCCCGTACCGCGGCCGCCGCACGCAACGTCTGCTTCGGCGAAGAATCCTCACGGCATGTTCATGCACGTCAGCGGACACCGGCACACCTATCGTGGGATCTGTCAGGCGCGCTTCCCAACGAGGTGGAACGAGGTAAGTCATGGCAGGCAAGTTCGAACTGTTCGCCGACGCAGCCGACAAGATCCGGTGGAGACTCAAGGCCGCTAACGGCGAAGTGATCGCCCAAAGCCAGGCCTATGCCAGCAAGGAAGCAGCCAAGAAGGGCATCTCGTCCGTGCAGACCAACGCGGCCGGCGCCGCCCTGGTCGATCTCACCGACGCCGCCAAATAGCCTCCAACTCCTGAAAAATGAGTAAGTCCCCCACCCGCACCGGATGGGGGACTTACTCATTTCGTCCCCCCGCTCAGGTCAGCCCTGGCCCACGCGCCGCTACCTGCGGCACTTCCGATATGCGTGCTCGCGGCACCAGCTATAAGTACGGTGTCTGCGGGCACCGCCAGCACGAGGGCGGACTATCGGCCGACCAGCTGGATAGACCTCGTGTCCGGGGTGCCTAAGGGCCGCTTCCACCAATGGCCTCGCGCCTGGTCTGACGCCGGGTCGTTTCGCTGTACGACAGTTCCCCGCACCAGTGGGTGGTGGCACCCAGCAATTGCGCTCCTCCGCCACCCACTGGTGCGGTTACCGATCCGAACGCGGCCCATCCTGTTGCGGCGCACCAGGATTCACCCGGTAGGAGGAATGTATGTCGACCACAGATCCGGCCCCCCACTCCGCGGGAGCAGTACGAGTTCTGGCAGAAATCCTGTCCCGCTACAGCAGCCTAGACGCGTTCTGCATGCGGTTACGTCATGAACTGGATGAACCCACCGTCGTCCTGGCGCCCGTTACCAACCCCGCCGACTCCTCGCCGGGACGTCATTCCCTCCGAGTTCACTGACGCGCAAGGCCACTCTTCATACAAGCGCGGCTTGACCTCCCCAGCTTCGTCGCCCGGCACCACGAGCGAAAGGTGCGGCGGGCGGCCGGCAGCAACGTGGATCAGATCGTCATCGTGGAATCCGACGCCGTCCGCAGCGGGCGCGCGGTGCGCCTGCGCCGACTTCGAGGTGGTGCGCTTCTTACGTTTCTTGGAGGTCGGCATGATCGCCAATCCTCAACGAACATGCTCATCTTGACCAATTTGTGGGCTGCCGCCCGTGGAGGAAAGCGAGCACTCCGGCCGGCGCGGTGGGCTGATCGATGCGGGAATGAGCTCAGAGCGGGTGCAGGACAACGCATTCCCGGCAGCGTTCCCACCCCTCCGGAATCGGGTGCGACCAGGAAAACCCGTGAGGAAGCATCCGAACATCGGTTCCACATTCGGGCCAGCTGCTTCCTGTCGCGACTGCGTGAGCGATAGGTGGCCCGTCACTGATGAACGAGATATTGGCGTAGTTCGCGGCATCCATGGGTTGCGCCTTGTCTGCAGGGACAAGTCTTGTGTTGTTCCCATGGAACCAGGTTTCGTAGGCCACGTCCGGAGCCTAATGAGCTCGGCCAACCAGTCCGGAGAGCCGACCAACGCGCGGGTCGCGGTGCAGGTTCAGGCGGTCATCGCAACACTTCATCAGGACTAACCCAGTGTTGCGCAGACCCATTGAGACCGCAGGCAATACAGTGCGTTCGGGCACATGCCGAAGGCGCGGCAACCTCTAAAACGACGAAAGGTCCTCAGCTCGAAGCGAACTGGCCTGGGGGTGTTTCGCATTCAGTGTTGAGCTGCCGCTCAGTCCACGTCCGCAGGTCGGCAGTGCTGACCGAGTCAGTGTCCGAGGAGTGGGTTACCAGTGTCATCGCATGCCTTCCAACTTCCGCCTTCCTTGTGGAAGGACACCCAGTCGAGCCGCTGACCGGCATATGGCCCCGAATCCTGAGGGAGGCCGTTGGAGGAGTACGGAAGTCCGCCGACGGCGTAGTCGCCATCGATCTTGATTTGCTGCAGATCCTGTTTGAACACTGTGTCCTTGCTCAGATCCGTCGAGTCGGGCATCGGGCCCTCTGCGGCACAGCGCAGCGAATTCGCGGTCGGGATGTCGCCATCGGCGACCGCGTGCCGTCCACGGCTCCACAAATCCTGGATCTGCTCGACGTCCGACTTCGGGTGGCTCTGACTAGTTGAACTGCAGCCGACCAAGCTAACCGAGGCCAGGATGAGGAGTGAGACTGCTGACGAATGCCGCACTTTGGTCCCTTGCGTACTAAACGCTTGACTGAATCGACAACGAGTTGTGATTGCCACAACTGTATGGGGGCGGCCCGCGCACCGCGTCGATTCCCGCAGATGCGCGTATCGGCAATACAGTGCGTTCGCTGGCGCGCTCAACCTGCCAGACACGCAGATCGAGGACATCAGGTTTCGCCGATACCAACGGATCTCGGCCAGGCCGGCTGACGCCAAAGGTCGCCGATTGCCGACGACCGGATTCACCAGCGCAGCCATACACCCCGTCGATCGACCGGCAGGAATTTGAGGAGTTCGTATACTCCGGTGTTGCCGGTTGTGCGGCGCTGGTGTTCCGGTGTCGAGAGTCCGGTGCCGGCGGATCGGACCGACCCGCCCGCCCGCGATCACGACCGGTTCGCACATCCAGTCCATCGGTGCCGCCCACACGATTCCGATCTCTTCGGTGTAGCGGCGTACCCGGTCGGCGTATTGGCGGGCGGTGGCGGAGATCCAGGCACCGTGCTTCTTAGTGCGCTGAAACCGCCACTGTCGATGGCGATGTCGCCGCAGGCCCGGGGCAGGGTCTTGCGGTTTCGCAGCCGGACATCACTGATGAACAGGGGCTCGGTGGTGAGGGTGACCCAGTTCGGTTGGTGGGTGCCCAGTAAGAATTTCACCTCGGTAAGGCCAGGTCAGGCATCTGCTGCGGCGGCCGCCATCCGATCAGATCGGTACCAATGCGCTGATATTCGCCGATCTTGATTTCCTTGCGCCGCAAGTACTCTTCGCTGTCCAAACCCCAAACCTCGATCACCGTAGGCTGGGCGGTATCGGTGAGCACGAAGTCCGGCAGCGTCAGCACGGTGTGGTGGTAGCGAACCGGTTTGAGGAATGCGCGTCCGGCCTGCTGCAGGGCAGCGGCCATGACGAGTTCATGGCTCGAATCCGCGGGAATGTAGGTGCCGGCGGTGGTGAGCATGATCGCCGCGCCAGCCAGCACCGCATGCCCTTTCGGGGAACGCTCGATCAGGAACAGCCCGACCCGGCGGCCGTCGTGCTCGGTCGCTGCGCGGGTGAAAGCATGGCTGTAGGAGCGCAGGATGCGCTGGTGCAATTGCCCGCTGAGGAACACTCGCTTGGCCAGATGCCTGATCTTGTAGGACATTCCGTACTTGGTCGCCTCGACTTCGACCAGTTCCCCGAGTAGCAGTCCGCGCCGGATCTGGTCGCGGGGGCTGCGCAAGCGATCGAGCCAGGCGTCGAACGCGGCGATGTTGGCGGGCCCGATATCGGGTCGGTAGGGCGGGACTGGGTAGAGCACTTCGACCAGGGCGCGGCGGCTGATCGTGCAGTCCTGGGCGCAGTGTGCGATGTCGTGGACCACGCTGGCCCAGTTCCGGCGGATCCCGGGGCGCCAAGAGTTGAGTTGGGTGTCCTCCCACAGGAAATGCAGCAAACCCAGTAGCCCGACCGCCCGGCGGCCACTTCCGGCGGCACTCGCGCGCAGATCCTCCGCCGCGCCGTCACTGGCGGTAGCGGTGGTGCTCAGCAGCGGAGTGTCGAAGCGGATGGTGGTGCCCTCGACGCCTTCGACGATGGCGTTGTCGGCGTAGGCGGAGCGGCCGCTGAGGGTGGGATCGGGCTGGTGGAACGGGCACGCGTCCTGGTGTTCGGCGCCGTCGCCGGGCCAGCGGGCCAGGAAGTGGCGGGTGTTGAGGCACCGGATCACCAGGCGTCGGGGCTCGTCGGTGCGGCACAGGCAATGGCCGTGTCCGTCAACGGCTTTGGCTTCGGTGAACAGGCGGGTGTACCGGTGCGGGTGCGCCCGCAGTTCCTCGAGCCGCACCCGCTGTCCGGCCAACTCCACGACATCTCCGCGCCCCATCGGATCTATTCCTCTGCAGTCGGGGCGGGTCTGTGGGGTGCGGAAATGATCGTGATCAGCGTCGTTGTATTGGTCGTGAAAAATCCGGGCGGGACCGGTTCGACCGGCAGGCAAGGTATATCGCGATGTTTTGTCGGGCTGCAGGCGTGCATGGGCCCGTATTCGCCGTCGGTGAGTGCGCGCATGGTGGCGTCGTAGTCGTAGACGTACCAGCCGTGCAGGGCGTGATCGTCGCCGGAGCGCACGGCTTTCTCCCACGCGTGCCACAGCTCGTTGAGCCGCACCACGACCGGCGGGTGTTCGAACCATTTCGCGCACCAGACCCGGCCGCGGCCGCCGTCGGAGAGCTTCAATGCTGTTGCCGGAGCGAGCCATTCGGTGACCCAGACCCCGACGTCCGGATACTTGTAATCCTCGCCCTCCTCGTCTTTGGGCGGGGGTGGGCCGTCGCCGCCGGTGAATGCGTCGTCCATGCCGAGATCGAGAGTCATAGCAGCTCCTTCGTCGTCGCGGGCGGGCTGTAGTGGCGCAGGGAGTCGCCGATCGCATCCGCGTAGCGGCCGTCCCACCACAGCGATTTGCGCACCAGCACAGGCGCATTGCCGCTGGTGGACACCACAGCCAGGTCTTTGGGCAGTTCGGCGAGCAAAGACACAGGCAAGGTCGGTTCACGTGACCAGGACTGACTGCGCGAGGATCCGCCCCGGCCGAGGCTGTCGGCCCAGCGGGCCACATCGTGGTCACCGATCTTCTCGCACCAACCCTGTAGGTATTTGGCGTCTTCCACACCGCCGGCATAGATGTGGCAGTTCGACGCCGAGATGAGCTGGTCGAGTTGGTTGGTGCTCCACACCTCACTGGCCTGGGCCGGGGATTGCAGGAAGGTGAGCATGACCACCCCCTGGGAGCCCAAATGGCTGTAGAGCGCAGGCAATTGGGTCAACTTGCAGACGTTCGCGGCCTCATCCAGGACACCGACCAGCGGGGTGGGCAGGCGCCCGCCGGGTGAGCGGGCCGCGACTTTGAGGGCCTGATCCAAGACTGTGCCGACCAGGGCGGTGACCAGGGCGGTCGCCGAGTCCGGGCCTTCCATACTCAGCAAGTACAGGCTGTCGCGGGAGGTCACGAACGCGGCCGGGTCGAACTCGGGCAGCTCATGTGTGGGAGCCCACGCACCCAAGGGGCTCAGATCGCCGTCGAAGAGCTTGCGCTGCGGCGGCAACACCGTGCGCGCGTACTGCTCATCACTGAGCACCCCCAATAGCCGTCTGGCCATGTCGAACAGGCCGTCACGCTGGCGGGCGTTCAACGATTTGACGGTGCGCAACTTTCCCGCGGCGATAGCGTGACCTGCACTTTCCAGGAGTTCCGCGGGCACGCGGGACTCTTCTTCGGCGAGCCAGCTGAACGCGTGCATGATGTCCCCGCCGCCAACGCCTGCCGCAAGCAGGTGCAGAGCGGCCAGTTCCAGGGCGCCGCCTTGGAAGTAGTTGTCCGAGCGGGCATCCGGGAGCGTGGTTTCGGCCTCGAAATAAGAGACCAGACGCCGGGCGGCGGGGAGCCGGTCGATTCCGGCCAGGATGTTCCACCACCAGTCCTGCTGTGGTTCGCCGGTGCGGCCCTGTAGATCCGACACCCACGCCGTACCGACGCGTTCGCGGACCCCGCGGGTGTGGTCGTGCATATCGCGTTTGTTGCTGGTCGTCACCAACGGGCCGGGGGCCGCGCACGCAGCGCTGATGGCCATACCAGCGGTTTTGTAGGTGCGCGGGCCGCCGAAGATGATCAGCTCGTCTTCCCAGGAGGCGTAGATCGGTATATCGCCGATCACGGTGCGCCCGAGCTCGATTCCGGTATCGGACGCGCGCACCACCTCCAGGTCCGGGCGCAACCGACGTGCTTTCTTGGTGGCGCTGGCCCCGCTGACCTCCGACAGGCGGCGCGGCGGGGTCATGACCTGGGCGCGGCGGGTGACTTCGTGCCGGCGGGCCCGGCCCAGCACCGTGCGGGCGGTGAGGGCCAGGAGTGCCGTTTCGGCGAGGGCGACGAACACCACGGCCACGCCCGGCCAACTGCTGGGCCGGGTGAACGCCTCCCACGTCGGGTCACCGGATCCGGTGAGCCCCAATGCCATCCGCCAACTGCCGTAGCCCACAGCGAGCAGGGCAGCGAAAGCGGCGAAGGCGATGATGACCGCCACGTCGCCCGTGACCCGCCCACTCGAGGCGGCGCGGCGGGTGGTCACGGCGCGACGCCCGCAGACGGGGCAGCGGTCGCCGCAGCAGACTGCTGCTGTGTGGCCTGCTGCTGCTGTGTGGTGGGTTGGGCCGCCGGTTGTTTTGCCGCCTTGGCCTTGGCCGCCGGGGTGGGTTGCGCGGCGTTCATCAGTTTCGCTGCCGCCTGTTTCGTGGCACCACCCGCCGCCTTGCCGTTCCCTGCCGCCGTGCCCGCCGCAGGTGCCTTCGCTGCCGTGGCCTTTTTCGCTGCGGCAGCCTTTTTCGGGGCCGCCGGATCGGGGCCCGCTGCGGGTTTCTTCGCTGCGGCAGCCTTTTTCGCCGGTGCGGCAGTCGCCGCCGGTGCGGCCGCCTGCTGAGGTGCCGGATTCTGCTGTTCGATGACCGCGCGGGCTGCATCGAGCTCGTCGAGGGTGTACTTGGTGGCCAATCGTGCGACCCGCTCAGGATCGACAGTCGGCTGGGCGACAACGGGCGCGCCCTGTTCGATTTCAGCAGCTTTGGCGCGCACCCGATCCGGGTCCACACCGGCAGCGCGCATCCGCTGGTCGGATTCCTTCGCCGCAGCTCCCCAGCCTTGTTCCAGCTTGACGGTGTATTCATGGGTGGCTGTCTTGGCTGCCCAATCTGCCACCATGGCTTCGACCGGATGCTGCTGCGCTTCGACGGTGCGAGCCCGCTCCCGGGTGGCGTTATGGATAGCCTCACGGATCCGATCGGCCATCCGGCGCCGAGGCCGAGACTCGGTTTGCTCCTGCTGCTTGCGGGCTGGTTTGTGCTGCGCGGCTTGGCGTTCGCGTTCGATCGCCCAATGCTTGACGGCTTGGCGGGCGGCGATCAGTGCGAGCGCGGAGGCTTGCACCAGCTGGGCGGACTCGACGACGATCTGCTCTTCCTCATGTACTGGCATGACATGCCCTTTCTCTACGGGTTCAGATGAGTGAGGTGGGTGCTCGAATCGGGGCCGCTACACCTCCGCTTCCACTGCCGGCGTGGCCGTCACAGTCGGGTCCGGTGGCAGAGCCCGCGCAGGTGCGGACTCTGAGGAAAGGGCGGGCGACCGGTTGCGGGTGGTCGCAGCCGCGATCAAAGACGCCGCCGTCGCCGCCGCACCGCTGACCGGCACACCCACGCCGATCCGCTGGCCCCGCACCTGCCCGTAGTGCGCGGCGGCGCTGTCCCATCCCGGGCCGGGGTCCCCTTCGGTGCTCAGCGATTCGCGCGAGTAGCCGCGCCGGGCGGCGGCCTGAATCTGCCGCTCCCGGTTGCCTTCTCGCAGCGCCGCCAACTGCGCGGGAGTCGCCGCCCGCTTGGGGACCGAGCGGGCGATATCGAACAGGTACGCCACGATCTCGCGGCCGCGCCTCCTGAACTTCAGCAGCGCCGCGATTTCCTGCCGTCCAGGCGAGCGTCCCTGCGCACGCAGTTGGCGGCGCGTTCTCAATCCCGGTGGCGCACTGAGCCGGGAGTAGGTCGGCAGCGACGGTTCACCGCTGCGATCGGTGACCACCACGACGCCTTCGGCTGTCCTGCCAGCGCCGCCAGACGCGCCGCACAGGAAGCGGATAACGGATCGGTCGAACAGCCATCGGGTTCTCCTTCACGGGGTTTCAGTGCGAATCGGTGACGGTGAAGCCGTCCAGGCGCCATCCATCCGGGCTGTCGGTCGTGCTGGCATCGATGTCCATCACCCGCCAGCGGCTACTGGTGCCGTCGCGATGGAGCACCGTTTGTGTGAGAGCGACTTTGAGCAGGCATCGCCCGGCGGCCGGGGCACTGATCGCGGTGGTGGTCGCGGTCGCGGTGACCACATCCCCGTCCTGGCGCCACTGCGCCCATTCGGCGAGGGGTCTGATCCCGGTCGCCGCAGGCATATCGGCGGAAGCGGCCAGTTGCCCGCTCAGCCAGGGTTTCGCGCGCGCGAGCCCGGCGCCGGCGGATTCATCGTGGGCGGGCTGCCAGGAGAACATGCCCGTGAGTGCTTGCTGCGCCGCGACCGCGGGCCCGGCACCGTGCGGGGTCGGCCCGGTGATGGCGTAGTCGCCGTCCCCGCCCGGTATGGGCGCGGGTGGGTTGTGGTGTAGGCGGGTGAGGGTGACCGTCACCCCGGCCAGCAGCACGATGACTGTCAGGCCGAAGATCAGGGCGAGTGTGCGTTTCACGACGGGCCTCCTTGTCTCAGCTCAGAACTCGCGCGTATTGGGGTTCCATCGCCAGGATGTTGTCGACATACGGGCGGGTCTGGACGACGTAATCGTTTGAGCCCGTGGGGAATCCGCCAGAACTCAGGACGGCACCCTCTCCGGCGTTGTAGCCGGCCAAATAGAGTTCGCGCCGGTCAGCGGGGGCGGTGACTTTGCCTTCGGCGATCCATCCGTCCACCGCGGCCGCGATATGGCACATGTAGTGGCCTTGGGCCATGATCGCGTCGCTGGGTTTGTGGATATCGCCGGTGCCAACCGGCCCGATCGAGTTGCCCTGATCATCGACCGGGGCACCCCAGGTCAACCAGGTCCCCGGCTCGAACTGCGAAGGCCCTTGCGCGCCGGTGGAACTCAGGGCAGCGGTGTTCGCGCCGCCTTCGGGGCTGAATCCGCCTTCCTGGCGGCCTTGCGCCGCCAGCAGGCTGGAGGAGATCTGCGGGCATATCGTCCCCGCGCGCCGGTACCAGGGCTCGAATTCCGGTGGCACCTTGCCCGGTTCGAGGTTGTCGACCCCGCCGCCGCCCGCAGTAGTGCACCCCGAACTGCTGCTGGTGGTGGTCGGTGCTGGGGCGGCCGTGGGTGTCGGCGCGCCGGGAACGGCCACTCCGGCAGGATCGACGGTGGGGCCGGGTGCGGCAGTGGTAGTCCCGGGAGCGGGTGGGCCGCCGGGGTTGACTGCGCCTTCCAGCCAGGGCACCGAGTCGATCGGTGTGCCACCGTGCAAGCGCCCTCCGGCAGTCCAGACCTCGAAATGCAGGTGGGGGCCGGAAGATTCGCCGTTGGTGCCGACCCGGGAGATCAGCTGTCCGGCGCTGACATGGTCGCCCGCGTGGACGAGGAGGTCTTGCTCGTACATGTGCCCGTAGACGGTGGACCAGGTCGCGCCGTCGATGTTGTGGTCGATCACGATCCAGTCGCCGAAACCGGACGCCGGGCCCGATTCGGCCACGACACCGTCCATGGCCGCGTAGATCGGGGTGCCTTCGGGCGCTGCGTAATCGGTGCCCTTGTGCGCACCACCGCGGGCACCGAATCCGTCGGTGATCGTGAACACCCCTTGCGCGACCGGATACACCTTCGACCCCGCCGGCACCGGCCCGGCAGGGGCGGGTCCGCCTGGGCTGCACGAGGAATCGTCATCGAGCAGGAACACCACCAGCAGCGCCGCTGCGGTGATCCACAGCGCGGCGATGGCGGCGACGATCTTCATGACCGGGGCCGGTCCTCGAAGGAATCGTGCAGGGCGTCGGACAGGTCCTGATTGAGCTGCTGGGAGGAGGCCAGCTCCCGCCGCAACCGTGCGACGGTCGCTTCGAGGCGAGGCACGCTGCGCCCGGTGGGCGGCCCGTCATCAGCCGAGACCCACAAAAGAATCGTGTTGAAGTGGCGGCCGATATCGGCGGCAACGACTTTCGCGGCCGCGGTCCGGGACATTCCGGCTGGGGAGAGTTGCCGGACGCGTTCGACGGCGGCGCGGCGCACGCGTTCGTCGACCGGCCCGTACCGGCGCTGTGGTGCGCTCATGAGGCGACCCTTTCGTCGGCTTCGGCGTCGCCGAAGTGGCTGAACCGCTGGGAGGTCTCGTGGATCCCGCTCTCGATCTCCACCTCGGTGAGCTCCATCAAGAAGGGGATGCCGGGACGGCGGTCCTCGGAGACCTTGAGCAGGAACTTGCCGACACCCGACGCGAGCGGCGCGGCCGCACCCGGGCGCACGGGTTCACCGGTGAGGGCTTGCGGGGCTGACCAACTAGTCACCATGGACGCCTCAGCGGCGGTGAGTTTCACGACGCCGTCCAGGGCTGCGAGCTCATCGGCAGGGAGTGCGCCGAGGATTTTGGCGCGGGCGCGTTCGAGGAATCCGACGGCGCGATCGGCGGCCGCGCCGAGGGCTTGCAGGTCGCGGATGGAGTGGCTGATCATGATCAGGCTGGTGGCCAGGGAGCGCTGCAGGCGCGTGAGCTCGTCCACGCGCGAAATCATGAAATCGCCCAGGCCCAAGACTTGCCACAGCTCGTCCATGACGACCTGGAAGTAGCGTTGCGGTTCCAGTCCGACCTCGGCGAGCAGGTTGAGGGCTTCGATGGAGGCGAAGCCGGCACTCCAGCAGGTGAGCATCGCGGCGGCCTTGAGTCGCTTGTCGCCCTTGGGGATATGGGAGACGTCGATGCAGACACCGACCGAGTCCATGTCGATCGGGGTGGTGGTGTGCCCGTTGAAAACAGAGCCGAACGGACCTTCGGTCAAGGCGCGCAGGCTGCGCCGTAGCGGGATGATCGCGTCCTGGTAGTGCTCGTCGGTGCGCGCGGCCGCGTCCAGCCACAGATCCGGGTTACCGGTCGCGATGACCGCCGCCAGATCTTCCAGCAGCGGCGGGGCCGCGGTAGTGAAGCCCTGTCCGCCTTCGGATTCGGGGGTGAGCAGCAGTTTCAGGCCGGTGGAGATGAGGGTGTCTTCGAAGTCGTGCAAGCGTTCTCCGCGAACGAGTTCGACCAGGCCACCAATCAGATTGGTTTGCCGCGCACGCAATTCCGACCGCAAGTTCTGCGCTTCCAAGGCGAATCCGCCCGCCTCCAAGCGGTCGATCGCGGTGCCCATCACGCCGGCGTCGAGGGGGTTGATCGTGCCGTGCCCGTAGCCCAGGTCGATGACCTGCCCGCCACACATCGCGATGGTTTCGCGGTAGTCGGGTTTGACGTCCGCCAGGACAAGGGGTGTGACGCCTTGGGCGATGCCGCCCAGGACGATGCGGCGCACGAGGGAGGATTTGCCGAATCCATTGAGGCCCAGCACGAACAGGCTCGGGGCGGTGATGAACCCGCCGCGGCGGAACCAGTTGATCGGGTCGAAGCACACCACTTCGCCGGTGTCGAGGTGCCGACCCAAGGGGGTGCCGATGACCGGGGCGCCCGCGCCTACACACCAGGGCCACAGGCCCGCGACCTGCGCGGTGGTGGCCCGGTATTCCGGTGGTGCGGCGACCGAGCGCGAGACGCCGCCGCCGGGGCCGGGCACGCCGGTCGGGGTGACGCGCACTGCGGCCCTTTTCTTTCCGCTCTTCTTTACGGCGGTGTTCGGGTCGGCGGCACGCCGTCCGGCGGCCAAGCGCCGGTTGTCGTCGGTGCGCAACTGCACCCGCGCCCACCCCGCCGAGAGCAGATTCCCGTTCGCCGCCCGTGTTTCGCAGGTGGCGCGCTGCGCGTCGGTCAGCACCCGGGTACCGAACCCACCCTTCGACCCCTTCGCACTGGAATCGGACTGGACTGTCGCCTTTTTCGCGGTGTGTGCGGTGTCCCGGGGAGAAATCTTGCCGGAGGTCTTTGTTCTGGCCGGGGTGGGTTTCTTCGCCGGTTTCCCGGTGGTGCCCCGGCGTAGGCGGGGGGTCATTCCTTCACGACCTTGGGTAGGGAGGCCATCTGAGGTAGCAGCACCCCGGCGCCGAGGCAGGCGGCGAAGGCGGCGGCCTGGTACCGGTAGCAGCGGCGGATCTTCAGCCGTGCTTGCGAGGACAGATCCTTGGTGATCGCTTCCAGCGCAGGATCATCCGCACCGGCGGGTTCGGTCACGGTGATCAGCGCCGCGAACCGGGTCACCCCGTGCCCTTCGGCCTGCTCGCGGCGGGCCTGCTCGGTGGACTGGCGGCGCATGGTCGCGGTCGCGGAGCCGACACCGCGCTGGGTTTGCTCGGCGACCAGGGCGTCTTTGTAGTCGCCGTCGACGATTTCCGCGGCATCGCCGGAGGAATGTGGACGGTAGACGATCGCGACCCGTTTGCGGGTGAGCTGGTCATTGGGGGCCAGCAGCCGTTGCAGGACACGTTCGCGGACCACACCGGCGGGCGGGAGTTCCATTTCCCAGGTGATCGAGACGACCCCGTCGTGCACCAACTTGCCCAGCCGCTCATCGTGGTGAATCGGTCCGGCATCGTTCCAGGTCAACCCGTGCGATTCCCCGGCTTCGGCCGCTTCCTCGAGGTCGGCTTCGGCGGCCGGATCCCACGCGCGCCGCAGCAGCGCGATGGCCTCCTCCCCCGTCATCGGGCGTGCTCGCACCCCGGCGTCGGACAGGGCCGCCACGATCAGAGGCAACCTTCGGCCGACTTCCTCGGCTTGCTCGGCGGGGTCTTTGCGGCGGGCGGGGGTGGTGGCGTGGAAGCTGACCGACAGCCACGCTTCCATACGCACCGACTCGCTCGGAAGTGTTTGTGCCAGTTGGGCCATCATCGTGCGCGCCGGAGCGGGTGCGTTGTCGCGGGTGAGCCGGTTGACCTCGGTGGCCAGGCGGTTCCCGGTCTCGGGCACCGAATCGACCACCGCGTAAATCGCTTCCACATCAGGCTTTTCACCCAGCGTGGCCAAAACTTGGCTCCAGGAGGCCACCCATTGGTCGATGGTGTCCTGATCGACCGCGCGTGCTCCTTGGGGCCAGCAGCGGATGAGGACGGTGTAGAGGTTGTGGGCGGGCATGTGGGTCATGCCGAACCGGTAACCGGCCGAGTCGATGCCCTCGTAGAGTTTCGAGGAGGCCATCAGGCCGGGCAGTTTGCAGACGCCCAGGCGGCTGAAAACACCGGAGAGGTAAATGTTTTCGCGCCGCAGCCAGGTGCGGAACCAGCCGATCATAAGTAGTCCCCGTTCGTATCCGGTGCGACCACCACGGCTGTGTGCCATCGGGGCCAGCACGATGATTTCGATCAGAAGCACCACCGCGGCGGGCATCAGCCCGACCAACATCACCACCAGCAGCGCGATCACCACCGCCGCGAACGCGGCCACGCTGACCGCCCAGCCCATGCCCCACATGCCTTCCTTACGGGGACGGGTCCACTGCCCGTAGGTGCGTTCGACCTGCTCGGTGCTCATCGCGGCACCGCCGCACTACCGGCCCCGGACGGGCGAGCCACCGGTCCGGCCGCCGCACCGACCATCGAATCAATGGCCCGATGCGCCGATCCGACTGCCTTGACCGCACCGGCGGCAATCGCACCGGCCGGACCGCCCGCCGCGGCAACCCCAGCGGCCGCCGGTCCCCCGGCTTTGGCCGCACCTGCCGCTCTGGCAGCGCCTTTCGCGCCCGAGGAGCCACCGCCCCCGGACCTCCCGCCCCCGCCACCACCGCCCTTGCCTGCACCGGTCGGCGGCACCCCGCCACCACCGCATCCCCCGCCACCTCGGGAGGGGCCGCCGATATTGCCGGAGGAGGAGGGCGCGGCACCGGTCGCGCCGGCGCCGCCGACCGCCCAATTCGCGGCGGACGTGACCGCTCCGGCACCGATCAAGGCACCGGAGATGCCACCACCCATCGAGGTCAGGGGCGAGACCAGGCGCATTACCGCGGGTAGCACGAGGGCGGCGCTGCACAGCAACACGACCCCGACCAGTGCCCGCTGCGCATCATCGGAGGTGGGTACGCCGTCAGCGGCGGCCTTCGTGCCCCCGGTCCCGGCCATTTTGAACGCGACCATGTACACCAGCGCCGCGATCGGCTTGTAGAGCACGAACGCGAGACTCCAGGCGGTGAGTTTCTCGTAAAACCCTTTGCCGGTATGAGTTCCGGAGCTCGCGGCCGCCAAGGGCAAGATCCCGACCACGACCACCAGCAGCGCTTCCCGCACGACCGCGAACACCGCTTGAGCGAGGGCGCCGATCATGCCGATGAGCACGATCACGAACACCAGGCCGGGGCTCAGCGCGGTAAAGACCTGGGTTTGCACGATCGCTTCGAGGGTGCCCTTCGCGTCATTGTTGGTCGCGGCGTTGATCACCCAGTCGGAGAACGCATCTCCGGCCTGCGTGCCGAGCACCAGCACGGTGGAGAAGATCGCGGAGGCGAACACCGAGCGAGCCAGGACCCGGAAGGTCTCGGTCGCTTCGGCGGCCGCGCCGCTGCGGTGGGCCATGGCCAGGCGGATCGCGCACATGATCATCGACCCGGCCAAACACAGAATCTGCAGCTGGAACGTGTACGCCCTGATCTCGCCGAACAAATCGCTCTGCGAGACGACATTCGAGGTGGGGATCTTCGTCCACCACGTCAGCGAAATGACCAGCGCCTCACCCAGACCGGTCAGCAGAGAGTTCACGACCTTGCCGAACGAGGTGTCCCACGCTTTGTCTGCAATGGCCGTGACGGCGTCCCCGGGGTGGGTGCCGGCATTGAGTAACTTGCATCCGGTGCCGGTTACGTCGCCGAGGCTGGGTACGCCGGGAATCCCGAAGCCGCCCAGGCCCTGCTGTAGCTGCTCGCACGCGGAATTGAATCCGTAGGTGCCGCCGCCGCTGGGGTCAGGATCGGCGGCCGCGCTCGCGGCAGGGCCCAGCACCGCCAGCATGGCCACCAGCATTGCGAGCACAATCGCCCGCCCACGACGGCGGCTACCTAGGCTCACCATGTCGTCCACCCCGCCAGCGAGCTGATGAAGCTCTTGGGAAGCTCCCGGTCCGCAGCCAAGCGCAGCCGCCAGTTGGACCCGTCCCACGCCATCACTACTTGGGAGGCCAGCCACCGCTGTCCCCCACCGGAGGTGGCCGGATCAGCCTTGGTGGCCAGGCGCAGCACGCACAGACCCCCTGCGCTGGACCAGGATTCGATGTGGAAGGCGTCGGGAGCGACCAACCACCGGGTTTGGGAGGCGGGGGCCAGGTCGGGGACCTTGCCTGCAGCCTTGAGCCGGTTGAATTCGGCGTGGTCGGCGTCGGTCATCACTTCCATTCGTTCGTGCAATGTCCAGTCGCCGGGACGCGCATACGCCTCCCAGGTCGTAAATACCGCCGCGAGGGCCGCGCCTTGCGGGGTGTGGGAGTACCCGGTTGGGATGCCGTCGTTGATCGCGGTCGGCCCGTCCGAGGTCGAGAACGGCACCGACACCGCGAACACGCGTTGCCATCCGCCCTGTTCGGGCAGGGTCGGGGCGGCGGTGAGCCACAACGGATCTCCCGGCTGCCGCGGCCCGGAGGTCTGCGCCAGGGTTTGCCCGTACTTGTTGTTCGGGATGTCGACCCTTCGGCCGAACGCGTCCACATCGGGCGCCGCGAACCCGGTCTGCTCCTCCCCTGGCGCAGGAGCCGCTGCGGGCGTCGAGGTAGCCAGCGCGCTCTCGTGTGTGTTGTCGCGGTGCGTCAGTGCGACGGTGACCGCGCCGATCACCACGAGGGCGATCACGACGACGGCCAGGATCAGCGTGGCCGAACTACGCTGTGGGGCTTGTGGGGTGGGCTGCTGCTCGCTCATCGGGTGGCCTCGAATCGGACGGTGCCGCTCGGGAGCGTCGCAATGGATTCCATCACCGGGGTTTTCGCGCCCGGATCCGGAAGGACCAGTCGCCAGTCACCGCCGGTCCAGGTCATCACGTGGTGGTAGGCGGCCAGCGACTTGTCGGGAAACCGTGTGTAGAGCGCGATTTCGGCGCGGCCCGGGGTGTAGGTGGTGAAGTGGTAGCCGACAACGGCCGGGGCGATCCTCGGATCGGCGGGCCCGGTGATGGAGAACTGGGCACGTGCGAGGACGAACGCGTCTTTGCCGGGCCCGGTGACCAACGATTTCGCTGCGACCTGCGACCAGAGCGAATCCGGGGACAGGCTGGTGCGCAGCGAATCCTGGATCGCGGCAATCGCCGCACCTTGGGGGCTGTGTGAATACCCGGTCGCGGCACCGGAGACCGTGGCCGGTCCGTCCACGCTGCTGTAGGGCAGCTGCACGCCTTGCCAGGACTTCCACTGCACCTGCGCCGGCGCCCGGCCCGGATCCGGTGGTGGGGTCGGTGCCGCCTCGTGGTGGGTGGCGCTACCGCAGCCTGCTACGGCGGTGGTGATCACCGCAGTGGCGGCTAGGAGAACGAGTTTGCGCATCACAATCCCCTTGTTCGTCGTGTCGGTGCTTTACCGCGCTTGCAGTACTTCGATGGCGATGGTCATGCTGGCGTTGGCAAGCACCGCGGCAACCAAGCTCCGTATGACCGCGTTATGGGCTTCGGCGTAGGTTTCGACCGTGGAGTGGCGCATCGCGAAGTACTTGCAGCCGGCCAGGATCAGCCAGAACAGGCAGATCAGTTCGGCGAACCACAGCCCGTAGTCCAGAAGCCGCATCAACGGCACGGACACCCCGTCCGGCAAGTCCTTGTGGTCTTCCGCCTGCAGCGCGGTCATGACGTCAGCTGCCTGCGGCGTTGATGATCTGGGTCATCAGGGCCCCGGATGCGGCGACGACGGCCCCGCCGATCAGGGACGCGGCGACGATCTTCGGGGATTCGCACACCCCGCCGTTCCACTTCTCGACCGCGAATTTCGCGCCGCCGTAGACGATTCCGAGCAGCCCGACCAGGTAGGCCAGCCACTTGAGGTAGTTGCCCAGCAGCAGCAATCCGTTGGATCCGGGAGGGGCTTGCGGGTTGAGGTTCTCGACGGCTAGGACTGCTTCCAGGGACAGGTGGGTGATCATGAGTGCGCTCCTGAGGGTTTCGCTTTCGACGCAGGGCCGCCGATCAGGGCGGTGACGGTGGCGAGCAGGGAATCTCCGAGCTCGCGCACTCCGGCCAAGGGGTCACGCCCTTTGGCGGGTGCTTCCTCGCCGGGCTGCCATACCGGCAGGTCCCGGATCGAAGTCAACGGCCAGCTGCTGTGCCAGCCGAGGCGGAACATCGCGCCCGCGGGCACGAGATCGGCGATGACGCCCTTGTACCGGCGAATCGGCGCCGGAACCCGCCCGGGTTGGGCGGCCACGGTGACCAAACCCAGCAGGATCGCCCGGCCGGGACCAGCCTGGCCACAGTGGTATTGACGCAACACGTCGTGTGCCCGGGTGAGGCCTTCGATGGTTTCGCGGGCGACGACCAGCACGAACGGGGACTCGTCCCCCAGGACCGCTGGCCACATGCGGGCGCAATCGGCCGCGGGGGCGAGCTGGCGGGCCAGGGTGCTGACTCCGGCGCCGCCGTGTGCACCCAGTAGCCACAGCAACGGCGCGTGGCGTTCGTCGTGGGTGACGGGCTTGTGCCACACCCCGATTCGCTTCTCCGGTTCCGGCGGCAGCGCGGCGAACGCGAGGCAGTGCTTGCGTACGCTGCTGAGCTGGGCGGCTTCCGCGCGCCGGGCAGAGCTACGGGTGCGGGTCTTACCGCGCGGCACCGGCAGCGGGGGCGGGGTCTGCTCGAGGGTGACGGTCATGACCGCACCGGGTTGCGTGTTCGGTGACCGATCTCGTTGTGCACTACCAACATCGGTCCCACCGCCTAGGCATGAGTGTTTGGGCATCGGATGCTCAATTGCTCTCGCCGGTGGTGGCCCCACCAGCACTGGAATCGGACGGTCCCGGAGTCGGAGCGAGCGTCACGCTCGGCACCACCGAGGACGTGGTCGGTGCACCGGAACCGCCGGAAGTGGTGGCCGCGCTGGAACTGCCGGACGTAGGCGCGGACTTGGCCGCGGCCGCCGGGCCCAGGCCGGCGACGTCTCTGGCTGCGGCGGCGAACCATTCGCCGGTCCAGTCGGTGGCCGATTTTCCATCTCCGGAGATCGAATCGTGCTGGTAGGAGCCGTGCCGCAGCAGCACGTCGGAGTACTTGGTCCAGGTGCCGACGTCCAGCAGGTCGGTGTTGTCTTTGACGTCGTTGACCACTTCGGTGAAGGTCGACTGAATCAGCCGGGACGCGGTCGCGGGGGGAATGAGCTCCGGCACTGCCGAGAGCAGCTTGGTGCCCAGAACGGCCAGGCCCGCCACAGGATTGGCCAGGCCCGCGGTCGCTATCTCGGCGATACTCGACGGAGTCAGCACCGTCTTGACCACCGTGGAAATCGCGTTGATCGCGATCGTGCCGACCTTGAGAACGGCTTTGAGGACGTCGGTCGGATCGACTTCGGTCCGCGGATCCGACGCTTCAGCCAGCGACGCGGAGATCGACTTGTTCGAGTTCAAACTCAAACTGGCGAGGGACGTGCCGGTGATGTTGTTGTTGACCACGTTGGTAGCGGCCTTGATCGCGGTCAGGCCGAGCGCTTGGGTGATGCTCTGCAGGGACTTGATGGGGTCGTTGCCGATCTCGACCTGCCCGGCGACATTGGCGACCGTCCGCAACAACGCGGCATTGTCTGGGGCGTCGCAGCTCAGATCTCCTGGGGAGCAGAAGGACGCGACCCGGCCGGTGAGATCACCGAAGCTCACCGCGATATCGCGTTGCGGGCCGATGCCACCGCCTTGGGCCGACATATCGGTCACCGCGGCGACCGAACCGACTGCGCCGCCGGAGGTACCGGGCACCGGCTCCGGAGTGGTGCGATCCGGGGCACCGGGAAACACCGAGGCGGAGCGGTTGCGGGTCGGGTCACCGAACAGCGCCACCCCCGCGATCTTCGCCGCCGGAATCGGCCCGCTACCGGCGCCGATCTTTTGCGCCAGCATCGAGACCACATGCGCGCCTTGCGAATACCCGGTCAACGCCACATAGGACGACGGGCACGAGGCAGTGATCTGAGTGACCTTGTCCGTCAGCGCGGTCAGCCCATCGTTCACGCTGGTCTCGTAGTTCGTGGTCGCGGTGGACGGGCCCATTCCGCCGAAGGACGCGTCATAGGGGATGTAGGCGCGATCGACGCTGACACCGGCGGTTTGGGCAGCTGCCATGAACGGGGTGAAAACCGTGCTGAGCATGCCGGTGTCGGTGGTCGGAGCGGCATCGGGTGAGGATTCGCCGGTGCCCTGCACACCCAGGGCGTACACCGCCGGGCAGCCACCGCTGTCCTGATCGGCGGCCGCGACCGCAGTAGCGAACCCGGTCAACAGCAGCGCGGCCGCGGCCGCGGCGGGGTATCGGAAAATGTTGGTACTCATAGCAATCCTCCCAGAACGAGCCGGTATGCATCGCGGGTGGCGTCGTCCAGGCGCTCCCAGATCAGAGCCCCACCAGCCGCCAGATGACGGTCGTAGGGGACATCGACCACGTCGCGGACCCATTTGGAGAGGTGGGTGCGGACGTGTTCGACCGCGCCGGCACCGAACCCGCCGGGAATCTGGTGGCAGACCACGATCACCGTGCGCTGGATCAGCCACTCCCCATGCCGATCCACCAACACACCCAGGGTGTGGTTGAGGGAATTGAGCGAGTCCGCACGAGCGGCCACCACGACCGCCAGGCCGATACGCGGATCAGCGATCAGAGGAGCGATTAGGGCCGAGCCGACGTGCCCGCCACCGTCGAATACCGGTGTGATCCGGGCATCTTCGAGGTGACGATGCACCGACACGAAGGTGTCCCCACCGGGCAGCGGGTCCGCGGTGCGGGTCATCACGTGCACACCGGTGGAAGTACGTCCGGAGCACGCAGCGACCGCCGAGCGCAATCCCGGTTGCGGCGTGGTCAGCCACGATTGCACGGTGGAGACGCTGACCTGGGCGTCGCAGCCGCGCCGCCCGAGATCTCCGCCCCACGCGGTGGCGTCGACCGCGACCATGTCGGGGATGTCCTGCCCGGTCGCGGCCGCGCTGGCCAGGCCCAGGGCGGTGGTGGTGACCCCGACTCCACCCCCGGAACCCAGGACCAGCATGGACGGAACCTGTACGCGGATCAGATTTTTCGGTCCCGCACCCGCCGGCAAGAGATCTGTCGGAGCACCGGCGGGTGCGGCCGTATTGAACGTCCCGGCGTCATGTTCGCCCAGGACCGGATCGAGGAAATTGATGCGCAACATCACTGCCCCCCAGCGGTGATCGCGGTAATGACGGTGTGCCCGTCCTGCTGACCAGTGGTCACCGTCTGCTGCCAGCGCGGAGCGGTCCCGTCCGGTCGGCGTTCCTCGATCTGCACGTCGAACCGGTCCGGCGCCAGGGTCGTGATCGACACGCAGTGCTGGGTATGGGCCGGGACCGCCGCGACCGCAGCACGTGCCTGGTCGGGATCGGCCGCGACCGCGTCAGCGGACAGAACAGTGCGTGCGGCATCAGCGTTGCGGGCGACGTACCACTGGTACTGCTGGAACAGGATCAGATCCGGGCCGGTGACACCCGGGGTTCCGGGGGCTTTACCCTGACCGTTGCCGACAACCAGAGTAGGACTGTGGGTTTCGGCGCACCACGGGGCCGCCGTCTTGGTCGCGGCCGCGGGTTTCGGTGCAGGCGCGGCAGCCGGGGAGCCGCTGTGCCCGGTCAGCATCACTACTCCCCCGCCCACCAGCGCCAAGGCTGCCGCGGCGCCGATTCCGGCCCGCACCATCTTCCTGCGGGTGGCAGCGAGGTCGGAGCGTCGGCGCATGTCTGCGGCGATCTCACTTATCGGATCGTCGGTATCGACGAAGACCTCGCCCGGCTGCTCGTCCAGCTCGGAAAGTTCGCTGTCGGTGTCGGGCTGGTCGGGTAACCAGCTTCGCCAGCTTTGGGTTGTCGTCATGGTTTTCACCCCTTCCAGCACGTGATTCGAGGTCAGTTACCGACTGCGGCCTGCACGGCAGCGAGCGCGTCATTGATCGGTGCCGCCAACGCGCCGAGCTGGTCCGGAGAGACCGGCGGGAGCGCCGCGACCGCGTCACGCAAGGAATTTGCGGTGTCCTCGAGGGCCGGGTTATCCGCGGTCACCTGCGTCACGGTGGTGTCGACCTGCTCGGCGACCTGCTGAACCACCGGTGCGACATCCGGTACCGGCATCGGGTCCGCGACCGGGGCCGAGGCCGCATCCGCCACGGGGGCCGGATCCGGGGCAGGAGCATCGACCGGCGCGGGAGCCGGATCCGGTGCCGGGGCAGATGCGGGGGCATCGACCAGGGGCGGAATGTCGTTGGGCAGGGCCACGTCTCGGTCTGCGCCGCCGATCACCGCGCCGGTTCCGGCACCGGCCAATCCACCGGCCAGGCCTCCGGCGGCCGCGGCACTGGCACCGCCGCCCACACCGCCGACACCGCACCCGATCGCTGCGCCGATGCCCGCACCGGGCAACGCCAGCGCACCGGCGGTCGGGATTCCGCCGATCAACGCGCCTGCGACCGCGCCGACTGCGGCGCCGACACCGCAACCCACACCCGCCCCGACCGGGGCCGCGAGGAGGGCACCGGCGGGAGCGCCGATCACTCCGCCTCCGATCGCGGCGGCGGCCATGCGGTCGGAATCGTTGCGCGGCAACCCGAGTGAGTCACCGACCGCCGCCAGGTTCCATTCGGCCAGGTCGGTGTAGGCCTGCGCTTTGTCGTGCGTGCGCTGATCGACCCCGTCCGGCAAAGCGACGAGGGTGGTGCCCAGGCGCAAGGTGTGTGGATCGGCCGCGGGGATCGGCGGCACCGGATCGGCCGGGGTATCGGCGACGGTGTCGGTTTCCTCGTCCGTGGTTTGCGGGGCCACCCACTGCTGGCGCGGGGCGACCTGCTGCGGGGCGCTGCGCTGCGGCACGACCTGCTGCTGGGGCTGGGGTGCGACCTGCTGCTGCGGGGCTACTTGCTGTTGCGGGCGCGGGCGGTTCGGCACGGGCAGAACGGTTTCCGGATCCGGAGCCCAGTCGGCCATGCTCGCCGGCGGCGGAGTCTGCACCACCGCGGCCGGAGGCGAGGGCACGGTGCTCATGCCCGGTTGCCCGGTCCCGGGTGAGACCATGCCGGGCTGGCCGGGGTTCGCGGCGGCGACGCCGGTGGCCACGGCCAGGAGGGCGGGCCAGGTGCCCAGGGCGATCAGGGTCTTGTGCTTGCGCGAGATGCTCATTGTTGTGTCCCTTCGATGCAGCGGGTGACCTGGGCGAAATGCTTGGAGGGTCCCCAATTTCGGGGGCCGACGACACCGCCGAACACCGGCACCGTGGACATGTCCATACGGGCCGGGACCGGGGGTGTTGGTGGTACAGCACATTGAGCGTGGCGCAGCTGCGCGCGGCAATATGCCGCGTGCAGCTGCGCCCGCGTATCGGTGGCGGCGAGGGTAAAGACCCTGCACGCCAACGCAAATGGGGAATCCACACGCACCCGCCCTTGTCGTGTGGCGGTCCCGCCGGCACCTGGCCCCGAGGTTGGCCGGGCCGGACGGGACCGCCACAACCCCCGTACCCGCACGAGGACGGGCCGGGTGACTGTGGGATTGCTACGAATCTGGGGTGCGTGAATAGACATGACAGGGACCCCCTTTGGGGTAGGTGGCAGGAAGATCCCGACGCGCGCACCGAATACACCCGGTACGGGGGGATCGAAATGAAGGAATGCGAGCTGGAAGAGGTTCCGGAACAAACGGAGACCAGCTACACCTTCAGGGCTGCCACTACAGTCCCTGGACCACTCAGTTCAAGCAATTTCAGCGTTGCTGATGTGTTGCCATCTGCTGAGCTGGCTTCAGAGTAAACCCTCGAATGTCAACCACACAACAGGTCATCTGGTTTGTTTTTTTCATGCCCACGTCAGCACACGAAAAAAGGCCGGGACGCGCGGTGCGTCCCAGCCTGACAGCTGGTGCTGGTCGAAATCCGCCTGCCGCCAGGACTTTTGGCGGGTGTTCGGGCCGGTCGGGTCAGGCTTTGCTGATGCGGACCACGTGCAGGTTCGCGCCGACTTCACCGGGGTAGCGGCGCGAGATCATCGTGATGGGCTGCCACCCGGACTCGGTGAACGCCCGGATCCGGCACGCTGTCGTGCGTTCCTCATCGGGCCCGATCTCCTGGAAGGTCGCGCGGATCGTGTCCCAGTCCTCGGGGTGGAACATCTGGGTGTCGCCGTTCTCGCGTTCCCAGTCGATCCACGCCGGGGTCTTGCCGATCCATTCGGCGATCACCGGACGATCCACGGACTCCGTCGAGGCCAGCAGCGCGGCGGCGGGACCGTCCACGGGCCGGTCCGTGGTGATCCCCAGCGCCTCGAGAGGGCTGATCGCCGGGGTCTGGAAATCGGTGATGTCGAGATTCAATCCCCGCATCCCGGTGTGCTTCTCGTCTTTGCGTCCCCGCCCGGCCGCCTGCCACTGCATCAGATGCCCGTCGTTGTGCAGCACGGTGAGCAGAACGTCGTGGACCGCGTCCGGATCCGGAGTGACCCCCATCGTCACCAGTTCGTCGATCGCGTCATAGCGCACCACCCTGCGGAACATCTCCGCCGGCGACAAGGTGCCCGCACCGGCGACCTCGCCGGGCAGGTTCGACATCTCCCACGACTGCGCGGTCAGCTGCGCGGCCAGGGTCTCTAGGTGGAAACACAATCCGGCCGCAGGCCGGTGCGGGGTCGGCTCCTCCTCCAGGCCGCCGATCCACAGATGCAGCCCGTACACATCCCCCGTCGGGCCCAGCACCGGCACGATGCGCACCATGCGCTCGCTGCCGTTTCGCGCGCGCACCACCCGGTCCACCACCGCGCCGCTGTCGCTGCCGCGTACTTCCTCGAGGAGCTCGTCGAGGTCGAGTCCTTCGTGCCGGTGCAACGACCGCAGCGACGTCCACTCTCTGGGCGCGCCGTCTTTGTTGATGATGGTCATCGGGGCCGGTGGATTCGCCAGGGCTTCGATGAAATACCAGGTCAAGGCATGCCTTTCAGGTCGCAGGGACTACCGGCGGCGGGCAATGAGCTCGAAGGGTTCGGGACGCAGACTGCCCCGCTCGTACAGTCGCAGACCCCCACCGACATCGCGTGCCGCAGCACCGACCGGAAGTGCCAAAAAATAGCTGTGCAGAATCCTGGCCAGCAGCAACGTCGCCTCGTGCAACGCGAACGCCATCCCTATACAGGCACGAGGCCCGGACCCGAACGGCTTGAACCACGCATCCGGATAGCTTCGCCGCCGGGTTGCCTCGAACCGGTCCGGGTCGAAGCGATCGGCATCCTCACCCCAGACGAGCGGGTCGCGCTGAGCGGCCAGCGACAGCAGGAAAACCGCGTGCCCCTTGGGAATTCGGTAGCCGCCCAGGACACGGTCCTCCCGGGCTACCCGGAACAACCCCGGCACCGGCGGATGCAACCGCAGCACCTCGTGCAGGAGGTTGCGGATATCGCGCATGCCCGCGACCTCGTCATATCCCCACCCACCGCGCGCTTCGATGCCGGCGCGCAACCGCTGCTGCAGGACCGGATCGGCAGCCAGGTAGTACAGGGCTGCCTCGAGCAGTGCCGCAGTGGTCTCGTGACCGGCCACCAGGAACGTCAACACTTGGTCCGCGATGTTGTTGTCGGGCAACGCTTCCCCGGTCTCCGGATCGAGGGAGGTGAGCATCAGCCCGAGCAGATCCTCCGCGTCGGTGCGCCCGCTCGCCCGCCGTTCGGTGATCAGGCCCTGCACATAGGCGCGGGCCGCACCGATATCGCGGCGCATCCGCGGCGCCTGCAATCGTGTGCGAATTGCGCCCACGACCGGCAGATCGTTGGTTTGATCGGAGGCCCACCGCAGGATCCGGGCGAGGGCATCGACGAACCATTGCGCCTCGACGGCCTGCGCGGGAGCCGCACCGAGCAGCCCGAAGGGTTTGCCGAATCCAGCGCGCGCGATCACTTCCAAGGTGGCCGCGGTCATAGACGCGTGCACATCGATCCGCCCACCCGGGGCGTGGTCCCACGCCGCTTCCAGGTCATCAGCGACGGTGGTCATGGCCTGGTGGTAGGTGCGCATCGACGCCTGGGTGAATCCGGGAGACAGGATGCGATGCGCTTTGCCCCACAACGGATCCCGTGACTTGGCGGTGAACAACCCCGTGGGCACGATTCCCCTCAGCACCTCCCCCGGCCCGGCCAGGCACCGCGCCCAATAGGTCTCATCGCACGCTTCGGTCGCCAGCGCCGCGCCCGCGACCACGATCACGTGCGAGGACAGAATCTTGCGGCCGAAGATCGGGCCCAGACTGCGCGAGAGGGCGAGTTCGTGCTGGGTCGGGCGGACCCGATCCACCGAGGCGAGGTCACCCAGGATCGGCAGCCGGCCCGGGGCGTGCGGCAACTTCTCCAGGGGCAGCGGGGCGGTTCGTGTCATAGCGCGAGCTCATTTCTCGTCTCGGAAAACAGGCAGAAATCGCGTTGAACTGGTCATAGACGGTTTAGCTATGGGTGATTGACGTCACTGGATCGGAGTGTTCTACTGATCTTGCGCTGGGCGGTTTCCCCTGGTGGCGTCGCAAACTTCATCCGATTCTCCGCAAGCCCGCGCAGCGGGTTTGCTGTCGCTGATCGGATACCGACGCCCACCTTCGAAAGGGAGAGACCGCCCATGTTGTGTTTCACCCCCACCATCACCCGAGGATCCACCGCCCACAGCCGAACACGCCGGGGCGGGGATCGATCCTGCCCACGTATGGAGGTCAGTCATGCGTACGAACAGACCGCTGGACCCCACCACCTCGACCCCGACCCCGGTCAAGCCCGCCGCTTCCGGGCCCGAATCCCCTGAGCGGCAGGGAGCACGGTGGCAGTGGGTGGTCATCGACACCATGAGCGAAGTGCCCTCCCTGATCCTCGACGGCAACAGCCCCCGCAACTTCAGTCGCCTCAACCGCGCCTCGATCGCCCGCAACAGCACCGTCGCCCGCTTGCTCCCAATACTGGTCAGCGAGGTACGCCGCACCGGCCAGACCGCTTCCAAGTATTTTCCGGCCGGGCGCGACGAACACATGCAGCGCCTGATCGCCGTGCCCGTCCTCGGGCCTTCCGGCGACGTCCACGCCGTCGCCGCCTGGGCTGGCCCCTTGCACGAGCCGCTACCGCGGATGCCGATCATCGGCGCGCTGAGCTGGACTCCGTCCGGTGTCGTCACCACCACCCCGCCCGCGCAGTTCCTGTTCCGCGACCCGTCCGGGGACCTGCTGACCGGGCACACCATCCCGCAGATGCTCAGCCACTTCGATATCTGGGACGACCGCGCGACGTTCCTGGAAATGTTCAACGTCACCAAACTCAGCGCCCCGGCGCCCACCGACCAGTGGTGCGGCACTGCCACAAAAACCTACGAGGACGGCAGCCCGCACCAACTGTTCCTCGCCGCCCGGGCCACCGGCACCGGCACCGCCCGGGTCGTGCGCGCCGTCGTCGCCGACATCACCGGCGGAGTCGACCCCTCCCGCCCGGACCTGACCCTGGTCGCGATCCGGCACATGCCCATCCCACCCGGCCACGCTCTGGCCTTGTGCGACTTGAAAACTGGCTTCGTCCACGAATGGCTGACCGCCCCGACCAGTCCCCTCGCCAGCTGGCGGCACCACAACCCCGAGTTCAGCGTCGATGACCGCCTCGCCGTCGCGAACGCCTGTTTCGATCTGGCTTCCGGACTGGCCGATACCGCCTCCATCCGCGCGCATGTGCGCTTCTCCCCCACCAGCGAGTGGATCGAACTCGTCGGGCACTGGACCCTCCTCATGGCCGGCGACCGCCCGCAAGCCCTCATCGACATCACACCGCTGAGCACGATCCCCACCCCTGTAGTTGCGGACTGCCCGATGTGCCAGGACATGGCCCAAAACAACAGCCCCGCCTCCTGAACCTGGGAAGTCAGCTCGGAAGCAACGCCGTCAGAATCTCGGCTGCGTGATCGACGAAGAGAAGGTGCCCCGCGCCTTGGACTTCCTCGAACTTGCTGCCCGGCACCATGGCGGCCAACCGGTAGCCGTCTTCGATCGGTACGTTGCCGTCACCATTGCCGTGCCAAATCTCCACCGGCACAATGATATCGGCGGGGTCAAACCCCCACGGCCTGGCGAACAACACCTGGAAATCGACCGCCACACCCCGCGTACCAGTTTTGAACGCCTCCTGGATATTCGCGGCCAGCTGATCCCGCAACCAGTCATCACCAGTGATGCGATCCCGATCGGCCGGGGACATCTGCGCAATCATCGCCGCCAACCCTCGCGGCTTGCGCACCACCTGCTTCATCCGGGCGGCCGCCGGACGGGCCAGGAACGGAAACCGCCGGAGGATCATCAATCCGCCCGATCGCTTGACCCCACCAGCACCCTTACCAGCGGTCTGGTCATCGAACGGGGCCGGAGAACTCACCACGACCGCCTTGCTGACCCGCTCAGACAGCCGCGCCGCAGCGGCTAGGGCGTACGGGCCGCCACCGGAGGCACCGAGAACCGCGAACCGCTCCACCCGGAAGTAGTCGGCCACGGCCGCCACGGTGTCAGCGAAATCCGCGACTTGCTTACGCGGCGACAGCGTCGACATGCCCATCCCTGGCCGATCGAGCGCAATCAGTCGCACACCCACCGCTCTCGCGGCCGCATCGGCGAAAGCGGTGCCTTCCACATGCGAGCCCGGCGCGCCGTGGAACGCAATCACCGGATATCCGTCCCGGTCACCGCAGTCCATCCCACCCACCGCCGCACCCTGCAGTGTCATTGTCCATGGTTTCGGAGTCGTCATGCCCGCAGAATAGGGGTCAGCAAATCCGCAGCACATCAAAACTGTTGACACCGCCCGGTTTCTGGCACAAACCGTCGCTACCTGCACAGAAAGGTCGCCCGACCGGTTGGCATTGGTATTGGTAGCTCGGAACCTGCGCCCGAGAGCCGGACGGCCGTTCTATGGCGGAAACGCCAACCGGGACACGAGAAGCGCTGACAATCAGCATCATTCGTCGCTGTCCCATCGTTGGGGTTCAACGATTTTGGTCTTCTCAGCACGATCGGAATGTATCGGGTTGTCTCTCCAAGTCCGGTTACTCTTGACATCGAGTCTCTCTCGGTGGAACCGTCGCGATCGTCCCCGTAGCTAGATCGAGATCGCTTGGCGCCGAGGCGAACTCAGAAGGAGTACCAGGCGCCATGCAGAACAACCCCAATTCGACTAAGTCCACTCTCCGCCAGAAGTCGCTAATCACATGGGTTGTCGGCGGAATATCCGAACACGTCAGCGTTGAACTGCGTCCCGCATACAACGCCGTTACCATGGCGCTCACAGTGAGCTAGGCGTCTCGATATGTTCTCACCGTCGGCGTTCAGTAGTCGGTCGCCACCGGGTTGCGCGACAGATCGCGTTGCACGCCGGTAACGCAAGTGAATACGTCCCGCTGCAACTGCCGGTCTTTCTGGATCCGATCGAGCGGTCCGCAAACGGAAACCGAGACCGCGATGCGGCGGCCGGTGCTGCTCAACTGCTGCCTGACCACAATCGGAGCTGCGATACATCCGACATCGTGGACGTTTTCACCGTGATCGAATGCCAGCCCAGAATTTCGGGCGGCACGCACCTGCACGGCGAGTTCGTTTCGAGTACGACACGTTCGTGCAGTGGAAACCTGTAAGTGCTCACCGAAGGTGCGGTCGAGGAATGCATCGTCCTCGACCGACAGTAGGACTTTGCCTGAGGCGGTCAGGTGTGCCGCAGTACGGGAGCCGACGACAGTGGGTACATGGCCTGGCGGCACATCGCCGAGCCGTTCCCACCAGATCACCGACTCTCCGTCCAGGAATGCCAGGTGCACCAGCAGCCGGGTTCGCGCTCGCAGCTCCTCAAGATGCGGCCGGACCAGACGATGGAACCAATGTCCTTGGCGGGCTTCGGTACCCAACTCGAACAATCGGACACCGAGTTCGTAGTTGTTTCCGATCCTGGTGAGCCAGCGGTAGCGAACCATCTGGACCAGAAGTCGGTGCACCGTCGTTTTGGGCATCTCGGTAAGAACGACGATCTCGGTAAGGGTCAACGGACCCTCGATTGTTACAGCGTCGAGAATCACTTCGATGCGGTCCATAAGTCCGGTCAGCGAGGTGTCTCTGATGGTCTCCGGGCCGCCAGTTGTGGCCATTTCTATGCGCCGATTGAAACGCTGGACGGCTACCGAGCCGAGTCGAAATCGGGTTGATACGCGCTATCGGCTTCCGCCCACTGCTCGGGGCCACTCGCCGAGTTGAGGCTGCCTGCCGCATGCGCGACCGAGCCCACGACACTCATCCCGAAACGGCCCGATGAGTCCCACATGGTCGCCGAGCCGGTCGCAATGCCGTCGCTGGAGATGTGATTGTCGGCCTCGATTCCCACGACCGGGCCGATCGGCAACCGCGCCAACAGCATCGTCACATCGTGGTTGATGAACCCGATTCCGCGATCACTCCAACTGGTCAGAGTATTGGTCAGTTCACCGACCATGGCGGCACGAACGAACGGCGTGTTCTCGATATCGGCTACAACCTGCGGCTGGTCGAACCACAGCCGCTTGCGGCCGGAATTCTGATGTTCAGGCATCGAAATGCTCCATCGGTCCGGATGCTCGTCACTACCCCAAAGAATGCCCGGCCGGGGAAGTTGAGCGGCCAACGAGTCAGTAAGGCGCATTGTCGCGTCGGCAGGCTGCCAGCGCGTACCCGTCGGATCCTGGGACGGGCGTATGGCCACCATCGACGCGCGGGCGACTATACGTTCGCCTTGGCGAACCAGCACATCGGCGATACGGATGCTTCGCCCCTCCCGCACCGGGGTGACCTCCGTCTGCAGCGGCGCGTATGCCGGCTGCCGGAAGATGTCCAACACGAACTTCGCCGGACGGTACCCGGCTTCGCTCCATGCCGATTCCACCGCGTGCGCGCTCAACCCCGCGAGCGCCTGTCCGTTGATCGAGTCGGATGACCACTGACTCTGGGAAAACGGCAGCGGATGGAACTGGTCGCCTCGATGTTCGAAATAGGTCATGCTTTCCCCTCCATGTCGATCGTGCCCCACCTGATGCACTCGATTGACACTAGGACGCGTTCCAGTTGACCGCAATACCCATCGTGAGGATGGGAAGCTGTCGACGCTCGAAGCAGGGAGGATTCGATGGAAACATGTTCTGGCCAACCAGATCTCGCCGATCGAGGCCAACCGAACCACGCTTGCCGCGCCAACGATCCGGCACTAACATCAAACTAGAACGTGTTACAGCTATTGCCTGACTGATCCGCAGCGCAACCCCAGAAAGTGGAGGCATACATGCCAGCTGAATTGGCGACGACCGCTGACACGGCGCCGCACCACGGCGACGTGGACATCCGCGAGATCGATACCGGCACCCCGCAGACGCGGTTCGCCCGCGGCTGGCACTGCTTGGGGCTGGCTGGGGATTTCGACGACGGCAAGCCACATTCGGTGGAGGTCTTCGGTACCAAATTGGTGGCGTGGACCGACCCACAGGGTGAGTTCCATGTCCTCGACGCATACTGCCGCCATATGGGCGGCGATCTCGGCCAGGGCGAGCTTCGCGGCAACAATGTGGCATGCCCGTTCCACGGCTGGCAATGGGAGGGCAACGGCCGCTGCGCCACGGTGCCGTACGCAAAACGCCAACCCAGGCTCGCCAAGACCCGGTCATGGCCGACCATGATTCGAAACGGACAGGCCTTCGTCTACAACGACCCCGAGGGCAACCCGCCCCCTGCCGATTCCCCTATCCCTGCGCTCGACGAATTCGGAGCCGCGGAATGGACCGATTGGACGTGGAACAAGCTGGTGATCGAGGGCTCGAACTGCCGCGAGATCATCGACAACGTCGTGGATATGGCGCACTTCTTCTATGTTCACTATGCGCTGCCCGACTACTTCAAGAACGTCTTTGAAGACCAGACCGCCACGCAGTTCATGAACTCGCACGGGCGCCCAGATATCGAGGTCGCCAGTGCGTACGGCGATGCCCGGATGGAATCAGTTGCCGCGTACTACGGGCCGTCCTACATGCTCAACCCCATGGTGCAGTACTACGGTGAATACAAGATCGAAACCATCCTGACGAACTGCCATTACCCTATCGATGCCAACTCGTTCGCGCTGATGTACGGCGTCATGGTGAAGATTCCGCAGGGCCTCGACCGCGAGCAGGCGAAGAAGCTGGCGAAGAAGTTCGCCGCCGGCGTCGAGGTGGGCTTCCTTCAGGACGTCGAGATCTGGAAGGGTAAGAGCCGCATCGAAAATCCCCTCCTGGTTCAGGAGGATGGTCCCGTATACCAGCTACGCCGCTGGTACGAGCAGTTCTTCGTCGATGTCGCCGATGTCAGCGAAGAGATGACGCAGCGGTTCGAGTACGAGGTAGACACCGCGAAAGCCGTGGAGTACTGGAACATCGAGGTCCAGGAGAACCTTGAGCGCAAGGCCGCTGCCTCCGCGAACGGCGGGTCGTGACAGTGGTCGCCGAGCCGCATATGAACAGAGCGCGGGAATGGGCGAAGGCCCCCGATTTCGCGAATGATCCAGAACATCGGGCGACCGTGCGCCGCTCGACCGCCCGCGATAAGCAGCATTACCTGCAATCCGGGCTGACAGAGATCGAGTGCCGGGGGTGTCACGCGTGGGTGATGGTGAAGAAGTACAGTTCCTTTCACACCAGCGTGCAATGGAATCCGGAGGCTCGGACGCGCTGTGGCGCGCTGCAGCAGGCGCGGCGAGAGGGCCGTAATTCTGCTGCTGTGGCCACGTGCCAGCACTTGTCGGCGACCATCGACTACGGGGTGGCCGAGGGCATCATCCCGGCGCAGTCACCGGAAACCGACCCGGACGGCTACTGGTAAGCACACACCCACCGACCACGAACGAGGGATGCTCGTCACTAGCTCGCCGACTTACAGTCGAGAACAGGTTGCCGACGAAAATTGCTGTTAGGCAGCGTTATACGCGCGCGCCGATCTGCTCGTCTCGTGCGGCGCACCGCAATTCGGCGCGCCGCACTCTCATTTCGTAGATAGGCAGTCCGCCGTGTGCGTGCGGTCACGGATCCAGTAGTACTGCAGCCCGGTAGCCAGGTCCGGGGCCCCGAACATGTGCGCACGCCGTGGGTGCGGTTGTAGTTGGCCCTCAACCACTTCGGCCGCTTGGCACCGAACCAGCCGCGGCCCGCGAGGTTGCTGGGTCAGTGGCCTGAACTCGGTCCTCGGCGTTGACGAAAAGGATTCGACGTACTTGATCAGTCCGCGCTTCGGCACAGCAGACCCTGTCCACCACATACGGATCGTCCATGGACGGTGATGTCGCTCGGATCTGATGCGCTACCGAGGGTAGGCGCGAGCAGTTTTCATAAGGCCTGCAGACACCGGCGGTTGCTCCGGCGATGCCCAGCGGGCTGTGGGTTCCCGTACATGTCTGCCTAGATCTCTTAACTGGTTCAGTCGGTTGGCGGTGGGTTCGGTTGGAGTGCAGGATGTTTCGCTGTGGCAGCGCCTTGGATCGTGGATGACGAGTTGTGGCGGTTATCGAACCGCTACTGCCGGTGAAACCGGCCGGGACACCGGGACCACCGCAGATCAACTCCCGTCTTGTGCTGCAGGGCATCTTGTTCGTGTTGATCACCGGGATCGGATGGGAAGACCTGCCCCAGGAACTAAAGTTCGGGTCCGGAATGACCTGTTGGCGCAGGCTGCGGGACTGGCAAGCCGCTGGAGCGTTCGAGCAGATCCATTAAGCGGTGCTCGCCCGTGCTCATGCCGCCCGGATGATCGACTTCGACCGGGTGATGGTCGACGGCTCGCATGTGCGAGCGAAAAAAGGGGCGCCGCAACAGGTCCCAGTCCGGTCGACCGCGCCAAGACCGGTTCCAAGCGCCACATCTGACCTGCGGAAACGGCTTCCCGCCCGCTGTGTCGTTGTCGGCGGCCAACTTCAACGATCACCTGATGCTGTCCAAGCTGCTCGACCGGGTCCGGCCCCTGCGCGGGGGGCGGACCGCCCTCGTCACCGGATCACGAACCTGATCGCGGACAAGGGATACGACTACCCGAGTGTGTATTGCGAACTGCGGCAACGACGTATCGCCGGCTACATCGCCCGACGCGGCACCCGTGACAAGGTCACCGCCGGTCGCTGGATCGTCGAGCAAACCTTTGCCCTGCTGCACCAGTACCGGCGGCTGGCCATCCGATGGGAACGCCGCACCGACATCCACCACGGATTCCTCGACCTCGCCGCAGCACTCATCTGCTGGCGACGACTCCGCAACCGAACCCGACAGGAGCTCTTAAGACTCGCGTACGGCAATTGCCATCGAGCGCGCGGCCACGTCCCTCACACACCCATTATGGTCCTTCGCCGAATCTTCTCCTGAGCCGATCACTCGGCCACTACCGATTACCAGGCTTGACCCCGACGATGCACCAACATCGGAACAGATCGCCGCGACCACCAATTACCAGGTGGGCGAACTCGCGTGCCCCTCCTAGCATTCCGCCGAATTCGCACAACCCCAGTACGGCCACCCACCTTCGGCAAAGCACGATTGATTCATGGTGAGTGCTTTCAGAATGAGCGCCTCGCTGATAGCGTAGATTACGTGATCGAGTTCACTGGGAGCTCTGACCATGTCGTTCGGTCGCCGAATTCCGTCTATCGGAATCTGCCGAGTCCTGATTCGGGTTGTCGTAGTACACAACTGAATCCATGGACATCGTCACGAACACTCCGAACCAGGTAGTCGACCTTCCCTGGACGGCGATATCGCTGGCCGTTCTGCAGACGTTGAACGCCGGTATGAAGGATGAGGTCGCGGCCCGTCAGCTGTCGGTCTCGCTGCGAACCTACCGTCGGCGCGTTGCGGACCTGATGGGCTATTTCGGTGTCGACACTCGTTTTGAACTCGGTGTCCAGGCCGCCGAAGTCGGTCTGCTGCGCCACCACCGACCCGGCTGCGGGGCCCGGTGAGCCGGTTAAAGTTCGGGGCGTGTGGCTGCGACCACGACGTAGCCGATCTGCGGAACCTCGAGCAACTCGGAAGGATCGAATGCGGCCACCATATCGGCGTCGTAGACGGCCTCGAGCTGCGGGCGCAGTTCCACGATCCGCCCGGCGAGCACCTGCCACGCTTTTCGAATCGTGTGGTCGGTAACGTCGTGGATCTCCTGGAACCACAAGCCGGATCGCTGCAGCAGTCGAACGTAGTCTTCGATCGGCACCATCGTGCTTCCGAAACTGGTGAAGAATCGATCTACTGCAGCTTCTTTCGCGGGCGGGATCGGGGCGCGCAGGACCGTATCGGTGAGAACCACCTGTCCACCTGGGCGCAGCAGCCGACTGATCTGGGTGAACACCGCCTCGCGGCTCGGCATGTGCATCATCGATTCGATGGCGACTACGGCATCGAAGGACTCTTCCGCGAAGGACATCTGCGTGGCGTCCTCAACTCGGAAGATCACACGGTCCGATACTCCTTCGGCTTTGGCCAGGACGTTGGCCCTGGCCACCTGCTGCTGGCTGATCGAGATGCCGGTGACCCGGGCACCGAATGATTTCGCTATCCGCACCGCCGGCCCACCAACCCCACATCCGATATCGAGAACGTGACTCTCGGGACCGATCTCCAATTTGGAAGCCAGCAGATCGGTCAAGGTATCAGTGGCGACTTCGACTGGAACATCGATGGCGGGGTCGGTCCAATATCCGAAATGTAAGTTGCTCCCCTGAACATCCACCGAGGTGAATCGATCATAAATGTCGGCGATCTTCCCGGATGTCGATGCTGCGGTCGATGTTGTTGACATGAGTCTGCCTCTCGCGAAGATTCTTCGAATCAATGAAGGTGACGGGCGCGAACAAGCGGCCGCATCTACTGGATAACACAATCGTTCGGCCTGATTCCATTCGGCTGACGTCGGTGACAGGTACCTGCCAAATAGCGGTCCACGACGAGCTATCTCAGCGTCCCAACGGTCATGATTGCCATAGCTGCGGAGATCGAATTCCTCTTAGCCGCAGAGATTGGGAGGCATGCCATGGATAACGCGCGACCGGATGAGATCGAGAAGGGCTCACAAATCGGTCTCTCCGAACGAGAGCTCGGCGATCCGCGTGTACCCACATTCCCCTTCCACTTCGACGGAATTACCCCGTCTGAGGAGTATGCCGAGCGCAGAGCACGCTGCCCGCTGGGCACTGTCCGGCTGGCCAGCGGGCATGATGCAAAGCTCGTGGTCAAATACCACGATGCCGCCCTCGCCCTCGCTGACCAGCGCCTGACCCACGATCTTCGCGCACCCGGTTCCCCGCGTTTCACCCTGGGCCCGAGCCACTACGACGCGCCCAGCCTGCTCAATATGGAAGGGGAGGGCCATCGTCGAATTCGACGGATCATCGCGCCGGCGTTCACTCCCCGGCGTATCCAGCGCTGGGACGCGACGATCGACCGGATCGCCAATGATTTGCTCGATGCAATCGAATCTTCAGGTCCACCGACCGACATCGTGTCGGAATTTTGTCTGAGACTTCCCACTCGGGTGATGTGCCACGTCCTAGGTATTCCGGAAGGTGATTCGCATCGCTTCGTCGAATGGTCGAACGCGTTCGTCTCCAGTGTTGCGCTCACCTCGGATGAGCGCATGAATCTCATCATGGAATTCTCCGGCTACATATCGGAGCTACTGGCTCGTAAACGCAGCGATCCGGGTGATTCGTTGATCGACGACCTGATCGCATCGTGCGACGAAGGCGACTATCTGACCGATCCAGAGCTGATCGGCCTGATCATCAGTCTCATCGCTGCGGGCACAGACACTACAGCCAGCGCGCTCGGCCGTATTCTGCTCACCCTGCTGTCCGATGATGGCCTGGCATGGGAAGAATTGTGCGCTCACCAGGACCTAATTCCGGATGCCGTCGAGGAAACATTGCGTCTCCTCGTCATGGGCCCCAGCGCTGCGCTTCGGCTGGCCACCGACGACGTCGAGCTTCCCTCCGGCAGAATTAATGCCGGCGAGGCGGTCGTCATCGCAACCAATTCCGCGATGCGCGACGAGACCGTCTTCGACAAGCCCAACACCGTGAAATTCGACCGCGGAGCTCGACCGCCGCTACTGGTCTTCGGCAAGGGCGCACACGTCTGTCTGGGCACAAATCTTGCGAAAGCCGAAATCCGTGCCGCACTCCGCCTGCTCGTTCACCGATTCCCGACACTGCGACTCGACACCGACACCTCTGCCCTGCGGTTCACCAACGGCGAGATCATTCATTCGCTCAAAGAACTCCCCGTCACCTGGTAACTGACGATGACCCACATCGACGCCGGGAGACAATCTGCGACCATGGGCAGGCTACTGCTCGCCCGAGCCGACGACGACAACATCGCGCTCCTGTTCGAAGATCGGACGTGGACCTGGCGGCAACTGGTGGCCGAAGCCGCTCGCCACAGCGAGTACCTCGAACGCCTCCGCCCATCCGACGAGCAGCCCTGGCACATCGGCGTGCTCATGGAGAACACACCCGACTATCTCTTCCTGGTGGCCGGCGCGATGATCTGTGGTGCGACGATCGTCGGGCTCAACCACTCACGCCGCGGCCGAGCCATAGCATCCGACATCGCGGCCACCGCCTGCTCCACGGTCCTTGTCGACAAGGCGATGTCCGCGCTTCTGGACGACGCCGGATCGAACTGTTCGACAGTCCTATTCGCTTCAGTCGAGCTCGTCGACCGAGTGACGCCCCAGCTCAAGCCCGACAGCGACCGACCGGACGCACGCCTGCTGCTGCTCCTGACCTCGGGTGCGACCGGCGCGCCCAAAGCCGTCAACCTCTCCACCGGACGCTGGGCACGCGCGTGCTTGTTCAATCAGATCCGGATCGGCCCCGAAGATGTCGCCTACAACGCGATGGCCCTGTTTCAAGGCGGGGCCCTCATCTCGGCATGGGGGCCGTGCATCAGGTCCGGAGCCGCTTTCGCACTACGCCGGCAATTCTCAGCCACGCAGTTTCTGGCTGATATCCAAACCTTCGGCGCAACCTTCTTCACCTATCTGGGGCGATCACTGTCGTACATCCTTGCCCAGACCGCCTCGGCAGAGGAGGCGAACAACCAGCTGAGGTTCGGATTCGGCACTGAGGCCTCGCCCCGCGACCGTGCCGACTTCACTCGTCGCTACCGGGCTCCGCTGTTCGATTCGTTCGGCTCCTGCGAGGGCACGTTCTATATCGCTCGAACATCGGACGCACCCGAGGATTCGCTCGGACGGGAACAGATCGGTTCCCGGCCCGAGGTGGTCGACCCCGACGGCGTCACTTGTCCACCTGCCCAATTCGACACTATCGGCGTACTGATCAATGCCCAAGAGGCTGTCGGCGAAATTGTGGCACGCGGCGGCGCCGCGAACTTCGAGGGCTACTACAGAAATCCAGCGGCAACTGCCGAGCGGATTCGCGCGGGCGACTACTGGACCGGCGATCTGGGTTACCGCGACGCCCAGGGAAATTTCTATTTCGCAGGCCGGGTCGGCGACTGGATACGCGTCGACTCGGAGAAATTTACTGCCGCACCGATCGAGCGAGTAATGATGCGATATGAAGCCGTCATCAGCGTAGCCGTCTACGGCGTACCAGATACTTCTTCCGGCGAACAAGTGATGGCAGCAGTTCAGCTTCGAGATGGATTCGCATTCGACCCCACCGACTTCGCTGATTTCCTCGTCTCACAACCAGACCTGCCGCCGAAATGGATACCGCGATACCTCCGAGTCTGCGCCCGCATCCCGTTGACAGCAACCATGAAAGTACGCAAGGGGCCACTGAAGGCAGAAGGATGGTGCTGCACAGAACCGGTGTTCGAAAGGATCGGCCGCGCGAGTTTCTATTTACAGATGTCCGGGCGGCGGGCGGCAGACCTATTGGCCGAAACTAAGTTCAACCGATTCTCTCCCGTGAAACACCGAGAATTGATCTGATACTTCCGTTTGTCGAACGAACGAGCAAAGACGAAAGGTGAACTCCGCATGTCCGAGTGCCCTATTTATACCTATCCATCGAAAACGCCGCGTAGTCTCGCGCTCGACCCGATCATGACCGAAGTCGCCCAGGGTGCAGGAGTGGCGCGGCTTCAGCTTCCCTATGGCGAACCCTGCTGGCTGGTGACCCGGTACGACGATGTCCGCACTGTCTATGTGAGTAAGAAGTTCAGCCGCGCAGCAATGGCCGAAGAGTCGGCACCGAGACTGACATCCAGCCAGATTCTGCAAGGCGCGATCGGCAGCATGGAAGAGCGGGTTCACGTAAAACTGCGCCGCGCGGTTCTCGGCGCATTGGACGCTCCTCGCCTAGCAAAGCTGGAGACCGGGGCTGTAGCCACGATGGCCACGCAGCTTGATGCCCTGGCGTTGTTGGGCTGCGGCGACTATTCCTCACAAGTAGCCGAACCGTTCGCGATGTGTGTGCTCTGCGACCTACTAGGACTTCCGGATTCCGACACCAAACAGATCATGACCTGGGTCCAAACGGTACTAGTCCAGGATTCCCGTCCGGATGGTGATTTCACGGCTGCGATGACCGAGATCGGACTCTATGCTTATTCGGTGATCGTGGAGCGAGAGAAGTCGCCGGGAACAGACTTCATATCTGCACTTATCGAAGCCGGGGGGCTATCAAAAAAAGAGTGTGCGATAATCGTCATTGGCCTGCTATTCGGAGGATTTGAATCGAGTGCAACCATGCTCACCAAAATGGTTCTTCGAATGCTGACAACACCAGAACCATGGAATGAATTGCGCCACCGCCCAGAGCTGGTTCCGAACGCGATAGAGGAGATGCTTAGGACAATATCTGTTGCCGGTGGAGAATCAATTCCGTGGCGTGTTATGGAGCCGCTGACCCTGGCGGAAATTGAATTACAGCCCGGAGACTACGTCATGCCGGCCACCGGCCCGGCGAACTTCGACCCGCGTATTTTCCAGAATCCGGAAGACGTCGTTCTCGACCGAAATCCGAATCCTCACCTCACATTCGGACGCGGCCTGAACATGTGCTTAGGGTATCAGATTGCCCGTATGGAAATGAATGTCGGCATTAGGATGCTGTTGGAGAAATACCCCGACGCGCGAGTTGCCGTCTCGGCCGAAAAGTTGCACTGGGACTATTCCTCGTCGATCTGGCGACTGTCGGAACTGCCGCTCGAGTTAAACTATCGGTAGCTCATCGCCGATACGGACCATTTGGGCTCGATCAGCGGTGTCGTCGCGTTCGACCGCGCCGCGCCGGGACCTGCCAAGTCCAGTCGTGCCGCTGCAGCAGCAGCGAGACCCCTTGCATTGTGTAGGACAAGATGGAAGCGGCGCCTGATCACGGTCTTGATCCGTGCCAGGGTCCAGCGCTGATCGTCGAAGCCGTGAGCGGCCGGCCATTTGGCCAGTTCGAGTTCGAGTTCGAGCGCTGCGAACTGGGTATCAAACAGGATCGGCTGCGACGCAGTGCCTTTCGAGACCGGCACCGCCTCGCCTCCTGCCCGCCAGTCATGGCGCCAGCGTTGCACCGAACGCAGGTACCCGATGCTTCCTCATCCGCGCGGCGAGTCGTGCCTTGAGGCGTTGCGCGGCAATGGGTTCGGCGATCGATTGTGATGAGATGACACACCCGGGTTGCTTCGGGCGGTCGAAAAAGAGCCGAGATGGCGGGCGATCAGTACCCGCCCTACCCGGGGCAATACACCTACGAGCAGTTCGGGACGGGACCGCCGTATCTCGGCGGGCCCGCGCCAGGCAAGGCGACGCTGCCGAAAACTGTGACTTATGCCGTCTATTCGATACTGGCCTAGTTTTCAAAGAGCGCTGACACTGGCCGGTGCGATACTCAGCCTGACCGGCCTGCTGTACAGCTTCACTCAGCTATCGCACGCTCACCAGACGTTGTCGCTGTCTTAACTTGGCTGGTGGGCCTTGCCACCCTGATCCTGTTGTGGATCAAGCAATCTGGCGCCTACTTCCGCCCCATCCCGACTTACACTCCGTACGGTGCTGGCCTGTACCCGGAGCCCGTTACCTTTTTAGTAGTCCTTGAACGAGGGCTACGGTCGCCAGGCCCGGTATGACTTCTTGCCCCTGTCGCTCGCATGATCCGGGGGGTGGTGTCGCCGGGTTCTGGTGGCGTCGACGGACCGCTGATAGGGACAGGGCCGCAGGTAGGTCTCGTCGTAACGTGGGTGCCGGGCGTTGACGCCGGATCGGCGACCGTCCGCGCGGACGCGACAGAGGTACCGAGATGACACAGGCGTATGCCGTGATCTGCGGCATCGACGTGGGAAAAGGCGAGCATCACGCAGTCGGTCTCCGCACCGACGACGGAAAACGGTTGTACGACAAAGCATTACCCAACGACGAAACCCGACTCAGAGCGGTATTTGAACGGCTCGCCGCCCACGGCCCACTGCTGATCGTGGTCGACCAACCCAACACCATCGGTGCCCTGCCGGTCACCGTCGCCCGCGCGGCCGGCCACGACGTGGCCTATCTGCCCGGCCTGGCGATGCGCCGCATCGCCGACCTCTACCCAGGCCAAGCCAAGACCGACGCCCGCGACGCATTCATCATCGCCGACGCCGCCCGTACCATGCCCCACGCCCTGCGCCGCGTCGACACCGGCGATGAAGCCCTCACCGAACTCGGTGTCCTGGTCGGCTTCGACGACGACCTGGCAGGCGAGGCGACCCGAACCATCAACCGCATCCGCGGCCTGCTCACCAGCATCCACCCCGCCCTCGAACGTGTCCTGGGCCCGCGCACGGCACACCCGGCCGTACTCGAAATCCTTTCCCGCTGCGGCGGACCGATGGGGATCGCAGCCGCCGGCCGCCGCAAGCTCACCGCCATCGCCACCAAGCACGCTCCCCGCATGGGCACCCGCCTGGTCGAGGAGATCCTGACCGCACTGCCGCAGCAGTCGGTCACCGTTCCCGGCACGAACGCCGCCGAGATCGTGCTCCCCAAACTGGCCGACTCATTGAAAGCTGTTCTGCTGCAGCGAAACACTATCGCGGCTGACATCGAGAGGATGCTCGATGACCACCCTCTTGCCAAGGTCCTGACCTCGATGCCCGGTGTCGGAGTCAGGACCGGCGCCCGCATCCTGCTCGAGGTCGGCGACGGCTCCGCCTTCGCGACCGCCGGCCACCTGGCCGCTTACGCCGGCATCGCCCCGATCACCCACCGCTCCGGCAGCTCCATCCGGGGCGAATACCCCGCCCGCTCCGGGAACCACAAACTCAAACGGGCCCTGTTCCTCTCGGCCTTCGCCGCCCTGCACGACCCCGCCAGCCGCACTTACTACGACCGCAAACGCGCCGAAGGCAAGAAACACAACGCTGCCCTGATCTGCCTGGCCAGACGCCGCTGCGACGTCCTCCACGCCATGCTCAGAACCGGACAGCTCTACCGAACTCCCCAGCCCCGCACCGCTTGACGAAAACCATAGTGACACCCCCCCAAGGGTTCTGACCACCATCACTCGGCCCACATCCTCAGGGAATTCCCTCCGGCACCAGCGGGTAAGTAACAACCGGGATGATCGGGACGCGCAGCCCGCGGCGAGTTTTCCTCAGACCGCTACGGCCACGGCGGCGGCGAGCGCGATCCTGCGCGCCGACGCCCCCCGGCCGAAATCCGGCAACGCGCAGTTGATCGCGTCCTCTATGAGCGATTGAACTGCTACTTGCTCGCGCTGTGATAGGCCGAAACGATGTCAGCTTGGATCCGCCCGCGGCTCGAGACCTCGTGGCCATTTTTGCGAGCCCACTCCCGGATGGCGGCACTCTGCTCACGGTCCACGGCGGGCCGGGCCGGGCCGCTCTTACCCCGCGACGCCCGACCCACCTTGCGTGCGTGCATAGTCCACTGCCCGAGCTCGCTCTTCAGCCGCTCGGCATTCGGACCCGACAGATCGATCTCGTATTCCGCGCCGTCGAGCGCGAACAACACCGTCTCCTCCGCCTCGGACTTTCCATCGAAATCGTCAACGAGAGTCACAACGACCTTGCGTGCCATGGACAGCGTTCCCTTCGGGTATGTGAAGACGTCGGGTGAATGCTACTGACCCCCAACTTCATCGCTCACAACCCGAGCCGATCAATCCTCAACCACCCGTACCATACTTGCCTTTCCCGCTGCAAGATCGGCCGAAGCGGAAACCCCAGGACCAGGAGGAAACGCTGAGCGCATGTACCCACATACCTCCCAGGTCCGTAGCCCACAGCGATGCGTGGCCCGGAAATGGCGTAGCTACCGACGACGGCACTGTCGTCCTACTCGACCTAGAAGGGACCGAAATCGGGCCACTCGAACGAGATGCCGTCCACACTGCAACCAAGTACAGAACGCTCGCCCAGATCACCGCAGGTCAATGCCAAACCTTCTGCGACGCATATGGATCCGATGTCAACACATGGGAGGGTATGCCCTCCTCCTGCCTGACCTTCGTGATTGCCGGATGACACCATGGCCCCGCAAACTGCGGTGACTATCCCAGCGGACCGGGCGCACGCCGATCAGCCTGCCTACGAGGGAAGTTGGGGCTGCGGCCGTGGTCCGAATCGCGACAGGTGCCATCGCAATACGACCGCTTGACATCCAATCTCGGCCTCCGTGTGCTATTCGCCGATTCCACAGCCACCATCAGCAACGCCTCGAAATCGCCCCTCTCACCCCATGGGTGAGCTGGCTCTACTGGACTCAAGTGCGCGCTCATGCCGATGAGCGTGCACTGCCCGCGCATTCCCTTACTGGTGCGCACACCCTGTCGACTGGGCATCTCGCGGCAGGGACATTGCGCCGGATACGCTGCGACCATGGCAGCAGTCGCGGTAGAGGCCCTGAATGCTGGTGACACGATCGACTTCGGTGGCGAACCCGCACTGATCCAGAGCTTGCTCCGCCGTGACACGCAGAAGGGCGACCGCACCTACGACCTCAAGCTCAAGGTCTTGAGTTCAGGAGTAACCGCCGGGCGTTCCTACCGTGCAGGTACAGAGGTCGAGCTGATTCCCCTGGAGATCAAACCGGTGACTCTGGCATCGGCCATCGAAAGAATCTGCACGTTCGTGGATCCCGATGGATCGCTGTACGAATTGGACGTCGATGATTTCCAGCCAGCCGTCAGGCACATGCATGAAGGCACCTCAGAGGTCTTCTCTCTGAGCCTGCTGAACGGGGAAGCCGTCACCATCCGGCGACTGCGGCAGTAGCAGTTCAGAACACGCTATGTCCTAACCCGCCCGACGCCAGGCCGTATATCCGCAAATGCCGCGACCCGCGCGTTCGGACTGACCGTGCGCCCTCGCAGCGGGCGCCATTATGCCCAGTCGTGTGCGATCCGCGGACTCGTGCCGATGTGGACGACTCACTGATAGCGGTCGATGTTCGGGGTGCAGCTTTCGATCCAGAACCTGGTCCCCATCTCCGAATGACGCCACCACACATCGACATGGCACACCACGCGAGTACCGTCGGGCACTGTTCCAGGCCGGACCAAATCCATGATCACCTCGGCGGCAGCGTCTTTGACGAACTGGGGAGTCGCGGCAGGCAAGGGTTTGACCGGTAGCAGTGCGTCGGTGTGCGGACCGCTGTCGTGGCCCGCCACTACGTGGAAGGTCATTTCCCCTGCCCAGTTGTCTACTCGGTGGTCATCCCACACCGCCCAGCCGACAAGGCCCGCGATCGCGCACACGCCGAGGGCAAGCATGATCACCGACCGTCGGCGAATCCGCCACCACCGTTTGCGCGGCAATATCTCCGCCGGGTCTGATGGTGCGCCGTGCGTGTTCACTATGTCTGTCTTCCTTGATGTTTCGGACATTCAGTCAGTCGGGTAGTTCTCAGCAGGAAGGTAAATTGAACAATGCCGAATGTCGTGCTGTAGTTCTGGCGCAGGAACGGGGAACTACCAGCGGTCAGTCGATCAGCGCTCGGGCTTGCGCATATCCCGGGAACCGCTCACCCAGCGCCACATCGAACGCCGACGCCCGCTCGAAGGAATCGAAAACACTGAACCGTCTTGTCCCCAAATACCAGCCCATCAACCCGGCCGCGTCCGCCAAACGCTCGTTCAACAAGCACAAAATGACAGCAGCCCTTAACCGCTTGGCATCCGGGTTGACCTGATCCACCGACCTCGGCCTCGCATACTTGGCCAGGCCGAGAAGTTTCGTCAGATCATCGCGTTGCGAAAACCACTCGCCCACCGGACCATTCACACACTCCAGGACCACCCAGTCCGCCGCACCGCGCACGCTCGACTCATCACGCAAGGCAAACGAACCGTACGGACCTGCGTTGATGAAGCTGTTAAACCCGGCCAAGTCGACCAGACCGAGTTCGGCACGCGGGTCCGCCCAGTCCGTCAACTGCGCCGACTCGGGCAGGCCACCGATCACCTCACCAACCTCGGCCGACACCACGCGCGCGTAGGCCGTCATCCCCATCCAATCCCGCAGAGGCTCCGCAACAATATCAATCACCCTGGTCAACTGCCGGAACGACGGTAGCGGGCCACTGAACCGCAGTTCATCATCGTCACCACTTCGAGATGGCGATACCTGAAACCCCCGGGGAAGAAGCCTCGGCACGAGTTCCTGCGACAACAACTCGACGTACCGGCCGGCAAGGTTGGTCGCGAATTCGGCCCACTCGTAGTCGCCCATCAGTACCCCGTGACTCAGTAATTTGGTTTGTAGCCCAAATTTGGTTGTAGCCCAGCATGATCGCATCAAGGCACGACATCTTCTGCTGGCCGTCGATCAAGATGGCTGATCACGCCCGCCAACCAGGTGTATCCGCTCATGGCTCCCCTTTATGTCAAGACACTGCTGCGGTTGTGGGGTTAGCCTGGTTGGTGGCAGGTCCGGGAAGTGGCTTTTCCGAAGGATCGGTGTGCGGGGTCAGGCCGGTCGCGCTGGAATCAAGAGTCGTTCCCGAGTGCCCTCCCGGGCTTGCCTTTTCCCGTCGCCGCTGGTCAGCGAGCATCCGCCTGTAGATGACGTTCGAGAGTCTGCGTTTGAGCGAACGCATCGATTCCATCGAGGTCTTGCCGGCTGCCTTACGACTATCGAAATAGGTGCGACCGGCCGTGGGGTTGCGTAGCTGGACCACGGCCATGATGTGCAAAACCCGGTTGATGCGCCGGTTCCCGGCACGAGAGAGCCGATGTCGTTGTTGCTCACCGGAGGACGCGTCCAGGGGCGCGGTGCCGTTCCAAGACGCGAACCGGTCGCGGTTGCGGAAGCGGTGGATGTTCCCGGTATCAGCGAGAAGCCTTGCGGCGCTGGAAGGTCCGATGCCGTGCAGGTCCATCAACGTCGAGCCGCGGTCGATGACGAGCTGGTGTAGTTCCTTGTCGGCGGCTTTGATCTTGCGGTCGAGGCTCTCGAGCTCGCCGATCAACTCCACGGCCAGCCGGCGGCGGGCTTTGCCGAGCGCATCGCGCGGTTTGATGGTCGCGATCAAGGCCCGGGCTTGCTTGGTGGACAGGAATTTCTTGGCACCGCCCGGGAACAGCTCGAGCAGGAACCGGTGCAAACGGTTGACGGTTTCGGTGCGGGTGCGCCCGAGCTCGTCACGGCGGTCGGCGAGCATGCTCAGCAGCAACAGGCCCGGATCGGGTTCCACGCGTAGGAGATTCGGTGAATACAACGCGGCCATCGCGACCGAGTGGGCGTCGACGGGGTCGGTTTTGCGTCCGTTGCCGGTGGCGAAGACCCGCACCTGGGCGGAGAGTTTCGCGGGCACGTCCAGGACGGTTTCCCCGTCGTGGACCAGGCGGTGCGCGATATGGCGGCCGATGCCGTTGCAGCCTTCCACTGCCCAGACGCGGTGGGCGAAACTTCTTGCGAAGGTAAGCATTTCGGCGTATCCGGCTTTGTCGGTGGTGTATCTGCCGACGGCCAGTTTCTTGCCGGTGTGGTCGATGATTTCGATGGTGGCCGAGCGTTTGTGTGGGTCCATGCCGATGATGACGGTCATCGGTTTCCTCCCTCGGGCGACGAACGGTGGGTGGTCCGTGCGGGAGGGCACCGCTAGTACGAGCTTCGGGCAAACCCCTTTTCAGCCACTCCCGGCACGGCGCCCGGTGGGAAGCAAGCCATGAGAGAGCCAAACCAATTCCGACGGTGGGCAGCCGCATAAGAGGAGCACCCCACCGGGCACCTGGATCAAATCCTGGCCGGGATCTGATCCTGACACCAGTCTCTTACTAGCCGCATACCGCGCTGGGCGAACCGGCCAGCGCGGTGCCTCGGAAGATCAACCGGACGCTGGCATCTGGCGCCGGCCGAACGCACGCTTCTGCCGATGAGCGAGAGTTTGGCGGTGGGCATCGGCGCGCTAGATGTCGCGGCTACCGGTCGAAGATGACCGGAATGTCCATGCGCCACAGCGCTACTGTGCTATCGCTGTACACCCAGGTCTCCGCGGTGAGCTCCGTCGGTGACCTCACCCCGGACCGGCGCAACGCGGCGACCAGTCGTCGGGCGATGCTGTCGCAGACGTCGGGAACGGTCGATAGCGGAACTTCCCACCAGTTGTCCTGGTCCCAGCCATCGTCGCTCAGTACCCAGCCTTCGGCGGCCAGTTCATCCGCGTCGTTGTCGGCGAACATCGAGAAGTCCATGCCCACCGCCATCCGCTTCATACCTTTTTGGCTGATCTGCAGCCAGACGGTCTCGGAGACCCTGAAATCCAAGATCGAGTCTGCGCCAATGTGTTTGCGCAGCATCGTCGCGAGGTCTTCGGTGAACCGATCCCACTCGCTCATCGCTACGCGCCGGCCGACCGTATTGCGGTCGGTCAATGGTCGGCCGCGTGTCGACCAGGTCCCCAACCTCAGCACTTGAAACCATCGGTCGGTGGCCTCACTGCGCCGCTCCGCGAGGTCGCTCTCGGGGACAACGACGAAGTCGTAGTCGTCGGAAAACGTGTGCACGGAGATCAACGCGAACCCCAGCTCGTGGCAGCGTTCACCGGTCAGCTCGAGGAACCGCTCCAGTTGGTCGCTGGAATCCCAGTCCGCGCACTCGGCCAGGAAGTCTGGGTGCCACTCCCACCACGTGCCAGCAGGATAAGACTTCAACGACTCCAGCCCGTCCCGCACCGACACGATGTCTTGCTTGAAGTCGAAATTCGCGGACAACCAGTGTTCACCGAGTGCGTAAGTCAGCTCACGTCGAGGGTTGTCAGTCGTCGAGCGGACCCTGTCCGCGATCTCGGGAAGATCTGGGGACAACAGCGCCGCCAGGGCCAGCATGTCCTCCCGTGCCGATTCAGCCGCGCCATCGTCGTTGCGCTGGTACGCCGCTGCCCAATTCTGCTCGTCCACTCGACATCCTTCATTCAAACTTCCACTGTCAGAACGATTTATACGTGAGGTCGACGACATGTACGACAGCGTCGCTTCTGCCACCGACCAAACCGGCCAGCGCGATTACTCCGAAAGATCGATGGGCTGGAGCACCGCTCGGCCACCGGCAAGTGCACGATATTGCCGAGTTGAGGGTGACGCCCGGATGAGGGCCGAGGGATGCCAGGCGGACGGTTTGGTCGGTCTACTTCTAGGGGAAGATACGGCTCTGCCAACCGCCCTCGGCTATACGCCATTGCGGCCCAGGATGTTTGCTCTCGGCGAGAGCAGCCCATTGGGCCTCGGCGAATTGAAGTAGAGCGGGGGCGGAGCGATCGATCGGCCTGTAGCCGTCCAGCAGCCCGACACCTCTGATCACGTATCGGTACTCAGGGTCGGTCGTGTCCCACTGGTCGGTGATCCACCCCTTGGTCTCCAGCTCGAACGGGAGCGGCAGTTCAAGGACGTCCCGCAAGGCCGACACGATACAAGCGGCCGTGTGTTCGTACTCCGAGTACTCGCCAGGACTCCGGATCTCTCGGACCCAGTTGTCGTCGACCCCAGGTACCGCCCAGCCGTCAGCGGCTAGCCGAGCCTCGCCATCGACGGAAATCCGTTGCACGCCCAACATTTGGTTGGATGAAACCTCGCAGTGCAAGTTGGAGGGGTAACGCGCGAACTGAACGTATCCGCAGTCTGTCGACAAAATGAGAATGCCCTGGTGCGGGAGCGTGAACATCGACCAGGCCAACGTTGCCGAAAACCATTCCCACACAGCATCTGTGGCCGATTCCATAGCGCTGTCCTCCTCGCCCCGGTCCACCTGGTACCTACCAATCCTCGTTCTCGCATGATTTCAGCGACGTTATCGTCAGCTCGGGATCGCTTGAGTCCCAAGATCAACTATTCCGTTCCCCGGAGTCGACCACAACAGGTGCACCCTGTCATGCCGCTGACCGCGCTGACCGAACCGGCCAGCGCGAGGCGGCCGAAGATCAACGGGCGCCGGTTATCTGGGCCGGCTGACTGCCCGGGTGAGCGCACCATCTTTGCCGAGAGGCGCGCATCCGAATGAACACGCGCTTCTGGCCGGAGATTGTGCGCTGGTGGTATGAATCGCTGGGTGTGTGTATTGCGGAGCGCGGTGCCCGAGGATGCGATGGCTGTTGCGCGAGTGCATGTTCGGGCCTGGCAGGCCGGCTACAGGGGCCTGTTGCCCGAGGAGTATCTGGATGGTCTGCAGACCCTGGAGCGGGCCGACCGCTACACATTTCACTTGACCGGGGATGGTGATCCTGCGACCACGGTTGCTCTCGACCGTGCAGAAACGGTATGTGGGTTCGTCACGACAGGTCCATGTCGAGATGACGAATCTCATGCGGTGGGCGAGGTGCTCGCCCTGCATGTCGACCCGGATCGATGGGGGCAGGGCGTTGGGACTGTGTTGATCGGCGCGGCGCGGGCGCGGCTGGCCGGGGCCGGGTTCGCTGAAGCGGTGTTGTGGGTACTCGCCGGGAACGATCGTGCCGAGCGGTTCTATCGGCGCGACGGTTGGGAGCACGACGGTGCAACGCGTGGCGAGGTCGTCTGGGGTGCACCAGTGGACGAGAATCGTTATCGCGCAATACTGATCGACAGAAGTCGCAAGATCGAGGACCACCCCGAGTTCTCGGGTACCGACATCCTGTAATCAGCGTAAGACGTTCTGATTCGCATCTCCTCGAGCTAACTTCGGTTGGATAGAGTGAGCTCTCGTGCCGCTGACCGCGCTGACCAAACCGGCCAGCTCGGCACCTCGGAAGATCAACACGCAGCATGTATCTGGCGCCAGGGCTGGTGTAGTCCACGGAATATGGCTTGGGCGTGCTGGTTTGGACGTCGATGTCGGGTGCTGACTGTATGGTCCGGCCGTGTCAGTAAATATCGAAGTTTGCTTCATGGTCTGCGGGTTGGTTCCAACTCAGGCCGATCTGGTGTCGGATCTGTTCGAGCAATTCGTGCGGGAGCAGCGTTTCGAGCGTGAAATCGCGCTGACCCGGGATGTCAACCGCGATGGAACCGTCTGTGTACAGGTCAAGTCGCCCGATTCGGTGATCTTCAGCAGCAACTGGAGCCAGGGCGCCTTCGAGCAGCGGTTACAGAGCCAGGTGGACGAACGGATACCAGGCGCCACGGTGTGGTTCGAATGGGGCTATCCCGACGAAGCCGTGACCGCAGCGGCCGTGCCCGCGCCACCGCCGGTGGACTGGGAGGAGTTCACACCGCGACTGGCCACAGTGTTGCACGGGATGTCCGACGGTGCGGTGGTCAGTCTGACCGCGAGCGACAACCAATGTGTGCAGTTCCTGCGCGGTTGGATTTGTTCGATCGGGGGCTCGATGACGCCCGAACAGGAGCGGTTGCTCGCGGCTGCGGGGTGGGAGGCGCCGGCACCGTCAGCGCCGAACTGGCACTGCGAACTCGCCATCGGCAAACAAGCCAGCGAGCAGACGGCCGACCGTGCCACCGAGGTCATGACGCAGGTGTTGGGGATCCGGTCGCCTGCGGAGCTGACCGTAGAGGCGTGGAATGACGTGCAGGGCGGTTATGAACCCGCAATCGCAGTCCTCGGTTTGGGAGACACACGGCCGGTTGAGAACTCAGGATCCTGAACCGTTGTTGTGCTTAGAGATCGGTTCCAGCGACCTGAGTTCGAACCGAAATCGAACGCACTGTAGTGCCGCGACCCGGGCGTTGTTCGGCCGTCCAAACCGGTTGGCCGACAGCAGCTTCCCAACGCACCATCATGCCGATTATGTGATGGCCCGCTAGTCAGGCATGTATCCCGCAGCAGATGCCGAAGAGGTGGGTTATCGGTCGCCGAGGGCGGCCGCGACGTACAGGTTGTCGATGGTGCGTAAGGCGTTGGCGGCGGGCGGTTGCCGACCCGAGTTGCGGCAGGCATCCAGTAGCCGGGTGTGCACTGCCCAGGTCAACAGGGGTGGTTCGGAGAGTAGGGGCAGCAGCGGTTCGATGTGATCGTCCAGGAGTGATACTGCCGCGGCGCGGATGCCTTCGCGAAGATCGGTGCGCGCCAGCTCTATCAGCCGGTCGTCGAGGTCGCCGGGTGGGGTATGAGCGGCGCAGGTGGCGAGCGCCTCCTGCCCGCAGGTGCCGGCGATCTCGCCGGAGGAGATCAGATCCCAAGTGATCGTGGCGATCTCATGCGATCGTGGCACGAACCGCAGGTTGTAGACCGCGGATTTACGGACACCCAGTTCTCGATCGCGGGTCAGCGCGAGTAGTGCATCCACCTCCTGCCAGCTCGACAGCGCCGGGCAGCACAGTGCCCGGACCTGAGGATCCGGATGGCCGGACAGAAACGCGGCCAGGCCGGGGCGGTCGGCAGCAGGCACACCACTCCAGTGGTCGCTGCGGGGGTAAGTGTGCAGTGCAGCCAGTTTCGGCTCCCATAAGCCGTCGGGATCGGAGTACATGGCGAACACCTCGGCAGCCGACGGCGCCGACGGCTTGGACCGCCGTGGTCCCGGCGGCCCGGGGGCCGGCGCGGTATCAGGTTCGGGCGCGCCGAGCAGGTCGGCGACCGGTGTGAGCCAATGCTGGATTCGTGACTGCTCGTCCTCGAAATCGCTGAGGAGGTCGGCGGCGGCATCTCGCGCTGCCGCGGCTCGCGTGTCGTCGCCCTGGGCGATCTCGTGCAGCAACCGGAGTGTGGCCCGGCTGCGGTAGTAACGCAGCGTGTCGATCGCGGCACAGGCGACATCGGCGTCGCTGTCGGTGGCGGTACGGTGCAAGGCCGGTTCGGCGGCCACCGGTTCGTCCCAGCCCAGTTGATAGGCCGCGGTCCGGCGCACCGCGGGGTCGGGGTGGGTGAGGCCGGCGATCTTGTACTGCTGCCAGGGCGGTTCCTCGAAGGTGATCCCGATTCCGATCAATCCGTGCCTGTGCAGCAGGTGGCGCGGGTCGCGCACAACCGGTTCGAGCAGATCGGCCTCGCCGCGGGTGGCCTGCCTCAGCAAGCATGCGCGGACCAGGTCGTCCCCGGTATGCCACCAGGCGCGCAGTTCGGCACCTTCCGGGCACATCGCCGATTCTTCCAATACCTGCAGTGCTGCTTGCCGCACCTGAGCCGACTGGTCGCGGTCCCGCCCGATTCCTGCTAGCGGCACGGCCGCGCGCGGGTCGCCGAGCCGTGCGAGCGCATAAACGATCCGCTCCCTGACCGTCTCTACCGCACCAGGATCGGCCAGTTCCCGAATCAATTCGAACGTCGCTGACCGGTCCTGCTGCTCCGTGATCCGATCCAGTTCCTCTAGCACCTGCACTGGTCCATCTTTGTCGAGCATCCAGCTTGGAGCCACCGGGTTTTGCCGCGCACCAGAACCTCCCTGGCGCCTCGGCGGCAACTTCACCCCGATTTCGGAACGGTCAATATCCAGCCGTATCGCACGAGAACACGACTGACCGAACGCACTCATCTGCCGCGAGTCGCGCGGTTCGAAACGGCGAGCGCGGGACAGGTGAAGATCGATCGGGCCGTGCCGATCCGAGGCCGGCGAACGCACGCTCTTGCCGAAGACCGTGCGATGACGTGTCCAGCTTGGACGCCGGTCTGCGAACTATCCGACGAACTGGCACCGTCACTGGGACAATCATCGAGAACACCTCGCTAGGAAGGACTCTCGGCAATGACTACACCAGACGACGAAACGTGGACTCCACCAGAGATAGCTTGTCGCGGCGACGTATACAAAACGAAATTTCCCGACGGAACGAGCCCCCTCTTCTTGCAATGCATTCACGGGCAATGGGTGGAGAGGAGTTGCACCGAGGGAACGGTTGCCTACACCGACCCCCAGTACAAAGACCGGGTCTACTGCGGCTTTCCCAAGAAAACGCCGGAATAACATGACAGAGGGCTTCCCGCACCCGTCCTGAATGCGTGCTCATGCCACATGTCGCGCTAATGGACCGGCCAACGCGATGCGACGGAAGATCAACTGGCTGTGACGATCCCGAGTTCGGCCGAGCTGACGTACCCGTGTGAGAACGGCGGAAGTGACAGGGCGGTCGGGGAATGTTGCACGTATATCGCCTGTAGGACAACACATTTGGAACGTTTCAACTTTTAGGAGTAGATGATGGCTAAGTTGACCCCTCAACAGCAGGCAACCTTGGACAGCTGGCGACCTGTCGTATGCAACTCGAACGGCGACTCTCTCCCGAACCCGGACGATGCCCACTCGTTCTACGTATGTGATAGCGCGGGTGCCCCGGCATTGCAAAGCTGTCCCATGGAAGATGCTCTGAATAAGCAGGTCTACAGTCCTGAGCTGGGCACCTGCGTTTCCCCGCGCGATGTCTCTGTCGATGAGAATCCTGCGCCGAGGGCCGAGTTTCAGGCCATGCCCTCCAAGAGCGCACCGGACGCCCCCGGAGTAGGGATCATCCGCCCGGGTTCCCGAGATGTTGGGTACTGAGCCAATTCTCGGTCGCCGCAGTTTTCGCGGCTGCTCGAGGTAGTTCGGCAAGTTCGACGGCGTCTACGGCAGTCAGTGTGGTTGGTGAACGCGCGGGTTGGCTGAAACGTCCGCTCCTGCCGCGACCCGGGCGTTGGTCGGCCGTCCAAACTGGCTGGCCGACATCGCTTCCCAACGCCCGCACATGCCGAATGGCGCGCGTTGGGCTCACGATCCCGAGGGCACTGGACCCGATCTTTCGCCGCAGCTGTTGAACTCGCGCGTGATCGTCGTCGCTAACGTCACATTGGCCACGCAGGCGTGTCTGCTGTCTCCAGCTGTTCGTCTATGTGGCGCACGTAGGCTTTACAATTGCTTTCCAACACAACAGGTTTAAGCCTCCCAGCTCGCATGTATGCACATATGCGGGCAGGTGGTAGAGCGTGAGGATATGAGCATGGGCGAGCAGACAAGCGCCGAGTTCGACGACCAGGCCTTGATCGATGCTGCGACGGCGACCATAGTCGTGGAGCCGAATCCGGCGGCGAAGCGGAATTCCTGGGTCACGATCGAGCGAGTGGCCGCGGACGGGACGGAGCAACGATTCAAGATCGTGAGCTCGGATGACGCAGACGCCGTACTGGGCTGGGTCTCTGAAGAGTCCCCGCTGGGTCGCGCGGTGACGGGTGCTCATGCTGGCGATGTGGTCGACGTCCAAGGTGTTAGGAACCCGTTTCAGGTAAAGGTTTTGGCAGTCGTCAACGTGTAGCTCGTTTCTTGATCGCTTAGTACAAGACCAACTGCCTGTAAGGGTTCAGCCTGTGGGAACCATCGAATAAGCGGTTCTCGACACTGTCGTGGCGTGCACCCATCGCGGATCGGAATATCCGCTATTGCCGCGACCCGCGCGTTGGTCGGCCGTCCAAATTGGTTGGCCGCCAGCGCTTCCAAACGTCCGCAACTGCCGATGTCAGGATGGTTCTTGCCGATCCTGTCTGATCAGCACACCGGTGACAGAGTGGCCGGGGGACTCGATCCGTTCCGTTCGCGGAAGAGGCACTTCGGTCAGCTTGCCGTCGTAGATCATCCAAAGTCCGAAGCAGTCGTCCTCCTCGTCGCGGATGAGAACCTGCACCGAGTCCGGGCGTGGCCACGGCAAGGCTTCGAGATACGACAACAGCCCACCCCAGGTGTTTCGGGAGAACTGGATAATCCAGGCATAGCACTCGCTAGACCGATACTGAAATCCCGTCCCTGAGAACTTCGTATCATCGATCGCGTTGAAGTTTTGATGCCACCGCCGGGAATCATCGTCCTGCTCCAGATGTTCCATGACCTCCTCCGCCCCACGTGCCAGAACAATGACCTCAGCGAATCTGCTCATCCCACGACACCTCTCCGCCACGACTACATATCCCGGCCACGCCGTGACCCTAAAGACAAACCTCCACGTCCGCGACCGGATATCCGGTCATGCCGCGACCCGCGCGTTGGTCGGCCGTCCAAACTGGTTGGCCGACAGCTCTTCCGGGTACGCGCCCATGCCGAGTTGAGGGGGGAAGGGCGTCGACAGCCAGAACCCGCTACGCGCCGTCGATTCAATCGTTTTCCCGAACACTCATGACAGTGACCCACCACCACGCTGGGTGGCGTACTCGGCGAAACGAGCGGACATCTCCGCGTCGAAAGCGGACACCCGTTCCAAGGAATCGAACTTGTGGAACCGGTCTCGTCGCAAGTACCACTCCATCAACGACACCGCCTCCTGGGCATGTCCCTGCGACAACGTCAACATCACGACATCACGCAACCGTGCAGGATCCGGATTGGACCTGTCCGGGCTCGTCAAGTTCGGCATGCGAGCCAGCTCCACAAGCTGCGCCAGACTCGCACGCTGGTCGAACCATTGAACGACCGGACCACCCAGCAAACCCATGATCTGATCCACCCCATAGTCGACATGAGCCTCGACGCTGATCCAAACCGTCGTATGCCCGGGATAGCTCGGATGCGGAAAGAACCCGAACTCAACCGACTCCAGGCACCCCGGCAAACGTGCCTTGGCATTGCTTTCCAACGCCCCGGCCGACAACTCCGCTCGCAACCGAGCGACCGGGTCTGCCATCAACACTGCGTCGCACGTGAGGCCCACGCTCCCGCCGTTGTCTCGCAGCATGTTGGCCTCGACCACCTGCCTCAGCTGGGTATCGCTGTCCTCAGGGGAGGTGAACCATTCTCTGCGGTAGCGCGGATAGCGCTTGCCCGGCTCGGCCGGCGTAAGCCCTTCCGGCACCCCCGACGGGGCGAAGCCCTCCGCGGCCAACCGCTCACTGAGACTGACCGTGATCATCTTCATCAACCGCGCCGACCCGCTGGCAGCCATGGCGTGTCTCCCTCCTCGATCAGCGCGTACACCCGCACCCAATGCACCCTATTGCCGCGTTGCGCGCTGATCGAACCGGCCAGCCGGCTCTTCGAAAGATCAACCAGGCGAGATGATCTCAGGAATCTGCAGACGTGTCTGTCGGGCGGCATAGCCCTCCCTCGATTTGCTGTCGGACCCTCGCTTTAAGGTGCATGACATGTCCGTGTGCGTTGTTCTCGACCTGTTCATCAAAGATGTCGCGAGTATGGATCAAGCGGCAACGTTGGTGCCGGCACTTCGAGAGCTATTGAGTCAGAAAGACATTGAGAACGAGGGGATCATCGACCCCCAGGGTGACGGCACGCTCACGATTTCGATCGTGAGCTCGCTGTTGAGCATCCGCGGCTTTTCGGAGTGGACTTCCGAGGTCGAGCAAGCCGTCAAGCAGTTGGTATCCAAGCATTCCCCAGGAGCGTCAGCACATCTTTACTGGATGGATCCCGAGGACGGCCCTGAAGAACAGGAAGACTGATCACACGGAACGTCCGCTTCTGCCGCGACCCGCGCGTTCTCCTCTGGCGGTTCGCCTCGGTGGGGGCATCGTGAGAGATGGCTCCCACCTCTGATCTCGATGTCACCTTTGCCGGTGACGATCTCGTGCTCCGGCTGGCGACGCTCGCCTACCTCGCCCGCTTCTCCGCGGTCTCCCGCATTCACACCAAATCCGATCTGCGCCTGTACTTCTGCTGGTGCACCGAGCGCCACCTCACCCCGCTGACCGTCACCCGCACGGAGGTCGAACGGTACATGCGGTGGATGCAAGAGACCCGCCACTTCAAACCCGCCACCATCGCTCGGCGCCTGGCCGTGGTCGCGGGCTTCTATCGCACCTGTGTCATCGACGGGCTCCTGGACCGCTCACCCGCGGAGTACGTGCGCCGCCCACGGGTGTCGAACGAGTCACCGACACTGGGGCTTTCGCATCTGCAGTTCGAGGCACTGCTGTGCGCGGCACGCGAGTCGGACAACCCCGCCGACTTGGTCACTCCCGGTACGCCTCTACCCACTGCCAACCGTGACGTTCGGCTATTTCAATGAGTTGTCTTTTGGCCAAGCATGATTGGGCCGTTCCATCGGGGCCAGGCGTACAGCCCCGGTGCTGCCAGAGTCCAATCCTCACGTTCGCTTGCCGCTCGAGATGGTCCGATGGCAGTAGCCGGTGATGGCTTACACACGAGATCACTTACTGCCCCTGATGTTCCCGAGGGCCGGGAATATCGAAATCCCAACCCGGCTTGCCCTGGTTCGCAGCCCGGATCTCCATCAGGTAAGCCCTTCGACCGCAAGACATCTGGGTGTTTCCATAGCCGGCCCGGCAGTCTCGATGGACCCCCAACTCAGACTCGACAGAGCCTGGGAACTTCAGCGCCTGATTCCACTGCCCCCGGGCACAGGACGGCGTGGTACTCCCCCGCTTCATGAGCGCCTCCGATGCTGGTGCGCGGTGCCGGCGAGCCGGAGTTCAAACGGCTTACCACCGCGGAGGTGAACAGATACGGCACGTGGCCGACCCCTGGCGGCGTCGATCCTGCTCTCGATAAGACTTCCGAAAAATGCGACAGCGAAAATGACGCTCAACGACATCAAAATGTCAGCATCCCAAGGCATTACGACTCCTAGTGCTCTTCGGCTGAATCCCCGAGCGGCGGCCTTCCTGATTGTCGTCGCCAGGTTCTATGTGTTAAGTAGACACCAAATTGGTATGAATGGACCGCCCGTTACGGGCAGTCCATGAAATACGGTGGAATGACCGTAACGGGCGGTGCCCGTGGCGGACATGCCCTTGACGGGCAGTGCCCGTTGCGGACTTCCCTCTGATAGCGAGGCTAAAGAAATGACCGGATTGACGGTCTCTCGCCTGGATTTCGGCAATTTCATGCGAGAGCTGAGGATGCGCGCCCCAAGGCCGGCTGTGCTGGCTGCGGCTACTCACGTCGGGAGCTCTCGGCAGGCCATAGACCGTATGGAGGACGGTTCTCCAACCAGGCTCGGCGATCTGCACATCAATGCCCTGCTGGAGTTCTACGCCGCCGAGTCCGGGGCACGGGTCAAGGCGCTGGAACTGTGGGAGGAGGTCAAGACCGAAGAGAAGGCCGCGAAGGGGCAAGGCAACATCTGGAAGGCGTACAAGGATCAGGTTGCTCCCAACACAGGCAAGTTCCTACGACTGGAAAGAGTTGCCGAACAACTCATTTCACACAATCCGGTAATACTCCCAGCGCTGCTGCAGGTGCCCGACTACCGCCGTGCACTCGATCGAGCCAGCAGCGCGAATCTCTCCCTGGTAGATCTAGAACGCCGGATCGAGTTGAGCACCGAACGGCAAGCGCGACTGGACGATCCCAGCTTTCGGTACGAGGCACTGCTGTGCGAGGCAGTACTTCGAAACCAAGTCGGGGAGCCTGGCGTGATGCGGACCCAGCTGGACTGGCTAGCTGAGGTGGGGAAGCGCGAGAACGTTGTCATCCGGATCATTCCGTTCTCAGCGGGCGCACACCCGGGCCTGACGATGCAGACGTTCGATTGGCTGAAGTTTCCTCCCGGCACGAGCGGCCTTACCTTGCCGACCGTCGTGTACGCGGAAGGCGCCATTGGGTCGGCGTTCCACGAGCACCACGAAGATGTCAACCGATATCGACAGGCAATCGAAGGCATCCGCGCTGTAGCGTTGGAAGAACAAGACACCAGGGACCTGGTGGTGAGGATCGCGAAGGAGTACGCGGCGTGAAGAAGCCGGTCAAGGGCGAGTGGTACAAGTCGAGCCGGTCCAACAGTGGCAATCAGTGCGTGGAGGTCTTCCACGGCGAGGACATGACCAAGGTCCGCGACTCCAAAGAACACGGCCTTGGACCGGAACTTGAGTTCCCTGCCGATGATTGGGCCAAGTTCATCAATAGCGGCGTCTGGAACGCCTGACCAATCACGGAGCCAAAAGCGGCCTGTCCCAATAGCATTGAAGATAGGCCGCTTTGCCGTTCCGGCGCACCTAACCGAGGCGGTCTGCCGATAGCTTCAGGAGGACCCGGAGCCCCTCGTTGATCTTCCCGGCGGCATTTTCGAGCTGCTCCGGAGTGAGGCGCTTACCGAACGCCGCGGCGTCGAGTAGTTGGTTGCGTACCTGCTCCAGGTTCATCGTGGCCAAGTCCCGAGGCATGAGTTCAGGCATGGCCGAGAGAATACCCGAGTCGAACATGGGTTCGAAACGACCGGTCTTTAGGCGTCCGGCTCGCTTTCATCGCTGATGCGGTGGTAGCCCAACTGCCCTGGTGGCCAAACCACCGCGCGCATGAACCGCGCCCCCACCATCGCGATTTCGTCATTGCCCATCCCCGCTCGCACCGATGCCGCGGCGTCGTCCTATCGACGATGAACGCTTCCCGCCGGCTGGGCCGGGTCAGGAATCTACAACACTCAGCGGGCACCCCGATACGCGCCGGACGCTATCCCCGGAGTGCGTCCGCTACATCGACGGTCCACCCGCTCACGCCCTGGCCGGAGAGGCGCCCCACACGGGTTGCGGCCACATTCCATCGAGCAATTAGTTGATGTTCCTGGCAAACGACCCATTCCCAGGCGATGCCGGGGAATGGGTCGTTGGTTCCAGATCTACTTACCGAGGTGATAGGAGATGTTCTGTTGCGTCATCCCCGAGAGGTCGGCCAGCCGCTCCTGCGTGTAGTACTCGGGGGCCGCGGCCCGGAGCTTCGCGATCAAGTCCAGCCGCGCCCCCTTTGCCCTCTCTCCGACGGCGATGGCCGCAGCCCATTCCTCGAAGTGCCGACGGATGAGAGCGTCACGGTCGCCGGTGTCCATACGTGACCCTTGGACCCATACACCCACCGTCGGTACAAAGGTTTTGTATCCTGATCCGGCCGCCGGGGCGTCGGGTGCAGGATGCGTGCCGTCCCCCTCCGAAGAGGGAGCGATGGCGTGGATTTCGGGAGTGCTCATGCCCTGTTCCAATCAGATTTGCTGGATGGATGCTGGGGTCGAAAACTCACCGGCGTGTCGACTTGCGACACGCCGGAGTGATTATCATCTCCAGGTCGCGGATTAGTCAGATTTGTAGTCAGATTGACGGGAGCGATCGGTATCCGCTGGTAGGCGGGTCGACCGGTTCGGGTAGCCTGACCAGGAAAATAGGTATGTTCCAGTAACTGTCGGTAACACCTAACGTGTAACACTGGCGAAACACAGCCTTGATTGCGGGGAAACACCGCGTCCATACCGTCTGGTCGCGACGAACCCATGCAGTAGAACTGGCTGGGAACCGATCCGTAAGGAGTACTAAGTGGCGTTCAGCACGGCCGACGAGGTCATCAAGTACATCAAGGAGGAGGAGGTCGAATACGTCGATATTCGCTTCACCGACCTCCCCGGTGTGCAGCAGCACTTCTCGATCCCGGCGAAGGCTTTCACGGCCGACCTGGCTGAGGAAGGCCTCGCGTTCGACGGCTCGTCCGTCCGCGGCTTCCAGTCGATCGACGAGTCGGACATGCTGCTGCTGCCCGATTTCAGCACCGCGCAGCTGGACCCGTTCCGCGCCGCCAAGACGCTGAACCTGAACCACTTCGTGCACGACCCGTTCACCCGCGAGGCGTACTCCCGCGACCCCCGCAACGTTGCCCGCAAGGCCGAGCAGTACCTGGCCTCCACCGGCATCGCGGACACCTGCTTCTTCGGTGCCGAGGCGGAGTTCTACATCTTCGACTCGATCCGCTACGACTCGAAGATGAACGGGTCCTTCTACGAGATCGACTCGATCTCCGGTTCCTGGAACACCGGCAAGGAGCGCAACGCCGACGGCTCCCCGAACCTCGGTTACAAGGTGCGCAACAAGGGTGGTTACTTCCCGGTTGCCCCGTACGACCACTACGTCGACCTGCGCGACAAGATCTCGACGAACCTGCAGAACGCGGGCTTCATTCTCGAGCGCGGCCACCACGAGGTCGGCACCGCCGGTCAGGCCGAGATCAACTACAAGTTCAACACGCTGCTGGGCGCTGCTGACGATCTGCAGCTGTTCAAGTACATCGTGAAGAACACCGCGTGGCAGGAAGGCAAGTCTGTCACCTTCATGCCGAAGCCCCTCTTCGGTGACAACGGCTCGGGCATGCACGCCCACCAGTCGCTGTGGAAGGACGGCAAGCCGCTGTTCCACGACGAGGCCGGCTACGCGGGCCTGTCGGATCTGGCGCGTCACTACATCGGCGGCATCCTGCACCACGCCCCGTCGCTGCTGGCGTTCACCAACCCGACCGTCAACTCCTACCACCGTCTGGTGCCGGGCTACGAGGCCCCCATCAACCTGGTGTACTCGCAGCGCAACCGCTCGGCCGCGATCCGCATCCCGATCACCGGCGCCAACCCGAAGGCCAAGCGCATCGAGTTCCGCGCGCCGGACTCCTCGGGTAACCCGTACCTGGCCTTCGCCGCCATGATGATGGCCGGCCTGGACGGCATCAAGAAGAAGATCGAGCCCCAGGCTCCGGTCGACAAGGACCTCTACGAGCTGCCGCCCGAGGAGGCCAAGAACATCCCGCAGGCCCCCACCTCCCTGGCGTCGGTCATCGACCGCCTCGAGGACGACCACGACTACCTCACCGAGGGTGGCGTGTTCACCACCGACCTGATCGAGACCTGGATCGACATCAAGCGCACCCAGGAAATCGCCCCGGTCAACCTGCGCCCGCACCCGTACGAATTCGAGCTCTACTACGACGTCTAAATCGTCTGAGCTACAAGCGTTCTCGTGAAGCCCCAGCTGCCTCGGCAGCTGGGGCTTCGCCCGTTTCGGGGTTATGCGCAGGGCTGGGTGCCGGCGGGTGCTACCGGGAGCCACATTTCACCGGCGTAGCCGGGCAGCACGATGCCGTCGGGGAAGGCGGCGGTGGCGCCGGTGTCGTATTGGCCGGTCAGGTGGTGGTAGCCGGTGGTTGTGGGGGTCCATTTCATGGTGATGGTGCTGCCGGTGATCGTGGTGGTGCCGAAGTTCGTGCCGTTGTCGGCTACCCAGGCATTGCGGGCGGAGGTTCCGCCGCTGAGGCTCGGCAGTAGGGCCGAGCCCGATGAGGCTGCCAGTGAGGCGGGGATGTTCGACATGGTCACGGTGAGTGGGCATCCCACCTCGGGGGTCCCGTGCACCGTCGTGCAGTTCGACTGGGAGACATCGCCGCAGGCCTTGGGCTCGGTGCTCCCGGCGCCGCCGACCTGGACGGTCGCATTGCCGAGGTCGGTGTAGGGCGGCTGGCTCGCATCGGTGTTGCCGTATCCGAAGCCCAGCACATGGGTGCCCGGAGTCAGCGGAGTCCACTGGATGGTCCAGGTGTACGACAAACCGACGCAGGGGGTGCCGGCCGGAACGCTGGAGGTGATGTTGCCGGTGGGCCGGATGGTCACACCGCCGGAGGTGTCCGACAGTCCCCCGCCCTGGCATCCGTTGATCGGGACAACGATATTGTAGGTCTGCCCGACCTGAAAGTTGCTGCCCTGCACGGTCATTCCCGTGCCCGCCACGTCGGCGTGGGCCGCCGCGCCGGTGAGCATGGTCAGAGTGGAGGCTGCGGCGGTGATACCCGCCGCGGCGAGGGTGCGAGCTGATGTCCGGGTACGCATCATGCGGTCATTCTCGATTCGGTAACACTCACTGAAGCGGGGGTGTTTCAGTTTGCGAATCGCACTGTTCACCGATCGACAGGCCGTCGCATGCCCCCATTTTTGGGGGCCCATCGCAATCTGAAGCTAAACCAATTCACACTTCTTTGTGAACTACAGTGTTCGCAAACATGCCCGTGAGTAAGAGAGCGATATGACAAATTTTGCCAAGATGTCTGCCGCAGTAGCGATCGCATCCATCGGGATCGCCTGTGCGACAACCACTGTGAACGCCGCGCCGGTAGCCCTCGATCCGGCCCCGGCGGCTCAGGACGTGGCGACGACGCCGATCGCGACCACCGGTTCCGCGCTGACCGACATCCTTACCGCCCCGATCCTGTTCCCCCTCGGCTTCATCGCCTTTGCGCTGTGTGCCGCGTCCCCGGATCCGGACCACTGCCCCGCGTATCTGCTATACGGCGCGGCCGCAACCGCGTCAGGCGTGCACAACTAGCCCACCGATTCCTTTGCCGACGAGCCACGGTCTACCTGTTCATGACAAACCGACTCGAGACCCTGGCTCGCGACCTGATCGACGGCCCGCACTCCGCCATCCTCTCCACCAGCGACAGCGAAGGGCGACCGCAATCGTCGGTGATCTTCGTAATATACGACGACGACACCATCGTGTTCAGCACTATCAAGGGCCGCCTGAAAACCCGCAATATGAACGGGAATCCGTGGGTCAGCCTGCTCATTCTGAGTAAGACCAGCGGTCAGTACGTGAACATCCGCGGCAAGGTCGACATCACCGAGGACCGGGAGAATTTCCACGACGTGGTCTACGGCCGGTACATGGACGGCACCACGCCCCCACCCGAACCCGAGGCCGAACGGCTGATCGTCCGCATCACCCCGGACCGGATCTACGCGTTCCCGCCCGCGTAGATCCGGTGCCGAATCATCGGGAGCCGGCGGCATCCAACGCGGCCAGATAGCCGAAAACCAGGCCGGGTCCGATGGTTCCGCCGGGGCCGGGGTAGGTGTGGCCCATGACGGGAGCGCTGGCGTTCCCGGCGGCGTAGAGGCCCTCGATGATCGAGCCGTCCGCGCGCAGGACGCGGGCGGCGGTGTCGGTGACGAGACCGCCCTTGGTGCCGAGGTCGCCGGGGACTAGCTTGGCGGCGTAGTACGGACCTTGTTCCAGGGCACCGAGATTCGGGTTCGGGTGGTGGCGGGGATCGCCGTAGTAGCGGTCGTAGGCGCTTTCGCCGCGCCCGAAGTCTTCGTCCTTGCCACTGTGGGCGAAGGTGTTGAAACGCGTGATCGTGGCTTGCAGGTTGTCGGCGGGGATATCGATCTGCGCGGCCAGGTCGGCGAGCGAGTTCGCCCGGGCGAGGATGCCGGCCTTGAACCAGCGGCCGGGCAGCGGCTGGCGCGGCGGCAGGCCCGCGAAGAGATACCTGTTGCGGTAGCGCTGGTCGAAAATCAGCCAGGCGGGCAGGTTTTCGGCGGGGCCGGCGCCTTGGCCGTTCTCGCCGCCGTACATGTGGTGGGTCGCCTCGACGTACGGGAGGGATTCGTTCATGAAGCGCTCGGCGCGGTCGTTGACGATGAGGCTGCCGGGCAGATTGCGCTCGGCGAGACAGAACCAGGGCTGGCGGGGTAGCGGAATGGACGGCCCCCACCAGGCGTCGTCCATGAATTGCACTGCCGCGCCGACGGATTGACCGGCGCGGATACCGTCACCGGTATTGGCCGCGGCGCCGACGGTCCAGTCGGTGGTGATCGGATCGCGCTGGTACTGCTTGCGCATGGCCTCATTGTTCTCGAACCCACCGGCCGCGATCACCACGCCGCGCCTGGCGGTGAGCACCTGCTCGACGCCGTTGCGCCGCACCACAACCCCGGTGACCCGGCCGTCCTGCGCCTGCAGCTCGAGCAGCGGAGTATCGAGCCACAGCGGCACCTGCGCCTCCAGCAGACCGGCGCGCAGCATGGCACTCAGCGCCTGACCGCGCGCGAGCAGATGCTGTCGCAGCACCTGTGCCTTCGCCCAGCGCGCACCGATGCGAAGCACGCGCAGCGGCGCACGGGGATTGCGCAGTCCCAGGTGGAACTGCCGGAAGTCCGCCTGGGTAGCGACGAAGTTCTTCGCCGCGGCCACGTAGTCGGGTTCGAGTGTGGCCAGTTCCGCGCCGAGTCCCTTGGCGTCGAACGGTTTCGGCTCGACGGACCGCCCGTGCGCCCGCCCGCCGGGTGCCTCCGGGTAGTAGTCGGAGTAACCCGGCACCCACTGCAGATCCAATGCCGAATGCGCCGTGAGGAAGTCGAGGGCTTCGGGCCCGCGATCGATATAGGTGCCGATCCGCCCGGCATCGCCGTATTCACCGACAATGCTGGTCAGGTAGGTGCGGGCGGCCTCGATATCGTCGGCCGGAGCCTGTCGCCGGAGCACCGCATTGCCGGGGATCCACACTCCCCCGCCGGACCGGGCCGTGGATCCGCCCCAGTGCCGGGACTTTTCGATGATCACGGTGGACAGGCCGTGGTGGGCGGCGGTGAGAGCGGCTGCCATGCCCGCCGCACCGGAGCCGACGACGATCAGGTCGAAGGTGTCGGCATTGTCGTTGTGCTGCATATTCTTCGAATCCTTTGAAAGAGTGGTGCGGCGTCAGCTACCGGCGCGCCAGCGGTCGTCGAGCACGGCGCTCAGCGCCCCTTCGACGCACAGCAGCAGCGACGCCGCCCGATTACTCGGATTGCGCAGCCACTGCAGGTAGCCGAACTCCGCCGCCGCGAGCATCAGATGCACGAGCAGGCCGGGATTGCTGTCCACGTCCGGATCACGTGACATGCGTTGTGCGACAAGCTCGACCAGCCGGGTGCGATGCTCCGGCGTGATCAGCGCGACGCGGTCGAGCAGATGCGGCGCCGTCCGGAAGGCGGCCCGCCACTGTTCGAGATCGGCCGCGGACAGTGTGGTGGACCGGGTCTGAATGGCCTGTGCGAGCGCCACATCGGCCGCTTCGTCACCGGGCCGCTCCTCGAGCAGCGTGGCAATGCCCGCGCCGCCCTCGCGCACCGGGTCCAGCAGCAGATCCTCCTTACTGCGCACATGCCGGAAATAGGTGCTCGGCGAGATACCCGCGGCGGCGGCGATCTGCTCGGTGGTCACCTCGTCGAATCCCTTGTCCGCGAACAGCTCGAAGGCTGCCCGCTGGATTTCGGATCGGACCTGACGCCGTTGCCGTTCACGTAATGACACCACGACAGCATCTCGCCATATGACAGTAACTGTCAAGAAGGAATTCCCTCTCACCAACAATGCCAGGTGGCGAGCGGTCGTCGTCACCGCCCTCGCCGATTACGGTAAGCGGGTGAGTATCGAGTTGACCTTGCTGTCGGGTGTTGCGGTGCAGGGCCGGGAGGTCTCCGGAGCACGGCCACGCGGGTTGCTGGCCTTGCTCGCGGCGGATTTGCGGAATGGCGCCAGCGTCGCGCGCCTGGTCGACGGGCTGTGGGGCCAGGAGCAGCCCGAGAATCCGGCCAAGGCGCTACAGGTGGTCGTTTCCCGGGCCCGCGCACAACTCGGAAGTGAGCTCATCGCCAGCACACACACGGGGTATCGGCTGACGCTGGCGGCGGACCAGGTCGATGCGACGGCGGTGGAGGTGCATGCGGCCGCGGCGGAGCGGCACGCACGGGCCGGTGATCATGCCGCCGCACTGACTCGGGCCGAGGCCGGATTGGCGCTGTGGAACGGCGACGCCGAGGACGGGACCGCAGGAGATCCGCTGTCCGAGTTGCGGATTGCGCGCCGGCCCGCCCATCGCACCCTCCGCACAGTGCACGCGGTGACGCTGTCCCAGCTGGGCCGGTACGCCGAAGCGATGGAACCGCTGGCAGCCCTGCTGCGAGCCGAGCCCCGCAATGAGGAAGTGCTCGCGGAGCTGCTGCGCGCCGAAGCCGAGACAGCGGGCGCCGCGGCCGCGCTGGCACGGTACGACGGTTACCGGCGACGGCTGCGCGACGAGCTCGGCACGGACCCGGGCAGTGCCCTGCGGGCGGTGCAGCGACAGCTCCTGCTCTCGAGCGAACCCGTTGTGCGGCAGGGCATTCTGCACGATGCCAACCCGCTGCTCGGACGTGCGGGCGATATCGCCGCCGTCACCGCACGGCTGCGTTCCGCGCGTGTGGTGTCGATCGTGGGCCCGGGTGGGCTGGGTAAGACGCGGATGGCCCACGCCGTCGGCCAGCGCGCCGAGCAGCGGCGGGTGTATCTGGTGCAGCTCGCCGCGGTCGATGACGATGCGGCGGTGGCGGCCGAGGTGGCCGCCGCACTCGGGACCGGTGATGCGCCGGCCGCAGCGCAGAGCGGTGTCGTCTCCGGCATTGCACGGGCGCTGGGATCCGGGCCGGTCCTGTTGATTCTCGACAATTGTGAGCAGGTGCTCGAAGGGGTCGCGGCACTTGTCGGCCCGCTCGTCTCGTTGACCGCGGAGTTGCGAGTGCTGGTAACCAGCCGTGCGCCGCTGGGATTGAGCTCCGAGTCGGTCCATCCGCTCCCGGCCCTGGCCGCGGAGACGGCGGCCGAGCTGTTCGAGCAGCGAGCCCGCGCGGTCCGCCCGGATGTCGACCTGCCGTCCGAGGAGGTGGCCGCGCTCTGCGCCCACCTGGATGGGCTGCCGCTGGCCATCGAATTGGCGGCGGCGCGGGTGCGGGTGATGTCCGTGGCCGAGGTCTCGCAACGCCTGGTCGATCGGTTCGCCCTGCTGCGCGGCGGTTCCCGGGATGCGCCGCAACGACATCGGACGCTGCACGCGGTGGTCGAGTGGAGTTGGAAGCTGCTCGACGAGCCGGCGCAGGCCGCCATGCGCATGCTGTCGATCTTCCCGGGCGGCTGCACCGCCGATGCGGCACATCGCCTGCTGGGCGGTGATTTCGACGCGACCCTCGAACTGCTCGAACAGCTGGTGACGCAGTCGCTGATCCAGGTCGGCGAGGGCGAATCCGGCACCCGCTTCCGAATGCTGGAGACGGTCCGCGATTTCAGCGCCGCCGAGCGGATCGCCGCGGGCGACGAGGACCGGGCGACCGCCGAATTCCTGGCATGGGCCCGGGATTTCGGTATCCGGCACAGCGGCTCCGCGTTCATCGAACTGGGCGGCTCCGGCGAATTCCGGGCCGAGCAGGACAATCTCGTCCGAGCCCTCCGGATCGGCCTCGACCGCCGGGACGGGGCAACGGTCGCCGCGACCTGGGCTGTCCTGGGCCCCGCCTGGTTCGTCGGCTCGCACTACTCCCGCATCGCCGAGCAGGCCGCCGAATGTGCCTGGGTGCTTTCGCATTACCGCCCGGAGCCCGCACTCGTGGAGGTGGCCCGGACCGCTGCGGTCGTGTGCGCCCTGAGCGGTGTCACCCAGGGTGGCTTCGAACTCCGCTCCCGGCTGGTCCTGCGCCGCCTGCCCACCGCCCCACCGGATACCTTCGTGCGCGCCGTGGCCGCGGTCTTCGCCGCGGCCACCGACCTCGTTTCTCCGGACCCCACCGCCCTGAATCGACTGTGCGACAGCGACAGCCGACTGCTGTCCGGCGTGGCCCACCTGGTAGCGAGCTTCCGCGCCGAGCAGATCGGCGACCGCGCCGAGGCGCTCGCCGCCACCACCCGCACGCTCGCCGCCTTCGAAACCACCTCGAACACCTTCATGCGGTATCAGGCGCGCTGCCGCATCGGGAAGCTGGCGCTGCTGGCGGAGCGCGGCGACCAGGCCCGCGAGCAATTGGAACGCGCGCTGCGGCAGATCGCGGACCTCGGCCCCCGCCCGGATCGGGGTGATCTGCTGGTCGGTCTCGCCATGGCGGCACTGCAACTCGACGATATCGAGGGCGCCCAGCAGTGGCTGGCGCTGACGCCCGAGTCCAAGGACCCGTTCGCCAATCCGCACCGGTTGGTGGCGGCCGCCGAAATCCGGCTCGCGCGTAGCGATGTCGAGAACGGCCTGCGGGGCTGGCGCGAGCTGGCGGAGTGGTCGTCCGGCACCGAGAACCCCTTCTATCGACCCGATCCGCGTGGGGTTCAGGTGTGGGCGCTGGAGTCTCGCTCGGCCACCGTGCTCGCCCACGCCGAGTACGGCCGGCTGGCCCTGGTGGCCGACCTGGTCGAGGACCTCCCGCACCAGGTGACCGCGCTGCTGGAGCAGCCGGCCACCCAGCCCGGCGGATTCCTGGCCGAGCTGACCGCCTGCGGCGCGGTGCTTCTCGCCTTGGCGAGGGCCGATATAGCTCGCGGCCACTCGGCGGCAGGAGCGCGCCTGATCGCGCTGGCCGAGCGTTTTGATCCCCCGCGTCAATTCCATCCGACCATGTCCAGCACCAGGATTCGCGCCCATGCCGAAAACGCCGATAAGGCAGCGTATGCCGAGGCTGTCTCGGCATACGCTGCCCTGGATGTTCCGGCCCTCCGTGCCGCCGCGCTGAATGCGCTGCGGGACAGGGTTTCCTAGCGACCCGGTTCCCGATCGAGCAGCTTCTTGGCTCCCAGGAAGCTGACCACGATGATGCCCGCACACCACGCGACGGCGATCCAGGCGCTGTTGCCGATCGGCGTGCCCAGCAGCAGTCCGCGCAGGGCTTCCATCACCGGGGTGAAGGGCTGGTGCTCGGCGATCCACCCGATCCAGGCGGGCATGGAGGCGGTGGGGACGAAGCCGCTGCCGAAGAACGGCAGCAGCATGAGCAGCATGGGCAGATTGCTGGCGGTCTCGAGGCTGTCGCTGACCAGGCCCATGACTACCGACACCCAGGTGATCGCCGTGATCAGGAGCACCAGAATGCCTGCGGCGCCGAGCCATTCGGCCACGCCGGCGGTGGGCCGGAAGCCGATGATTCCCGCGACGCCGAGCACCACGCTCACGCTGAGCAGGGTCTGCACCATGCTGCCGACCACATGCCCGGTCAGCAGGGACGGCCGGAAGATGGCCATGGTGCGGAAGCGGGACACGATGCCCTGGGTCATATCGGTGCACACCGAGACGGCGGTGGCGGTGGCCGCCCCGGCCACTGTGAGCAGCAGAATCCCCGGGACCACGTAGTTGACGTAATCGGCGCGACTGCCGGAGTGACCGCCGAGCCCGGCGCCGAGAGCCCCGCCGAAGACATAGACGAACAGCAGCAGGATGACTACGGGAGAAACGATGAGCGGCACGGTCATCGCCGGGTACCGCACGATGTGCAACAGGCTGCGGCGCACCATCATCAGCGAATCGGTGGCTGCGTATTTCATGGTGCTCATCGCACGGACTCCTTCGGCTTGCCGGTGAGGGCGAGGAAAACATCGTCGAGATCGGGGGTGTGGACGGAGAGTTCAGCGGTCGGAATTGCCGCGGCCTTGAGCGTGTCGAGCAGTGCGTGCAGCGAGTCGACGCCGCCGTCACCGGGCACCTGCAGGGTGAGTTCGTCATCGTCGCGGACCACCGCACCGAGCAGGCGTGCCGCGGCCTCCAGGGCGCGCGGCTCCACGAACCGCAGGTTGATATGTCCGCCCGGGACAAGGCGTTTGAGATCCTCCGGAGTACCTTCGGCGATCACCTTGCCGCCGTCGAGCAGCGCGATCCGGTCGGCCAGCTGATCGGCCTCCTCGAGGTACTGCGTGGTGAGGAAGACGGTGGTGCCGCCGGCGACCAGTTCGCGGACCAGTCGCCAGACGGCGCGGCGGCTGCGCGGATCGAGACCGGTGGTGGGCTCGTCCAGGAACAGCACCTGCGGGTCACCGATGAGCCCCATGGCGATATCGAGTCGCCGCCGCATACCGCCGGAGTAGGTGGACGCGGGCTTCCGGGCCGCGTCCACCAGGTCGAACTGCTCGATGAGCCGGGCCACCCGGCGCTTGCGCTCGGCGCGGCCCAGATGGTGCAGGACGCCCATCATGGCCAGGTTCTCCTCACCGGTGAGCAGGTTGTCCACCGCGGCGAACTGACCGGTGAGGCCGATCGCGGCGCGCACCGCCTCCGGATCGCGGGTGAGATCGTGACCTGCGACGGTGATATCGCCGGCGTCGGCGCCGATCAGGGTCGAAAGGATCTGCACCGCGGTGGTTTTCCCGGCCCCGTTCGGGCCGAGCAGCGAAAAGATGGTTCCGGCGGGCACATTCAGGTCGATGCCGTCGAGCACGGTGTGCTCTCCGTAGGACTTGCGCAGTCCGGAGGCCGTAATGGCCGGTGGTCGGTGACCGGTTGTCATGTCTTGCTCCTCGATGTTCTGCGACCGTTGTGGTCGCTGTCGAGAAGAAGATTGCGCGGCGCGGGTTTCAGCGCGGCTGCACGACGGTTTCACCGGGTTTCGGCCGTGAAACCGCAGTTCGAGGCATGGTTCCGGTCGCAGGGATGGGTGAGCTAGCCGAGTCCCCGGCGGGCGATCGCACCCAGGGGGCTCAGGTCGAGGTCGCCGGAGGCCTCGGTCCAGCCGGTGGCGCGCAGCTCGTTCGGTGAGCCGATGCCGAGTGCGTCGTGCAGGCCGATCGCCGCCGAGCGGGCGAGCTCCATCAGGCGGCTGGGCGGGATGGGCCAGAGCAGGGAGCGGCGCCAATTCTCGATCTCGTGCCGCACCACGGGGGCGGACCAGCCGAGCTCGCGCAGTCGCTGGGCGGCGGCCTCCGGAATCGGTTCGGCCAGATAGTAATTGCCGGTGAGCTCGGCGGAAAGTTTGATGTCGAACTGCTGGAACTGAACGTATCGGTTACCGGCGGCCGTTATGACCAGCGTGGCGCGAGAGGGTAATTCCTGCAGACATCGCGCCAGTGCCTGCACAAACGCGTCCCAGTCGGAAGTTACTAATGCCTCGTCTTGCCCCCGGGTGCCCATCGAGGCCGATCATACGCCGTCGAATCTTTCCGGGCACCGAATAATTCTGGCGCACTTGCGCTTCGGCGGGAGTCGCGACCGCATCGACCGAAAACGGCCGCGACCCCCAGCTGAGAGGCCTACCGGCGGTGGTTCACGGTGCCGAGTACGGCAACCGGAGTGCAACCCACCAGGCGGGCGGTGCGTTCATCGGCCGTGAAACTATGGCGTGCAACGAATTCCCGAACCTGAACGCGCACCGTCTCGAACACCGACACCGACGATGTGATCGGCAGGACCGACGATACCGCGCTCATTGCACTCCTCCTCGTGAATTTCTTTCTCCTGGCAAGCCATTGTTCCAAGCAAAAGCCCAGGTGGCCGTAAATTACTCGTGAATATCACCGCACCGGGGCGGGGATTCGCGCAAAGATATCTCCGCTCGGCGCCGAGGGCGCCAATCTCTACCGCGCAACGGAAGATGTTGCGGGCGCGCAAGATTCGCACGAGCGGATTGACGAATCCTTTTCGGCCGGGCAATTCCACCTCGAGTGCGCGGTCACCGCTCGCCTACTCCGAATGTGACAGCTGGGCGGCAGATCGCGACCGCTGCGCATGTGACGGTTGCCACCTGGCCGATAAGATGAGACGATTCGATCGTAACTCTCTCATCCTGTCGGGCGGTGGCGCCCGGACAGGATCGTGATCAAAGGAGATCACCATGACCGCCGCCGTAGCGCCGATCGATCATGCGTCCAGAGCAGCACGCCCCGAGCGCCGACCGTTCGACCCGGACACCCGCATCTGGGCGGACACCGGCCTCATCACCTTCTCCCTGACCGCCGGCTCGGCCTTCCTGCTGCAGACCATGGAACCGAGCATTGCCGCGGTCGTGGACGAGCACTCCACCTTCCGCACCGATCCGCTCGGCCGCGCCTTCCGCAGCATCGCCTCGGTCATGATGTGGATCTACGGCGGCGACGAGGCCCTCGCCGAGGCCGACCGGCTGCGCGTCATGCACGCGAGCCTCAACACCACCGATGCGCACGGGGTGAAGCATCAGGCGCTGTCCTCCGGGCCGTGGGCGTGGGTGCTGCACACCGCAATCCACGCGTTCACCGAGGGCAATCGGTACTTCTCCACCGAGAAGCTCACCGAGGCCGACAAGGAGTCGTACTACCAGGAGGTGGTGCAGCTCATGCGCAATTTCTCGGTGGCGCCCAAGGAGATTCCCGCGACCTATGCCGAATGGGAGCCGTGGTTCCAGGATCAGGTCGAAAACCATCTGGTGGCAACCACTGTCGCCGAGGACTACCTGCGGGTCATTCGAAAGATCGCGCCGCCCAAGCAGGTTCCGGCGCCGCTGCGACCGGTCTGGCGGGCCGCGACCACCCCGATCGGAAAGCTGCAGTACTTCTTCACCGTCGGCACCACGCCCGAGATCATTCGCGAGAAGCTCGGCCTCACCTGGACCGAGAGCGATGAGCGCACCCTGCGCGCCCTCGGCTGGATCATCGGCCGGACCGTCCCCGTGCTGCCGGAGCGCATTCGCTACTTCCCCATCGCCTACGAGGCACGCCGGCTCGAACGCGACCGCGCGCGCCTGCGCAAGATCATCGATCTGCGCCCCATGTAAACGACGAGTCACCCACTATCCCGGCACGGGGTCACTCCGGCGCGCGCCTGGCGGGGCCGCGCCTGCACCCCGTTTCCTGGGGCTGGTTTGCGGCGGCGATTCACAGCAAGGTCACTATGGTGATCATGCGGATGGTGTTGTGGCGGGCCCTGGTCGGCCTGCTACTGGTGGTGGGGGTTGTGGCAATACCGGCTCGGGCCGGGGCGAATCCGGCGTTCCAGTGGCGGCAGGAGTACATCACCGCGCCTGATGGGACCCGGTTGCACGCGGATGTGCTGCGGCCGGCGGGTATCGCCGATGATGTGAAGACCCCCGTGATCATGACGGTCAGTCCGTATCGGGCGCACCTCGCGTACCTCAGCGAGCCACGGCTCGAGGGCGGGCCGTCCATCGTGGATCTCGATGTGGGGACTTTCCTGGGTGCGGGTTACACCTATGTGATCGTGGATTTACGCGGGTTCGGCGGATCGAACGGGTGCCCGGATTTCGGCGGGCCGGGCGAACGGTCCGATGTGAAGACGGCCGTCGAGTGGGCAGCGGGGCAGTCCTGGTCCACCGGCAAGGTCGGACTGGTGGGCACCTCGTACGAGGCGTGGACCGGATTGATGGGTTTGGCGGAGAAGCCGGCGGGGCTGGCCGCGGTGGCGGCGTTCGAGCCGGTGGTCGATCCGAACGCGTATCTGTACATGCAGGGGATCGCGTGGAAGTTCTCCGGTAAGCCGGTGACCGAAACCGGTGTGCGGCCATCGGATCTCGCGGGATTCGAGCATCTGCTCATCGCCTCCACACCGGGGCGCCCGGACGATTCGCCCGAGTACCAGGCGAATGCGGTGAGCATCGACCCCGCGTGCTATGCGAATTACGTCGCAGAGATCACCAATCATGATGACGCGACGGCCTTCTGGCAGGACCGGGATCTGGTGGCGAAGCTGCGCGGGAACACGATTCCGCTGTTCCTCGGGCAGGGGTTCATCGACTACAACACCAAGCCGGATCGGGTCTTCCAGCTCTGGAACGGGCTCGGACCGGGTGAGCACAAGGCGTGGTTCGGGCAGTGGGGGCACCGGACGTGTGAAACACAGTGCGGTACCCCGCAATTCATGTCCGAGCTGCTCGGATTCTTCGATCACCTGGTGGCGGGCAAGGAGGCGCCGGTGCCCGGGCCGCGGATCACCGTCGGGCAGTTCGACGGGAAGTATCGTTCGGAGACGGCGTGGCCGCCCGCCGACAGCCACCAGGTGCCTGTCGATCTGCGCACCGGGGTCTACACCGACCGGGGTCTGGTGCCCGGGGCCGATCGCGAAATCTGGTCTGTCAGTCAGCCTTTGGCGCAGGATCAGCATCTCGCGGGGATCACCACGGCATCCCTGACGCTCGATGCGCCGCCGCAGACCACGGTGGCGCTGGAAATGTACGACATCGCGCCGGACGGGCTGGCCACCGTCATCACGCGCGGTATCGCACCGGCGACCGCCGATACGCAGCTGCGGCTGCTGGCGCAGGATTGGCCGCTCAGCGCGGGGCATCGCATCGGGTTCCGGATCACCGATGTGGTCGACGATATTTGGGCGCATCCGCCGGCTTTCACCAAGGTCACCGTGAACTCGGCCCGGGTGCAGCTGCCGCTGCTCAGCGCAATCCGCACCCCCGACCTGCCCGGCGGCGTCTCCGACGGCATCCCGAAGTGGCATAGGGAGAAGTCCGTCCCGCTGCCCGCCGATCTGCTGAACAATGCGACTGTGACCGTCGACTTCCCGCCCCGGACAGGCTAGGCGACCCATGACCCGCACCGTATCCGCCGCCGCACCCACCGTGGACGATGCCACCGCCGAGCGCCTGGCCGCCGCCCTGCGCTGCGCCACCGTCTCCCGCGAGGACCACACCGAGACCGACCCCGCCGAATTCGACCGTCTCACCGCCCATCTCGAACACTGCTTCCCCCTGGTGCACACCCACCTCGACTGCGAAACCTTCGGCCACAGCCGCCTCTACCGCTGGACCGGGGCCGCCGATGGACCGGTCACCACCTTCGACGGCTCGGCCCGGACCGGTCCGGCAACGGATGCCGACTCCGGCGGTGCGGTCGCGAATGGCAATACCGCGGCCGGTGGCAACGCGGCGACGCCCCCTGCTGATTCAGGCGCGACCGCGGACGGTGCGGCGATCTCCGGATACCGCCCAGCGCCGGCTGTGGATGCTGTCGAGCTGGGCGGTGCCGAGCGGGTGAGCGCAATTCTGCTGGCGCATATGGATGTGGTGCCGGTGGACGATGAGGCGGGGTGGACGCATCCGCCGTTCGCGGGGGTGGTGGATGACGAATTCATCTGGGGGCGTGGGGCTATCGATGACAAGAGCCGGGTCATGGCGATCCTCGAGGCGGTCGAGGGGGCGCTGGAGGCGGGGGTGCGGCCCAGGGGGACGGTGTATTTGGCGTTCGGGCATGACGAAGAGGTGTTCGGGGAGGGCGGGGCCGGGCGGATGGCGGCGCGGCTGCGGGATGCGGGGGTTCGGGCCGAGCTGCTGATCGATGAGGGTGGTGTGATCACCACGGGGGTGGCTGCCGGGGTGGCGCAGCCGGTGGCCACGATCATGGTGGGCGAGAAGGGTTTTGCGACGGTGCGGCTGTCGGTCAGCGCGGTGGGTGGGCATTCGTCGATGCCGGGGCGGCAGACGGCGGTCGGGCAGTTGGCGCGGGCGGTGGCGCGGCTTCAGGATCATCCGTTTCCGCTGCGATTGACGCCGGTGACGCTCGACATGCTCGCGCGTTTGCGGAGTGTCGTCTCGGAGCCGCGGCGCACACTGCTCGGCGCGGTGGGCTGGGCCGGGCCCGCGGTGGCGCGGGTCCTGGCGGCACAGCCGACCACCGAGGCGCTGGTGCGCACCACCACCGCGCCGACGATGATCAGCGGCGGCGTCAAACCCAATGTGCTGCCGCAGCGCGCCGAGGCGTACGTGAATTTCCGCATCCTGCCCGGTGATTCGGTCGCCGATGTGCTGACGCACTGCCGTCGCGTGATCCGCGACAAGGGCGTCATCGTCGAACTGTCCGGCACCGCCTCCGAACCCTCCCCCGATCCCGCCGCCGGACCCGCCTTCGAGCTCATCGCCGACCTGACGCGCGAGGTCGTGCCGGGTGTCGCGGTCACCGTCGGCATCGTCCCCGGCGCCACCGACTCCCGCTACTACGACGATCTCGCCGCCACCCGCTGCAATTTCGCATCCATCATCCTCACCGCCGCCGATCTGGCGCGCATTCACGGCACCGACGAGCGCATCTCCCGCGCCAACTACGCCCGCCTGATCACCTTCAACCGCCGCCTCATCGACCGCCTCGCCCAATCCTGACGGCTGCGACGGTCGCCTCGAGCCCAGTCGAGGCCAGTTGCGATGGCCGCCTCGACCGCCGCGCCCGATCCTGACCGATGCGATGGTCGCCTCAACGAGGTGGCACCGGTGAGCATGAGCCGGGCGAATGAGCGGCGGACGCGTTCGCCGAGTTGCCTTCGGCCTTCGTGCGGGGCCCGGACGACAGCTGCCCGAATCGCCGGGAGGGGCGACGAGAGGGGTGGTGGTGCGCGAGAATAGCTCGGCCGGTACGCGACAATTCGGGCTGAGCATCGTGCGGTGCCGATGCCCGGCAGCGTGACGACACCCACCCCATCGAGAGGGAGCGACGATGACCCGAAACGAAACCGGCGAATTCCAGGGCAAGGGCGGGCGCGTGTTCTGGCAGGCCTGGCTGCCGGAGGGCGATCCGCGGGCCGTGGCCGTGATCGTGCACGGATACGCCGAGCATTCGGGGCGCTATGCGCATGTGGCGAAGCGGTTGAACGATGCCGGGGTCGCGGCGTACGCGCTCGACCACATCGGGCACGGCCGGTCCGACGGCGGCAATGGGAATGTCGAATCCCTCGACGGGGCCGCCGACAATGTGCAGACGCTGCTCGACCTGGCCACCGCGGCACATCCGGGGCTGCCGCACTTCGTCATCGGGCACAGCATGGGCGGGCTCACCACCGCCTACCTGGCGACCCGCGCTCCCCTGGACGTGACCGGCGTGGTGCTCTCGGGCCCGGCGATCGTCATCCCCGCCGGCAATGTGGTGCAGCGGACCCTCGCCCCGTTCGTCTCCCGCTTCCTGCCGAATCTTCCTGTGCTGAAACTGGATTCGACACTGGTGAGCCGTGATCCGGAAGTGGTGCGGGCCTACGACACCGATCCGCTGGTCCATCACGGCGGCGTCCCCGCCCGCACCGGCGGTGAGATGCTGCGCGCGGGCACCTTCGTGCTGGCGCACCTCGACCGGCTGACGGCCCCGCTGCTCGTGCAGCACGGCGCCGCCGACGGTCTGGCCTCCCCGACCGGCGCCGATCTGCTCGAACGCGATGCGGCGTCGAAGGACAAGACGGTCATTCGCTATCCCGGCCTGTTCCACGAGATCTACAACGAGCCCGAACAGGACAAGGTCCTCACCGACCTGGTGAACTGGCTCGACGCGCACATTCCGGCGTAGCCACGCGGGGAAAATAGCCGACGGTCACGGGGCAACCCGTGGCACAGTCGGTTGACGTGACCGACTATCGCACCATCAACCGGGACAATTGGGACGACCGTGCGCCGTTGCACGCCGCCTCCGCGGACTACGGACTGAACCGCTTCCGCACCGATACCAGCTTCCTCAGCGATGTCGTCCGCTTCGATCTGCCGCGTCTCGGCGACATCCGCGGCCTGCGCGGCGTGCACCTGCAATGCCATATCGGCACCGACACCCTCTCGCTGGCTCGGCTCGGCGCGGATATGACCGGCCTCGACTTCTCCCCCGCCTCGCTGGCGGAGGCCCGGGCGCTGGCCGAGACCAGCAGCACCGCAATCGAATACATCGAAGCCGATGTCTACGATGCCGTGGAAGTGCTGGGCGCCGGGCAATTCGATCTGGTCTTCACCGGTATCGGCGCGCTGTGCTGGCTGCCCGATATCCGGCGCTGGGCCGATACCGTCGCCGCGCTGCTGCGGCCCGGCGGGCGACTGTTCTTGCGCGAGGGCCACCCGGTGCTGTGGTCGATCGACGAGGCCCGGCCCGACCATCTGACCATCGGGTATCCGTACTTCGAAACCCCCGAACCCATGGTTTTCGCCGAAGCCGGCACCTACGTCGAGACACCCGGCGAGATCACCAGCACTGTCACACACGAGTGGAATCATGGGCTCGGTCAGATCGTGGGAGCGCTGCTGACCGCCGGCCTGACCCTCACCGAACTGGTCGAACACGACAGCGTGCCCTGGGAGGCGCTGCCCGGCCGCATGTTTCGCGATGAGGGCGGCGAATGGCGGCTCACCCAGCATCCCGAACGCCTACCGCTGTCCTACACCTTGCAAGCCCGTAAGGAACCTCGATGAACGAAGAACTCATCCCCATCCTGCGCGTGGCCGATGCCGCCGCCGCGGTCCGCTGGTATGAACGCCTCGGCTTCGTCAAGGAGTCGGAGCACCGCTTCGAACCCCACCTGCCCGCCTTCGTCGGCATTGCCCGCGGCGCCGTCCGCATCTTCCTCTCCGAACACCTCGGCGACGCCCGTCCCGACACCCTCGTCTACCTCCGTGTCCACGATGTGGACGAGGTGGCAAAGGAATTCGGCGTTGTCCCCGAGGAAGCTCCCTGGGGCCGCGAGATAGAACTCCGCGACCCGGACAGCAACCGCCTCCGCATCGGCACACCTCCCTGGTAGTCAGCCGAGCCCGCTCCGCATCAAGATCACCAGGAAACTGTGGCGGCATTTCGCGAGTAACCGCCGCCACCAGTTCCTGGTCGATGCGCAGCTGATCCGTGGCGCGGAGGGAACCGACGGCCTGCCTCGTGCGTCCAATTCGGTGAGCGAGGGGAGGACTCCGGTGGACCCGAATATGCTGCGCCGCAGTGCGCAACAAGCCCAGCAGGGGGCGCAAAACGAAGGGCGGCGGATTTCGCAGGGTGGGGTCGATCCGGACTACATCCAGCACTTGGAGGATTTCGCCGGGTTCTCCCATGCGGAGATCTATGCAGGCGTGCAGGCAATGGATCCGGGAGCCATGCACGCGCATGCCGAGGTGTGGGCGGGGATCGCGGACAACCTCTCGGGAGCGGTGAACGGCCTGTACACGGCGGTGCAGGGCGCGCTGGCGGATGGAATGCGGGGGCATACGGCCGCGGCCGCCGATACGGCGGCAAGGGAATTCGCGCGGTGGGCACTGGACGTGACCGAGATCGCGCACAGCACCGGGCATCGCATCCTGGCGGCCGCCTATGGCGCCGAGGCCGTGCGCAGAAGTGTTCCCCCACCGCCGGTTCCCTCGCAGTCCGACGGCTCCGACCGGCTCGCGCCCTACATCGCACTGATGACCGGCACTACCACACCCGGTGACGCGCACCAGTTCGCGGCGGTCCGCGAAGAGCAGCACCAACTGGCGCTCGCGGCGCTCGAAGCCAACTACATCCCGACGTATCCGCCTGCGGGGTCGGGTGTTCCGGCCTTCGGATCGAAGGGAACAGCGGATGGCGGGGTTGTCTCCGATGCTGTCGCGGGCGTGAACGCACTGCCTCAGAACTCCATACGCTCGAACTACGCCTCAGTGCCGGTCAACCAGAACCCCGTACTCCGATACGACGCGGTCAACTCCGGCGGCAACGGAAACCCTGATGCCGCAGCGAAGTCCGCCGACTCAGCGGTCTCCCGTAACCCGAACCAGCAGTCCGGGCAGCAGGCAGACAGCCGGACCGGCGGCACGAATAACACTGGAGCACAGCCGGTTCAGGATGCCCCGCAGATATCGCCGAGGCAGGATTCCCCGATCCGCGATACCGACCTGTCCACCGAACCCGTGAATCTGTCCACCAAGCCCGCGAGTATCGATGACCGCCCCCTGTCCCCACTCGCGCACATCGTTCCGAACCGACCGGGAACACCAGGCGACCCAGGCGGCTCCCCCATCCCGGGCGGCCCCGGCACCAGCTACCCGGCTCCACCCAACTCCGGAAGCCCCTCCACACCAACACTTTCCAGCACTCTCGCCCGACCAACAGGACCACCCACAGCCGGAATATCCGGCATGTACCCACCCGCAGGCCGCGGCACCTCCGACGCCGACAGCACCCACCGCACCCCCGAATGGCTGATCCGAAACCGCGAACAGGAGCTCCTCGGCACCCCACCCCCAACCGTCCCCGCCGTCCTCGGAGCCGACTTCCCCGCAGCCCGAACAGATCTCACCCCCACCGACACCCTCACCTGAAATGCCGATCGTCGACCACCCAACCCGAACCGCAGCCCGCCTACGCATCGAACAACGCGTAGGCGGGCTGCGCGATCGGGACACAGTCTGAGCGACGTCGTGCAACGCGGCCAGAAAGTGCGAAACCATCCTTGGGTAGCGCGGCTGGGTCAGCCCCCGAAGACCCTCTCCACCACTGTTTTCGCGCGGCGGGTGACGCGCATGTAGTGGTCGAGGAATTCGCTGCCGTCGTCGTTGGGCCAGCCGGCCACGCGGGCTACGGCCGATAGTAGGAGGCCCGGGCCGGGGAGTTGGTCGGCGGGTTTGCCGCGGACCAGGACCAGGGCGTTGCGGGCCTTGGTGGCGGTGAGCCAGGCGTCGCGCAGCAGTGCCACGTCGGCGGCGTCGATGAGTTCGGCGGCTTCGATGACGTCCAGGGATTCGAGGGTCGAGGTGTTGTGCAGGGCGGGGACCTCGTGGGCGTGCTGCAGCTGCAGCAGCTGCACGGTCCATTCGATATCGGCCAAGCCGCCGCGGCCGAGTTTGGTGTGGGTGGCCGGATTCGCCCCGCGCGGGAGCCGTTCGGCGTCGACACGCGCCTTGATGCGGCGGATTTCGCGCACACCCTCGGGCGACATGCCCCCGGCCGGATAGCGCACCGGGTCGATCGTGTGCAGGAAGCGCACACCCAGCTCCGGATCACCGGCCACCTGGCGGGCCCGCAGCAGTGCCTGGACCTCCCACGACTGCGCCCACTGCTGGTAGTAGGCGGAGTAGGCCGCCAGTGTGCGTACGAGCGCGCCATTGCGGCCCTCCGGCCGCAGTCCGGCGTCGACCTGCAGCGGCGGATCGGTGCTGGGCGCGCCCAGCAGTCGCTGCACCTGCTCGGCGACGCCGATGGCCCATTTGACGGCGACGGTCTCGTCCACGCCGGGCCGCGGATCGCAGACGAACAGCACATCGGCGTCGGAGCCGTAGCCCAGTTCCTTACCGCCGAGCCGGCCCATACCGATGACCGCGAAGTCGGCGGGTTGCGGTCCGCTGGCCCGAATCACCGCCTGCAGTGCGGCTTCCAGCGTCGCGATCCACACCGAGGACAGCGCCTTGCACACCTGCTGCACGTCGAGCATGCCGAGCACATCGGCGGAGGCGACACGCGCCAGTTCATGTCTGCGCAGTGAGCGCGCGGTCGCCACCGCACGCCGGGGTTCATCGTAACGACTTGCGCCCGAGAGGATTCCGCGCGCGACATCACCGACATCAGGGGCCAGCAGCAGCGGCCCGTTCGGTCCGTCGGCGTACATGCGAATGGTCTCGGGAGCGTTGATGAGCAGATCCGGCAGGTACGCCGAGGAGCCGAGCACGATCATCAAACGCTGTGCGATGGCCCCTTCGTCGCGAAGCTCTCGCAGGAACCAGATCTCATTGTCGAGGCCCTCGGACACCCGCCGGTACGCGAGCAGTCCGGCATCGGGATTCGGTGTCTCCCCGAGCCATTCGAGCAGGGTCGGCAGCAGCAGCGCCTGAATCCGCCCCTTGCGCCCGACCTCACCGGTGAGCGCCTTCAGATGCCCGAGCGCGTTCTCCGGCGCGGCATAACCCAGTGCCGCCAACTGCCGCACGGCCGCCGCCGGACTCAACCGCAGTGAATCGGCATCCAGGCGCGCCACCGATTCCAGCAGCGGGCGGTAGAAGAGTTTGGCGTGCAATCGCCGCACCCGCACCGCATTGCGCCGGATCTCGCTGCTGAGCACGCCGACCGCGTCCTGCCTGCCGTCGGGCCGCATATGCGCGGCCCGCGCCAGCCAGCGCATGCCCTCCTCGTCATCGGGGGCGGGCAGGGTGTGGGTGCGCTTGAGCCGCTGCAACTGCAGGCGATGTTCGAGCAGGCGCAGGAATTCGTAGGAGGCGGTCAGATTCGCAGAATCGTCACGGCCGATATAGCCGCGCGCCGCCAGCGCCGCCAGCGATTCGACGGTGCCCTGGGTATGCAGGGTCTCGTCCGCCTTGCCGTGCACCAATTGCAGCAGCTGCACCGCGAATTCGACGTCCCGCAGGCTGCCGTGCCCGAGTTTGAGTTCCCGCTCCCGCATATCGGCGGGCACCAGATCCTCGACGCGGCGGCGCATGGCCTGCACATCGGTGACGAAATCGGTGCGCTCGGACGCCGCCCACACCATCGGCATGAGCGCGGCCTGATACTGCCGCCCCAACTCCAGATCGCCTGTGGCGGGCCGCATTTTGAGCAGCGCCTGGAATTCCCAGGTGCGCGCCCAGCGCTTGTAGTAGGCGATATGCGATTCGAGGGTGCGCACCAGCGCACCCGCCTTGCCCTCGGGCCGCAGTCCGGCATCGACCTCGAAGAAGGCGGCCCCGCCCACGCTCATCGTTTCGGCGGCCAGGCGGGTGGCGGTGGTGTCGGCGGGCTCGGCGACGAAGATGACATCCACGTCGGAGACGTAATTCAGTTCCCGCGCACCGCATTTGCCCATGGCGATGACGGCCAGCCGCACCGGCACCTCGCGATCGACGCACACCCGCGCCACGGCCACCGCGAGTGCGGCGGTCAGCGCGGCATCGGCGAGATCGGTGAGATGCCAGCCCACCTGCTGGTACGGCAGTACCGGTTCGTTCTCCACGGTGGCGGCCAGATCGATGGCGGCCAGCAGCATGAGCTGATCGCGATACCGCTTGCGCAGCAGGGCAACTGCCTCCGGGCCCGCGATACCGGCGCGGAACAGCATGGGTCCGGCGTCGGCGCCCGTCTCCGGTTGCGCGTGCACCGCCTCGAGGAGTTCGGTCAGCACTTCCTCGCGCGAGGGCAGTTCGGGCCGCCGCAGCAATCGCCAGGCGACCGGATCGGCCACCAGATGATCGGCGAACGCACTCGACGACCCGATCAGCGCGAACAGCCGCCCGCGCAGTGCGGTCTCCGCGCGCAATGCGGAATCCAGCTCACCCCAATCGCTTCCGAGCTGTTCCCGCAGACGCATGAGCGTCAGCAGCGCCAGATCGGCATCGGGCGAGCGCGACAGCGCCCACAGCAGCGGAACACTGTCGACGTTGTCCCACGCCAATTCTCGAAGTGAATCGGCAGCCGACGGCTCGAGCAAACCGAGCCGCCCAACACCCGGGACAGCGGAACGAACAGTCGGTGGCCGGACCATTCCATCAAATTACATGTCACGTTCCACCGGCGTATCGGCGAACCCGCCGATAACGGACATCGTGGCCGAGCCGACGCCGATGCGACGACCACCCGAAGTCGTGCGCGCGAACGAAGACCCACTCACCACCCCGACACGACCAGCTCGTCACCCCGGCACGACCAGCTCGTCACCCCAGCACGGCCAGCTCGTCATCCCGGCATGCGTTTGGCCGGGATGACAGGAGGGCTCACGCCGGGAGGGCGAGGCCTACAGCCCGAGGTATTCCTTCAGCTCGTACGGCGTCACCTGGTTGCGGTAGCCCGCCCATTCGCGGCGCTTGTTGCGCAGGAAGAAGTCGAAGACGTGCTCGCCGAGGGTTTCGGCGACCAGTTCGGACTTCTCCATGTTCTTGAGCGCCTCGTCGAGGCTGGCGGGCAGCTCGCGGAAGCCCATGGCGCGACGCTCGGCGGCGGTCAGCGACCACACGTCGTCCTCCGCCTCCGGGGGCAGCGTGTAGCCCTTCTCGATACCGCGCAGACCGGCGGCCAGGATCACCGCGAAGGCCAGGTACGGGTTGCAGGCACTGTCGGGGCTGCGGACCTCGACCCGGCGCGAGGACGACTTGTTCGGCGTGTACATCGGAACGCGAACGAGCGCCGAGCGATTCGACCGTCCCCACGACGCGGCGGTCGGGGCCTCGCCACCGTGGATGAGCCGCTTGTAGGAGTTCACCCACTGGTTGGTCACCGCGCTGATCTCGTGCGCATGCTCGAGAATGCCCGCGATGAACGCGCGTGCGGTCTCCGACAGGTTGATCGGGTCATCGGGATCGTGGAAGGCGTTCTGCTCGCCCTCGAACAGGCTCATATGCGTGTGCATGGCCGAACCCGGGTGCTCGGCGAAGGGCTTGGGCATGAAGGTGGCCCGCACGCCCTCGTCGATCGCCACCTCCTTGATCAGGTAGCGGAAGGTCATGACGTTGTCGGCCATGGACAGTGCGTCCGCGTACCGCAGGTCGATCTCCTGCTGGCCGGGCGCGCCCTCGTGATGGCTGAACTCGACGGAAATGCCCATCGACTCCAGCGCGTCGATGGCGTGCCTGCGGAAGTTCGGCGCCTCGTCGTGCACGGTCTGGTCGAAGAAGCCGCCCTGATCGACCGGCGTCGGCATGGTGCCGTCCATCGGGCCGTTCTTGAGCAGGAAGAATTCGATCTCCGGGTGCACATAGCAGCTGAAGCCCAGGTCAGCGGCCTTGTTCAGCTGCCGGCGCAGCACGTGCCGCGGATCCGCCCAGGACGGCGAACCGTCCGGCATGGCGATATCGCAGAACATGCGCGCGGAGTGCTGATGACCCTTGGAGGTGGACCACGGCAGGATCTGGAAGGTCGACGGGTCCGGTCGTGCCACCATGTCCGCCTCGGAAACCCGGGCAAACCCCTCGATGGCCGAACCGTCGAAGCCGATGCCCTCCTCGAAGGCGCCCTCGAGCTCGGCGGGCGCGATGGCCACCGACTTGAGATAGCCCAGGACATCGGTGAACCAGAGGCGCACGAAACGAATATCGCGCTCTTCGAGCGTGCGGAGGACGAATTCCTTCTGACGGTCCATGACCGCGAGCGTAAGCACCCGGAGTTAAATCCGTGTTACATGGATGACTCCAACTCTCGGAGACTCCCAGGAACCGCGCCCTCGAACCCCCTGAAGACGCCCGGAGGCTCCGGCCCCGAACCCGCGGAAACTCCACTCACGAACCCTGGAAACAGCCCGAAAACGCCACTCGCAAACCCCGGAACCACCCCGAGACTCCACTCGCGCAAGCCCGGAAACGCGGCTCGCGAACTTCCGAAAACAGCCCCCGCGCCCTCGGCGAGCCGTTGATTCCGGCTGCCGAGTGCGTTCGGGGGACCTCGTTTCGAGCCTTCGAAAAGCCGTTCAGCAGGTGAGACCCTGGGCGGGCACCGTCAGGTTCACGAGGTAGGCGATGACCGGGTCGTCGACGCACTGCACCCCGGACAGCGACACCGTGTGGCGGGTGCCCTTGTAGGTGATGAGCGCAGCGCCCAACTCATTGGCCAGATTCACACCGGCCTGATACGGCGTGGCCGGATCCTCGGTGGTGGAGATCACCACGGTCTTGGGCAGATTGGGGATCGAAAGCCGGTGCGGGGTACTCGTACTGGGCACCGGCCAGATGGCGCACATCTCCAGCGGAGCCGCATTGCTGCCGTGCCCGTCGTCCAAGAACGGGGCGACGCGGCGGTAGTCGGCATCCTGCTGCGCGGCGACGGCCCGGTCGGTGATCGGCGGATCATCCACGCATCGAATCGCATTGAACGCATCGGAGCTGTTGTCGTAGCTGCCGTCGTCGTGCCTGCCGTCGTACATATCGGCCAGGGCCAGCAGGGTGTCGCCGTGTCCGGCGGCCAATTCGCGCAGGCCCTTGGTCAGCGCGCCCCAGAGCCGGTTGGAATACAGCGTCTGCTGCACACCGGTGATAGCGTCGCCGTAGTGCAGGCCACGCGGGTCGTCGGTGGGAACGGGCTTGTCCCACAGCGGGCTCACCAGCGCCCGGAAACGGGCGGTGGACTGCGCCGGGTCAGCGCCGAGCGGGCAGTCCGGCTTGGACGCGCAGTCGGCGGCATAGGAGTCGAAGGCCTTCTGGAAACTGGCGGCCTGGGCCACCGATTCCTTCACCGGATCCTGTTCCGGGTCCAGCGCGCCGTCAAGCACCAGGGCGCGGACGTGGTCCGGGAACTTCTCGGCATAGGCGTAACCGAGGCGGGTGCCGTAGGAGTAGCCCAGGTAGGTGAGCTTGGCATCGCCGAGCGCCGCCCGGATGACGTCCATGTCCTGCACGACCTCCCGCGTACCGACGTGCGCGAGAAAATCCTTACCGGTGCGCTGCACGCACTTATCGGCGAACTGCTTGTTCTCCGCTTCCGAGGCAGCGATGCCGGCGGGCGAATTGTCCTTGTTGGGTTCGGCGCGCTCGGCATCGTTCTCCGCGGCGGTCATGCATTTGATCGACGGCTGCGAGGCGCCGATCCCCCGCGGATCGAAACCGATGCGGTCGAAGCTGTCGGCCAGCGCGGTGGTGTCGGCAATGTTCACGATCGACATGCCGGGCACGCCCGGGCCGCCCGGATTGAACATCAGCGAACCGATCTTCTTGCCGGTGGCCTTGATTCGCGATACCGCGATCTTGGCGGTCGCGCCGTCCGGATTGGCGTAGTCGACCGGAACCGTGACGCGGGTGCACTCCGCGTTCTTCGGCATGTCCTCATCCCCGAACTCCGCACAGCTCCCCCACTGCACCGCCTGGTTGTAGTACTGCCCCATGCCCGCCGGGGCCGTCGCCACCGGCTTCCCGTCAACCACCGTGGAACACGCGGTCGCGGTCACTGCCAAGGCCGTCGCCAAGAGCACAACCCGCCCGGTTCGCATCAACGCCATGCCCCGATCGTGCCATCTCGCTTTACGCACCTTCGCATTCCCTTCGGTCACCACGGCGTCTTCGAATACATCGCGCTCGTCACGTGTCCCCGCAACACGGGGCACGCACCGCTAAGAGTTCGGAGCGGAGGCCGTTCGCGAGTGTGAGGAATTGCATCGAGGCGACAGGCGCGCGCGGTGGCAGACTTGGACCCGTCAGCAAAGCCCGGGGACCCGCAAGGGCCTCGAGGAAACGACGAAAGGGACGATGATGTCCGTATCAGATGCGGAAACACCCGCTTACGGCTCAGCACCTGCACCGCATACCCCCGCCAAGCGGAAGACGCGAGTGCATCACCTGCAGGAGCTCAAGGCCTCCGGCGAGCGCTGGTCCATGCTCACCGCCTACGACTACTCCACCGCCCGGCTGTTCGAAGAGGCCGGGATCCCGGTGCTGCTGGTCGGCGATTCGGCCGCCAATGTGGTGTACGGCTACGACACCACGGTCGCCATCTCCATCGATGAATTGATTCCGCTGGTGCGCGGCGTGGTGCGCGGTGCGCCGCACGCCCTGGTGGTCGCGGATCTGCCGTTCGGCAGTTATGAGTCCTCGCCCGAGCAGGCGCTGGCCACGGCCGTGCGCTTCATGAAGGAGGGCGGCGCGCACGCGGTGAAGCTGGAGGGCGGCGAGCGCATGGCCGACACCATCGCCAAGATCACCGCGGCCGGTATTCCGGTGATGGCGCATATCGGCTTCACGCCGCAGAGTGTCAATACGCTCGGCGGATTCCGGGTGCAGGGGCGCGGCGACGGCGCGGAGCAGCTTGTCGCCGATGCCATTTCGGTCCAGGAGGCCGGCGCGTTCTCCGTCGTCATGGAGATGGTGCCCGCGGATCTGGCCGGACAGGTCACCCGCAAGCTGACCATTCCGACCGTCGGCATCGGCGCCGGCGCGGAATGCGACGCACAGGTACTGGTGTGGCAGGACATGGTCGGGTACACCAGCGGCAAGACCGCCAGGTTCGTCAAGCAGTTCGGCAATGTGGGTGGCGAATTGCGCAATGCCGCAGCCACTTACGCGGACGAGGTGCGTCGCGGGGTGTTCCCCGGACCGGAGCACAGCTACTGATCCGCGCCATGAGGTTCGCCCCCGTGAACCATGACGGGGGCGGGCTACGATCCGGTTGATAGCCGATCGCTATCGACTCGGATTTCCCTACGGTCTTCACAGACCACCATCACATTTTGGTGGCAGACTCGGAAACAACGAGCTCTAACGACCAAAGGGAACTTCATGTCGCATCGCCGTTGGACCAGCACTCGCCTAGTTCGGCGCGCGCCGCTTTTCGTGACCACGGCGGCGGTCCTCGCATTGACCGCCGCCTGTGGTGGCAGCACGACCAGCGGATCGTCGCAGCCGCAGGGCTCTTCCGCACCGCTCACCACCAAATCGGGCGCGCCCACCACCGGCTCATCCACCACCCAGGCGCAGGGCGAGCAGGTCACCGTCTCCGATGACGCGGCAAAGCAGCTGTGCGACATGCTCCGTCCGCAGCTGTCGGACTGGCGGGTGCAGGGGCCGACGCTGGGCAAGATCTCGCTCAATGCCTCCGTGCACGAGTGGGCGCTGCGCAATGGCGGCATCAATCTCAAGGTGCTCGGTGACAAGGAAGTGCTCGACCGGGTCACCACCAAGAGCTGCTCCGACGTTCGCGATCAGGCGATCTCGGCGCTGGAGATCCCGAATCTGGCTGCGGGGCTGGTGGGCTGATGCGCAGTCTGTACCCGCCGATCGAGCCGTACGAGCTGGGCATGCTCGATGTCGGTGATGGTCAGCAGCTGTACTGGGAGGTCAGCGGGAACCCGGACGGGAAGCCGGTGGTGTTCCTGCACGGCGGGCCCGGCGGTGGCACCGCGCCGTTCCATCGGCAGTTCTTCGATCCGGCCGCGTATCGCATCGTGCTGTTCGATCAGCGCGGATGCGGGCAGTCCACGCCGCATATCGCGGACGGGGCGAGCCTGGAGTCCAACACCACCTGGAATCTGGTGGCCGATATCGAGGCGCTGCGCACGCATCTCGGGGTCGAGCGCTGGCAGGTGTTCGGCGGGTCCTGGGGTTCGACGCTGGCGCTGGCGTATGCGCAGACGCACCCGGATCGGGTGACCGAACTGGTGCTGCGCGGGATATTCCTGTTGCGCCGCAAGGAAATCGATTGGTACTACAATGGCGCTGCGGGGTACGTCTACCCCGATGAGTGGGAGAAGTTCCTGGCGCCGGTGCCCGAGTCCGATCGCGGCGACGATCTGGTCGAGGTCTATCACCGGCTGCTGCACTCCCCTGACGAGAAGATCGCCACCGACGCCGCCGTCGCCTGGTCCACCTGGGAGGGCGCCACGAGTTCCCTACTGCCGCAACCGGATCGCGTCGCCGAAACCGCCGATCCGCGGTTCGCGCTGGCGTTCGCGCGCATCGAGAACCACTACTTCCACCACCGCGGCTTTCTCGACGAGGGTCAGCTCCTGCGCGATATCGAGCGCATCGCACACATTCCCGGTGTGATCGTGCAGGGCCGCCACGACGTCGTATGCCCGGCGGTCAGCGCCTGGGATCTGCATCGGGCCTGGGCGAATTCGGAATTGCACCTGGTACCCGACGCCGGTCACGCCGCCGCCGAACCCGGCATCACGCACCATCTGGTCGAGGCCACCGATAAATATAGGACGTAAATGAACACCACAGCCGGTCCCGCCCTGGTCGACGCCCTCGCCGCCGACGTGGACCGGCTGCGGGTGGCCGAACCCGAAGTCCGCCAGGACCTTCCGGACTCGGTCCACCAGATGCGCGTGGCCACCCGCCGCCTGCGCAGCCTGCTCCGCTCCTACCGCCCCGCCTTCGCCCGCCGCCCCGTCACCGAGCTCAGCGACGAATTGCGCTGGCTGGCAGGACTGCTCGGCGTTGCCCGCGACGCCGAGGTCCGCGCCGACCAGTTCGAAGCGCTGCTCGGCGAGAACGGCGCGCTCTTCGACGACGGGTCCGCACCGACCGGCAAGAAGTCGGCGCCCGCGGCCGGCCGCAGGAAGGCTGCTTCCTCGAACGGTAGTAAGAAGTCAGCACCGGCGGCCGAGAAGCCCGCTGCTGGAAGCACTTTCGGCGCCCAACTGGTGGCCGAGCAACGCGACCGGTACGCCGAGGCGCACAAGGCGGCAGTGGAGGCATTCGACACCCCCCGCTACCGAACCCTGCTGGACAATCTGTCGGCCCTGCTCGCCGATCCCCCGCTGCGCGGCAAGGCGAACAAGCCCGCCGCCGACCTCTTCACCGACGTCCTGCACCACGACTTCCGCAAACTCCGCGACCTGGTCCGCACCGAACCGGAAGCCACGGGCGACGAACACATCGAGCACCTGCACGATATCCGCAAGGCCGCCAAACGATTACGCTACGCCGCCGAAGCCGCGACCACCGTCCTCGGCGACCCCGCCGCCGACCTGGGCCGCAAGGCCAAGAAGCTGCAGACCGTCCTCGGCGACCACCGCGATGCCGTCGAAGGCCTGCAAACCCTCCACACCCACGCCTCCGCCTCCGCAGAACCCGGCTACCAGCGCCTGCGCGCCGCCGAAGAAGCCGCCGCCGCCAAAGCCCTCGAGCAATACCCCGCCACCACAGAATTCCTCGACCACCACGCCCTCTAGAGCACGGTCGTCAGAGGCTATCGATATTGCGGAGGTCGATGTCGATGTCGAACGGCACGGTCAATCGCAACTGATCGTGATGGATGCCCGCGAGTGCGTAGCAGTTGGTCGCGGGATCGAGCTCGTACACGTACACGACCGGGCGACCGTCCACGTTTTCCACTCGCCAGAAATGCGGTATGCCCGCCTTCGCGTAGAGCTGCGGTTTGCGCTCCCGATCGCGACTGCGTGATTCGGGGGACACAACCTCTACCACCAGCACGACGTCTTCTGCCCGATAGGAAGTCAGGTCGAGATCACCATCCCGATCGGCGTGCACGACCAGCACATCAGGTTCTGGTCGCTGATTCCGTTCCAGCGTCACCGTCATCTCGCGGCGTGTGCGCATCGACTTCGGCGTGGACCCGCGCAGACCACTCTCCAACAGGCTGACTGCCAAGACGTGAAACTTCGCCTGCGGGCTCACGAAGACGAGACTCCCGTCGATCAGTTCGGTGTGCGGAGGCAGGTCGGGCAGGCGATCTAGATCCTCGGCGACGAATCCCCCGGTCGGTGGACGCAGCCACTGCGGAAACGGCTCGACGGTCATGGCTCCGAGTATGTCACCGAAGGCGCAGGTAAGGCAGGGAAGGCGAAGGTCACCGTGCGGGTGGCGGGGTCGGCGGTGGTGAGGCGGACGGTGACGTGCTGGCCCTCGGGCGGGGTGCCGGTGCATTTGGCGAGGACGGGTGGGTCGGCTACGAAGATTTCGGCGGTGCGGTTGCCGTTGGTTTCGCGCAGGACCACGGCGTCGAAGTCGGCGCCGAGGCGGGGGGCCAGGAGGGTGGCTTCGGTGAGGTCTATGCAGGCGCGTTCGAGTTTGCCTGCGATGGCGTCGCTGCGGCGCATGGAGTCGACGACCGGGACCAGGCCGTCGCGGACCCAGTGCGGGACTTCGGTTCCGGCGCAGTGGGCGAGGCAGATCTCGGTGGCGTAGCGGTCGGGCAATCGGCGCAGGGGTGCGGTGACATGTGCGTAGGCTGCCCCGATTCCGCTGTGCTGCAGAGTGTCCGGGGGCTGATGGTCGAGCAGGGTGTAGGCGGCGCCGCGCAGCAGGCTGGTGGCCTCGGACATGAGGACCAGGGCGGCGGGGGTATTGGGGTCCAGGCTCGCCAGCATGCGGCCGACGGATTCGACGGCGGGCCACTGGACTCCGACCGCGGCGGCGGTGCGGCGCATGGAATCGACGGTGGCCGCGGCGGGCGGCGGCATGGTGCGCAGCAGGCCCAGCCGGTCGGATCCCTGATATTCCAGCATGATTCGCGCGGCGCACATGCCGGTGAGCAGCGATACCTGCTCGTTCCAGTCGTCGGCGGCGGTGCGCGGTTCGATGACCAGTTGCCAGTGATTGCGGCCGTCGGCCTCGGAGCCGTCGCGGATCACGCTCTGGGCGGGCAGTCGCAGCGAGATCGCGCCGCGCTGTATGCCGGCTTCGATACGCAGCCGGCCGAATTCGGGCAGAGCGGCAATGGAGGGGTGCAGGCGGCCGGCGTCGGCATCACCCTGTACGCCGGCGTAATCCAGGCGGGCACGGGAGCGCACCAGGGCGCGCGTCACCGAATACCGCTGGGGCTCGGCATTCTCATCGCATTCGATGGTCCACAGCGCTGCCGGACGGTCCTGCTCGGGCAGCAGACTCGCGCGGCCCTCGGAGAGCACGAGCGGATGCAGCGGCACGGTGCCGTCGGGGAGGTAGAAGGTCTGGCCGCGAGCCAGAGAAGCCTGCGCCAGCGGCCCGTCCGGAACGACGAGGGCGGCGACATCGGCAATCGCGTAGTAGAGCAGGAACCCGGTCGGCGTGCGCTGCAGGGCCAGCGCCTGGTCCAGATCCATCGAGCCGGGCGGGTCGATGGTCACCAGCGGGATATCCCGGCGATCGACCCGAGCGCCCGCGAACGCGTCGACCGCGCTGCGGGCTTCCGAGACGGCCTCGGACGGATAGTCCGAGGCCAATCCGAATTCGGTTCGGACGGCGCCGAAATCGACCGGCGCCGAGACGATCCGCTGATGCAATTCCACTGGGTGGGGTCTGGTCAGCCCAGCCCTACTGCAGAGCCAGCATCGTGCCGTTCAACTGATCGAACGGACCGTAGACAGTGAAGACCACTCGGCCGTTGGGGTACTCCGTCGACAATGCGGCGGCAGAATCCAGCGACTCACCGAAAGACGCGGCCGACGGATGCGGCAGGCCCGCAATCGCCTGACCGATGTGGGAACTCGCGACCCAGGCGGTATCCGCCGGGGAGAGATCCACCTGCACCCCGCCCGGAAGCGGAGTCACCACGAGAGCCGAAGCGGCACCGGAGCCAAGCACAACCGAGACGGAGGCGGCAGCGGCGAGAATCGCACCGGCTGCCAGTTTGCGAGCAATTCGCATATAGACGAGACCTGCTTTCCGACGTTTGTTGAACACCCTTTGCTCCGCTGCATGGCCGCAACGGAACTTTCCAACGCGCACACTTTATGACGTCGATCACGTCTGGTGCCAGTCCCGGGTAAATCACCCAGTCGACACGCCGAGCCGCGCCGATGCACGCCATGCGACGCGCTGTCATTGTTGTCCAACTCGGCGGTTTTCGCACCCGTACGGCAAAGCGGTGTAGCTCACGCCGCTCTGCCGCGCCGGACAGCAGCTATCTCCTGCGTGCCTGGTGGTTATCGCCCGCCCGGCCGGCGGCTACTCGCTGCGCAATCCGGTCGGGTACTTGGTGGACAGCAGTTTGAACAGGTAGGCGATCACGAACAGCACGATTACCGCCAACGGCTGGATCAGTACGGACATGGTCTTGCTCCTCATCATTTTTCTTCGATCGCACCGAGGCCGTCTGCCCGCGGTTGCGCCGCTTTCTCATTCCCATCGGCTATCGCCGATTGTTGCGATCCGATGTCTTTCGCGGCCGAGTCCGCGGCCGCCGCACGCTCATTGGCCTTGGTGCTGCTCTCCAGGAAGCGCAGTAGCTCCACCGGGAACGGCAGCACCAGTGTCGAATTCTTTTCCGCCGCAACCTGAACAACCGTTTCCAGCAGGCGGAGTTGCAGTGCGCCCGGGGCCTCGGCCATCTTGGTGGCGGCATCGGTCAGCATCTGCGAGGCCTGCAGTTCGCCCTCGGCGGAGATAATGCGGGCGCGGCGTTCACGCTCGGCTTCGGCCTGCCGGGACATGGAGCGTTTCATCGAATCCGGCAGTGCCACATCCTTGATCTCGACACGATCGATGTGCACACCCCAGCCCAGCGCCGGATTGTCGATCATGATCTCGAGGCCCTTATTGAGCTCTTCCCGATTGGAGAGCAGATCGTCCAGATCACTCTTGCCGATGACCGAACGCAGCGAGGTCTGCGCGACCTGTCCGATGGCGAACAGATAGTTCTGCACCTCGATAATCGCGCGCAGCGGGTCGACGACCCGGAAGTAGACGACCGCGTCCACCCGCACGGTCACATTGTCGCGGGTGATGCCGTCCTGCGCGGGCACCGGCATGGTGATGACCTGTGTAGAGATCTTGCGCATGCGATCCACGCCCGGAATCAGCATTCGCATACCGGGTTCCCGCACCGCGCGCACCCGGCCCAGCCGGAAGACCACGCCTTTCTCGTATTGGGCGATCACCCGAACCCCCGAGGCGAGCACCAGCCCCGTCACCACGAACAGAATTGCGATCACTGCGATCAGCACAGACAGAACGTCCATTGCGCGCCAATTTCCCACCGTGCCACGGGTATCCGGCCGCAGCCCACCACCATCATGGCACCGCGCGATCATGACCGAAAGGGGCGAACGAGTCGGTCTGTAAGCCGGATCCTGTCCCCGGTGCGAACACCGGGTGGCGACCATCCATCTGGACACACCGTTGCCGGGTGCCTCGAGCAGTCAACCCGCAGGCTCGGGCGAGCAGCCCTCAGGCACCTGCGCAGCCGCACTCTCGCGAGTGCGACCTTCGACCTTGCTCCGGGCGGGGTTTACCTAGCCGCGCCGGTCACCCGGCACGCTGGTGCGCTCTTACCGCACCGTTTCACCCTTACCGGCAGTGTGCTCTCGCGAGCACGCCGCCGGCGGTTTGTTTTCTGTGGCACTGTCCCGCGGGTCACCCCGGGTTGCCGTTAACAACCGCCCTGCTCTGTGGAGTCCGGACTTTCCTCGGCGACGGGCGGCGGCATTCGCATGCCCGTTCCCATCACCGCGGCCGCCCGACCGACTCGTCCGCGCGCACCAGGGTACGGTAACGGGTCATGGAGCGTGTCGAGGTGGGGTTCCCTTCTGGTGGTGAACAGTGTGCGGGGTGGCTGTATATGCCGGACGGGCCGATGCGGCCGCGACCGCTGGTCGTTATGGGACACGGGCTCGGGGCGGATCGCGAAATGGGACTCGATCGGTATGCGCGGCGCTTCGCCGCGGCCGGAATCGCGGTGCTGGCCTTTGATTATCGGCATTTCGGGGCGAGTGGGGGTGAACCCCGGCAGGTCATCAATATCGGTAAGCAGCGGGCCGACTGGCATGCCGCAATCGCCTACGCCCGCACGATTCGTGGCATCGATGCGACGCGAATCGCGCTGTGGGGCAGTTCGTTCGGTGGCGGGCACGCACTGTCCGTAGCGCCGGACGACCACTACCTGGCCGCCGTGGTCGCGCAGTGCCCGTTCACCAGCGGCTGGGCTTCCGCCCTGGCGAAGGGGCCGATCAGCCTGGTGAAGACGGGGACGCTGGCCCTCACGGATCTGATTGTGAGCCCGATCATCCGGCGGCCGATCTCGGCGCGGCTGGCGGGTAAGCGGCATTCGTCGGCGCTGATGAGTGCCGCCGATGTCCCGGAGGGGTTCGGCCGCCTGGCCGAGGAGAGCACCCAGTACCGACCGAAAGTGCCTGCCCGAGTTGGAATGTCGACGCTGTTCGACGCTCCCGCCCGGCGCACCAAAGACATCAAGGCGCCGGTGTTCTACGCGATCTGCGATAACGACAGCGTCGCCCCCGCCGGTCCTACCCTCCGCGCCGCCGAACGCACCAAGCACGCAGTCGTCAAGCAGTACCCGATCGGCCACTTCGACATCTACTTCGACGACTGGTTCGAAAAAGCCGTCTACGACCAAACGGAATTCCTCACCGCCGTACTCCGCCCGTAGATCTCATCGAGAGGGCTCTGGTGGTGGCACGCTGCGGCGTGTCGCCACCACCAGAGCCCCCTCGGCGAAAAGGTAGTGGGGGGGCTAGAGGTATGAGGTGTCGTTGGCGAGGCGGACTGAGGAGCCGCCGTCGGGGTAGAACTCGGCGATCGAGAGGGATGCCAGGTCCAGGTGTAGGCGGTACAGGATTTCCGGGCCTACGCCCAGGGCCAGTTGCAGCAGCATCTTGATCGGCGTGACGTGGCTGACGACAAGGACATTCGCGCCCGGGTAGAGGGAGACGAGGTCTCGGCGGACGGCTTCGATGCGTTCGCGTACCTGGTCGAAGCTCTCACCGCCGGGCGGGGGCACCGACGGGTCGCCCAGCCAGCGGGCGTGCAGTTCCGGATCCTGCTGGGCTGCCTCGGGGAAGGTAAGTCCTTCCCACGCACCGAAATCCGTCTCGATCAGGCCGTCGAGGACGCGGACCGGAAGGCCGAGCGCCCGTCCGGCCGCCTCAGCGGTCTCCCGTGCCCGGCCCAGTGGCGAGGACACGATCGCGGCGATATTCCCCTTGGTCGCAAGCATTTTCGCGGCCGCGGCCGCCTGTGCGCGCCCCAACTCCGTCAGCGGCGGATTACCCCGGCCCGAATAGCGCCGTTCCACCGACAGTTCCGTCTGCCCGTGCCGCAGCAGCAACAAACGCGTCGGCGTCCCCATCGCCCCGGTCCAGCCGGGCGCCGAATCCTTAGCGCCTGATGCCGATCCCGCGCCGGCCGACAATCCAGCATCGGACGCGGCTGCGGCTGATGATCCCGCGTTGGCGGAGAGTGCGGCCGATGATCCCGCGGCCGTTCGAGCGGGACTCGCGGCGGTGTCGGTCGGTGACGAGAATGCCTCCGCGCGTGCCGATTCCACGGCGAGGTCGGCCGGTGACAGCAGCGCCGTGCGCACCTCGTCGACGGTGGGCGCGTCGTCCATGGCTTCATTGGCGAGGCGGTCGGCGTGCGAATTCTCCGCCCGCGGAATCCACGCGAAACTCACCCGATCGAATCCGGCGACCAGCTGGCGAGCACGATCGGCCAGCGGAATCATGGCCGGGTGCTTGACCTTCCAGCGCCCGGACAGCTGCTCCACCACCAGCTTGGAGTCCATCCGCACCGAAACCTCACGCGCCCCCAACTCGGCGGCAGCCTCCAGCCCGGCGATCAACCCCCGATATTCGGCGACATTATTGGTGGCGACCCCGAGGAATTCCTTCCGCTCGGCCAGCACCCGCTGCCGATCGGCATCCCACACCACCGCGCCGTACCCGGCCGGCCCCGGATTTCCCCGCGACCCGCCATCCGCCTCGATGATCACCTTGTCCACCACCGCTACACACCCTCCATAGGTCTGGAAGTCACTACCGCAACCGCGACACCACCGCCGAGCCGCATGCCCGAATCGATCGCCGCACCCTGCACTGTCCCACGCCGCCCACCCGGCACGAGCCGAGCACCGCTGCGGACGGTTCCGCGATCTCTGCGAGCGACCATAGTCGGCATCGACCACCGCCCCGGGTTGCAGGTCGGTCGGCAACTCCGGTAGGTGCTCGAGTCGCGCCACGAGGACCTCGGCGCACCCGCCCCACAGTCAGACACGTGACCGCCATGCCGCTCCCGCCGGTGCTCGAGTCCTGAATCGAGCACCTCGGCTCGCCTTCGACCACGCGGTGCACCGAACTGGATGGCTCGGCTCAGCTGATCGCCGAGGCGGGTGATGTCCGGGTGCGGTGGAGTCCGGACGGAGGGCTGGCGGCAGGTTGTCGGTGGCCTTCGCCGATCAGAGGCCGGAGTGCTTGGTGCGCACCAGGATTGCGTTGCATTCGGGGCAGCGGACGACCACGTCGGGGGCGGTCTGGGTGATGCGGGAGATTTCGCCGCGGTCGATTTCGATGCGGCAGGCGCCGCAGCGGCGGGCCTGTAGGAGGGCGGCGCCGATGCCGGTGGACGCGCGCTGCTTTTCGTAGGCGGCGATCAGGTCGGCGGGGAAGGCCTTGGACAGCGCCTCGCGGTCGGAATTGCAGCGCTGCTGGGCTACGGCGAGGTCGGCCATGGCGTCGTCGCGGCGGCGCTGGGCGTCGATCAGGTCGGTTTCGGCCTGGTCGAGGTTGGCGCCGGCGTGCGCGTGATCGGCGGCGGCGGCCTCGCGGCGCTCCAGCACATCGATCTCGTCGTCCTCGAGCACCTTGCGGCGGCGCTCCAGGCTGGTGAGCTCGTGCTGCAGCTCCGAAAGCTGCTTGGCGCCCACCGAACCGGAGGTCAGCATGGTGCGGTCGCGGTCCTCACGCTTGCGGACGGCGTCGATCTCGCCCTCCAGCTTGCGGATATCGCGGTCCAGATCGTCGATGAGGATCTGCACCTTCACGGCCGCGTCCTTGCGGGATGTCCGCTCGGTCTCCAGCCGCTGCACCTCCTGCTCCTCGGGCAGCACCTTGCGGCGATGCTCGATCCGGGTCAGCTCGGCGTCGACAGCGGCGAGGTCGAGCAGCTTGGACTGGATCGAAGGTTCGGCATTCAACGCGGAGTGTCTCCTGGACGCTATGGACGGTTCAAGACTGCCAGCGTACCCGCCCGAACAGGCCCGATCGGCCAACCCCGCATCTAGCTGGACATTCGATCGTGAAGGCCGGAAATCCCCGGGCGCGTGACGGCGCGAATATGGCAGTGTCGAGCCATGGGAGAGCACACATATGAGGTCGAGGTCACGTGGTCGGGCGCGACCACCGGCTACCGCTCGTACTCACGCAACCATGAGGTGCTGGCACCGGGTCGCCCGCCGATTCCCGGGACCGCCGATCCGAAATTCCGCGGCGACAAGAGCCGGTGGAATCCGGAACAGCTGCTGGTCGCGGCCCTGTCGGAGTGTCACATGCTCTGGTATCTGCACCTGTGCGCCGAGGCCGGGGTGGTGGTGACCGAGTACCGCGACAGCGCGATCGGGACCATGGACGACGAGCGATTCCAGCGCGTCACACTGCGCCCTGCCATCACGGTGACCGAACCCGGCATGCTCGAGACCGCCGAGCGGTTGCATGCGGATGCGCACAAGAAATGCTTCATCGCCAATTCGGTGAATTTCCCGGTGGGGCACGAGCCGACGATCGTCACGGAGGCGTGAAAACCGGCCTGAGCGGTCAATTTTCGCTGCAGAGCGTCAAATATTGACGGTCTGCGGGGTCTGTGACCGCTCAGGCCGGTATCACTCAGCAGACCCGATACTCCAGGGATCCGTGCGCACACCCGACACCCGCGTCTCCACCCCCGGCAGCGCCGCACGCACAATTCCTTCAGCCTGTGTGCACCAAGGGAATTCTGTGGCCCAGTGGGCCGCGTCGATCAGCGCGGGGCCACCGGCACGCAGATGTTCGTCGGCCGGGTGGTGGCGCAGGTCCGAGGTGACATACGCGTCGACGCCGAGCCGCGCGACGGTGTTCAGGAACGAATCACCCGCACCGCCGCACACCGCCACCGTGCGAATGATCCGGTCGGGCTCACCGGCGGCCCGCACACCCCAGGTGGTCGGGGGCAACCCCGCTCGGACGCGAGCGGTGAACTCGCGCAACGTCTCCGGTACAGCGAGCTCGCCCACCCGCCCGATTCCCAGGGTGGACGGCAGCTTCGCGCGCTCGGTCACGTCATAGGCCGGTTCCTCGTACGGATGGGAGGCGCGCAGCGCAGCCAGCACCGCCGCGCGCCGGGCGGGCGGCGCGACGACCTCGAGGCGGTAACCCTCGGAACTGTGCAGTTCGCTGATCGCACCGAGGGTCGGATTCGCACCCTCCATGGGACGGAACTGGCCGATGCCCTGCGCACGCCACGCGCTGTCCCGATAGTTCCCGGTCGCGCCCGCACCCGCGGCGAAAAGGGCGTCCAGCACCGACTCCGCATGCGACGTCGGCACCATCACCACCCAGGTATCCAGAGCCGCAAGGGGTTTCGGCTCCAGCGGCCCGGTCACCGTCAATCCGATGGCAGCCGCGAGTGCATCCGAGACGCCCGGATCGGCGGAGTCCGCATTGGTATGCGCCGTGAACAGCGCGCACCCGGAGCGGATGAGCCGGTGCAGCAGTGCGCCTTTCGGGGTGCTCGCCGCCACCGTGTCCACCCCGCGCAGCAGCAGCGGATGGTGCACGACCAATGCCTGTGCGCCCCAGGCGATCGCCTCGTCCACCACCGCGGCGGTGGCGTCCACGGCGAACAGGACGCGCGACACCGAATCGGCCGGATCGCCGCTGACCAGTCCCACCGAATCCCATGATTCGGCGAGCCTCGGCGGATATGCCGCATCCAATGCCGCCATGACATCGGAAAGTCGTACCGTCTGCGCGCTCGCCGTCACCACAACCGAACCTCCTCCGAGACACATTCACCAATATCACCCACAGTGCGGGTGATTCACAGACCGACTTCCCGAATGGCCGCCACCAGCCGATCGACTTCCCCGGCCGGGCGTACCGCCAATCGCAGGAATCCCGTTTCCAACCCGGGGAACGTATCACCGCGGCGGACCGCAATTCCCTTGTCGGCAAGCTTCTTTCGCAACAGTTCGGCATCGGGGACCCGAATCAGCAGGAAAGGTCCCTGCGCCGGTTCGTGCACGTCGATTCCGAGTTCGCGCAGTCGGGGAATCATGGCACGCCGGTTCATGACGATCGCCTCGGCCTGACGCTGTGATTCGGCGACGGCCGCGGGCGTGCTGGTGGCCGCGATCGCTTCCAATTGCAGTGTGCCCAAAGGCCAATGCGGGCGGCCGTGATTCAACCGCGCCAACAGCGCCGGGTCGCCGAGCAGGTATCCGCACCGCAGTCCTGCCAGCGCCCAGGTCTTGGTGAGGCTGCGCAGTACCAGTACATCGGAAGATGATTCTCCCGCAAGGGATTCCGGCTCACCCGGCACGGCATCGGCGAATGCCTCGTCCACCACGACAATTCGCCCCGGTCGCCGCAGCGCCCGCAGGCTCTCGGCCGGATGCAGCACCGATGTCGGATTGGTCGGATTGCCCAGCACCACCAGATCCGCAGCCTCCGGCACCTGCGCCGAATCCAGCGCGTACGGCGCCTCCAGCACCACACGAGCCACCGGAACCCCGGCCTCGCGCAGCGCCAATTCCGGCTCCGTGAACGAAGGATGAATCACCGCGGCAAGTTTCGACCCCAATCGCGGCAGCAGCGCAAACCCCTCCGCCGCACCCGCCAGCAGCAGCACCTCCTCGGCCCGCCGCCCGTGCCGCGCCGCGACCGCCTCCCGCGCAGCCCGCTCCTCCCCCGCATCCGGATACCGCCCCAGCTCCCCGAGCCGCCCCGCCAGCCGTTCCCGCAACCACTCCGGCGGCGCACCCCCCTGCACATTCACCGCGAAGTCGACCATCCCGGCATACGCCTCGACATCCCCGTGATGCCGCAGCTTCGAGTAGTCGACAGAACTCTCGTCATGACCGAGCCCGACCGTCGGTTCGCTCCCAAGTGCGCCGCCCACCACGGGTGCCGTATTCGCAGTGACGATCCGGTCGCTGCTTGCGGGAGAGTTCGATGTTCGCTCAAAGGTAGAGACCATCTCGCCGCCCACCACAGAGGCCGCGGCGACGATCGGGGCGATGCTCGCAGCGCCGTCCGATTTGTCCCTAGGGCTGGATGCCGTCTCGCCGCCCACGGCATCGGCGGTCTCACGGCGAACACCGGTGTCCGCCGCACCGGTCTCGGCGATGGCCGGGGTCATGTCCGCGGAGTTCCGGGCGGTGCCGGCGACGAGACCGGTCGCGCGGGCCGGGGCACGGCTCGCGGCGGGGTCTGGGTCGCGGCTTTCCGCCGTGTTCTGCGGCACAGCGAACACCCTACGTGGCCGGGCTCGGGGGTCACCGGACAGAATGGCTGTCGTGGGCGAGCTGCATGTGACATTCATCTGCACGGGCAATATCTGCCGTTCTCCGATGGCCGAGAAGATCTTCGCGGCGCATCTCGAGCGGGCGGGTCTGGCCGATCGGGTGCGGGTGAGCAGCGCCGGGACCGGGAGCTGGCATGTCGGGGACGAGGCGGACCGGCGCACGACCGGCGAATTGCGGGCGCACGGCTATCCGGTCGGGCATGCCGCGGCGGTGATCGGCGACGATCATCTGGACGCGGATCTGCTGGTCGCGCTGGATTCCGGGCACGAGCGGGCGCTGGCGCACCTGGGTGTGCCGCCGGAACGAAGGCGACTGCTGCGCAGTTTCGATCCGGACGCCGACGGGCCGGATGTGCCCGATCCCTACTACGGCGACCAGTCCGATTTCGTCCTGGTGCGCGAACAGATCGAGGCGGCGATGCCGGGACTGCTGGAATGGGTACACGCACAGCTCGGTGCGGGCGATCGCGCATGAGCTCGAAAACCGCACTGCTGCGCCGCTTCACCTTCCTGCTGCGACCGAGCTGGCTGATCCTCGCCGCGGTGGTCGCCGGATTCGCATACCTGTGTTTCACGGTGCTCGCGCCGTGGCAGCTGGGGAAGAACACCACCACCTCCGCACGCAATCAGCGCATTGCCGATTCGGTGCATGCCGCGCCGATCGATGTGGGCACGCTGCTCAGCGGGTCCACCAAGGACACCGAATGGCGGCGGGTCACCGCCAGCGGCAGTTACGTCCCCGAGTCGACACTGCTCGTGCGCCTGCAGCATCTCGGCTCCGCGCCCGCGTTCTCGGTGCTCTCGGCCTTCAAGCTGGACGACGGCCGCACCGTCCTGATCGACCGCGGTCTGCTGGCCGCAGTCAATGGCTCCGGCACCCCGCGGGTGCCCGACGCACCCGCCGGACCGCAGCATCTGGAAGCGCGCGTCCGGGCCTCCGAAGGCATCATCGATTCCAAGCCCCCCATGACCGGAGACGGCTACCGCCAGGTCTATTCGATCGACACCCAGCAGGAATCGACCGTTCTCGGCATCCCCCTGACCCCCCTCCCCACCAACGCCCGAGGCGGCTACCTCCAACTCGACGAGCACCAGCCCGGCGCCTTCACCCCCGTAGACCTCCCCCAACTGGACGCCGGCCCCTACCTCTCCTACGGCCTCCAATGGCTGGCCTTCGGCATCATGGCTCCGCTGGGCCTCGGCTATTTCGTCTTCGCCGAAATCCGCGCCCGCCGCCGCGAACGCGCCGAAGCCGCCCCCGCCGACCAGCCAATCCCCACCGGCGACCCCACCACCCCCACACCCGAAACCCCCACCCCACCTCCCGCCGCCAAACCCCCGACCAACGAAGCCCGCCTGGCCAGCCGCTACGGCGACACCCGCCGCTGACGCAGCCCGGCGCGCAGCACCCCACCGATCGCCGGGCACACAGCTCCACGCAGCGAAACAGCCTCTGTCTCAACCACGTACACCTTGCAGAGGTTGTACCGCCCAGCCATGCATTGTTCCGCCACATACCGGCGCTACCGGGCCTCCGGGAGCCGGTCGTAGCGGGATCCGGCGACTTCTGGCTGTTAAGGGCGTTTCCGGCGATCCGTGAGGGCGGTGGAGTGGGACGGGCCTGGGGTGGATAACCTCGCCGAGTGCGTACGGGGACTGTTGTCGCGGCCGGGTTGGTGGTGGGGGCTGCCATGGATCGGGTGCTCGGAGATCCGCGGCGGGGGCATCCGGTGGCCGGGTTCGGTTCGGCGGCACAGGCTTTGGAGAAGGTGACGTACCGGGATGGGCGCGGGGCCGGGGTGATGCACGAGGTTTTGCTGGTCGGGGCGGTCACGGGGCTGGGAATTGGGGCTCGGCGGGCGGTCCGCGGGCCGCGGCGGGCCGGGCGCGATCGGTCTCACACGGCGGGAATGGACCTCGGCGGCGCGAATGCCGGGAGGGGTGGCGCGGGGCGGGCGGTGGGCGAGATTCTGCTGACGGCGGCTGCTACCTGGACTGTGCTCGGTGGGACGACGCTGGCGCGGACCGGGCGGGAGATGGCGGATCGGCTGGAGGCGGGTGATGTGGCGGGGGCGCGGGAGTTGCTGCCTTCGCTGTGCGGGCGGGATCCGGAGTTTCTCGATGCGGACGGGCTGGCTCGGGCGGCGCTCGAGTCGATTGCGGAGAACACCTCGGATGCGACTGTGGCGCCGCTGTTCTGGGGTGCGGTGGCGGGGGTGCCGGGGCTGCTGGCTTATCGCGCGATCAATACGCTCGATGCGATGGTCGGGTATCGCAATGAGCGGTACGGGCGGTTCGGGTGGGCTGCGGCTCGCACGGATGATGTGGCCAATCTGGGACCTGCGCGAGTGGCGGGCGTAGTCACTACGGTGCTCGCGCCGGTGGTCGGGGGCAGGCCCGCCGATGCGTGGCGGGCGTGGCGGCGCGATGGCGGCAAGCATCCCAGCCCGAATGCCGGTGTGGCGGAAGCCTCTATGGCCGGTGCGCTCGGGGTGCAGCTCGGTGGGCTCACGCAGTACCGGCACGGTATCGAAATGCGGCCCACGCTCGGGGACGGCCCTGCCCCCAGGGTGCGTGATCTGCGCCGCGCGGTCCGGCTCTCCGAGGCCGTGCAGCTGGCCACCGTGCTGGCCGCCGCAGCAGTTGCATTCGCCCGCCGCTGAATCCGGCCCGGGACTCGGAACGCAACGCGGCAATGTCACAGTGGACGCGTCTGTTTCGTCGGCTGGGTGAGTGATCGTCCGGACGGGCGAGTGGAAACGAACGGTGAGGCGACAATGAGCAGCGACGAACGGCACGGTGCACCCGGTCAGGACGAATTGGCGCGCCGATTCGAGGAGCATCGCGGATATCTGCGCCGGGTCGCCTACAGCACGCTCGGCAGTCTCAGCGATGCCGACGATGTGGTGCAGGACGCATGGCTGCGGCTGCAGCGCTACTACGAGACCAGCCCGGACGGCGCCGAGATCGAGAATCTGCGCGCCTGGCTGACCACCGTCACCGGGCGCCTGGCGCTGGACCATCTGGGCTCCGCGCGCGCCCGGCGTGAGCAGTACGTCGGCGAATGGCTGCCCGAACCCGAGATCACCAATTGGGATGATCCGGCCGACCGCGTCACCCAGGACGAGCGCGTCACCACCGCGCTGCTGGTGGTGCTGGAATCGCTCTCCCCCGCCGAACGCACCGCGTTCGTGCTGCAGGATGTCTTCGGCATGACCGGTCCGGAGGTGGCCGAGGTGGTGGGCCGCACCCCGGCGGCGGTGCGCCAGTTGGCATCTCGCGCACGCAAGCATGTGGAGTCGGGCACCCCGCGCTTCCCGGCCGATCCGGCCGAGCACGAGCAGGTGGTATCGGCCTTCTCGGTGGCCTGGCGCTCGGGTGATCTGAGCGCCCTGCTGGGCGTGCTGGATTCGAACGTCACCTTCACCTCCGACGGCGGCGGCAAGGTGCAGGCGTTCCTGCATCCGCTGCACGGTTCGAGCTCGGTCGCGGAGACGCTGGTGAACTTCCAGCAGTTCATGACGAAAACCGGTGGGGCCTGGGGCCGTTCGGTGCTCGTCAACGGCCGTCCGGGCCTGGTGGTGTTCGACGGCAAATTCCTGGGCGTGCTCTCGTTCACCATCGACAACGGCCGCATCACCAATATCGATGTGGTGCGCAATCCTGATAAGCTGCACAATCTTCCGACCGAGGCCGACGCCGACTGGACGCTGGGCGACCACAGCTGATCCACGCAGCAGCGGGCCCGCCACCGAATTCGATCCGGCGGCGGGCCCGCTGTCTGTCCATGGTTACGCCCTCAGTGCGCTGCCCCGCCGACGGGGTGCAGACCGTGGGCCGCCGCGACCTCCGGCGAATACAGCTGCCCGGCATCGGCCGTAAGTCCCTGTGCCAGACCGGGATCGCCATCGCACGCGGCTCGCCAGCCCAGATCGGCAATGGCGCGGGCATACGGGAGCGTGGCATTGGTGAGCGCGACCGTGGCGGTGTGCGGCACCGCCCCCGGCATATTGGCGACGCAGTAGAACAGCGAATCCACCACGCGGAAAGTGGGTTTCGCATGCGTCGTCGGATGCGAGCTCTGGAAGCACCCGCCCTGGTCGATGGCGATATCCACCAGTACGGAACCCGGGCGCATGCGGGCGACCAGGGTGTCGGGTACCAGCTTCGGCGCCCGGGCGCCCGGTACGAGAACCGAGCCGATCACCAGATCCGCTGCCAGCACCGCCTTTTCCACCTCGACGGCATTGGATCCGATAGTGGTGATCCGCCCGCCGAACTGCGCGTCGAGCTGGCGCAGTCGCGGAATATTGGTGTCCAGCACGGTGACTCGCGCACCCATGCCCACGGCGACACCGGCGGCATTACTGCCTGCCACCCCACCGCCGAGCACCACCACATCGGCGGGCCGCACACCGGGCACCCCGCCCAGCAGTACACCCTCCCCACCCTGCGGTGACATCAGCTGGTATGCGCCGACCTGGGTGCCCAGTTTTCCGGCGACCTCACTCATGGGCGCGAGCAGCGGCAGCGAACCGTCCACCGCCCGCACGGTCTCGTACGCGATGGCGGTGATTCCGGAATGCAGAATCGCCTCGGTGCACTCGCGGGAGGCCGCCAGGTGCAGGAAGGTGAACAGCACCTGCCCCGCCCGCATGCGCGAATACTCCTGAGCGATGGGCTCTTTCACCTTCAAGACCAGCTCGGCCGCACCCCACACCTCATCGGGGGTGGCCAGCATGCGCGCCCCGGCGGCGACATAGTCGGCATCCACAAATCCGGAGCCGATGCCGGCACCCGCCTCGATCACCACCTCATGCCCCTGTCGCACCAACTCCCCGGCTCCGGCAGGGGTCAGCGCGACCCGAAATTCCTGTTCCTTGACCTCCCGTGGCACACCGATTCGCATACCCGTCATGGTGTCCCACGCACCCGGCCGCCGCCACCACCGCCACAGCTCGACTTCTGCCGTGGCAACCGGAGCAGCGTCAGCTGGAATTCACCGAATCCCCAGAAGAACTGCCGGTGTGGATCCCGGCCAGAGCATCCCGGGATTACGGAGGATCGCGGTGTCGCGCGACGGCTATCGGGCGGCTACCGCGAGGATTTCACCTGCGACCGGGATGACCAATTGGGCGGCGCGGCCCGCGTATTCGAAATTGCGGGCGAGGTAGTCGAGGGTTTCGGAGAAGTGGCCCCAGCCTTCACCGTGGACCGGGACGATCACGGCGTCACCGAGGGCGGCGGCGGCGCGGACGGCACTGCGGCCGTTGAGGGTGACGTCGCTGTCACCGAAGCGGTCGACATTCGCGGCGCCGACGAAGAGGAGGGCGATATCGATGCGGCCGATGCGCTGCGCGATCTGCTCGACGAGGTCGACGGAGGCATTGTCGCCGGAGACATAGATCGTCGGCAGCCCGGCGGCCTGCAGGACGAAACCGGTGACCACACCCGAGAGCGCTTCCGCACCCTCGGGACCGTGCAGCGCGGGCACGCCGGTGACCGTCACGTCACCGATGGTCACCGATTCCCAGTTCCGCAGTCCCTGAACGCCTTCCATGCGCCCGGCGGCGTCGGGGGTGGACAGCACCCGCTCGACGGTGGTCAGGAATTCACGGCCGGCGGGGTCGAGATTGTCGGAGTGCTGATCGTGCGAGAGCAGCACCACATCGACCGGGCCGACCTGATCGGCGGGGAGGGCGGGGCCGGTCAGCTTGTGCAGGACGAGGGGGCCGGAGGGGTAGTCGCCCGGCTCGTCGAACGTCGGATCGGTCAGCCAGGTGAGGTTGCCATAGCGGAAGCGCACGGTGGGGCCGCCGATGTGCAGGAGGTCGACGGTGGTGGAAGCGGTGCGATCGATCGTGTTCGTCATGACATGAAGTTTGCCCGGCTCCCGCAGCGGCGAACAGTGGCCCGAAGGCCGCTTATCGATATAATCGGGCCATGCGTTCGGTGGCGGTCCTCGCGTTCGATCAGATCAGCCCCTTCCACCTCTCCGTGCCCAGCCTGGTGTTCGGCCAGGTCGGCACGAGCGGTCAGAAGGATGCTCCCTACCGCGTCGACATCTGTGCCGAGCAGGCCGGAATCCTCTCTACCCCAGCAGGATTCGAGATTGTCGTGCGGCACGGCCTGGATGTGCTGGAGCGCGCCGAAACGGTGGTCATTCCGAGCTGGAAACGGCACCAGCCACTCAGCGAGCCCACACGCGCGGCACTGCAGCGGGCGCACCAGCGCGGGAGCCGCATTGTCGGACTGTGCCTGGGCGCCTGGGCCGTCGCCGACAGCGGTCTCGCCGACGGCCGCGAGATCACCACGCACTGGTCCGCGGCAGCCGAGTTGGCGCGCGCGTTTCCTGCCGTGCGGGTGCGCGCCGACACCCTCTGGTCCGATCACGGCGATCTGGTCACCTCCGCCGGTGTCGCCGCCGCTCTGGACTGCTGCTTACATCTGGTGCGCAGTGATCTCGGTAGCCGCATCGCCACCGAATTGGCCCGCACCCTGGTACTGGCCCCGCATCGGGGTGGTTCGCAGGCACAGTACATTCCGGTCGCCGTTCCCGAGGCTCTCGACAACGACCCCATCGAGCACGCAATGGTGTGGGCGCGTACCCATCTCAGCGAACCGGTCGACCTGGATACCTGGGCCCGCACCGCCCTCATGTCGCGCCGCACCTTCACCCGCCGCTTCCGCGACCGCACCGGTTCCAGCCCGCAGCAGTGGCTGTTGCATCAGCGCATCGACCGCGCCCGCCTACTGCTGGAATCCACCGACGACACCATGGACCGCGTTGCCGCCGACGCGGGACTGGGCACCGCCGTCAACCTCCGCCAGCACTTCCACCGGCAACTCGGCACCAGCCCCGCAACCCACCGCACACTGTTCCGCCTCTCCGGAACTTCAGCGGGCGGCTGAGTTCCCAACCGGCCATGCACCCGTGCCGGCGGTTAGGTGCTGGGGGAGTTCTGGGGGTACCCCGGGAGTTACCCCGACGCTCACGAGATCAGTTGTCGCCTTCGCGACGCGGGGCGGTGCCGCAGCGGGCGACGCGGACGATAGGTTCTCGAGTATGAGGATTCAGCTGGGTGAGCATGCTCCGGAGATTGACGAGAGTGCGTGGATTGCGCCGAATGCCACGGTGATCGGGCGGGTGCGGTTGGGGGCGGAGGTGAGTGTCTGGTATTCGGCGGTGCTGCGCGGGGATCTCGAGGACATCAGTGTCGGCCAGGGCAGCAATATTCAGGACGGGTCCGTGCTGCATGCCGATCCCGGGTTCCCGTGCACCGTCGGTGCGGGGGTTTCGGTGGGGCACAATGCGATTCTGCACGGGTGCACCATCGGTGACGATGTGCTCGTCGGCATGGGGGCGACGGTGCTCAATGGCGCGGTGATCGGTGCGGGCAGTTTGATCGCCGCGAATGCGCTGATTCCGGAGGGGGCGCAGATTCCGCCGGGGTCACTGGTGGCGGGTGTGCCGGGCAAGGTGCGGCGCGAGCTGGGCGAAGCCGAGTTGGATCGCATTCGGCTGAATGCCGCAGTGTACCTGCACAACACGAGTCTGCACCGTAACGGTCAAGAGGTGTGACTCGAGAGGGTGTGTGAGAGTTCCCACACTGAACAAGCGACCATATGGTCCGCTGTTAGCATTCGGCATAGCGTTCCCGGCGGCCCGGGCTGTGCCGCCGCCTGCCGGGCGCGTGCTCGTGGCTAGCAGGAGGTTTCATACGGTGTTGTACGAGCAGAACGGTATGCACCGGCAGCGGATCAGCGTGGCCGATATTGCGGACCAGCCGGGGGGCATCGAGGCGCTGCAGCGCCGAGTACACGAATTACGTTCCAATGGAATCGATTTCGCGGCCAATGCGATAGAACGCGAGATGGCCGCACTCAACGTCCACTGAGTGGACACCAGTCGACCGCCGACATTCGGGACTTCTCGCGCGATGCGATAATGACGCGTTCCCACCGCAGCGTCGCGGATGTCAACCGATCGACTGGAGACTCGATGCCGTCCGTGCCCGCCATCCTGCAACGCATTCTGGAGAAGCCCCGGGCCGAAGGCGAACAGCTCCTGGAGAGCGCGCTGTCGGCCTTCCTCGACTTCGGAATCAAGCGAACCAGCATGGGAGAGATAGCACGTCGCGCCGGCATCAGCCCCGCCACGCTCTACCGCCGCTTCGAATCCAAGAACGATCTGGTCGAGGCCGTGAGCGTGCGCGAGGCGCAGCAGTTCATCGCCGAGATCGACCAGCGGGTGCGGCAGCTGTCGCACAACGGCCAGGCCGGTGAGGATCAGCTGGTCGAGATCTTCGTCGCCTTCATCACGAATCTGGCGAACAACAAACTGCTGCAACGACTCCTGCGGACCGAACCCGATGTGATCCTGCCCCGGCTCACCACCGAGGCCGGTCCGGTGCTCGCGGTCGGCCGCACCTATCTCGCCGAAAAGCTGCGCGGGCTACAGGAATCCGGGAGCGTGGGCGATTTCGACGCCGACCTGGTGGCGGAAGTGCTCGCGCGACTGGGTCAGTCACTCGCGCTCACGCCGGACGGGCTCATCCCGCTCGGCGACGAACAGGCCGCCCGCGAATTCGCCCGGCGCACCATACTTCCCATGATCGGCGTACAGCCGAGCTGACCAGGCCGTAGTGGATCCCGGCCAAAAGCGTGCCGGGATGACAGGGGTCATTGCAAATATTTGCCGTACAGGGCGCTCGCGACCACCGAATCGCCCCTGGCCGAGGGATGGAAGGGCAGGCCGCCGGGGTCGGCACGGAAGTCGCCGAAACCGTTGAGCCAGGGCTGATCCGAGCACAGGCCGTGACCGGCGGTCGGGGTGCGGTTGTCGAGGAAGTCGATGCCGAGCAGGCCGGCGGCCTCGCGCTGCGCCCGGTCCATGCGGTCGAGGAATTCGATGAGGGCCCGGCCGCGCGGCTGGATGTAGGGGGCGACGCCGAGCACGCTGATGCAGAGGGCGTCCTGCCCCGAGGGGAACAATTCTGGATAGCCGACCAGCACGATGCGCGCATTGGGCGCGTAGTACTTGATGTAGGTCACCGCATTGCTGATGCGCTGTGCGTAGATCGCACCCGAAACGCCGTGGTAGTCGGGCATCCGGTCCTGATCCACCGCCTCCGGCCCGCACCCGTCGACCAGATCGAAGACGCATTTCTGCAGTGACGACCAGAGGGTCACATCATTCGAACCCCAGTGGTCGTTCAGTCCGAACTGCAGTGTCACCAGTTTGGTGCGCGGCCCGAAAGCTCCCGCCTGGTCGGCCATCTTCGTCTCGATACCGAGGGTGTACCCCGGCGGAGTGTCGATGGAGGCGCCCGGGCACGACCCGTCGAGCAGGTCGGAGCCGTGCATGAGCCCGGCCAACTGCGTGGGCCAGGAGGTGTCGCCGTGTACGCATTCGGCGTTCTCGGAGAAGAAGTCCCACTTGTTTGCACTGTACGAATCGCCAAGCACCACAACGGCTTTGCCGCCAGGTGCGGCATCCGCCCCCGCCGCTCCGGCCCCGCTCACCGAGGCGGCAATCGCCAGGGCGGCCGCACACATCCACCGGGCGCTGTTCCCGAATTGCATGAGATCCTCGAATCATGAACTGAAGTGTTCGTCATTCACTCCAGCGCGAGTGTACAAACCCGCAAAGGCCCCGCAGTCTCGTTCCGGGAATCCCTCCCGCCCCCAATTACCGGGGCACCCCCGCCGCGACCCGACCGGATCCAGCAGGGTTGCCCGGCCTTCACTCCGGATCGGAGTGCACAGCTTTACCGGCCTGCCGATGCTGCCGCCATTTCCAATAGGCCAGGCCGAGTATCAACAGCACCGGAATGACGATCGCCAGATCGGAATCGATCTGCTTCAGGATTACCGCGAACGATTGACCCACCAGATATCCCGCCAGCACCATCGCCGAACCCCAGATCACCGCGCCCCCGAAGCTGGCCACCAGAAACCGGCTGTAGGACATCGGTGACATGCCGACCAACTGCGGCAGCATGGTTCGGAAGAACGTGCTGAAGCGGCCGAAAACAATCGCCCAGCCGCCGTGCCGGTGCAGAAAGTCCACAGCCTTCTCGAGATTCGTGCGATACCTGTCGAAAATCGACCACTCCAGCACGCGCACGCCATAAATCTTGCCGATCGCGAATCCGACGCTGGCGCCGACTACCGCCGATACAGCTACCAGCGCCATCGCGGTCGGCAGATTCAAATGCCCTCGACTGGCCGCCACCCCCGCGAAGATCGCCGCCGTATCCCCGGGCACCAGCAGCCCGAAAACCATCGCCTCCTCGGCGAATACCAGCAGGGCGACCGCCAGATACGTCCATACCGGGGAAAAACTCAAAATTCGCTGCACCAGCGAGTCCATGGGGACGACGCTAGCTCTCCGAACCTCGGAAACACAGGAGGAACTCGCTCCACACACCTACAGGCAAAAAAACAGTGGCGTCCGAATCGGCCGACATGCTGAACCCCCTACGGCCGCACGACGAGTCCGATTCGGACGCCACTACCGATTCAATCCGCACACAGGTCGACCGAACCCGGAAGTAATCCGGTCAACCGCGATGATCAGAATGAATCGGAGACATTCCCCGCCGCGGCGCCGGCAACGCCGGCTGAGCCTGCGGCTGCGGCGCTGCCCGCGCAGAGACCAAGAAAGAGAGCTGCTAGAAGACCCATCCCGACGACCTTTCGAACCATCCATTCCCAATGAAGCAATTCGAAAACTACTGCAGCCCACGCACTTTGCCGAGCCCCGCAGCGGCATTCCCGGCAGACTCCATGACGATCCCCAGAAACCTCTCAGGCAGCCCTGAGCTGGCCCTGTGCTATACCCCCAACAGAAAAAGGGCGGAGCCTGCCGGATCGGCACAGGCTCCGCCCTTCTCGGCGGGATTCGGAACTTATACGGTGAACAGCAGCTGTGAACTACCCCGCGGAAATCTCACTGCGGTCGCCGCTCCACAGCGTGTGGTACTTGCCGTCCGCATCGATGCGCTCATAAGTGTGCGCACCGAAGAAGTCGCGCTGCCCCTGGGTGAGGGCCGCCGGGAGCCGCTCGGCGCGCAGGGCGTCGTAGTACGACAGCGAGGAGGCGAACGCGGGCACCGGAATTCCGAGCAGCGTGGCCGTGGCCACCACCCGGCGCCAGCTGTCGATGGCCGTCTCGATGGCCTCGCGGAAGTACGGGGCCAGAATCAGGCTCGGCAGCGCCGGGTTCTCGTCGTAGGCCTCCTTGATGCGGTTCAGGAACCGGGCCCGGATGATGCAGCCGCCGCGCCAGATGGTCGCCAGATCGCCGGGGTGCAGATTCCAGTTGTATTCGGCGCTGCCCGCCTCGATCTGGTCGAAGCCCTGCGCGTACGCGACGATCTTGGACGCGTACAGCGCCTGCCGGATGGCCTCGGTGAATTCCGCTACGTCGGTGGGCTTTTCGGCCAGCTGACCGGAGGCCAGGCCGACCGCGGCCTTACGCTGGGCCCGCGAACCGGACAGGGCGCGCGCGAATACGGCCTCGGCGATACCGGTCACCGGCACTCCGAGATCGAGCGCGGACTTGACGGTCCAGCGGCCGGTGCCCTTCTGCTCGGCGGCATCGACGATGACGTCCACGAGCGGCTTGCCGGTCTTGGCGTCGACCTGATTGAGCACCTCGGCGGTGATCTCGACCAGGTAGCTCTCCAGATCGCCGGAGTTCCAGTCGGTGAACACATCCGCGATCTGCTTGGCGTCGAAGCCGAGCGCATCGCGGAACAGGTTGTAGGCCTCGCCGATCAGCTGCATATCGGCGTACTCGATGCCGTTGTGCACCATCTTGACGAAGTGGCCGGAGCCGTCCGGGCCGATATGGGTGCAGCACGGGGTGCCGTCGACCTGCGCCGCAATGGATTCCAGCATGGGCCCCAGCGACTCGTAGGACTCCTTCGGGCCGCCGGGCATGATGGCGGGCCCGTTGAGCGCGCCCTCCTCACCACCGGAGATGCCCGCACCCACGAAGTTCAGTCCGCGCGCGGCCATGGCGGCCTCACGGCGGATGGTGTCGGTGTACAGCGCATTGCCGCCGTCGATGATGATGTCGCCGGGCTCCATGGCCGCGGCCAGTTCCTCGATGACGGCATCGGTGGGGTCGCCGGCCTTGACCATGATCAGCACGCGGCGCGGCTTCTCCAGCGCGGCCACGAACTCCTCGACGGTCTCGGTGCGGATGAAGTCACCGTCGCCGCCGTGCGCTTCGAGCAGCGCGTCGGTCTTGCCGATGCTGCGGTTGTGCAGCGCGACCGTGTAGCCGTGCCGTGCGAAATTGCGGGCGATATTGCTACCCATGACCGCCAGGCCGGTGACGCCGATCTGGGCACGCGCTGTAGAGGTCGCCATGAAACAGCCTCTCTCCGTTCGACAGATGTAGTTGCGAGGCCGCACGAACCCGGTCCGGCGGCAGCATCGGGGAAGACGCGGGTCTTCACAATGCCTGGACCTTTTCTACCGCACGCGGCAATCGCCACCCAGTGCGGATGCGGCCCGCACCTGCGTCCTCAGCGCTCGCCGGGGAGCTGGAACCCCACTTCCGCGCCGCCGCCGGGGCGGTTGGCGGCGAAGACCGAGCCGGAGTGGGCGGTGATGATGTCGTGCACGATGGCCAGGCCCAGACCCGATCCCGCGGTGGCCCGGGTGCGGTCGGCCCGGTAGAAGCGGTCGAAGACGGCACGCTGTGCGGCCGGGTCGATGCCCGGGCCGTGATCGAGCACCGCGAGCCGGGACCCGGTGAGGTGAATATCGATCGCGGTGTCGAGTGGGCTGTATTTGGTGGCATTGTCCAGCAGGTTGTCGATGCAGCGGGCCAGGGCCTGCGGGCGGGCGGTCACCGGGACCGGGTCCTCGATGTGCAGGGTGATGGTGCGGCCGGTGCGGCGGCGGAATCGGCGCGCGCAGTCCTCGGCGAGTTCGGGCAGGTCCAGGACCGCCGGGGTTTCCGCGGTGTGCTGGTCGGTGGCGAGTTCGACGAGTTCACCGACCAGGGCGTCGAGCGCCTTGGCCTCCTGTACGAGGGTGGTCAGCACCTGGGCCTCGTCCTCGGGGCCGAGTTTGCCGCGGGCGCGTTGCAGGAGTTCGGCGCTGCCGCGCACCGAGGTCAGCGGCGTCCGCAGTTCGTGACCGGCGTCCTCGACCAGACGGTGCTGCTGTGCGCGGGAGAAACGCAGGGCGGCGAGCATCGAGTGGAAACCGCGGGTCAGTTCGCCGACCTCGTCGCGGCCCGCCTCCGGGAGCACGGTGGCCAGATCGCGAGTGGTGGTGATCCGCCGCGCGGCATCGGCCAGCCGGCGCATCGGGCGCAGAATCCGGCCGATGGCCAGCCAGCTGATCACTGCCGCCGCGACGACCGCGGCGAGGGTGATCCAGGCTGTGCGCCACAGGAATTCGTTATCGATACGGTCGACCTCGGCATAGTTCTGGCCGACCATCAGCGCGCCGCCGCCGGGGCGGGCCCTGGTGAGCACACCGTGCGGGACATCGGCCACATCGACATCGGTCTCGGTGCTGCCCGCACCCGCGCGGGCGACCGCGCGATCGGAGTCGTTCACCGGCAACGGGTTTCGGCCCGGTGTCAGGGGTTGCACGGTGCCGTCCGGGAGCAGCAGCTGCTCGGTCATATCCGGTCGCGCCGGTATCGCCGCACCGGCATCCAGAAGGGCCAGCACCATATTCGCGCGATCGGCCAGGCCGCGATCGACCTGATCGGCGATCAGTGGGGACACACTGCGATAGGCGGTCACCACGGTGATCAGGATCGCCGCGACGGTGGCCGCGACCGCGACCGTGGTGAGCCGCGCGCGCAGCATCATGCCGACCGGATGGTGTAGCCGACATTGCGGACGGTGTGGATCACTCGCGGCGCACCGCCGGCCTCGGTCTTGCGGCGCAGGTAGCCGATATAGACGTCGAGGGAACGTGATTCGGTATCGAAGTCGTAGCCCCAGATGTGTTCGTAGATCTGGCTTCTGGAGAGCACCACACGCTGATTGCGGAGCAGTAGCTCCAGGACGTCGAATTCGGTGCGGGTCAGTTCGAGCAGGGTGGCTCCGCGCTGCACCTCCCGGGTCGCCGGGTCCAGGGTCAGATCGGCGATCGCGAGGATGGCGGCGCCGGTGTCCTCCGGTGCGCTGCGCCGCAGCAGCGCCCGGAGCCGAGCCAGCAGTTCCTCGGTATCGAAGGGCTTGGGCAGGTAGTCATCGGCTCCGGCGTCCAGCCCCGCGACCCGATCACCGACCTGCTGCCGCGCGGTGAGCACCAGAATCGGCAGGCGGTCACCGCGGCGGCGCAGCGCCCGGCACAGCGACAGACCGTCCAGGCGCGGCATGACCACGTCCACCACCGCCAGATCCGGGCGCTCGTGCGCCAGCAGATCGAGCGCCTCCTGACCGTCGCCGGCCAGCTGCACCCGATAGCCCTCGAAGCGCAGCAATTGTTCGAGAGTGCTGCGCACATTCGGATCGTCCTCGACCACGAGCACTGTTGCTGAAGTCACCGGCTCAGTCTGGCTGGCGGCGGTTGCGGTCATGGTGCTGGCCCTGTCAGTTCGTGACCGGAGCCACGACGATCGGCGGGATCGTGGTTACACAATCCGTCGGCCCGGCGGTACCGGTGCGGACGAAGTGCGCCACGATGCCGACCACGCAGCCGCTGGGTTCCAGATCCGGCACATGCCCGGTATTGGGGACCGAAACGAACGTCGAATGCGCGAATTTCGCCGCGGCCAGTTTGCCGTTGGCATCGGGGGTGATCGCATCCAGATCACCCGAGAGCACCAGCACCGGGACGTCGGGCATGGCGGTACGCACCTGATCGGGACGCTGCAGGCCCTTGATGCCGGGCCAGCGGATGCACGCGTCGCCGCCGTCACGCTGCGCGGCCGTGAAACCCTGCGCACTGAATGCGCCGAACCCGCCCGAGGCCTTCGCCAAGGCCTCGCCGAACTGCTGTTCACGCTGCGGCAGCGCCGCTTCGGGCGACCACAGTGGCGCATAATCGTTGCAGGCCACCGTGATATACAGCCCGATGTTCTCATAGGCCGGTTCGTCGGTGGTGCGGCGAACGAACTCGATCAATCCGGCGTCGTCACCGCGTACCGCCGAATGCAGTGCGGCGGGCAGCATTCCGAGTGGAGTCAGGGTTTCCGGGTCGGCGCCCACATTGCTGGTCGCGGCCTCGAACACCAGGCTGCCGAACTTGGCTTCGGTGAGCAGAATCGGCCCCTTGCCCGCCACGGTGATCGGCTTGTCCCGCAGCCGCGTCGCGACGGTGCGCAGGTCATCGACGGCCGTATTGCCGTCGCAGACGTGGCTGCGTTCGCAAATACGCTGCAGGGCAAGCGATACCGCTTCGGCGTTGGGCCGCTGCAACTGATCGCTGTCGTTCGGATAGGCGCCCGACAGCACGATCGACTGCACATGATCGGGATGCCGCTGCGCATAGATGGGGAGCAGGTAGGTCCCATACGAGATGCCGTACGGAATCACCTTGTCGATATCGAGTTTCGCGCGCACCGCGTCGAAATCGTCCACCGTCGCCGCCGAGGTGTATCCCGCCGCCTTCTCCCCCAGCTGCTGTCCGCAGTGAGCCACCGCCTGCAACTGCGCCTCCCGCGTATCCAGCTGATAAGCGTCCTGTCCCACACCGCAATCCAGCGCATCCGACACTCCCGTCCCGCGGGGATCGATCAGCAGCACGTCGTAGTCATCCAGCAGCGCCTGCGACAACGTCGCCGCCTCGGCGGCATGCCCGATCATCGGCACCCCCGGTCCACCGGGATTCGGCAGGACCGTGCCCGACGCCTCCACGTCGGCCCGGCTGTGCTTGATCCGCGCATACCCCACCTGCACGGTCCCCAGCTCCGCCCGCCCCTGCACCAGTGGCCGCTCCACCACACCGCAATCCACCCCGTGCCCCGCCACGGTCGGGCACCAACTCGGCGCGGCGCCGCCCCAATCCTCCGTTCCCCCACCGCATCCCGTGATCAGCCCGCCGAGCACAGCCGCTGCCAGCCCGAACCCCATTATCGACCGCACACCAGCGCGCATATCCCTCACTCCTCCGCACGTGACGACCCGGTTGTCTCCGAGCCACTCACGGCATCGTGCGCGGTCGATATCAAAGCCGTGTCAGACAAACGGCAAAGGCGTGTAAGAATCCGCTGCGCAAGCGAAATCTCTTGCACAGCAATATGAATGATCTATCTGAACGCCGCGAGGACGAGGGCGCCGAGCAGCGTCAGGCCGAACGCGGCCACCACCGCAAGCGCCAATGGACGCAACAGTCCCGGCCCCACGGCCCGCGCGATGAAATACCCCGCAGCGCCACCGAGCAGCGCCAGCACCACACCCTCACCCATGACCAGGTAGAACACCGAGGCCAGCGCCGCGTTCAGGGCATCACCGGCGCCACGCGCATTGTCGCCGAACGGGATCGGAAACCGATACACGATCCCCACCAGCGCCGCCGCGATCGGAGCCGTCAGCACCGCGGCGATCCCACCCCACGCCGCCACCGCCCACAGCACCAGCCCACCCGTCCGATTCTCCTCGAATCCCATGCGCGCCTTCCCGATTCCAGGTAGTCCGAGATGACTCAACTGGCACCCGCAATTGCCGAGCGAGGGGGTTCGGCGCGCACGTGCGCACATATCCCGCGCAGACCGGACAGGATCGTCAACTCGACCGCACCCCCGCGGCGCAACGCACGCCGTCGCGGCTGTACAGCGTCGAGCACGTCGTCCTCCGCCTCACGGTCCACGGGACCATCTTGCCGGAATCCCAAGATTTCGTATCAGATCGCGGTGTGTCAGCACCGTGCCCACCACTTCGCCACGTCAGCGCCGCGACCTGATCGGCAGCGACGACCGAGCGTTGATCAGGAGTCCAGCGACGGTAGCCGGGGCAACTTCGAATCTTCGGGCGCGGCGGCATCTGCGCGGAGGAGACGCTCGAGGAGTTCGGTGAGCTGTCCGAGGTCCTCGGGCGAGAGGTCGCGGACCGCCGGGGGCGGGCGCAGCAGGATGGTGTCGGCGGTCGCGATCGCATTGTGCCCGGCGGACGTGAGCGTGACCAGTTTGCGGCGTCTGTCATCGGGGTGCGGCCGGCGTTCGACGAGACCGTGCGCCTCCAATTTGTCGACGATCAGGGTCGCGTAGGGGGCGTCGACGCCATTAGCGTCCGCGAGTTCGCGGAGGGTGGCCGGACCTTCGCGGAGCTGGAAGAGGATTTTGCCGCGGCCGCCGCCCAGCCGGAATCCGAGCGCCTCGGCGAGTTCGCCCCGGCGATTGTGCGCCTCGACGAATCGGTGCATCAGAGCCCACGCCTGTTGGACGGGATCGGCCGAGGGTTTCGCGGAGTCGGTCACCACGCCACCGTCCGGCCGAGGAAGTCGACGTACCGCAGACCGGGTACCCCGCGCAGGGAGTCGATCGTTTTGACGATATTCGGGATGCTCTCGTCGATGCTGTACCGCGCGTCGGGGCCGCCGAGTTCGGTGCGCACCCAGCCGGGAGCCATGAGAACCAGCGTGCGCTCGCCGCCCTGCCGTGCCGCGTAGCTGCGCATGAAGGTATTGAGCGCGGCCTTGCTGCCGCGGTACACCTCGTGCCCGCCACGCACGTTATCGGCCACACTGCCCTGGCCCGAGGACATAGCGCCGATCGTGCCCGCGGGCTCGACAAGGTCCTGCAGCGCCTCGATGACGCGCAGTGGGCCGAGCGCATTGGTGACCATCACCCGAGTGAACTCCTCGGCCGAGGTCTCCGCGACCGTGCCCTCCGGCTCGTTGGTGACGCCGGCGTTCACGAACAGCAGGTCGAACCTACGGTCCGCCAGCCGGTCGTGCAGCGCCTCGATCTGCGCGGGCTCGGTGATGTCGACGGTTTCGATTTCGATGCGCCCGGCGGAGTCTTCGGCCAGATCGTGCAGCGGGGTTCGGCGCGCGCCGCGCACGGTGGCCACGACCTGCCAGCCGTTGTTCGACCACTCCTGCGCGAGTGCGAGGCCCAGGCCGCGAGAAGCGCCGATCAGGAGCACTCGTTTGCCCGGATCAGAGTTCGAATTAGTTGTAGTCATAGCAATCATTGTATGATCTATAAGTAAATCCGTAAAGCTTGGCGACTCGGAACGAGATCAAGGCCCGCCCTCCAGCGATCCCCGGGCACACTGGAGAGATGGACCCCGTGGTCGCCCTGCGCCGGATCGCGTACTACAAGGACCGAGCCCGCGAGGACTCGCGACGTGTGATGGCCTATCGCAATGCCGCCGATATCGTCGAGCGGCTCGACGATGCGCAGCGGGCGACGCTGGGGAAGTCGAACGGCTGGCAGTCGCTGCCGGGCATCGGCCCGAAGACGGCCACCGTGATCGCGCAAGCCTGGTCCGGGCGCGAGCCCGACGCCCTGGTCGAATTGCGAGCCGCGGCAAAGGATCTGGGTGGCGGGGCATTGCGGGCCGCGCTCCGGGGCGATCTGCACCTGCACTCGAACTGGTCGGACGGGTCCGCGCCGATCGCTGAGATGATGGGCGCGGCAAAGGAATTGGGGCACGAGTACTGTGCGCTCACCGACCACTCGCCCCGATTGACCGTCGCCAATGGGCTGTCGCCGGACCGGCTGCGGCAGCAGCTCGACGTCATCGACGAACTCCGCGAACAGTTCTCGCCGATGCGCATTCTCACCGGTATCGAGGTCGATATTCTCGACGACGGCTCGCTCGATCAGGAACCGGAACTGCTCGAACGACTCGATATCGTGGTGGCCAGCGTGCACTCCAAGCTCAAGATGGACGCCGCCGCGATGACCAGGCGGATGGTGCGTGCGGTCTCGGGCGGGCAGGCCGACATTCTCGGGCACTGCACCGGCCGGCTCGTCGAGGGCAATCGGGGCACCCGGCCGGAGTCGGCGTTCGATGCCGAGCAGGTCTTCACCGCCTGTCGTGACCACGGCACCGCCGTCGAGATCAATTCCCGGCCGGAACGCCGTGATCCGCCGACCCGGCTCTTGCGGCTGGCACTCGATATCGGCTGCGATTTCTCCATCGATACCGATGCGCACGCTCCCGGCCAGCTCGATTTCCTCGGGTACGGTGCGCAGCGCGCGCTGGATTGCGGCGTGCCCGCCGAGCGGATCGTCAATACCTGGCCCGTGGACAAACTGCTGACCTGGGCAGCATCCGAGTGAGGCCGATACCCGGGACAGCACCTGCCCCGGGCGAGCAATTACGTGGCGAGGTGGTCACGCCGCGTGCTGTGCGGTGCGCCGCCGTCCGAGAAGGCCGGGGACCGGCCCGACGCCGGCACCAGATCGCGCGCGGCCTCGGCTGCGGCGAGTCACGGCGGGCCGGGCCGGTGCGATCGGCGCGTAGCCTGTGAGGCGTGCCTCTCGATCACGGTGACCCGGGCGATGCCCCGTCCACTCCCCCGCCGCTGACAGCCGTCCGCAATGCTGATCGGCCGTCTCCCGCCGAGGAAGCCAGAACCGTTGTGGCGGCCACGAATACCGCCACGCTGGCGAGTCTCACGGCCGACGGTGCGCCCTGGGCCTCCTTCGTCACCTACGGACTACTCGATGGTCAGCCGGTGCTGTGCGTCTCGCGGATGGCCGAGCACGGCCGCAATCTCGCCGCCGATCCCCGGGCGAGCCTGTCGATCGTCAGCCCTGATCTGCCGTCCGATCCGCTGGCGGGTTCGCGAGTCACCTTGGCGGGCAAGGTCGAACAGCCGCAGGGTGACGAAGCGGCCGCGGCTCGCGAGGCGCATCTGGCCGCGGTTCCGGCCGCCAAGTACTACATCGACTTCAGCGATTTCACGCTGTGGGTCATGCGCGTGGAGCGGGTCCGCTGGGTCGGCGGCTACGGCCGCATGGATTCCGCTACCGCAGAACAGTATTCCGCCGCAGCCCCCGACGCGGTCGTGTCCGCGGCGGCCCGCGCCATCACGCACCTCAATGACGATCACGCCGACGCCCTGCTCGCCATGGCCCAGGCCCGCGGCGGCTACCCGGACGCCACCGCCGCCGTCTGCGAACGCGCCGACCGCTACGGCCTCGACCTGCGCGTCACCACCCCGCGCGGCATCGCCGTCACCCGCATCGGCTACGTCGCACCGCTCGATTCGGTCGGCGAACTCCGCGCCGCCACAGTCGAATTGACCCGGCTCTCGCGCGCGGAGTAGCAACGATCAACAGCCTGCGCGCGGATCGAAGCCATCGACCCGGCCCGCGCGAGTCGGCGGTTCAGTCCATATCCGTCAGCAGCTCGGTCCGCACTCCGCCAGCAGCTCGACCTGCGCAGTCAGCGACCCGGGCCACACCGGTCTGGTCGAGGCCGTCCCGTGGCCGACCCGTCCAGATCGGCGAACCGCGGCGGCATCCACCTTCTTCGCGATCCCCGGAAGTCGGCTCGCTACACCGCAATCCCCACAAGGTGGCCGATGCAGTAGGTCACCGCCATGGCGAGCGCCCCGCCGATCGCTATGCGAACGGTCGACGGGAGCGGCGCGGCGCCGCCGAGGCGGGCACTGATATTGCCGGTCAGGATGAGCGCGATCATGACCGCGGCGAAGGTGACGGGTAGTCGGTCGGCGGCGGGCGGAACCAGAATCGCCAGCAGCGGCAGTAGCGCTCCGAGGATGAACGACACCGCCGACGACAGGGCGGCGTGCCAGGGGTTGGTGAGATCGTCCGGGTCGATGCCGAGTTCGGCTTCCGCGTGCGCGGCGAAGGCGTCGTGTGCGGTGAGTTCCTCCGCGACGGTCTGCGCGGTGGCCTCGGTGAGCCCTTTCGCACGGTAGATCGCCGCGAGTTCGGCAAGCTCGGCTTCGGGCTCCTCGGTGAGTTCGCGACATTCGGTGGCCAGCAGCGCACGCTCGCTATCGCGCTGTGTGCTGACCGAGACGTATTCGCCCAGGGCCATCGACACCGCACCGGCGGCCAGCCCCGCGATCCCCGCGGTGAGAATCGGCGTGCGCTCGGAGGTGGCGGCCGCCACGCCGATCACAATGCCCGCGACCGACACAATGCCGTCGTTCGCGCCGAGCACCCCCGCACGCAGCCAGTTCAGCCGGGACGCCAGGCTGCCCGTATGCGGCTCGGACTCGTGCGGCACAAGCAGGTGTTCGGCGAGTTCTTCGCTCATAGCGGTCACCGTAACCAAAACCGCAGCAGCTTTCCAGCAATGAGAGCCTCACCAAAGTGAGGTAATGCGCTGCATACCAAGGTATTTCAACCCTTACCCACGGCCCGCCGAGCGCACCGCCGCGGACCTCTCACCGGCCGAGCGGTTTGCCGAGTGTTCATCCAGCAACCACGAGACCCCGAGTGCACCCCTCATCCTGGCCGAAGTGGTCGGAAAACCGCTGGGCGAGTACGCGCATTCGCCGATACAGTGCCGGGATGACACGTTTGAATCAGATTGTCGCCGTGGAGAAAGGGATCAAATCCCGGACCTTTTCCGAGCTCACCGAGGCCCATCACCAACTGGCCAAGAATCCGCTGCTGAGCGGCATCGCGCGCACCTACCGTCCGAAAGATGAAGAGGGCGAGCAATTGCCGCCCGAGTCGACGCGCGTACAGGTGAAGTCCGAGGGAGTGCTCGAGACCACGGCGGAGATCCTGACCAAACTGTTCGATGTGGTGGCCACCAAGGATTGGGCCAATTGCGCGGCGAAAGCCGATGTGGTGGTGGACGGCCGGACCCTGGTGCAGGATGCGCCCGTCACCTATCTGCTGTTCCTGGAGAAGCAGCTGGTCGACCTGCACACCTTCGTCCGCAAGCTCCCCGTGCTGGACGCCTCCGAATCCTGGGAGTACGACGCCTCCGCCGACTGCTACGCGACCGAACCGGTACAGACGGTGCGCACCAAGAAGATTCCGCGCAACCATGTGAAAGCCGAAGCGACGGAGAAGCATCCGGCGCAGGTCGAGGTGTACCACGAGGATGTGGTGGTCGGTTACTGGCGGACCATCAAGTTCTCCGGCGCACTGCCGGCCAAGCGGGTGAACGATCTGACCGAGCGCGTCGAAAAGCTGCAGCACGCAGTCAAGTTCGCGCGCGAGGAGGCCAACAATGCCGAGATCACCCAGCTGAAGCCGGGCGCGGAGATCTTCGGATATCTGTTTGGCTGACCGCCGCACCACCGGCTAGTGTCGGTGTTGCGCAATGAGCGCAAGCTGAATCAGAAGTTCAATGTGACAGGCACAGCGGCCAAGTGGAGGTTCGAATCCTCCCCCCGCCACTCGCGGCGGGGTAGCCCAATCGGCAGAGGCACCGCGCCCTCAAACTCACATTATCGCTCCAGAATCAGCATTCGCCGCCCAATGCCGAATCGAGAGAACGGATTGTCAACGTGGAGGTTGCGGGTTCAACTCCCGCCGGCTCAGCCACCAATGGGCCGTAGCTCAATCGCAGAGCACCGCGTTCATCAGACTGAGTCCGTTCTTAAACGTGTCGGCGTGTTGCAAATGGGCGGACACCGAGGCCCCGGGGCAGGCTAGTCCCCGGGGCTTCCCCATGTCTCCACCGTGGTGATCGATCACCGTTCCAGGGCTTTCCAACTTGTGACATAACAACATTTCACTAGTTTTCCGATTCCCTAGACAAGCGTCCAGTAGGTGCCGTTTACTCATACGCCAGATGACCTGTCACCGCCGAGCGGGACAGGTCATCGATCGATGAGGAATCGGTTCCGGAAGCCCTGGAACCACCGGAAGGAAACATGCGCCACACTTCACGATTGCTCGCGGGAATCGCGGCTTCCACCCTGATCGTCGCCGGTGCCGGCACTGCACTGACGACCGGAGTCGCGACCGCCGATACGTCGGCCTGCTCGGTGACCAGCCATGCCACCAAGAACGACATCAGCACGGTCGGCATCACCCACGTGTACGACAAGACCGTCAGCTCCGGTTCCATCGGCGTCGGCACGACCGTCACCTACACGATCGTCGTCGGCACCACGAGTATCGGTAATCCGTATGTGAATACGATTACCGACTACCCGCCGGCCGGTTTCGCGGCGCCCATCAAGACCACCATCACCGCGTATCACGCAATCGGCGGCCAGACCACCGAAGACGTGACCCCCGAGCCGAATGCGGGCGGTTGGAAGGTCACCAGCACCGGCTGGTTCGTCAATTCGGGCAACCCGGTGACCATGACCATCACCTACGCGGTGCCCGCCAGCGTCTCGGCCGGTCAGATGATCACCAGCGGTGGCATCGGCGTGGCCGGCACGGTCGGTGTCAGCAACAACCTGCCGAACCTGACCGCATGCTTCACCGCGCGCAGCGCCAATGCCGGTGAATCGCTGCTGGGCAGCCTGGGCAATAACGGCCTCGGCTCCTCCGACGGCCAGCTCAGCTCCACTGGTTCGGTCGGCGACCTCCTCACCGGAGTGCTGAAGAACCTGATCGGCAGCTGATCTCTCCGACTGTGGCCGGCAATGCTTTTCGCCGGCCGCAGTCCGGGGTGAGCGGACCCGCCCGGAATTCCGTCACCATCGAAACATTCCCCCGAGGACCATTTCTTGCTCGCGCGTAAACATGCGGTGCTGATCGCCGCTTCCGCAGTCGCCCTCTCCCTGTTGTCCGGCGCGCCGGGTTCCGTGGTTGCCGCCCACGCCGAACCGACCGTGTCGCATCTGGACCACATAGACCGCGCCGGGCAACGGCAGCAAACCTTTTACGTGTATTCGGCCGCGATGGACCGCGTGATCCCGCTGCAGGTGCTGACACCTTTCGATACCAGCGCGCCGCGCCCCACCCTCTATCTGCTGAACGGCGCGGGCGGCGGCGAGGACATCGCGAGCTGGTACAACCAGACCGATATCGTGCAGTTCTTCGCCGATAAGAACGTGAACGTCATTACTCCTGCCGCAGGGGCCTTTTCGTACTACACCGATTGGCAGCGGGACGACCCGAAACTCGGCCGCAACCAGTGGGAGACCTTCCTGACCCGCGAGCTGCCGCCGATCGTGGACGCGGCCCTGGGCGCGTCGGGCGTCAATGCGATTGCCGGTGTGTCGATGTCGGCCACCTCGGTCCTGGATCTGGCCGGTACCGCACCGGACCTCTACCGCGCCGTCGGCGCGTACAGCGGCTGCGCCTCCACCTCCGACCAGGCGGGCCGGACCTATATCCAACTGGTGATGGCACGCGCGGGCGCCGACCCCGAGAACATGTGGGGCAGCGACAGCGACCCCGCCTGGCGCGATCACGACGCACTGCTCAATGCGGATCGCCTGCGCGGCAAGGCAATCTATCTCTCCAGCTCCAGCGGCCTCCCCGGCCCCGCCGAGGCCATCGTCCCCCCGTTCACCGTCGGCCAGGCCGCCACGAAGGCGAATCAGATTCTGCTCGGCGGCCTGATCGAAGCGGCGACCAACTCCTGCACCCACCAACTCGCCGATCGACTGAACGCCCTGAATATCCCCGCCCAGGTCGAATTCCGCTCCGCCGGAACCCATACGTGGCACTACTGGGAGGACGACCTCCACAAGTCGTGGCCCCTGTTCGCGCAAGCCCTCGGCACGAACTAGCTCCGGCGGTATCCGGCCCGGCGTTCAGAGCGGCATGGCGGCTCACAGACACGCGGTGTGAGATGCGGAAATGCGAGGGTCTGCGGACTTGCGGGCGAAGCGCCGACAGGACTGGGCAGTTTCTTGGTATGTTCGGCGCGGTTCTCCTCCGCTTGCCGGATATTGGCTAGAACTCGGGCAGCAGCTCTGTGCGGGGGTGTGACCGCGAGTTGCTGAACTGCCAACCTAGGTACGGTCTGAGCAAGGAGTGTGGGCCTTGTCATTTCGAACAACCCAGTCTTTCAGAACAGTATGCGCTGCCGCCGCATCGACCGTGGCCGTCGCGGCGGGTTTGCTATCGACGGCCGGCGCACCGTTGGCTGTCGCGGCGCCGGGTAATTGCCCGGACCTCAATGTGATCGCCGTGCCGGGCACCTGGGAAACCTCCCGCGACAATCCGCATCCCGGCATGCTGTCCCAGGTCACTCGCGGACTACCCGGCAATGTGCGCACCGACTACGTCAGCTACGCGGCCACCGCCCTGCCCTGGGAGGGGGAGGTCTACGGCCGTTCGAAGCGGGAGGCCGTCGCCAATGCCCGCGGCATGATCGCGGATATGGCGGCCCGGTGCAGCGCAACGCGTTTCGCACTGGTCGGCTACAGCCAGGGTGCGGACGCGGCCGGTGATCTGGCGGCGGAGATCGGTTCGGGACACGGTGTGGTGCCGCCGGAGCGAGTGGCGGCGGTCGGTCTGCTGTCGGATCCGCGGCGCGGGCCCACCGATGCGCTGATCGGCCCGCCGGTGCCCGGCGCCGGTGCGGGCGGGGCGCGGATCGGCGGCTTCGGGTTTCTGAGCCAGAATGTGCGAACCTTCTGCGCGGCGGGCGATTTGTACTGTTCAGTGCCCACCGATGATCTGGCCGGACGCTTCGCCGGATTCCTCACCCAGCTGTCCGCACCCGATCCGCTGCAGATCGGCAACTACGTGCTGACCGTCCAGTCGATTCTCGGCGAGGCGCTGCTGCCGGGCGGATCGGCCATCCTGTCGGCCTCCCCCGACGATCCCGCCGGCGAACAGTGGACCCGCCAGGTGCAGGATTTCCTCTCCTCCGGCGTTCACCAGTCCTACCCGCGCTACACGGTGGACACCAATGGCGAGACAGCGACCGCGTGGCTGCACAACTGGCTCGCGGACGTGGCCGAGCACCCCTGACCGACCGCACGAAGGCGGGGCCTGTCACCGATTCCGGTGGCAGGCCCCGCTTTTCGTGACAGCGAGCGGCTAGAACGCCGGCAGTCGATCTCCTTGCACCAGCTCGATGTCGAGCTCGACCTTCACGGTGGTACCCACCGCGGCAATGCCCGCCCGGACCACGGCGTTGTAGTCGATGGCGAAATCGTCGCGGTACAGCAGGGTTTCGGCATGGAATGCCGCGCGCACCCCGCCCCACGGATCGGGACCGTGACCGCCGTAGGTGACGGCGAGATCGACCGGGCGGGTGTGACCGTGCAGGGTCAGGTCGCCCGGCATCACCCAGGTGTCGGCGCCGGTGCGGCGAAAACGCTTGCCGGTGAACGTGATCACCGGAAACCGCTCGACGTCCAGGAACTCCGCCGAGCGCAGGTGATCGTCCCGCATGCCGATACCGGTGTCCACGGTCGCCGCCTTGATCTCGGCGTAACCCGCTGACTGCTCGAAGGTTTCGGCGATATCGAGTCGCCCGCCGACCTCGGCGAAGCGGGCCTTGATGCCCGCGATGCCGAGATGCCGCGCGGTGACGATGACCGTCGAATGCATCGGATCGATCGTCCACGGCCCCGGCGGAGGCACGGTCACCGCATTCGCTTCCGGCGCCAGCATGATCTCACCCAGCGTGCCCGTGCCCGCCGCGGAGATGCGGGCGAGCTGCGCCACCGGCTGGTGACCGGGCGCGGTGATCACCGCGGTATGCATGCCCGGAGGCAGCGGATCGGTCTCCGCCGCCCCGGTCGCACCGGCCACCGCACGGGCGAGCTGCTGCCCGGTCAGATCGGTGACGGTCAGCACCGCACCGGATACCGGCCACCCCTCCGCGCTGCGAATTTGTGCGGTCAGGCCACTCATGACAACTCCGTGGACCGTTCGGCAGCGGATTGCTCGACGTCATAACCGAGTTCGACATCATGGTCGATCTCGCCGCCGGTCAGGCGCACCCGGCTGGTCACCGGCGGATATCCGCGCGCGACGACGGTGTACCCGCCCTCGACCAGATCGGGCACCGTGTAGCGGCCCTGCTCATCGGTGCGGGCGGTGCCGATCGGCGTGCCCTCGTCGTCGAGCACGGTGACCGAGGCGTCCGGCACCGGTCTGCCCTGTGCCCACACCTTGCCGGTCAGCATGGCCATCGCGGTCAGTTCGAGGTCGTAGCGCAGCAGACCGCTGTCGGGCACGACCAGGGCGGCGGCGGTCGGCCGCATATGCTCGGCCGCCGCGACCAGCGTGTAGGCGCCCGACACCACGCCGAGGCAGACATAGCCGCCGTCGGGTCCGGTGACGGCCGCGCCGACCACTTCACCGCGCGGATCGGTCAGCGTGATCGTGGCGCCCGGCAACGGTTCGCCACGACCGGCCGTGCGCACGGTGCCGGACAATTCGCCCGAACCCTGCAGGATCAGATCGCGATGCTGCGGGCGGCTGTCCACCGTGACGTTCACCGCGGCGGGCAGATGCCCGCCCGCCGAGACGATCAGCACATAGCTGCCGGACGCGGGCGGCTCGATGGCGTAGGCGCCGCCACTGTCACCGGTGGTGCGCGAAACCTGTTGCCCGCGTTGGTCGATCAGCGTGACCGCGGCATTGGGCACGGGACGGCCGTCCTCGCGCTGCACCCGTCCGCCGATCGAACGACCGCCGGTGGAGGCATTGACGACCGGCAGGGTCGCCGTCGCGGCGCCGGCCGAAACATGATGTGCGCCATAACCATTGGTCCCGGCGATCGGCGCAGCGGCGGCTATGCCATTGACCTGCGCACCGGCCTCGTAACCGTCGGCGGTATGCCGTCCCGCGGCCGCGAGCACCGGTTCGGGCTGCGAGATCGCCTGTGCGGCGCCCTCCCACACCTGCTCCTCGGACCACTCCGCCTCGGCGGCCTGCTCCGGATCCGCCGGCACCGGGGCCGCCGGCGCGGAATCCTGCAACGGAATCTCCTTCATGAACAGCAGCACCACGCACGCCAGCAGTGCCACACCGGCCGCGACCCAGAACACGCCGTGCATGGCATTGGTGAAGCCGATCAGAATCGGATCACGCACCTGCGCCGGAAGTGCCGCGATGCCCGCGGTATTGGACTGCACGCTGCTGAGCTTGGACGCGTCGAATCCTGGCGGCAGATGCCCGCCGAAGGCGTCGACGATCTTATTGGGCAGCAGGTTGAACAGAATCGTCAGGAAGACCGCGACACCCAGCGTGCCGCCGACCTGACGGAAGAACGTCGCCGATGCGGTCGAGACACCCATATCCGAACGCGGACCGGCGTTCTGCACGGCGATGATCAGCGTCTGCATACAGCCACCGAGGCCGAGGCCGACAATGCCGCTGAAGAGCAGCGGCTGCCACAGCGCGCTGTCGTAGTGCACCGTCGCGTACAGCGCCGCACCGCAGGCGATGATGAACGTGCCCGCCACCGGCAGAATCTTGTAGCGGCCGGTGCGCTTGGTGACCTGCCCGGACGTCAGTGAGCCGATCATGATGCCCGCCACCAGCGGCAGCATCAGCAGACCTGCCTTGGTCGGCGAGAAACCACGCACCACCTGCAGGTACAGCGGGACCATGGTGATCGCGCCGAACATGGCGATACCGACGATGAAGCCGCCGACAATGCAGACGGTGAAGGTCGAATTCTTGAACAGGCGCAAGGGAATCAGCGCCGCGTCCTTCATCACGTGCTCGATCCAGACGAACAGCGCCAGGCCGATGACACCGATGACGTAGCAGAGAATCGCCCGGCCCGAACCCCAGCCCCAGCCGCGACCCTGTTCGGCGACGATCAGCAGCGGCACCACGCAAATGGTCAAGGCCACCGCGCCGCCCCAGTCGACCTTCAACTGGCGGCGCTGCTGCGGCAGATTGAGCACCTTGGCGACCACAATCAGCGCGATGATGCCGACCGGCACATTCACCAGGAACACCCAGCGCCAGCCCTCGATGCCACCGAGGTGGTCGAAGCCGGACAGCCAGCCGCCCAGCACCGGGCCGAGTACGGTGGCGATACCGAAGACCATCATGAAATAGCCCTGGTACCGGGACCTTTCCCGCGGCGGGACGATATCGCCGATGATGGTCATGGCCAGCGACATCAGACCGCCGGCGCCCAGGCCCTGGAATGCGCGGAATCCGGCCAGCTCGTACATGGAGGTGGCGAAGGTGCACGCCGCCGAGCCGATGACGAACAGCGCGATCGCGGTGAGGAAGAACTGCTTCCGCCCGTAGATATCGGCGAGCTTGCCGTACAGCGGGGTGCTGATGGTGGCGGTGATCAGATACGCCGTCGTAGCCCAGGCCTGCTGATCGAAGCCGTGCAGACTATTGGCGATCTTGACGATCGCCACGCTCACGATGTTCTGGTCCAGCGCCGCCAGGAACATCCCCAGCAGCAGACCGGACAGGATGGTGAGGATCTGCCGGTGCGACAGTTTCGGCGGGGCTGCCGCCTGCACGTCCGGCGACGCCTCGAGAGTCGCAGATGTCATGTTTCGAAGCCCTATTTCGGATCGGTTGTCGTGGTAGTTCTTTCGATGTCGCTCACGAGTCGCTCGAGCAGTTGGGTCAGCGTCGAACGGTCGGTCGCGGACCAGTCCGCCAGGAAGCCGGCGAGCCAGACATTGCGCAATCGGCGGTTCTCCGCGAAGACACGCTCCCCCTCCTCCGTGGCCTTCAGCACGCACGCGCGGCCGTCGATCGGATCGGCCCGGCGTTCGACCAGACCGTGGCCGACCAGGGTTCTGGTCTGCCGGCTGATCGTCGAGATCTCGGCGTGCAATGACTCGGCCAGTTTCCCGGTACGTTGCGGCCCGTCGTGGACCAGGCAGAACAGCACCGCGTAGGCGAGTTGCTCGAGCCCGTCGGGGCCGCTCTTGATCACCCGGTGCTTGGTTCTGCCGATGGCCCGCATGAGCCGAACCAGCTGTGCGCCCAATAGATCGGCGCCCTCGAGTTCGGTCGTAGCACTGGGATCACTGGCAACATTCGCCATGATCGGCCCTTCTCTTTACTGCTTATTTACTTAGCGAATACAACTACTTGCCTTTGCCAACTATACACAAAGCGAGGGCACGGTTGAAGGGGTGCCGGGCATTCGCTACGGACTCGTTCGCATCATCGGATATCAAGCGTTACTCGCGAATTGAGCACCGCGGTCAGCGAGAGGCCGAAGGTGCGCCGGAAGGTCTCGCTCAAATGGGACGGGGAGGCGAATCCGGCATCGGCGGCACAGCGGGTGAGGTCGTAACCGGCTTCCACGCCCACAAAAACCATCCGCACCCGAGCCCACTGCCGGTAGCGGCGGAAGGTGGTGCCGGTGTGCGCGGCGAACATGCGCAGGAAGTAGTACTCGGACAGGCCCGCGGCGGTGGCCGCGTCCGCGGCGTGCGGGTGCGCGGCGGGATCCGCGCGAATCTCGCGCACGATGGCTTCGATGCGAGGATCGATGGGACGCAGGGGTTTCGGGTTCGAGATCAGGCGCTCCAGACTTGCGACGCCCGCGCGTGCGGCAGCGATGAGGGCGGCCTCCTCCCCCGGATCGATCGCACTGGGCCCGGTGCTCCCGGACAGGGCGCAGCCGGTCACCGCGCTACCGGGTTCGGCGAAGAGCAAGGCGATCCGGCCCGCCGAGACGATCCGGTGCCGCACCCGGGCCGGGACGAAAACGCTGCTGGTGACAAAGGTTCCGTGCTCGGCGGTGTCCACGGTGAACGGGCCGTCCAAGGCCAATCCCAGGCAGGCGATCGCCGTGTCGTGCATGCCGACGCCCAGATCCGGACCGAGATACCCGGCATGGCGGGGCCGCATCCACAGCACGGGCGCCGCACCGCAGGTTTGTGAAAGCGCGGCGACGGTCATATCGACCAGGCTAATCGGGCCCGGCGCGGCCGGTGCGAGCAGCAATGACAGGGAGCTGAGCGGATATGACACCCCAGGGAGAAACGGCGAAGCCGAGTTGGCAGACGAGAGCGGTCACCGCACTGTTGCGGGCCTCGGGCGGGCGCAAGCTGCTCGGCGATCCGGCACTGCTGCACGCGGCGCTGGAAAAGCGTGATCGGAAGGTCGAAGAGGTTCGGCCCCCGGCCTTCCTGAACAAGGCCGCGACCGTCACCAGGGACGACCTCGACGGCTGGCCGGTGTACCGGATCACGCCGACCACCGGCCCTGCCGAGGTCACCGTCGTATTCCTGCACGGCGGCGGCTTCTTCCGCGAAATCGTGCGCCCACACTGGAGTTTCGTCCGGGACCTCGCCGCCGCCGTACCTGCGGAGTGCGTGGTCCCCATCTATCCGCTTGTCCCCCATGGCCATGCCGCCGATATGGTCGCCACCACCGCCGCGATCCTCGCCCGCGCGATCGAGCAGCGCGGCTCCGGAAAGACTGTGGTGATGGGCAATTCGGCCGGCGGCGGACTGGCGTTGGCTGCCACCCAGGTCCTGCTCGAGCAGGGCGGCCCGCAGCCCGATCGCGTCGTGCTGATCTCCCCCTGGCTCGACGTCACCATGACCGACCCCACCCTGCCCGCCCTCGAAAAGGACGACCCCTTCCATCAAATCCCCGGCCTGCTCGAAATCGGCCGCCTCTACGCCGGTGACCTCGACCCCCGAGACCCGCGCGTCAGCCCGCTGCGCGGCCGCATCGAAGGCCTGCCACCCCTGACTGTCTTCTGCGGCACCCGCGAAATGACCGTGGCCGACACCCGAACCCTGGCCCGTCGTGCCGCGGCCGCCGGCACCCCGATCGACTATCACGAGGGCCCGGCGCTTCCCCACAACTACGCCCTCATGCCCTCCCCCGAAGGACGCGCGGCTCGCAAGATCATTGTCGACGCCTGCCGCGCCCCGCATCAGGTGTCGGCCATCGACCCGAAACCCAGCCCGCACAACGCCGGGCGATAACGACCGGCAACCCGAGTCGCCATTCCGGCGAGAATCGCACTTTCTCTCGACGCTCCTCTCGAGCGGCTGCTATTTTCACTGTGACAATGTCCCAGACATTGTCACATTGCTGCTAGCCGAACAGCGTGTGGCACAACGGCACACCGCGTTCGCGAATCGCGAGAGATACGCATATGGCTGATTCAGAGTTCTCCCGCCGGACACTCCTCCTCGGTGCGGCCGCGGGTGCGGTTGTCGCGAACACCTCGTTCCGGCGGGCGGGCGCCGCCCCACCGGGACGGCGAGTTGCGGTGCTGGGCGGGGGAATTGCGGGCCTGACCGCTGCCCACGAGCTCATCGAGCGCGGCTTCGAGGTGACCGTATACGAGCGTCGAATGCTGGGCGGGAAGGCGCGCAGTATGGACACCGATCTGCCGGTGACCGACGGCCGGTGTCCGCTTCCCGGGGAGCACGGGTTCCGGTTCTTCCCCGGCTTCTATCGCCACGTGCCGGAGACCATGCGACGAATACCGTTCCCGGGCAACAGGAATGGTGTGTGGGACAATTTCGTGCCGGTGCTCACCGCAACGGCGGCGATCGACGGACCGAACCTGACCGCGCCGTTCGAGCTCAGCCTCGAGGCCATCGGAAAGTCCGTTGCCACACCGGAATTGCTGCTGGACACCCTGCTCGGCGGGCTCACCTACGTACCCCGGGTGCCGTATCTCGATCTGCTCGGCTTCGCGCAGCGGCTGCTGACGTATTTCACCAGTTGCGACGAGCGGCGGCTCGGGCAGTGGGAACGTATGGCGTTCATCGACTTCGCGCGAGCGCGGGGCGCGAATCCGAACTATCTGTTCGTGATCTCCACCGTCACCCGCACGCTGGTCGCGGCGAAGGAGAACCTGGCCAGCGCGAACACCATCTGCAAGGTGGCCGAGTCGTTCCTGCTCACACTGATCGACCGCGGTTCCGACGGTGCGCCGGACCGGGTGTTGAACGCGCCGACCAATGAGGCCTGGATCGATCCGTGGGTGGAATATCTGAAGCAGCGCGGCGTGCGGTTCGAGGTCGGCAGCGAGGTGCAGGGACTGGAAGTCGAAGGCGGACAGATCGGTTCGGCGGTCGTGCGCTCGGCGGGTGGGGCGGCATCGCGGGTGGAGGCGGACTATTTTGTCGCCGCACTGGCCGCGGAACAGGTGGTCCGGCTGTGGAGTCCGGAAGTGCTGGCGCTGGATCCGGACCTGGAGCGGATCAGTCAGCTGTTCGTGGACTGGATGACCGGTATCCAGTTCTATCTGCGCACCGACAATCCGATCTCGGCGGGGCATATCGGTTTCATCGAATCACCGTGGCGGCTCACCGGTATCAACCAGGCGCAGTTCTGGAAGGGCCGCGATATCGCACGCGATTACGGCGACGGCCAGGTCCGCGACATCCTGTCGGTCGACATCTCCGACTGGGATGCCCCCGGCATGCTGTACGGCAAGCCCGCCAAACAGTGCAGTCCAGACGAAATCGCCAGGGAGACTTGGGCTCAGATCATGAAGACGCAGTCCGGGCGATTGCTGCTGCCCGACACACTGCATGACAGCGATCTGCATTCCTGGTTTCTGGACCCGGGCATCCACTGGGACCCTGCGGCCGGCGTCAACTCCAATGACGATCCGCTGCTGGTGAATACGGCCGGATCGTGGGACAACCGCCCGACCGGCGCCACCGGAATCCCGAATCTCTTTCTGGCCGGGGACTATCTGCGCACCAATGTCGATCTGGCCACCATGGAGGGGGCCAATGAGGGTGGGCGGATGGCGGCCAACGCGGTGCTCGATGCCGCGGGTTCCCCGGCCCCGCGCGCGGCGCTGTTCCCGCACGTTTCCATTGCCGAGTTCGACGGAGCGCGCGCCCTGGATCGGGACCGCTGGTTCGCCGGCCGGCCGAACCTGTTCGACCTACCGTGAATCCGATGCGCCTATCTGCGCTCATCCTCGGCGGATTGCGAAATCCCGTGCAGCACAAGTGGAACAATGGCGGCCCGCACAAATCCGCGCGCCTGCCGCGCATCCGAGAAATCCGAACCGCCCACCGGTGTGAGCAGCAGCGAATGCGCGAACCGGGCGAGCAATTCGGCCACCGGCCGCGGATCGTACCGCTCGATCACCCCGCGCTCCTGCGCCGCTGTGAGCGCCCCCGCAATGTAATCGATCCCCAGCCCGACACCGACTTCCCCACGCACCGTGTAGAACTCGAGAATCTCCTCCGGCGCAACCTCGAGCAACTGCTTCACCAGCGGATGACTACGAGTCTGCTCGATGACATAGAGCACCGTCTCCTCGATCTGAGCCGATACCCCCGCGACCGCCGCTCCGATCTCCGAAACCCCCTGCAGTACACGCTGATTCTCCCGAACCAGCACCGCATCAACCAACTTCTCCTTACTACTGAACCGCCGGTAAATAGTCATCCGATTGACCCCGGCCCGCCGAGCGATGTCATCCAAACTGCTCCGCCGAATACCCACCTGCAATATCCGCGCCAACGCGGCATCAAGGATCTTCTCGCCGGTCTCATCACGCGCGGAATCCATGCGGCAATGCTACGTGCCCTGCCACTTCGCACACCGGCGTCCCGCGACGGTCTCCGACGTCGCAACCCTGCGACCTATACGGTCGCCGCCGGGGCAGCACAGCGGCTGCACCGGCGCATCTTTCGGACCGCGAGCTATCCCACGTCGGCTGTCACCGGCGCCGGGACATCGCCCGCCTGCGCGACCATCTGCGGATACGTCGGGTATTCGATGCCCGAGATGTACTGCACCGTCCGGACAACCTGGCAGGAATAGCCGAATTCGTTGTCGTACCAGAGGTAGAGGATTGCGGTGTCGCCGTCGACGATGGTCGCGTTGGCGTCGACGATGGAGGCTGCGCGGGATCCGATGAAATCGCTCGAGACCACGTCGGTGGCGGCGGTGTAGTCGAGGTTGCGGCTCAGGGGGCCGGAGAGGGAGACCTGGCGGAGGTAGTCGAGTACTTCGGTTTTGGTGACTTCGCGCTCGAGTTGCAGGTTCAGGATCGCGACCGAAACATCGGGGGTGGGAACGCGAATCGAGTTGCCGGTGATCTTGGCTTTGAAGTCCGGCATGGCCTTGGCGACGGCGGAGGCGGCGCCGGTTTCGGTCAGTACCAGGTTGAATGGGGCGGAGCGGCCGCGACGGTCAGCGGGGTGGTAGTTGTCGAGCAGGTTCTGGTCATTGGTGAACGAGTGGACCGTCTCGACGTGGCCGCGGACGATGCCGTATTCGACGTCCATCGCCTTGAGCGGCGGCACGATCGCATTGGTTGTGCACGAGGCGCAGGAAACGATCTGCTCGGAGAGATCCAGCGCGAGATGGTTGACGCCGTGCACGATATTCGGGACGTCGCCTTTACCGGGCGCGGTGAGAAGGACTTTCGCGATACCGGGGCGCAGGTGCTGCTCCAGGCCCGCACGGTCGCGCCACTTACCGGTGTTGTCGATCAGAATGGCGTTGTCGATCCCGAATTCGGTGTAGTCGATGGTCGCCGGATCGTCGCTGTAGATGAACTTGATGACATTGCCGTTCGCGATGATCGCGTTATTGGCGGCGTCGACCTTGATCGTTCCGTTGAACTGCCCGTGCACCGAATCCCGGCGCAGCAGCGACGCGCGCTTGGCCAGATCGTCGGCGCCGCCCTTGCGCACCACCACGGCCCGCAGGTTCAGCCCGTTGCCGGAGCCGGTCTTCTCGATGAGCAGACGGGTGACCAGACGGCCGATCCGCCCGAAGCCGTACAGCACCACATCCCGGGGACCCTGCGACTGCGCCTTGTTGCCATCGGTGACATCGGCCAGCACCGCGGCGGTGAACTCCGGAATCGACAGCCCGCGGCCATCGGCGCGATAGGCCATGACCAGGCGGCCGAGGTCGATCTTGCACGGACCCAGATCCAGCCCGCTGAGCACCTCGAGGATCGGCAGGGTCTCATCGATCGACAGCTCCTCGCCCTCGATCTGGCGTGCGAACCGGTGCGTCCGCAGAATGCTGATCACCGATTTGTTCACCAGCGACCGGCTGTGCAGGAGGATGGTCACCCCCTTCTCGCGATACAGCCTTCCGATTATCGGAATCATCGCCTCCGCCGAGGCTTCGTGAGCGTTCCAGCGGTCAAGATGGTCGTTAGTCAACACACGTCCTCGGGGTTTCCTAGATCTGTTCGACAGCTCGATGCTATCCAGCGGCGCGATGTCACAAAGCCCCGCTACCCCGCTGTGAGGCCGAACAGCCGCGGCCGGGCACGATCATCGGCGAATTGCCTTGGGAGGCATCGCCTGCCGTCACTGTGACGGGTACGTCACATTTGCGGCGTCCTCGCCGCGCTGATGGCCGCGGCGGGCATCGCTGTCGAAGATCCCCAGGAACTCGCACGGCCGGCCGCCCTCGGCGCTCGGCTGGACCCGGGCTGCGGTCCACCCCTTCAGTCCAAAGGTGCTGGAGCCCAGCGCTGTTCGACCTTGGCGATGCGCCAGTAGGCCACGGCAGCGATCCAGGCCAGGACGAACAGCGCGACTATGGCGAATCCGACATTGTTGAGATCGATTCCGGCGATGGCGTCGGTGACGGGATTGCTGAAGCCCGCATCGTCGTGCAGGACGGTGATGAGTTCGATGGAGCCGATGAGCAGGGCGACCGCGATCGACAGGCCCGTGATGGTCAGGTTGTAGTAGATCTTGCGGATCGGGTTGGCGAAGGCCCAGTCGTAGGCCACATTCATGAACAGACCGTCGATGGTGTCCATCAGGCTCATGCCCGAGGCGAACAGCAGCGGCAGCACCAGAATCGCGTACCAGGGCAGGCCGGCGGCGGCGCCCGAACCGGCGAGGGCGAGCAGCGCGACCTCGGTGGCGGTATCGAAGCCGAGACCGAACAGCACCCCGACGGGGTACATCTGGAACGGCCGCTTCACCCCCCGCATGATCGGACCGAGCAGACGCGCCAGGAATCCGCGCGCCTGCAGCGCGGCTTCGAGTTCCGCGTGATCGAATTCGCCCTGGCGGGTCTTGCGGTAGACCCGCCAGATCCCCACCAGGGCAACAATATTGACGAGCCCGATCAGGTACAGGAACGATCCGGACGCCAGGGTCGACACGATTCCCAGATTCTTCCGGGTGGGCGAATCGTCCTCGACGAGCGTGCCGACCACCCGCGCACCCGCCACCACCAGCCCCGCCATCACGAACACGATGGTCGAATGCCCCATGGCGAACCAGAATCCGACCGCCTTGGGCCGGTGACCGTCGCCCATCATCTTGCGGGTGGTGTTGTCGATCGCGGCGATATGGTCGGCGTCGAAGGCATGCCGCAGCCCGAAGGTGTACGCGGTCAGCCCCAGGCCGACACCGAAGACCTGGGTCCCGATCTGATAGCTGTGCGGCGCGATCGCCCCGAACAGCAGCCCGAACGCCACCGCGTGCATAACGGCGACAACCCCGAGCAGCACCCCCGCCTCGACCCAGTCCCGGCGGGTCCAATCGTGCAGGACATGGCGCAGCATTCGCCCACGGACGGCGGGAGTCGTGCCGGATTCCGGCGTGGGCTCGATAGCCATATGTCGCTGAAACCTTCCAGGGCAGCCGCGCCCCCGAACGTAGGGACGTGACAAGGCGAGGTCTGGCTCCCAGCCGAAACTGGACACAGTGGCGCGACCGCACCGGATTTACACCGGTTTCCCGTCCTCATCACGAGTTTCCAGCGGACTATACCGACCGACCGAAACCCTTCAGACAGCCTGCACAGCTACCTCAGGCGCCGCCCGACCTAATCCGAAGTCACCGCCAACTGCCCGAACCGATTCACAGCAGCATGGTGATGCCCATCAGGGCTGGTGAGCACTACCTCCGTCGGATTGGTCAGAGCGATACAGCAGTAATTCCCCCGATCCTGCTGCACGCTGATAGACAACAACCGCTTGTTATTCGCCAGCTGCCATCCCTCCATGCTGTCGTACAGCCCCCGCATCGAAGGGTTTTCGAAGTACACAAGATTCTGCTTGTTCATCTCCGGCATGACACTGCTCTCCATTCCAGCAACGGGGCAGTCCACAACACCCCTGCACCCATGGTAGAACGCCACGACAGTCGCTCTGACACAACAGATTTCACCACGAAATCCGCCGCTGATCAGCACTCACGCAGTCACCGAAGGATCAGGTTTCACCGTCGCGGAGTCCACCGCTGTGCCGGAATGCGGCGATTCGGGCTGTTTCGGGGCGGCAGGCACCCATCCGCGCAGCTGCTGCACCACCGATCCGTAGAACGTATCGGTTGCCGAAGTCACGCTGGCGATGAAACTGGCCGCTGTCCCGGATCGCCGGCTTCCCATCGGGAAGGTCTGCTCCAGCGTGAACGAGACGATCGCACCGGGACGATCCGCCGTCAGCGACCGCGGATTCGTGCGGACTACGGCGAGGTGCTCGCAGGTTTCGTTGCCGGGAACCGAGAACACCGCTTCGACCTGCAATTCGCCCGGCGCGTCCTGAAGTTGCTTGAGCAGCCACGACAATCGGCGCGCCGAGGTTCCCTCGTTCGGCGCATCCAGAGTGGTACGGCACCGGATCCGGTTCGTGCGCAGGTCAACGACCACGACCAGATCACCTGCGGCATCAGGAATCTTGAGCACAGCGTCGAAGGTGCCGTCGGCCGCCAGGTGCTCGGCGACGGCGCCGTTGCGAGCAGCCGGATCGCTGCGGTACCGGCGAGGCAGCACGTGCTTTACCGGCACGCCGAGCTCGGCGGTCAGCCGCAACGCGAGATGCCGGGACAGTGCCACCCACGTTGCGGCGACCGACAGAGCCTTCTGATCGCCCGCACGTAAAGTGCCCGCGGTCACCGCATCTCGCACCGCCACCCAGTGCCGACCCATATCGACGAACTCGGTCGCACCGGATCGGGGATGATCGAGATAGCGCAGGAACTCGCTCAAGATCCAGGCGTGCATATCGTCTTCGATACCGCCGTGCGAGAGCAACATTCGAGCCTCGTGCGCCACCTCTGCCCAGGAAAGATGCCGCAGGGCGACCTTCGCTAGCTTGCGGCGGTCCACCTCGACCGGCAGTTCCCCGGGACCGGCAGGAATATCGTTCGACAGACTGACAACGACGTCGTACTTCCGCTTACGCGCTACATCGAGATAGTTCTCGAGCTGATCACGTTTGAGCTTGCCGTTGCCGGTCTTGACCTCGAGCAGAGCGGTCCACAAGCGGCTTCCCCGAACCACCTTGAGCACCGCATCCGGAATGACCTTCGTATCACCCCGCTCGTACTGCACCTCGACGAAACCTTCGAAAGCGCCTGTGGGAGCACCCATTCGCGCACACAGCGCTCGCGCGAAGGGGCGAACCGCCTGCATCGTCGCAATGAGCGCGGAGGTAGCTCGCCGTTCCTGCTCCTCACCGGCACCGACCCCGATCACCGAGAACAGCCGAGCCGGCTGCCAGGTGTCGTGCTCGGCAAGTTTGAATTCGATCGGCTTGGTCTTCTTCGCAACCTGCTTCGCAGTGCGCACGCCTCTGCTCCGCGCCGTGGTTTGAGCGTCCGGCTGTGTCGACCTGCCGTCCGCCGCGGCGATATCGGAGCCGTCCCCCGCCGCCTCGACAGTCGTACCGGGCTGGCTCGACGGCACCACACCGGATGACGGGTCGGCCGATTCGGTTTCCGGTTCGTCGTCGATATCCACACCGAAATCCGTTGCCAGACCTGCCAAACCGGAATCCCAGCCCTGCCCCACCGCGCGCACCTTCCACACGCCGCCCCGGCGATAAATCTCGCCGAACAGAAACGCCGACTCTTTGTCAGCATCCGCGGTCACGTACTCGGCCAGGGATTTGCCGGCTCCGTCTACGACACAAAATGCGACCTTGCCCAGATCGCCGAACGTACCCGTGCCGATACTGCCCGCCAATACCACCGCGTCGACGTTGTCCGGAAGGGCTGAGAGGTCGAGGGCAATCCTGGTCTGCGCTCCTTCTTCGGTCACACTCGTCCCCAGAAACCGCACGGAACCGTCCGCCGATTCGGGTTGGTTGTAGAAAACGAAATCGCTGTCGGACCGCACCTTTCGATCGCCTCCGAGCAGTAGAGCCGAAGCGTCGACCACGATCTCCGATTCCGTCCACCCGATCACGACGTCGACGCGGATGACATCATCCGGCAGCGCCAGATTCTGCCCCTTGGACATGATCGAAGACGTCACGACTTCCCCTTCTACGATTCAGCGCGCACAACCACGGGCAATCCGTGCACAGCCGCCGGAGATGCTGCCCTGCGCCATCGACACCCCATATCGATGGCGACGCAAGGGAATTCGACCGCGGCAAGCCTCCTGTTACACAACCGCGCGGCCGGTATGTCAAGCTCGCCCTAGGTGGACGGGTAGATGTCGCGGAACGCTTCCCGAACAATCGCCGCGTCGGCTACCCCGCGGCCTTCGATACCGGAGACCACCTCGGCCACCCGCCAGTAGTTCGACGGAACCAGACGCCCGGATTCCACCGCAGTCAGAGCCACGTCGGCGGCTTCGTCGGGCTTGTCCGCTACGACGAGGGCCAGGCCCAAATCCAGGTTCGCCGAAGCGATTCGACGTGGACGTACAAACGCAGCGCCTGCGAGATCGGCGAGAACATGCCGGGCGTAGGACTCGGCCGCAGGATCGCCGAGCCACGCCAGCGTGGTGGCGACGTAGGCATCCGACTTTGCGGGGTCATACCGGAAGTGATGCTCTGGCCGATCCGGAACGTTCAGCCCGGACACCAGCCTGGCGACTCTGCGCAACGCACCATATGTGCCCTCGCGGTCGCCGAGCCGCGCCAGAGCGCGGCCCTCCTGAGCAGTCGCCTGTATGAACGCCGAGCTGTCGTCGGGAGCAATGACCTGCGCGGCGCGGGACAGCTCCGCCGCCGCCGCGAAGCCACCTCCCGTGAGCTGTTGCCATGCCCGTGTTTCGAGGCACCACGCCGCTATCTCGCGATGCCCCGCTTCGTCTGCGAGCTTCCACGCCAGGTGACCGCGCGCCGCCGCGGCCGGCAACTCCCCCAGGTCGATATGGCAGGTGCTCGCCAGCAGCGAGAGCCAGCCGACCGTGACGAGCAGACGGCGATGCTGGGTCAGCGTCTTGCGGCTGTCCATCAAGCGTCCGGCATAGCCGAGATGCTGCCGGATACGAACCAGCAATTCACCTGGAGGAGTCGTTGGATACGCTGCCGCCAGATCGTCCACCGCCAACTCCAGGCGGTCCAGCGCATCACCTCCGATGTCCGACAACGCAACCCGCTCAATCCATTCGGCCGCTGCTTGTTCACCATCGGAGGGTTCGACGAACAGGGCGCACCCGATCCCCAGCGCATCGGCGTAGGCACTGACATGCTCGGGCCAGACCTGGCGCTGCCCGGTTTCCAGCATCCCGAGCAGCGCCTTGCTGTAATGCGTACGCGCCGCCAGGGCGGACAAACTGAGCCCCGCTGCCTCCCGAGCCGCCCGCAGCCGGGCACCCGAGATCGCGGAGTTCAGGTCTCCGGGGTTCATGAAAGACACGATAGGCGCGGGATGTGGTCCTTGTGGACGGTTGTGGACGGCAAGGCGGTTACCGGGCCAAACACGCACGGATAGCGTTGTTTTCGGCCCCATCGCCGGGTAGCTGCCGTGCCCCGCTCGATCCCCGGTGGTGGTTCCTCCCCAACCGCACTACCGAAAGGGCGGCTCGTGGACATCCCCACACGACACGATGATGAGGACGCTCGGAAAATGGCGCTGGCTCCAGACGACGGCGTGCGCCTCCTCCAACACCAAGATGGGTCATGGGGACTGGTCGGCGACGACGGATGGGAGATTGATTCGGAGGCGCTCCACGAAGTCCACGCCGACACGCTGCGCGCGCTCGCGGCCGCGAGTGTGAAGCCGGTCGTGTGTCTGGCCTATGAGGCCGTCTCGCTGGGAGCTGTGCCGGTGGCGAAGTGGCGGCGGTAGCGCTCGGGGGTGGTGGAGAGGCGGCGGGTGAAGAGGCGGTGGAGGGTTTCGGGGTGGCGGTAGCCTACGGCGCGGGCTATGGCGGTGATGGTGAGGTCGGTGGATTCGAGGAGGCTGCGGGCGGCTTCTATGCGGAGGTCTTCGACGAATGTGGCTGGGGTGGTGCCGGTTTCGGCGCGGAAGGCGCGGGCGAAGTGGCGTTCGCTCATACCGGCGCGCGCGGCCAGGGTGGAGACTGCCAGGTTGTCGGCCAGGTGGTCGGGGAGCCACTGCTGGACGGCGCGGATGGCGGGGGTGCGGGCGGGCTGGGCGCGCATCTGGGCGCTGAATTGGGCTTGGCCGCCGGAGCGGCGGGTGAAGACGACGAAGGCGCGGGCGATCTCCTGAGCCTTCTCCCTGCCGTGATCGTCCTCGACGAGAGCCAGGGCCAGGTCGATGCCCGCGGCGACGCCGGCGGAGGTCCAGCGATTGCGGTCGTGAACGAAGATGCGGTCGGGCTCGACGGTGACACGCGGATAGGTGCGCGCCAGCCGATCCGTTGTGCCCCAGTGGGTGGTGGCCCGGTAGCCGTCGAGCAGGCCGGCGGCGGCGAGCAGCAGCGCACCGGAGCACACCGAGGTCACGCGGCGGGATTTGCGGGCCAGGGCGGGCAATTCGCGGACCACCTCGGCCGACACCGGCCCGGTGATCCAGCCGCCGACGACCAGCAGGGTGTCGATCTCCTCGGCGGAGGCGGCCAGATCATGCAGTGAATGCTCGACCGCAATGGTCAAACCGCCGTCCGCCGTGATCGACCGGCCCGCCGGCGAGGCCGTGACGAGCCGGTACACCTCATCCTCGGCGAGCGCGTTGACAAACCCGAAAACATCCATCGGCCCGGCCAATTCGACCAGTTGCATCCCCTGGTAGGCGACAAAAACAATGGTGCGCGGCGCGGGCATGCCGCCATCATCGCAGCCGGGCCGCATGTCCGCCATGGTCAGCGCATGACCGTGACGGCCGTCTGCTCACGCACCACATGCTGTTCGAGGAATGGGATCACCACCGCGGCAATCCGATCCGCGAACTGAGCGTGCGGATAGTGCCCGCCGTTGTCGACCATCACGACCCGGCCCACACCCTCCGGCATGGCGGCCACGATCGCATTCGCCTCGGCCTCGGGATCGGCCCAATCCGGCTCCGCCGAACCCATGATCACCAGGGCGGGACAGCGGACGTCCGCCAGCCGGGCCTGCGCATCCGCAGGGGTGGTCTTCTGGGTTTTCATGAATTCCGCCCAGCGCCCCGGCTGCCGCAGCGTGTTCTCGAGTCCGGCGAGATACTCGCCGAAGTCGGCGGGCTTGGTCGGATAGGCGACGTCCAGATACCGCCGCCACCAATTCAGCGAATTCAGCATTGCGGTGAGCGCGAGGCGGACCATGCCGCGGCGATACCGGCGGCGGGTGAAAAGCGCTCCGATATGCAGACTCTGGGTGAGGGTGAAGGGTTCGATCTCGACGATCGCGCTCACCAGTTCCGGAGCCTGCGCCGCCGCGATCGTCGCCGAGCCACCCGACAGCGAATGTCCCAGGATCACCGCCGGACCGCCGAAGTGCCGGATCACACCCAGCAGATCCCCCGCCACATCGGTACGGCTGATGGCGGCCTTCCCGGTCACCGACGGCCAGTCGAGACTGGACTCCCCGTGCCCGCGCATATCCACATTGACCACCCGGTAGCCCGCGTCGACCAGCGGCCCGACGAGATGGCGGAAATCCTGTCGCACGGTGCCCATACCGTGCGAGAGCACCACCAGCGGCCCCGCACCCGCCACATCGCAGGCCAGCCGTCCGTGCTCGAGCGTCACATACTCGGTCATTGTCGTTTCCTTCCAGCGGAATCATCCGGTGGCCGCTGTCGCGACCTGCTGAAAGTGAACGCCGGAAACGCGGTTCGGCCGATACCGAAGGCCGGAACGGTCAGCCACCCGGCCGATTTCGTCAGGCGCTGACCGAGGTCGCCACGAAACCGGCAATCTTCCAGCAGGACCCACGCAATGCGGAATTCCCGACAACTCGGACGCGTACCAGATTATGCCGACCTACGGCGCCGGCCATGCGCAATACTGTGCCGCAGTGCGCCGGCTCCGGGCTGGTGGACGCGATGCGAAAGGAGTCCGAGTTGGCAATCCTTGGTGCACTTTTGGTGATTGTGAGTATGTTCGCTTTCGTAGTCGGGTTCATCGCACTGTTTCAGGGTCATATAAAAACGTTCCGAATCAATGACAAGAAGGCAGCGGTAGCGCTGCTGGTAGTCGCTTCGCTGATGTTCATCGGCGCGGTCATCATGCTGCCCTCCAGCCAATCGCCTTCTACCGCTTCGACAACGGCAGCTGCCCTGCCGACGAGTGCGGACACCGTGCCCGCATCGAGTCAGACGACCTCCGACCCCGCGACCGCGATCTCCCAGCCGGCGCCGAATGCGGTGCGCGGAATCCTGAGCCCGGTCGACTACTGGCGGCAGACATTCGCTCCCGACACCTCGAATGACTGTGTGGCAGAGGGTGAAAACCAGCTGAACTCGCAGGACGCCTGGCGATTGCCGGGGGCCGCCCTCGCCTGCGCCCAGGATCCGATCGCCCCGATCGCGAATGCTTGGAACGGGTCGATAGTCAGCGCCGACGTCTACTTCAACCCGCATCAGGATGCCGCGGGAGCGCTGGCGGCCGCCACGGCGCTGCTGCCCGCCGATATCCAGCAGATCGGCACCTATGACGGCGTCGATACCACCGCGGCGTACCCGAACGGCTCATGCCATACGGTCGTCTACCACTCCGACGCGGCCGCCGCCGCGGTCCGCCAGACCCAGCCGACATGGGCCGATCCCGATAAGGTCTCGATCACGCTGTACACCGGAAACACCACTCCGGCAGACGGTTCCGACAGCACCTACGTGCCGACCGATGTGCACCTCGCCATCGTCGGCATCGGAGGCGAGAACCGCGGCGCGGACGGCACCGTGCACTGCTGAATCAGCAACCGGCGCGCGGGGCAGCCGCCAGCGGGTGACCGGCGTCGGCGGCCTCCTGGGGCCGGTTCGGGCCCTCCGGGCGACCCCACCAATTGTCCCGCGCAACCAGTGGCATGCCGGACACGTCCACTTGCGAACCGCCCGCAGCGAGGCAATTCATCCCGGCACTGCCCAGCGAGCCGCCTCCGAAATCGATTGCGGCGCTGCCGATCGTCCCGTCCCGATTACTGACCCGCACCAGCACCTGTTGCGCACCGGCAACGGTGGTTCGCGCGACGCTCCCCTCCAGCACCGCCGTGTCGCCGACATTGGCAATATTTATTCCGTTGGCAGCGGTGGAGCTGACCGAGGTGTCGCGGATATCGAACGTCAATGCCGCAGTGGAGGGTTCGGAGCCTTGCGGAGTGAACGCGATCAGGCCGATGCCGTCCGCACTGCAATTCGCGAAGTCGGAGTTCGCGACACTGAGGTGAGTGTGACCGGTGCGGCCGAAATTCGTTGTGACCAGGCATGTTCCGAGATTCGCCGGGACGATCGGATTGAGCGCGGCCCCCGGGAACACCGAATTGAGCGCCCGGACATGATCCAGACTCAGTGAGTGGCGAGCGCCGTCGGTGCTGAGGTTGTAATTCTCGATGACGTCACCGGTGACCGTATCGAAATCGCTGTCGGTGACCGTGACTTCACTGTCGGGCGTGCCACTGGTGGTGACGTACTCCAGCCCGTTGGCCGAGAAATGCCCGCCGCCATTGCGGAATTGGTTGTCGGAGACGGTGACTCGCATCCGAGCCCGCCCCAGCGGGTTGATGAACAGTCCCTCGCTGTCCGCGAGACTATTGAGCGGTGACGTCGCCGGTGAGGCGATATCGGTCTGCGAATTGCCGTCGAGCGCCGCGGTCAGATCCGCCGAATCCGCGGCCTGTACACCGATCGCGAGCACCGACAGCTTCGCCAGGCCGAGGTTGATGTCCCGCAGTGCATTCCCCTCGACCTGAGCGGTCAGTTTGCTCGTGCCGGTGGCTCGCACGTCGATGCCGTCACCGCAGGCGGTGTCGTGGACGGTGTTGTTCTCGATCCGCACCGCGCCCGCCGCCGTCGAGAAGTCGGTCATAATGGCCGCCCAGCCATTGTTCAGCGTGATGAAATCGGGCAGCGGAGGCGCCGTCACCCCTACTGCGATCGAGGGCGGCAGAGTGAACGGTCCGATCATGAAGCCGTCCGCACAGCGCTGATTCGTAGCGGACACATCATTGCCCGCGACCACCGAATCCACGGCATCCGAACCGTAGATGCCACCCCGCAGCGCGCCGGTGATGACAAGATTGCGCACCTCGCTGCCACGGGCCAATTCGACCGCATCACCGTTTCCGGCGGTGGTGGTATTGGTCAGGCGCGGCAGGGCGGCGCCGGGCGCACTGCCCCGCACCGCGGGGCCACCGCCGATGAGTTTCTGCCCGGGCTTCAAGACGATTCCGCCATCGAGCGGCGGCACGTTCGCCGCCGCCGGCAGCACCAGGATGGTGTCATCCGTGCCGGCGGCGGCCGATACCGCGGCCAGTGAGCCGAACGGGGCGTCCATACTGCCGACGCCACCCGGAGCCGCGCCCGCCTCGACATACCAGGTAGCTGTATTGTCCTGCGCCACCGCAGGTTCCATCGATATCGCGCCACACGCCGAAACGGTGACCGCGAAGACCGAGGCGGCGCGCAGGACGTGACTCCTGGTGTGCATCAATTGCTCCATCGGGAAAGAGAGTGAGGGTTCCGGGCCATAGTGCGGCGCACCATAATTCAGCCCGTGGGCTGGGTCATGAACGCGGCGATATACGAACTCGCGGGCTCCGGAAGACCGTTGTTCTGCTTCTCGGCCGCGGTGACGACGTCGTAATGCCGGTATCCCGGAATGTATTTCGCGTTGTACGGGAGCAGACCGCCGAGCCCGGCATTCTGGACCGGCGAATCCCCCGACAGCAGCGTCAGATTCCGGCGTCCGGCGGGAGTGCTCTGCCAGCGGTCACCGTGCAGCAGGAAGTTCAGGATGCCGCCGGAGCGGTACTGCAGATTGGCGAGATCACCATCGCGACCCAGCCCGAGAGCGAAGACCATATCGGTGATCAGCCGGAACGAGGTGTACTCCTCGAAGTAGCTTGCCGGCTGCCATCCCGGATTCATCGCGTGCGCGAACTGCCGGACGTCGGTGACCTCGTGATCACTATCGGTCGGCGGACCGTGACCGATGCCGGGTGCGTCGATGCCGGAGGGCCAGACCTGATCGTAATTGCGCCACCCGCACAACTGATCGTGAGCGGCGGGCGTGTAGTTCTGCCCGTAGCCGACCCGCATCGGGATGACGAACAGCGTCGGACCCAGAATCGGCACGGAGGCAAGGCCGTTCGGGACGGGATAGGTCTTCCCGGCCACCGGGCAGTCATAGAACCCGAGACCGGCCTGCAGGACGTACTCGGCGGAGTTCTGATCGAAATCCATTGCCAGAGCGGCGGTATTCGTCAGCCGGAAGTCACTCGGCAGATTGGCGCCGGTGAACAGGTCCAGATAGTCCTTGCCATAGAACGTGCGCATCCAGGGTTCGGTACGCAGATCACGCGGTATGACGGTCTTCAGATCGCTTTCCGCATCCGGCTGCTGATCAGCCGCCATCGCGGCCACCTCGTAGGCATGCAGCACCTCCGATGCCGACAGCACCGGGAACTGCGCGACCGAAAGCCCGCCCTGCAGTACCGCATTGATCATGTTCTTCACCGCTCCCCCGGCGGCGGAGGCGAATTGGTCGAGCAGACCGGTGCCGGACAACCCGGCCGGATCGGTCATGGCGAATCCGTCCTCCGGAATGATCCCGCCGCCGCACAGATTGAATCCGGCGTAGTCGGCGGCAGCCGGGTCGCCCGCGAAGTTCCAGGCCATCATCGGCCCGGTGAGGAACGCGCCCAAAGAGTGTCCGCCACAGAACATCTTGGTCCGCTGCCCCGGATCGGGCAGCAGATGTTCGATCACGGCACGCCAGTCGTCGAGCACCAGCGACAGCCCGTACTCGCCCAGGAACGCCAGATCCTGCGGCGTCTGATAGTGGTAGGTCTGCCCGTTCACGGGCTTGTCGTGGAAGTAGTAGTCGGCGGCGACATGGTAGTCACCGGCCTGCTGCGCGGCCTGCCAGCCGGTGCGGTCCTCCGCGCAGCTGCTGCGCCGGACCAGCGCGATGTACTCGACATGTTTGCCCTGGGCGGCGGCCTTGCGCACCACCTGTGGAGCCTGGATATCGAGATTCGCCGCGCTGGAAAAGGTTCCGGGCTGAACGGTCAGCACCGCGTCGGCGTCCGCAGTGGCCGCCGGTCCCGCTGTAGACCGGTATCGCACATAGGAGATCCAGTCGCAGGCCTCCGGATGAGCCATCGTGGAGAACGGGCTCGGATAGTGCAGGCGCACATACGTGGCCTGCACATCGTCCCCGAGACCCGGATCGCCCGTGATCGGCGTGACAATCTCCTGATCCGGAACCCCGGGCCGAGCGGGCTCGGCCGAGGCGAACGGCACCGCAGCGGCGGCGATACCCGCAAGCGTTGCCACCAGCAGACTTCCGGCACGACGCCCGATCATCCGAGGCTCCCGACGAACTGTGCCAGCTGCTGTCCGCTGTAGTCCGGCTGACCGTCGTTCTGGATCGCCGCGGCGCCGATCGTATCGATGTGGTCATAGCCCGGCAGCGTCACCACGCGGGCCGAAGCCGGTGGCGGGAACAGGGTTCCGGCGCTGGCCTGCACCGGACTGTCACCGGCGAACGCCACGAAATTCGGCTTGGTGCGGCTCATCCCGTGATATTTCAAACCGGCCATCTCACCACTGCGGGCGCCCCCGTAGCCCGCGCCGATATCGACAACCAGCCGGAGCGGAAAGTAGGTCTCCCAGTACGCATCCGGTGATCCGGTCGACAATTGCCGTGCGACGTCGCGAATGTCAGCGACCTCATGGCCGGGGCTGGTGAAGGGCACACCGCGCACATCGTCATAGTTTCGCCAGGTGTACAGCGCCGTCCGATCGGCCGGCGCGACACGGGTCTGATTTCCGGCGCTGATCCGCAGATAGCTGCCCAGCAGCGGCAACTGGGTGAGCTCGCCCGGATTCGGGAAACTCTTGTCCTGCACCGGCCCGCCGGCCAGCGCACCCACCCCCTGCTGGAAGAGCGAGAAGTTGCTCGAATTGTTGTCGATCAGCACACCGAGCAGGGCGGTATTGGTGAAGCGGTAGTCGCGGATGGATCCGCTGCCGTCGGCGCCGTTGGTCATGAACGCCGCATAGGTGGGAGCGAAAAGATAGTTCAGCGTCGAATCGATCTCGAAATCGTGTGGCAGATGCGCCAATAGCTGACTCTCACCGTCCGGATCGAGATGCGCCGCCAGCCCGGCCAGCCGCAGCAGCAGGAAGGCCTTGGTGCCCAGCACCGGAACCGGGCCGAAGATACGGGGCATCACCCCGGCGCGAAATCCCGCCTGCACCACGCCATCCGCAGGCCCGACAATGGCATCGGTCAGGGCATGCAGCACCGGAGTGTTCTGGATCGCCACCGGATCCGAGCTGATCATCGAGTCCTGGGCGGCGAAGGCGGCGCACTGGTCGGCACCTGACGCACCGTCGAAATCCCAATCGGAGAAGAATCCGGTGACCAGACCGCCGAGGGAGATGCCCGTGCACACGAACTTCTGCTGGCGGCGCGCCTGATCGGGAATCTCGTGCAGCATGATCTCGTACTGATCGCGCACGACCCGCTCCAGGCCCATGAAGTCCAGCACCGGCAGATCGGCGGAGGACTTGAATCCCGGAAAGGTCTGCCCGTCAATCGATTTGCCGTTGAAGTAGTAGTCGGCGGCATCGAGATAGTTGCCGGTCCGCAATGCGTAATCGAATCCGGTCATTTCATCCAGGCAGGCACTGCGGCGCGCCAGCGCCCAGAATTCGATGTGCTGCCCCATCGCCCGGGCCGACTGCACCGTATTGAACGCGACACTGTCGGAATTGGCTGTGCCACCGCCCAAGCCCTGCTGCTGGATGACCACGTGGTCGGCATCGGCGGAGTTCTGCGGACCGTCCGCGGATCGATACCGCACGAAGCCCACACGGTCGCACGCGGCCGGATGCGCGGGCGCCCCGGCGGGTAACGGCAGTGCGAGACTGACGTACGACACCACAATTCCATTGCGCGCCGCCAGCTCCTGCTCCTGCCGATCCGACGCCGCGCTCTCCGGAGCCGCGGCCGCCGGACCCACGCTGGTGAAGGTCGTAGCGACAAGGGTGGCAAGCGCCAGCACGCCGATCCAGCGGCGCCGCACGGCGGCACGGTTCATCGAAAGAACAACGGTGTTCATGCGGATGAACGATTCCAGCGCCGCCCGAGTACCGGTAGCCACAAAACGACAGGAACCAGCAGGTTCGATTGGCAATGTGCACAGAACCGCGGGTGCGGCCGATCAGCGGAATGTCGATTTCAGGTATTCGACGACTTCGGATTCGTGCGTCGCGCGCTGTGCGAATCCGAGATAGCCGTCGGGCCGAATGACGAAGACCGAGCGGTGCAGTGCTCGATAGCTGCGGGCGAAATCGCCCGCGGTATCGCGGACGAGCGGCAGAATCGTCTCGGCGACATCGGCTTTCGGGTCGGCGATGAGATATGCGTCGAGATGACCGTATGCCGCCGCGACCGCGACTTCGGCAAGTCGCTCCAACTCGCGCAGCACGGGCCGGGTGGTGGTTTCGTCCGCGTAGAGCAGGATCGTGTGGTCGAGCCGCCCGAGGAGCGAGAACAAGCGCAGGTCGAAGCTGACGGCGTCCCGGGTGAGACCACGGGCATCGGGCGCCCGGGTGCCTGCCCGGGGCCGCAACTGACCGGCGTCGGCCCCGGCGACGATCGGACTGTCCCCGTAATCGATCAGCAGCTGGGCTTCGCGCCGGATCACATAGTCCGGATCCGCCGAATCCGCGCCGATGCCTTCCCGGGCGCTGCGCACGGTGCGGCCGACCACCTCTTCGCCGACAGGTCTGCGTTCGGCGTCATAACTGGCCGTCAGGCCCGTGGCCGCAATGCCCGCCACGGCGAGGGCGAGCTTCCATGCGAGATTGTGCGCATCCTGGATGCCGGTATTCATGCCCTGCGCACCGGTCGGCGGATGAATGTGCGCGGCATCGCCGGCGACGAAAACCGCACCGCGACTGTAGGAATCGACGATGCGATGACTGACCCGGAATACCGAGGACCACCGCAGCTGCGATGCGCGCGCCGGCTCGGGGGCGAGCCTGTCCAGCACGGCTTGCAGATGCGACAGTTTCGGCTGCGGCCCCCCGGATTCGAAGCCGTGCTCGATAGCGTCGCTGCTCGCCGCCGGTGCGCTCGCGAGTTCCGGGGGCACCAGCATCGAGACGCGGTACCGGCGCCTGCCCGGCAGCGGAATGCACACCAGCAGGTCGTCGGTGACGCCGTCGGTCTGATGCGTCGAACGAAGACCGTAACCGTGCGGCAGCGACCAATCCAGTTCGACATCGCCGAGCATGTACTGCTCGGCGAACGCCGCACCCCCGAAGGTCAGGCCGAGTCCCTTGCGGACAGTGCTGTGCGCACCGTCGCAGCCGACCAGATAGCGGGCCCGGACCGTCTCTTCGCCGTCGGTGCGCGACAGCACCGCGCGGACGCCGTCCTCGTCCTGCTCGAACCGGGACACTCGGGTGCCGCGTTCGATGGTCGTGCCGAGTGCGGTCAGTCGTTCGCGCAGGATCCGCTCGGTCTCGTACTGCGGGAGCCCGACGAATTCGAACGGGACGTCCGAGGGCAAGGCCAGGTCGAACCGCCCGGTCTCCGCGCCGTTGACGTAGAGAATCTGGCCGCGCATCTGAATGGATGCGTCCAGCACCTCGCGCAGCATGCCCATCCCCTCGAAGATCTCGAGCGTACGGGGTTGAATACCAACGGCTTTCGCATACTGCGGAGGTAGGAGCAAGGGGTCCACAATGCGGCACGACACTCCGCGGCGGCGCAATTCGATCGCGGCGGTGAGGCCGATCGGCCCGGCTCCCGCGATGAGTACCTCGGTATCGGTCATCGGCCGGCGGTGGTCGGGCCGCTGCCGGGCCCCGCACTGTGCTGGGCGGGGTCGCCGGGCAGGGCATCGGCGCCGTAGAAGACCGGCATCATGCCCTTGAGCAGCGTCACGGCCGACCCCTCGCCCGAGGGCACCGTCGCGAGATTCGTGGCGACCACAATCGTGAGATCCGAGTCGGGGTCATTGGTCATGACGGTCATGTACCCGGGGATCTGCCCGTCGTGTCCGATGAGATGCGTACCGAATCGGACAATGCCGAGACCGTATCCGGCGACCTCCGGTTGGGCCGGATCGATCGGCTGGATGCTGTCCATGCGCACCTGCTGCATCTTCGGGTCCAGCAGGCCACCGTGGACGAGTGCCTTGACATAGGTGGCCATGTCATCGACCGTCGAGATCACGCCACCGGCGGTCCACGTCCACGACGGGCTCGCATCGGTCGCATCGGCGGGTTTCAGCGTGCCCGCGACGGCGGCGGCCTGCTCCGCGGGCGGCAGCGCGAAGGTGTCGATGGTGGAGACATTGGTGCCGAACGCATAGCCCTGTGGATGCGGATTCGGAATCGAGGAATCCGTCGCCGCGGGCAGCGAGGTGTGCGTCAGGTTGAGTGGTTCGAAGATGCGCTGCTGGAAGTTCTTCGCGGCCGACATGTTCGTGATCTTCTCGATGACCAGGCCGAGCAGGATGTAGTTCGTATTGCAGTAGTCGAATTTCTCGCCGGGCGGAAAATTGACCGGATGCGAGAACGCGATCGCCAGTAACTCCTGTGGCGTCCACACCTTGTTCGGGTCACTGTCGAGCGAGGCGTTGAATTGCCGGTCGGCCGTGTAACTGTAGAGCCCGCTTCGCATTTCGGCGAGCTGGGCAATGGTGATCTGATCGCCGTTCGGCACACCGGGCAAGTACTTGGCAATCGGATCATCGAGGGCGAGCCTGCCCTCCTGCACCAGTTGCAGAATGACCGTCGACGTCATGGTCTTGGTATTGCTGGCGATGCGGAAGTAGTCGTCCGCCCGGATGGGGTCGGTGGTGCCGATGGCTCGGGTGCCGAAGGTTCCGGTCCAGTCGCCCTGCTTCGGGGATTTGACGACCACCACCGCGCCCGGAATGACGTTGTCCCTCATCAGCTTGGAAATTATCGGCGTGATAGCGGCGACGTACGCGGGCTCGGCCCCTGCCGAGGTGCTGGTGGCACTACTACCGGAGTCCGAGGAAGTACCGCAGCCCGCGGCGATGAACAAACCCGCGGTCGCGACCAATATTGCGATACTCGTCCGGTGTCCCATAACTCTCCGTCCAGCGCGGAACGTGGTCATGTAGCGCAGTGCAACTCTAACTCCGGGCCATGGAGCTTCGGGTAGGAATCAGCCAGCTAATCCGAAGTCGGTGAAATAGAACGAGCACCCGGGCAAAAGCCCGGGTGCTCGGAATACAGAGCTTGTTCAGCGAGTGGCGATGATTGCCGATCCATGACCGAAAAGGCCCTGATTCACGGCAATACCCGCGCTGGCGCCCGCTACCTGACGGCCGTCGGCCTGGCCGCGCAGCTGCCAGGTGAGCTCGCAGATCTGCGCGATGGCCTGCGCCGGGATCGCCTCACCGAAACAGGCCAGCCCGCCACTGGGGTTCACCGGCACGCGTCCGCCCAATGTTGTTGCGCCGCTGCGCAACAACTCCTCGGCGCCGCCCGCCTCACAGAGCCCGATATCCTCGTACCAGTCCAATTCCAGCGCGGTCGACAGGTCGTAGACCTCCGCGAAGGACAGGTCCGACGGCCCGATCCCGGCCTCCTCGTACGCGGCGTGCGCGATGGCGGAGCGGAAGGTCCGCGACTGCGGCTCGACGGCCACGGAGGAGTCCGTCGAGAAATCCGGCAGATCGAGGACGGTTTTCGGGAACGTCGGCGTGACGGTCGACAGCGCCTTGATGCGCACCGGATCCGCGATGCCGTGGCGACGGGCGTAGTCCATCGAGGTCAGCACCAGCGCGGCGCCGCCGTCACTGGTCGCGCAGATATCGAGCAGCCGCAGCGGGTCCGAGACGATCGCCGAAGCGGCGATCTCCTCGACCGAAACCTCTTTGCGATAGCGGGCATTCGGGTTGTTCAGGCCGTGCTTGGCGTTCTTCACCTTGACCGCGGCGAAATCGTCGAGCGTGGCGCCGTGCAGCGCCATCCGGCGGCGCGCGTAGAGCGCGAAGTAGATGGGGTTGGTCGCGCCGAGCAGATGGAAGCGCAACCAGTCCGGATCGTCGCGGCGTTCGCCGCCGACCGGCTGGAAGAAGCCCTTCGGGGTGGTGTCCGCGCCGACCACCAGCGCCACCTCGCACAGCCCGGCCAGAATCTGGGCGCGGGCATTGGCGATGGCCTGCGCACCGGAGGCGCAGGCGGCGTAGCTGCTGGAGATCTGCGCACCCGACCAGCCCAGCGCCTGGGCGAAAGTCGCGCCGGAGACGAAGCCGGGGTAGCCGTTTCGGATGGTGTCCGCACCGGCGATATACCCGACATCGCGGTGGTCCACGCCGGCATCGGCCAGCGCCGCACGCGCGGCGACCAGCCCGTATTCGACGAAATTACGCCCCCACTTACCCCACGGGTGCATGCCCGCGCCGAGGACGGCGATATCGCGATTGCTGTCAGTCATTGACCGGCCTCCACATCCACACCGTGTGCTCTGCCTCGTCGTCCTCGTACAGCACGCCGGCGGTCAATTCGACCGCCATGCCGACGGCCAGATCATCGACGGTGAGGCCGCGTACGACCTGCCCGAGCACGACCATCTGCTCGACCTCGAGCTCCACTGCCGCAACGACATACGGCACGAACGGATCGGGCGAGACATAGGGCGGCGGCGGCTTGTAGCGGGCATCCGCGTACGACCAGATCCGGCCGCGCGTGGAAAACAGGTACTCGGCGAGCTCGGAGCCGTCCTTCTTGCCCGAGCACTGCGGGTTTCGGCAGGCCAGCGTGTTCTTCGGAAAATACGGTGTGCCGCAATCATTGCAGCGAGTTCCCTGCAGACGCACCACACCGTCGTCCGCAGTGAACCAGTCTGCCACGGCGGGCCGTTGTTCTTTCTGCACAAAGCCGACGGTATAGGAACACGTTCTACTTTGGGAAGGAAACCGGCCACAGAGCCGCGCGAGCGGAGGTACGGTGAAGTCGAATTGAGGATGCCCTGACATCCTTGAGTCGATCTGGAGTACCTCGACACGATGGGCACCAAAGCTATTGACCCGCAGGCGATCCGCAATGTCACAATCGTCGGCGACCCCGATGAGACGACGCCGCTGATCCACCGCCTGCTCGGCCGGACCGGTTCCGGCCCGCAGACCGCCACGCACTGGTCGGCGAGCCGTATCGAACACACGATCCGCCTCACCGAGCTCTCGAGCCGCACCCCCGCCGCAGAACTGGAGCGATCCATTCGCGTGGCCGACGGGGTGATCGCGGTTGTCAACGCGGCTGCACACAACATGGCCCGACTCGAAACGACATTACGAGTCGCCGACGACCACCAGGTCGCCCGGCTGTGCCTGCTGACCGGACTGGATCAGCCCCGCGCCGACTTCGACCGCTGCCTCCGAACGATCGCCGACACCCGCGGCGCAGTACCGCTGACCCTCCAAATCCCCCTCGGCACCGGCCCCGCCTTCGAAGGCACCATCGACCTACCCCCGATGTGGACACTCGAACCCATGGCCGCCGAATTCTACGGCCCCCATTGGCAAGTCGCGATCCACTGGTATCGCACCCTCGCCAAAACCCTCATGGACACCGCAGACCCGGACCCGTCCCCCGCCCTCCGCAACATCTCCCTGGAACAACTACACCGCCGCATCCGCCGCCTCACCCGCATAGGCGACGTAGTCCCCGTCCTCTGCAGCGCAGCGCCCAGCAGCGAGGACATCACCCCACTCCTGGACGCCATCGTCCGCTACCTACCCTCCCCCCTGGACGTCTGCCAACCAGAACACGCCCTCGACTACTGAGACTGCTCCAGGGGGTTCTCGCCCGGCTGATCGCTAGCCGGCAGTGACCTTTTCGGCTTCCTCGACCTTCGGCTCGTCGGCGAATCCGACCAGCTTCACGTCCTTGATGAAGAACGAGACGACCAGGCCGACGACGCCGGCGGCGGCGCCCGCCCAGAACACTCCGACAATGCCGTGGGTGACTGCGGCGCGCAGTGCGTCCAGCAGGGGCTTGGGCAGGGTGTGCAGCATGGACGGGGGTAGCTGGGCGCCCCCGGAGATCAGTTTCGAGCCGGCGTCGCCTGCCTTGGCGGAGAGTTCGTGGGTGAGGCGTGTGGTGTACACGGTGCCGAGTACCGCTGTGCCGAGGGACATTCCCATTGTTCGCAGGAAGGTGCTCGCGCCCATGGCCGCACCCATATCGCGCAGGCCGACGCTGTTCTGTGCGATCAGCATCGAGGGCTGCATCAGGCCGCCGACGCCCAGGCCGAGGACGGCCATGAACAGTCCGAGCGTGAGTTTGGTTGTGTCCGTGTGCACCTGGGCCAGCAGCACCATTCCGGCGACGAGGACGACCGAGCCGATGATCGGGAAGATGCGGACCTTACCGGTGCGGGAGGTGATCTGGCCGATCGCCACGCTCGCGAACATCATCGGAAACATCATGGGCAGCAACAGAAGTCCGCTGTTGGTGGCGGACGCGCCCTGTACCAGCTGCTGGAACTGCGGCAGGTAGGCCGCCGAACCCATCATCGCGAGACCGATGATGAAGGCGAGCGCTCCCGCCAGCGAGAAGTTGCGGTTGGTGAAGACGTGCAGGGGCATGATCGGCTCGGCGACCCGTCGTTCGATGGCCACGAAGGCCACGAATCCACCGATCGCCACCACAATGGTCGTGATGATCTGCCATGAGCCCCAGGCATATTGGGATCCCGCCCAGCTGCCGAGCAGTACCAGCGCACTCGCCCACAGCGCGAGTGTGCCCGCGCCCCACCAATCGATCTTCGCCTTACCGGTGCTGCGCCGCGGTACGTGCAGCGTGAACCACACGGTGACCAGCGCGATGGCGCCCAGGGGCAGATTCACGTAGAACGCCCAGCGCCACGACGCATTATCGGTGATCCAGCCGCCGATGAGCGGGCCGCCGAGCATGGCCAGCGGCATCACCGCCATGAACAGACCCTGATACTTGCCACGTTCCGCGGGCGGAATCAGCTCGCCGAGGATCGACATGACACCGACGATCAGACCGCCGGCGCCCAAACCCTGCACGCCGCGAAATCCGATGAGCTCCATCATGTTCTGCGACATTCCGGTGAGCGCCGAGCCCGCCAGGAAGAGCACGATCGAGGCGAGGAAGGTCGGCTTGCGGCCGAACAGATCGCCGAGTTTGCCCCATAGCGGCGTGGAGACCGCCGTCGCCAGGGTGTACGCGGTCAGCACCCACGCCAGGTGCTTCAATCCGCCGAGATCGCCGACGATGGTCGGCAGTGCCGGACCGACGATGGTGTTGTCGAGCATCGCGAGAAGCATCGCGATCATCAGCCCGCTCATCACGGTGATGATTTCGCGGTGACTTCGCCGCTGGAATCCTTCGGTTTCGACCGCCGTCGATTGATCTGTCATGTCCCACTCATTACTTGCCGACCGGTCAGCTGCTTACCTGCCGTATAGTAATCTTCGGATTCGGCTTGTCAATCACACGGCAGCGGACAGGAGTGTGGGTGGATGGCGCCCAGCGACGGCAGCATGCGGGAGAAGATCCGGCAGGTCGCCTTGGAGTCTTTCACCGAGCGCGGCTACGACGGCACCTCACTGCGCGAGATCGCCGAGCAGCTCGACGTCACGAAAGCCGCGCTGTACTACCACTTCAAGTCCAAGGACGCGATCCTGCTCAGCCTCATCGTCGAACTCCTCGACGCCATGAGCGAGCTGGTCACCTGGGGCCGCGAACAGCCCTTCTCCCCCGACTTCCAGGACGACATGCTCGACCGCGTCGCCGACCTGTTCTTCGGTGACGCCAACCGCGTGGTCCGCCTCATCCAGCAGAATCAGCCCGTCCTGCGCTCGCTGGCAGCCGATGCCGCGAACAAGCAGGTCCGCGACGTCGGCGAACTCAAGGCCCTGATCGGCGAGGTGATCACCCTGATGACACCGGCCGACTGCGACCTGCACACCCGCATGCGAATCCGAACCGCGGTGGCGGCCATCATCTTCGGCCCGATCACCGGCGAGCAACTCGGCGACACCCTCGAAGCCAGCCCCGACGAGCAGAAGAAAGTCTCCCTCGCCATCGCCCGAGAACTACTGGCGATCTAGCCCATAACTTTTCAGTGCCCCGCTGGAAATCGGCGCACCCCGCCGCGCGTCGGGCGGATTCTCCCGGCCCGCCGCCATTACGATCGTCGCGAGATCTGCGATCAACTCCGCGAAACACGGCATAGGAGATCCATGTCTTACTCGCGCTTACCCGCTGCACTCGCATTCGTTCTGGGAATCGGAATCGTCTCGGCGGGTTTCGCCGACGCAGATCCCATTGCGCCACAGCCCGCCCCCGGACATGCCTTCGGTCTCGATATGCAGGCGGCGAAGGCCAGCCAGAACAAGGACACCAGCGTCGGCGACGCACTTCCTATTCTGCACTTGAGCACCATCAGCGAATCACCGGCTGAGTTTTCGCTCCGGCAATACGCCCTGCCCGCTGGCGACCAGGGGCAGGTCGGCGCCTGTGTCGCGTGGGCGACCGGCTACACCGGGTACGGCGTGCTGATGAACGAAATGAACATCAGCGGTGGGCCGATGGCTCCGATGTTCATCTACTCCCAGATCGCCAAGGGTCACGACTACGGCACCTCCGCCTCGGTCGCGCTGCCGATGGAATGGCGCGAGGGCAACGACACCAAATCCGATTACTGGCAGGGCGATTTCGACTACACCACCCAACCGGACGCCAAAGAGCTCGCGAACGCCGCCCACTACAAACTCTCCGGGGCCAAAGACCTGTTCTCCGGGGATAAGGTGGCCAACATCAAGATGGCCATCGCGGCCGGGCTCCCTGTCCCGATCGGATTCGATGCCCGCGAAAGCTTCATGAACCTGAACTCGGGCAACTCCCGGTACTCCCCCGCACCCGGCGAAGCGGTTCTGGGTGGTCATGAAGTCACGATCGTCGGCTACGACGCCAATGGCGTCACCCTCGAAAACTCCTGGGGCCCCGGCTGGGGTGACAATGGATTCTTCACCGCGCCATGGTCTTTCATCACAGGCGGCGATATCGCCGAAATCCATTCGATGGGCAGACTGGTCACCGAATAGGGCGTTTCATCCTTGTGCAGCCGTTCATCCCGGTGCGGCCCTTCAGCTTTGGGCGGCCGTTCAGGCGCTCGGCACCGTGGCCGGCCTGTCCAGCACCTGGTCCAAGACCTCGGTGAGGTACCGCACCGGGTCCGGAACCGACGCCGTAGCGCGCATCGCGACAATCCCGTCCGGACGGACGAGCATGGCGCCGTCGGACGGGAGCCACGGGACCGCGACGCGGTGCGCGGGGAGTCCGACATCCACTGCCGCGGTGAGCCAGCGTTCGCCCTCGGCGCCCACCAGCAGGGTCCATCCGGACGCGACCAGATCAAGGGTCGATACCCCGTCGATCCACGCGTGCGGCACCCGCGAACCCGGTGAACCATCCAGTGCCACAGCAAGATCCACTGTGGACGGGAGTTCCGGCCGCGGGTCGACGACGGCGCCCGAGTCGTACCGCTGGCCGAGGTGCACGACCGGTGCCGCCCACACCCCCGCCGTCACCCGGGCGGCATCGGCCTCGGGTCCGCGTCCCCAGTGCAGCTGCGGATCGGCGAGCCGGCGCAGCGCCTGATCCAGCGTCGCCGCGGCGACCGGTTCACGTTCGTGCGCATAGGTTTCGAGCAGGCCCGCACCCGCCTCACCGTGGTGGACGGCAGCCAGTTTCCACGCGAGGTTGTGCGCGTCGGCAACGCCGGTATTGAGGCCGAACGCTCCCAGGGGTGACACGGTGTGCGCGGCGTCGCCGACGAGGAACACGCGGCCGACCGCGAAGCTCTCAGCCGCAGCGCTGCGGGGGCGCCAGGGCAGCACGCTGCGCACCTCGACGTCGAGGCCGGGATCGCCGACCGCGGACCGGACGATCGCGGCGCAGCGCTCGGGCGTGAAGTCCTCGGGGCGTTCGCCGGCGTCGATATCGCAGGCCGCGTGGAAGACCCAGTTCGTCTCGCCGTCCACAGTGACCAGCAGGCCGGGCGTCTCCGGCACGGTGATGGTGCAGGTGGCGAAAGACATGCCCCGCAGGTGAGGTCGGAGGTCGGCGCGGAACAGGATATTGATCATCGACTTGCCGAGGTCGCCGGGACCGGAGGTGTTCACGCCGAGGGTGTTTCGCAAGATGCTGTGCGCGCCGTCCGCGGCGACCACGTGCGCGCACCGCAGCGAATAGCGGCCGTCGGGTCCTTCCAATTCGACATCGACCCCTTCGGCGTCCTGCGTGATGCCAATCAGGCAGGTCGACCAGCGCAGATCGGCTCCGCGGCGCGTCAGATCCGCGGCCACTACGGCATCGAGCCGGTCCTGAGCGCAGACGCCACGCAGCCTGAACGGGGTCACATCCAGTTCGCCGGCAGACGAGGTCGGCATGGGCACGGTCACGACATCGCCCGCGCCCATCTCGACGACGGTCCGCGCCACCGCCTTGCCCACAGCGCCCCGGAGGTCGACCGCGGTGGCATCCACCGCCGCGTCGAGCCCGAGTTCACGCAGGATTTCGACGGTGCGCGCCCCAATTCCGGTGGCGCGCGGGTGAATCGACGGACCGGCCCGGCGTTCGACCAGCACCGCCCGGACGCCGTGATGGGTGAGCAGCGCCGCGGTCAGCAGACCGACGCTGCCACCTCCGACCACGAGCACCGGCACTTCTGGATACGTTGTCTCCGTCATGGCTACACTGTATCCAGAAGGTAGGATGCGGAGCAACGAGGAAAGGAACCGCCCCGATGACCGAACCCGCTGCCTCATCGGTGTGGACACGGCCGCGCCCCGAACCGCGTCGCCGTGCCCCCGGCGTGGACCAGTACGTGGCCGCCGCACTCGCCGTCGCGGACACGGAGGGATTGGCAGCGGTCTCGATGCGAAGGGTCGCAGGCGATCTCGGCTCCGGAACCGCCTCGCTCTACCGCTACATCACCAACCGCGACGAACTCGTCGACCTGATGATCGACGCGGCGCAAGGCGAAGATCCGCTCCCCGAATCCACCGAGGACTGGCGTACCGATCTGGGAGCCGTCGCACGCGCACTGCGCACAACACTGCTGCGCCACCCCTGGCTGGCAGGCGAACTGACAGGACGCCCCGCCCTCGGCCCAAACTCCTTGCGCCGCTCCGAATCCGCCCTCCGCGCCGCAGTCGCCCTCACCCCCGACATCACCCTCGCCTCCCGAGCCCTCACCGCCGTACACGCCTACGTCCTAGGCTCAGTCGCCGCCCAACTGGCCTCCCGCCGCGCCGAGCAGCGCACCGGCCTGACCGAAGAACAATGGCAACGCAGCGTCGGCCCCTACATCCGCGAGGTAATCGCAGCAGGCCAACACCCCCTGCTCGCCCGCCGCATCCACGAAGCCGAAGACCTCGACCCCGACATCGAATTCACCTTCGGCCTGGACTGCGTCTTCGACGGCCTCGCAGCCCGACTGGGCCACTGAACAAAAAACCGGCAGATACATTGCTGCATCTGCCGGTTCATGGTGGGCACAGAGGGTTTCGAACCCCCGACCGCTGGTGTGTAAAACCAGAGCTCTACCACTGAGCTATGTGCCCGAGATTCCGGCGGGAGGCCGGGATCCGGATGTTGCCGCCGGGACCGGAGTCCGGGGTAACGGGTTATGAATCTAGCGCGGCCAAGGCTTTCTCCCAAGCCTGCTGGTCACGGGCTTCTCCGGGGCCGTTCATTTCGGCGAAACGGATGATTCCGTCCTTGTCGATGACGAAGGTGCCGCGGTTGGGGTAGCCGGATTTTTCGTTGAAGACGCCGTACGAGGTGGCTACCTCGCCGTGCGGCCAGAAATCGGAGAGCAGGGGGAAGGTGTAGCCCTGTTCGGCCGCCCAGATCTTGTGGGTGGGCGGGGGACCTACCGAGATGGCGAGGATCTCTGCACTGTCGTTCTGGAACTTGGGAAGTTCATCGCGGACCTTGCAGAGCTCGCCTTGGCAGATACCGGTGAAGGCCAAGGGGTAGAAGACAACCAGAACGTTCTTCTCACCGCGGTAGCTGGAGAGGGAGACGTCCTGATTGTTCTGGTCCTTCAGTGTGAAGTCCGGTGCGACCGTGCCGACCTCTAGGGGCATGCAAACCTCAATCCTGTCAGGGCATTCGTGGACGGCGCATCACAGCGTGATGCGCCGTCCATATCGAAAACCTTAGCGAAGACGCGGGTTAGCGCTGCTTCGAGGGCGTCTTGGGTTGCACCAGGCGGGAGCCGGACCAGTCACCGAGGCTGATCGACGAGGTCTGGGTCAAACCGGCCGGGGTTGCGGATTCGGCGATTTCCGCCGGATCAACATGCCCGCTCTGGCCGGTCTTGGGTGTCAAAACCCAGACAATGCCTTCATCCGACAACGGAGTAATGACGTTGAGGAGCTCGTCGACAAGGTCGCCGTCTCCGTCACGCCACCAGAGCAGCACGACATCGACCACCTCATCAGTGTCCTCATCGAGCATCTCCGAGCCGATGGCTTCTTCCACGGCGGCTCGCAAGCCGTCGTCGGTATCCTCGTCCCAGCCCAGCTCCTGAATCACCAGTCCGTGAGTAATGCCAAGCTTCTGAGCGTAGTTCTGCGCGTCCGCCGCGGCGACCACGGTGGCGTCCTCCTCAACTCCAGACAATAGGTAGATGCAAGCGAACATGGTTCTTGCTCTCAGCGCAAGCTGATCGAACGAATTCGCAAGCTAAATGTCGTATGTGCGACGCGCCGCCGGCTCGGCGCGAGGCCCCCCCGCGACCCCGGCTCACTTCGCCGGGCACGCGCCCCGAACCGCGTTCAAAGCGTCGTTGACCTTGTGACTCGCATCATTCAGCGGTCCGACGGGCGAGGTGCTCGCCATCTTCTGAACCTCCGCCGAGAGCCCCCGGGCGGCCGTCACATAATCCGTGAATTTTTGTGCGAGGTCTGTCGGCAAGTCGGGGCCGGAAGCGCCCACTCGGGTCTCGACGGTCTTCGCCGCGTCCTCCAGAGCGCCCGCGGCGGCGTCCCGCTTGGCGGTCTGATCGCCGGTATTGCCGTCGTGCGCGTCGACGAAATCGTTGTAGCGATCCACCGCCGTGCCCGTGGTCGCGCGGAACGGGTCGCAATTGTCGGCAATCGCCTTCGTTTGCGCGGCGGCCGCTTTCGCGGAGGCGGCTGCGGCGGAAGAGGTGGCCGCTTCCGCGCGATACGAAGTCGCGTCGGCCTGATTCACCGTCGGCGTACCCTCGACAGTGCTGGCGCAACCTGCGATAACCAGGCCCAGCCCCACCGCCGCGGCCGCGCCCGCCAATCCGAACCCACGTGGGTTCAGTTTCATCGTCCTCCCCGTTCCTGCCTCGGCCGGTTCCCTGAAGAACCGTACTGGATCAGCGGCTGACATGATGACCCATGACGCACCATGCACAAGGATGTGAGGTGCGCCGCAAACCAATCGTTACGGGTATGCCGCCTACCAGCGACAACCCGGGGTAATGGCACTTATCAGATGTCTCATCCCTGTGTACGAGGAGCAAACGTCTTGACCGACCTGATGCACCCGATTTCTTCGCCGAGTCCCACAAACGGCCCGGCACGCAACCTCCCGGCAGGGGGCCGGGTTCGAGTGATTCGCGAGGGGGTGGCGTCATACCTGCCGGACATCGATCCGGAAGAAACCAGCGAGTGGCTCGACTCCTTCGACGAAATGCTCGAACGCGAAGGCCCCGGCCGCGCGCGCTACCTGATGCTGCGGATGCTGGAGCGCGCCGGCGAACGCCATGTCGCGATTCCGGCGCTCACCTCCACCGACTACGTCAACACCATCCCCACCGAGAACGAACCCTGGTTCCCGGGCGATGAGGAGACCGAGCGCCGCTACCGCGCCTACATCCGCTGGAATGCCGCGGTCATGGTGCACCGCGCGCAGCGGCCCGGAGTCGGTGTGGGTGGCCATATTTCGACCTACGCGTCGTCATCCGCCCTGTACGAGGTGGGTTTCAACCACTTCTTCCGCGGCAAGGATCATGTGGGCGGTGGCGACCAGGTCTACATCCAGGGTCACGCCTCCCCCGGCATCTACGCCCGCGCGTATCTCGAAGGCCGGCTGACCGAAGACCAGATGGACGGGTTCCGCCAGGAGTACTCCCACGGCGGCCCGGGCAAGGGTCTCTCGTCCTACCCGCACCCGCGGCTCATGCCGGACTTCTGGGAATTCCCCACGGTCTCCATGGGTTTGGGCCCGATGAACGCCATCTACCAGGCGCGCTTCAACCACTACCTGAATGATCGCGGCATCAAGGACACCTCCGATCAGCATGTGTGGGCGTTCCTCGGCGACGGCGAGATGGACGAGCCGGAATCGCGCGGCCTGATCCAGGTCGCCGCGAACGAGGGCCTGGACAATCTGACCTTCGTCATCAATGCCAATCTGCAGCGCCTGGACGGCCCGGTGCGCGGTAACGGCAAGATCATCCAGGAACTGGAGTCGTTCTTCCGCGGCGCCGGCTGGAACGTCATCAAGGTGGTCTGGGGCCGCGAGTGGGACTCGCTGCTGCAGGCCGATCGCGACGGCGCTCTGGTCAACCTGATGAACTCCACACCCGACGGCGACTACCAGACGTACAAGGCCAATGACGGCGCGTACGTGCGCGAGCACTTCTTCGGCCGCGACCCGCGGACCAAGGAGCTCGTGAAGGGCTTATCGGACAACGACATCTGGAACCTCAAGCGCGGCGGCCACGACTACCGCAAGATCTACGCGGCCTACGCGGCGGCCATGGCGCACAAGGGACAGCCGACGGTCATCATCGCCAAGACCATCAAGGGCTACGGCCTGGGCAAGCACTTCGAAGCCCGCAATGCCACGCACCAGATGAAGAAGATGACCCTGGACGATCTCAAGGCCTTCCGCGATGTGCAGCGCATTCCGATCAGCGATGCCGATCTCGAGAAGAACCCCTACCTGCCCCCGTACTACCACCCGGGCATGGACGCTCCGGAGATCCAGTACATGATGGGCCGGCGCGCGAACCTGGGCGGTTTCGTCCCCGAACGACGCACTGCAGCAAAGCCTCTGCAACTTCCGGGCGACGAGGCCTACCGCAGCGTCCGCAAGGGCTCGGGCAAGCAGAGCATCGCGACCACGATGGCCTTCGTGCGCCTCATGAAGGACCTGTTGCGGGACAAGGAAATCGGCAAGCGCATCGTGCCGATCATCCCGGACGAGGCCCGTACCTTCGGTATGGACTCATGGTTCCCTTCGTTGAAGATCTACAACCGTAACGGTCAGTTGTACACATCCGTCGACGCCGAGTTGATGCTTGCCTACAAAGAGTCGGCCACCGGACAGATCCTGCACGAGGGCATCAACGAGGCCGGTTCCACCGCATCCTTCACCGCGGTGGGCACCTCGTACTCCACGCACGGCGAGCCGATGATCCCGCTCTACATCTTCTATTCGATGTTCGGATTCCAGCGCACCGGTGACGGTCTCTGGGCCGCCGCGGATCAGATGGCACGCGGATTCGTACTCGGAGCTACCGCCGGGCGAACCACACTGACCGGTGAGGGCCTGCAGCACAACGACGGTCACTCGCTGCTGCTGGCGTCCACCAATCCGGCGTGTGTCCCCTACGATCCGGCGTTCGCCTTCGAAATCGCCCACATCGTGCGGGACGGCCTGCGCCGGATGTACGGCGGCGGCGTCGGCACCACCGGTTATCAGGAGGCCCTGCCGGGCACCGATCCCGAGGCGCATTCGGTGCACCACGAGTTCGGCGGCGAGGACATCTTCTACTACATCACCCTCTACAACGAGCCCCAGCAGCAGCCGACCGAGCCGGAGAACCTCGATGTGGAGGGCCTGCTCAAGGGCATCTACCTCTACAAGCGCGGCGGCGAGGGCCAGGTGCGCGCGCAGATCCTGGTGGCGGGCGTGACCATGCCCGACGGTCTGCTCGCACAGCAGATGCTGGCCGACGAGTGGGGTGTGCAGGCGGACGTGTGGTCGGTGACCTCCTGGGGTGAGCTCCGAAAGGACGCTCTCGCCAAGGAGATCGCCAAGCTGCACCACCCGGATGTCGATCCGGGCCTGCCGTACGTCACCAAGGCACTCGGCACGGCGGGACCGGCCTCGGGTCCGTTCGTGGCCGCCTCGGACTGGATGCGTGCGGTGCCGGATCAGATCCGCCAGTGGGTTCCGGGCACGTTCATCTCGCTCGGCACCGACGGTTTCGGATTCTCCGACACGCGTCCGGCGGCGCGCCGCGTTTTCAATGTCGATGCGGCGTCCATCGTGGTCGCGGCACTCGCCGGTCTGGCCGAAGCCGGAACGATCGACCAGGCCAAGCTGGTCGAGGCCGCTGCCCGCTACCGCATCGACGACGTCAACGCCGCGCCGAAGGCGGCACCCGGTACCGAAGGTGGCGACGCATAACGCACCATAAGCACTGTGGAACGTAAACCGCCGAGGCCGCGCCGGATCAACGAAGGCTCCTCAGAACACGAGGTCTACCTTCCCACCGGCGCGCTCTCGCCGAATCGGCAGACACGCGACCCACTACCGGACACCCTGCTCAAGCGGGTGAAGCAGTTCTCGGGTCGCCTGTCCACCGAGGCGGTCTCCTCGATGCAGGAGCGGTTGCCGTTCTTCGCCAATCTGGATGCCGCCCAACGGGCCGGTGTCCAGATGCTGGTGCAGACGGCGGTGGTGAACTTCCTGGAGTGGTTGCAGGATCCGGAGAGCGACATCAGGTTCAGTCTCGATGCGTTCCAAGTGATTCCGGACGATCTGGCGCGGCGCCTGACGCTGCGCCAGACCGTCGACATGGTCCGGGTGGCCATGGAGTTCTTCGAACAGTGGCTGCCGGCGCTGGCACGCAACGACCGGCAGCTGGTGGCGCTCACCGAGGCGGTGCTGCGATACGGGCGTGAGCTCGGTTTCGCGGCCGCCTCGGTGTACGCCAGCGCCGCCGAATCGCGCGGCGCCTGGGATACCCGGCTGGAGGCCCTGGTCGTCGACGCCGTGGTGCGCGGCGATACGGGTCCCGAAATGCTTTCGCGCGCCGCGACTCTCAATTGGGATGCCAGCGCGCCCGCCACCGTACTGATCGGCACTCCCCCGAAAGATCAAGTGGCAGTGGTCGGTTCGGTGCACTCGGTGGCAGCCCGGCACGGCCGCAACGCACTTGCCGTGGTGCAGGGTTCCCGCCTGGTGATGGTCGTCAGCGGCCATCTGGGCGACACCCTGTATCCCTCGCCGTTCCTGGCCGATCTGCTCAGCGAGGCCTTCTCCGACGGTCCCGTGGTGATCGGCCCGACCACCCGCACCCTCGGTGTCGCACACATCAGTTCGGTGGAGGCGATGGCCGGAATGGAGGCGGTGGTGGGCTGGCGCAGCGCGCCGCGCCCGGTGCACGCGACCGAATTGCTGCCCGAACGAGCACTGCTCGGAGATCGTGCCGCGGTAACCGCCCTCAACGAATTGCTTGTGCTACCGTTGGCCGCTGCTGCGGGCGAGCTGTCCAATACTTTGGAGGCTTACCTGGACTGCGGCGGGGCCGTCGAGACCTGTGCGCGGCAACTGTACGTTCATCCAAACACCGTCCGGTATCGGTTGAAGCGCATCGCCGACATCACGGGCCGGGATCCGATGAATCCGCGCGATGCCTACGTGTTACGAATCGCCTCCACTATAGGAAGGCTGACTCGAACACGTAACGAATCGCCCACTTCAGCCCCAGATGTTGCGTCCGTCACAGATCCTAAGGACGGGCTGTAACGCAATTCGCGAACCGGACGATCGGCTCGACTCACTTGCCCTTTTGTGGACACCTCACAAAAGACCCCCCAAAGCTTCATTCGCGCCGACATCTCGTGAGAGCGCCCTCACAGTGTTGTCTTAGAGACGTGATCGCGTTGCTTGCCCCAGGACAGGGGTCTCAGACACCCGGCATGCTCACCCCTTGGCTCGAACTGCCCGGCGCGGCTGATCGAATCGCGTTGTGGTCGAAGGCCTCGGGACTGGACCTGCTGAGGTTGGGTACCACCGCTACGGCCGAGGAGATCACCGATACGTCGGTGACCCAGCCTCTGGTCGTGGCGGCCGCACTGCTGGCGTTCGCGGAAATCCCCCCGGATGCACTTCCCGCGGATACGATCGTCGCCGGACACTCGGTCGGTGAACTCGCCGCCGCTGCCATCGCCGGAGTCATCTCCCCTGATGACGCGGTGGCCCTGGCTGCACTCCGTGGCGCGGAGATGGCCAAGGCCTGTGCACTCGAGCCGACCGGTATGTCGGCGGTGCTCGGCGGTGACGAAGCCGCCGTGCTCGCCCGGCTCGAGGAACTCGGCCTGATCCCGGCCAACCGCAACGCGGTCGGCCAGATCGTGGCGGCGGGTAGGCTGGACGCGCTCGCGGAACTCGCGAGCAACCCGCCCGAAAAGGCTCGTGTCCGAGCCCTTCCGGTCGCCGGCGCCTTCCATACCGCGTTCATGGCACCTGCCCAGGACGCGGTGGCGGAGGCTATCGCCAGGATCGCTCCCAGCGAGCCGATCCGGGTATTGCTGTCGAATTTCGACGGTAAGCCGGTCACCTCCGGCCAGGATGCGGTAGACAAGCTTGCTGCCCAGGTCACCCGGCCCGTGCGCTGGGACCTGTGCACCGAATCCATTCGTACGGCGGGAGTTTCCGCAGTGGCAGAGTTGCCACCGGCGGGAACCTTGGTCGGCATTGCCAAGCGGGAGCTCAAGGGCACCCCGAATCTGGCGCTGAAGACCCCGTCGGACATCCCCGCGCTGGCCGAACTCACCACCACGGACTAGCTTGACTCGCGGTCTTGCTTCGTCAACGGCGACGGGCACGGTGACTTTTCAGTGACCGGACCGCAAGCACCAAAAAATCCCAACCATCGACATGAATTAAGAAGGGAGCCACCACAGTGGCCGCTCTGACCCAGGAACAGATCGTCGAAGAGCTCGGCAAGATCATCGAAGAGGTGACCGGTATCGAGCCCTCCGAGGTGACCATCGAGAAGTCCTTCGTCGACGACCTGGACATCGACTCGCTGTCGATGGTCGAGATCGCCGTTCAGACCGAGGACAAGTACGGCGTCAAGATCCCGGACGAGGATCTGGCGAGCCTGAAGACCGTCGGCGACGCGGTGTCGTACATCCAGAAGCTCGAGGCCGAGAACGCTGAGGCCGCCGAAGCCATGAAGTCCAAGTTCGGAAACGAGTAGGACCGACCTGTGACCACTCCTTCCACCTTGAATGGGAACTTCCCCAACGTCGTCGTCACCAGCATGGCGGCGACCACGTCGATCGCTGGTGACGTCGATGCGACGTGGAAGGGCCTCCTCAACGGCGAGAGCGGCATCGACGTTCTCGAAGACGATTTCATCGCGGAGTACGACCTTCCGGTTCGCATCGGCGGACATCTGAAGGTCGCGCCGGACACGCTGCTCACTCGGGTCGAGTGCCGGCGGATGGCTTACGTCGAGCAGCTCGCGACCGTTCTCGGTCGCGAGGTGTGGAAGAACGCCGGTTCTCCGGAGGTCGACCCGCTGCGTCTGGGTGTCGCTATCGGCACCGGTCTCGGCGGCGGCGACGCGCTCATCGATTCGGTCGACAAGCTGAAGAACGGCGGCTATCGCAAGATTTCGCCGCTGGCTGTTCAGATGGTCATGCCGAACGGTCCGTCGGCGGTTGTCGGTCTCGAGCTCAAGGCCCGGGCAGGAGTGATCACTCCGGTCTCGGCGTGTTCGTCGGGTTCCGAGGCAATCGCCAATGCGTGGCGCATGATCGTCATGGGTGACGCGGATATCGTTGTCACCGGTGGCGTCGAGGGCTTCATCGATGCGGTGCCGATCGCGGCATTCTCGATGATGCGCGCGATGAGCACCCGCAACGACGATCCGAAGGGCGCCTCGCGTCCCTTCGACAAGGATCGTGACGGCTTCGTCTTCGGCGAAGCGGGCGCGCTCATGGTCATCGAGACCGAGGAGCACGCCAAGGCTCGTGGCGCCACGATCCACGCTCGATTGCTGGGCGCGGGTATCACTTCCGATGGTTTCCACCTGGTCGCTCCCGATCCCACGGGTGACGGTGCGGCGCGTGCGATGACACGGGCGATGCAGACTGCCGGTCTGACCAAGCAGGACATCACCCACATCAACGCCCATGCGACTGCCACCCCTATCGGTGACGCCGCGGAAGCGAACGCGATCATCAAGGCCGTGGGCAACCACGCCTCGATCTACGCACCGAAGTCCGCCCTGGGCCACTCGATCGGCGCCGTCGGCGCGCTCGAGTCGGTACTCACGGTTCTGGCGATTCGGGACGGCATCGTCCCCCCGACGCTGAATCTGGAGAACCAGGATCCGGAGATCGACCTTGATGTCGTGCACGGCGAGGCTCGCCGTCAGGACATCCAGTACGCGATCAACAACTCGTTCGGTTTCGGTGGGCACAATGTCGCGCTCGCCTTCGGCCGGTACTGACGCACTGCTGAGCCCGTAACAGGTTCACCATCAGCGCCGGTTTGTAAGACAGGTGGTCCCGGCGGGGACTCGGATCGAGAACCCGCACCCCTCTGGGTTCTCTCGATGAATCCCCGCCGGGACTTCGACATTGGCAGCCGCTCTCTAGCGACCGCACTTCCTTAATCCAAGGAGAGTTTGCGATGACCATCATGGCTCCCGCGCACGCGGATACCGTGACCGATCCCCGTGACCCGCTGGGTCGGTTGCAGCGTTTCTTCGATCCCGGAACCGTTCTACCGCTGCACCCCCGCGACAAGTCCGGCGTGCTCGCCGCGATCGGTGAGGTCGACGGCGTTCGCACCGTCGCCTACTGCTCCGACGCGACCGTCATGGGCGGCGCCATGGGTGTGGACGGCTGCAAGCACATCGTCGATGCGATCGATACCGCGATCGACTCCAAGACTCCTGTTGTCGGCATCTGGCATTCGGGCGGCGCCCGGCTCGCCGAAGGTGTCGAAGCGCTGCACGCTGTCGGCCTGGTCTTCGAGGCCATGGTCCGCGCGTCCGGCCTGGTCCCGCAGATCTCCGTGGTGCTCGGCTTCGCCGCCGGTGGCGCCGCCTACGGTCCTGCCCTGACCGATATCGTGATCATGGCCCCCGAGGGCCGTATCTTCGTCACCGGCCCCGACGTGGTCCGCAGCGTCACCGGTGAGAACGTGGATATGGCGACCCTGGGCGGACCGGTCACCCACGGCAAGAAGTCCGGTGTCTGCCACATCGTCGCCAATGACGAGGCCGATGCGCTGCACCGCGGCCGTCGCCTGGTCTCCATGTTCGCCGAGCAGGGCGAGTTCGATCTCGTCGCTGCCGCGCATGGCGATGTGGATCTGAAGGCCATGCTGCCGGCCTCGGCCAAGCGCGCCTACGACGTGAAGCCGATCGTCAACGAGCTGCTCGACAATGTCGACGGCGAAAGCACTTTCGAGGAGATGCAGGGCGGTTACGCCCGCAGCATCGTCACCGGCCTGGGCCGCCTCGGCGGCCGCACCGTCGGCGTGCTGGCCAACAACCCGATCCGCATGGGTGGCTGCCTGAACTCCGAAAGTGCCGAGAAGGCAGCGCGTTTCGTGCGCCTGTGCAACTCCTTCGGCATCCCCCTCGTGGTCATCACCGACGTTCCCGGCTACCTGCCCGGCGTCAGCATGGAGTGGGAGGGTGTGGTGCGCCGCGGCGCGAAGCTGCTGCACGCCTTCGCCGAAGCCCGCGTCCCGCGTGTCACCCTGGTGACCCGGAAGATCTACGGCGGCGCCTACATTGCCATGAATGCCCGCTCGCTGGGCGCCACGGCCGTGTACGCCTGGCCCGAGTCCGAGGTCGCCGTCATGGGCGCCAAGGCCGCGGTCGGCATCCTCCACAAGAAGGCCATCGCGGCCGCCCCGGAGGAGGAGCGCGAGGCCCTCATCGAGCGTCTCACCGTCGAGCACGAGCAGATCGCGGGCGGCGTCGAGCGCGCCGTCGCCATCGGCGTCGTGGACGAGATCATCGATCCGGCCAAAACCCGCTCCATCGTCGCCGCCGCGCTGGCCGCGGCCCCGTCGCGGCCGAGCCACTTGAAGAACATTCCGCTGTAAGTCCTTATGCGGCAACAACTGTGGGCGGTCTCCTCGGAGGCCGCCCACAGTTGTCGGCTCCTGCGGCTATCTTGCTTCGTATGCAGGACTCCGAAGGCTGTGCAGGACACCGAAGGCACTGCCGTGCGGCGTAAGCCGGTCGTGGTGACGGGATTCCATGAGCCGCAGCCCCTCTCGCTCGCCTGGGAGGACGGCGAACAAGCCGTGTGGGCCGCGATCGATCTCGACAATCGGAACTGGCGGATGCCGGGCGATTGGCAGAAGTCCATCGACAGCGAGCTGAAGTACCCCACTCCGAGCGGTATGCGGCTGTCCTACATCCTGGCATTGGCGCCCGGCGATATCGCCCTGCCCTACCTTCGCCGCCCGCCGTCGGTCAGCCCCGTGGTCCCGATTCAGCCGCTGTGCCGCCTGCTGGCCCGTTTCGGCACGGAGGCAATCGATTTCGTCCTCACCATCGCCCAGACCAGACGGTCCCTCGTCCCCGCCGTCATGATGCCGATCACCGGATCGGCCATGACCCGGTGGATGGCCAACTGGCTGAACGGCAAGACCTATCACGAGTCGGCTCAAGCCTGGTTCGATCGCCATATCGACTGGGCCGCAGCCGATCTCATCGCCACCGCACTCGACAAACCCGGCCGGGACCGAAGGTCCGCCGAAACCGCCTTGCGCACACTCGCACTCGTCGAGGCCTATCGCGACCTGTTCCTGGCGGTGGCAGCGGATTTCGGACCGTCGGTGGCCGCGCCGATCACGGCACTACTCGAAGCAGCCGAGCCGGAGGGCGATTGATCTCGTCCTGCCACAGCTGATCGACGCACCGGAATACCGCGCAACGATTCACGAGTAGAGGCGGACCTTTTCGGCGGACTCGTTCTGGCTGGCGCACTCCTGGTAGGAGTTCGGGCTGCCCTGTCGCTCACCGCATACCCAGCGAATGTTGTTGACGGTGACGGGGATGTCGCCCTTGGGCTGGGCTTTGCGCGCGTCGCCGTAGGCATTGGTGACCGCGAGGGCAGTCGCGCAGAAGTCGGTGCCCTTGGTGGTGAGTGCGACAACCGAGAGACCGTTCACGCCGGGGCCGCAGTCGACCGCACCATCGGAGGTGACCGTCGGATAGGCATTGTCGCTCGGCGCGGCACTGGACGGAGAGGGTCCCTGAATGGCCTCTTTGGTCGCAGGTGCGCCGTTGCAGGCCGCGAGACTGAGGGCCACGGCGCCGGCTAGGGCGAAGGTGGCGACGGTGCGCCGCATGGAAGCTCCTTGATCGAAGGGAGGTGGGCCGGCCGTGCGGGGTGTGTCAGCCGACGTCGCGGCGCAGCCAGGTGACCTCCGCGCCGCCTTCGTCGCCGAGTCGGAGGGGTTCGAGTGCATCGTCCCAGGCGGTGCCGAGGGCGCGGTCGATTTCGGCGGCAATGTCGGTGGCGCTGCCCTGGCCGCGGCCGCGGGCCTCGGCGACGATGGCGCGCAGTCGCATCTCTCCGACCATGACGTCACCGCTGGCGCTGGTCGCGCCGTGCCACAGGCCCAGTCCGGGGACAAAGCTGTAGCGCTCGCCGTCGACGCCTTCGCTGGGTTCCTCGGTGACTTCGAAGGCCAGCACGGGCCAGTCTCGCAACGCACCAGCTAACCGACCGCCGGTACCGACCGGGCCGTACCAATCGGTGGTGGCCCGCAAATTCCCGGGGGCTGCCGGCTGCGCGGTCCAGCGCAGTTTGGCCGGGGCCTTGAGAGTCGAGGTGAGCGTCCATTCGATATGTGGGCACAGCGCGGCAGGCGACGAATGAATGTAGACAACACCAGACGTCGCGTCGGCGAACTGACTAGATCCGCGCACTACTAACACCTCCGGCTTCGACGGGTGCGTCTTCCCCAACGACCCTCCGAGCCAGCGTTGCCCGAGTGTACTGGAGTGCCCGGTGTTGCGTGTGTTACTTATTGGCCGTGTCGGATTTCAAGCAAACTCCGCGATCACAGCGTCACTGAACTTCGGCCACGCCACGCGCGCCCAGTCTCCGAAATTTTCGTCCGTCAGCGCGAGACACGCCATGCCGACTTCCGGATCGATCCACAGAAAAGTGCCGGATTGCCCGAAGTGCCCGTAGGTCCCGGCGGAATTCGCGCCACCGGTCCAGTGCGGGACTTTATGGTCACGAATTTCGAAGCCCAGGCCCCAATCGTTGGGCCGCTGCGACCCGTAGCCGGGAAGTACACCATTGCGTCCTGGGAACTGCACTGTGCTTGCCTCGGCGAGCAATTCCGCACTCAGGATAGCGGGGTTCAGCAATTCTTCGGCGAACCGTAGGAGATCTGCGACCGACGAGTTCGCCGCATGACCCGCCGGACCGGCGAGCACCGAGGATGCCATGCCGAGCGGCTCGAATACGCCCTCGTGCAGGTACCGGTCGAAAGGGATTCCGGTCTGCTGGGCCACGAAGTCCGCCAGGACCTCGAACCCGGCACTGGAGTAGATGCGCCGCGCGCCCGGTTCGGCGAGCACCTCGCTGGTATCGAAGGCCAGTCCGGAGGTATGCGCGAGCAGATGCCGCACGGTGGCGCCCGGCGGGCCCGCGGGCTGGTCCAGCTCGATCGCGCCCTCCTCCACGGCCACCAGGACGGCGTATGCGACAAGCGGTTTGGTCACCGAGGCGAGCCGGAACACCCGATCGAGGTCGCCCGCGGTATCCAGCACGCCCTTGCCGCGGACCACAACACCCGCCGCGGCATTCCGGACCGGCCACTCTCGAATCTGCTCCAGCGCTCGCACAGGAACGAGCCTACGAGTCGGCATGTACCGCGGCCGGCCGGGGCCGATTCAGCGCGGACCGGCGGCGGCCGTAGGTGAAGTAGACGACCAGGCCGACTGCCGACCACAGCGTGAACGCCAGCCAGGTCACGCCGGGCAGATGTGCGAGCAGCCAGACACACATGCCCACGCCGAGCAGCGGCACCACCGGCACCAGCGTCCGGAAGGTGCGCGGCAGATCGGGTTTGGTGCGGCGCAGCACCAGCACGCCGATATTGACCAGGCCGAAGGAGACCAGCGTGCCGATATTGGTGGCGTTCACCAGTTCGCCCAGCGGAACCAGTGCGGACAGCACCGCGACCAGGCCGCCGACCATGAGGGTATTGGTCGTCGGCACCCGCTTGGCGCCGACTTTCGACAGCACCTTGGGCATGAGCCCGTCACGGGACATGGCGACCAGAATGCGGGTCTGCCCGTACAGCACGGTCAGCACGACGGAGGCGATGGCGATCACCGCGCCCGCGGCCAGAATCGTTGCGGGCCAGCCCCTTCCGGTCACCTGCTCGAGGACGGTGGCCAGCGAGGCGCCGGAACTGCTCACATCGCCGACGCCGACCGCGGCGACCGCGGTGAGTGCGACCAGCACGTACATGAGGGTGACGATGCCGAGCGAAATGATGATGGCGCGCGGCAGATCCCGCTGCGGGTTCTCGGCTTCCTCACCGGCGGTGGAGGCGGCGTCGAAGCCGATGAAGGAGAAGAACACCATCGACGACGCCGCACTGATGCCCGCCACTCCGGCCGGGGCGAAGGGATGCAGATTCCCGGAATCGAACGCGGTGACCGCGACGACCACGAAGAAGATCAGCACCGCGATCTTGATCATGGTGGTGACGGTGGTGACGCGCGCACTCTCCCGAACTCCGCCGAGCAGTACCACTGTCGCCAGGAGCACCACCACCGCCGCCGGTAGATTGACGACCCCGCCCGCACTGGGCGCGGAGGACAGCGCATCCGGAATCCGCCATCCGACGGTCGATCCCAGGAATTCGTTCAAATACGCGCCCCACCCGACCGCGACGGCCGCGACCGACACCCCGTACTCCAGCAGCAGGCACCACCCGCACACCCAGGCGACAATCTCCCCGAGCGTGGCATAGGTGTACGAGTACGCCGACCCCGAGACCGGTACGGCCCCCGCCAATTCCGCGTACGACAGCGCCGAGAACAATGCCGCCAAGGCCGCGACCGCGAACGAGATGACCACAGCGGGCCCGGCCAAGGGCGCGGCCTCACCGAGCACCACGAAAATGCCGGTGCCCAGCGTCGCCCCGACCGACAGCGAAATCAGCGGAACAAGCCCCATGCTCCGGCGCAGCGCGGTGTGCTCACTATCCGACGTGAGCTGTTCCACCGGCTTGGTCCGCAGCAATGATGTGGCGATTCGAGGGAGTCCTGGCACGTTCCCGCACGCTACCCGGTCAATGCACCCAAATTCGACAGCCGCACACAGGATCGCTGGTGGCAGCGCAACCATTCGGCATCCCCGGCCGAGCTCACTCCGAACGGAACAGCGGGTCTCTCAGCGGCACAACGATTAGCAGGCCTGTGCCGCGGGGAAGAACGCTGCGCGGTCCGAGCAGGCTGTGCCGTCCGGGCACGGCTGGACGGTCCGAGCACAGCTGGACGATCCGAGCACAGCTCTGTGCGATCCGAAGCACAGCTGGACGATCCGGGCACAGCTCTGTGCGATCCGAGCACAGTTCTGTGCGACCCTGGCGCGGCCGCGCGATCCGGGCACGACCGCACGATCCGAGCACGGCTGTGTCGCCACGGGGTTGCGCACCGTCGTGGGGAATCTGTTGCTGTGTTGTCAGCGGCGGAATCGCGGTTGTAGGCGCGGTGTGCCGTCCGGGCGGGAGGGGGTGCCGCCCGGCTAGCATCGGATGCACCATGAGTGAGCAGGTCACGGTCCACGGTGAGGTGGACAGCGGGTTCGGTCCGGTAGCGGATGCATTTCGGCGCAACTTCGAGCAGCACGGGGAGATCGGGGCGGCGGTCGCCGTCTATGCCGGGGATCGGCCGGTGGTGGATCTGTGGGCGGGGTCTCGCGATCGCAAGCGCAGGCTGGGGTGGGAGCGCGACACCATGGCGCCGGTGTGGTCCACGACCAAGGGGATGACGGCTTTCGTAGTGGCTTCGGCTGTTTCGCGGGGGCTGCTCGACTACGAGGCGCCGGTGGCGAAGTACTGGCCGGAGTTCGCGGCGCACGGCAAGGAGTCGATCACCGTCCGGCAGCTGCTGGATCATCAGGCCGGGCTGGCGGCGCTGGACCGGCCGGTGCGCCTGCGGGAGATGGCCGATCTGGACAGCCTGGCGGTACTGCTGGCGGATCAGAAACCACTGTGGCGGCCGGGAACTCGGCACGGCTATCACCCGATCACCGCGGGGCTGTATCAGGGTGAGCTGATTCGCCGGGTCGATCCGGCGCATCGCACGCTGGGCCGGGTGTTCGCGGAGGACTTCGCCGCGCCGCTGGGCCTGGAGTTCTATATCGGCCTGCCGGAAGAGATCTCGCTGGATCGGGTGGCCACGCTCTCGGCGACCGAGGGCTTGGACATTCTCAAGTACGAGCGGGATCTGCCGCTGCGCATCGGGGCTCAGCTGTACGCCAAGCGCGGGCTGTCCTTCCGCGCCCTGAACAGCCCGCAGGTCGGTGCGCCCGCCCGGGCCACGCGCCGCGAATTCCTGGAGGTCGAATCTCCGGCCGCGGGCGGTGTGGGTACCGCGCGCTCCCTGGCCCGGGTCTACGGCGCGGCGGCGGGCGATACCGGCGAACTGCCGATCGACTCGGACCTGTTGCAGCGCTTGGCCGCCGCCGAGACCGCACAGGATGTCCCGGCCGACGATCTGGTCCTGCTCACTCGGAGCCGGTATCACCTGGGCTTCCGGAAGTCCTGCGGCAGTTTCCGTTTCGGCGCCGACGCGCGCGCGTACGGCACCACCGGTTACGGCGGCTCCTTCGGATTCGCCGATCCGGCAACGGGTCTCGGCTTCGGCTACACCATGAACCGGCTCGGCATGGCCGTCCTCGACGATGTCCGGGCCCGCAATCTCCGTCAAGCTCTGCGCCGCTGTCTCTGACCGCTCCCGGCCGGGAGCGCGACCACCTGATGTGAGGAGCGATTTCGATGCCCTGGGAGATGCCCGACGAAGGCAGGCCACACCGGCGCACCTGGATGGCATTCGGTGCGAGCGAACAGGTCTGGACCGCCGATCTGCTACCGCTGACGCAGCAGACCCTGGCGAATATCGCGCGCACCATCTCCCGTTTCGAACCGGTGGCCATGCTGGTGCGCCCGGCCGAGCTGGAGCTGGCCCGAAACCTGCTGGGCCCCACTATCGAACTGTTCGAGGCTCCGCTCGATGATCTGTGGCTGCGCGATTCCGGTCCGGCCTTCGTCGTCGATCCGGAGGTGCTCGGAGCCAAAGCCGGCGTCGACTTCAATTTCAACGGCTGGGGCGGCAAGCAGGAGCACAGCGAGGATGCGCTCGCCGCCAGTCTTGTCACGGCGCACGCCGGTGCGGAGGCCCTGCACACCGAACTGGTACTGGAGGGCGGCGGCATCGAGGTCGACGGTGCGGGCATGGCGATCATCACCGAAAGCTCTGTGCTGAACGACAATCGGAATCCGGACTGGACCAAGCCGGAGGTGGAGCGGGAGCTGCAGCGGCTGCTGGGCATCGAGCGGATTCTGTGGCTGCCGGGCATCGCCGGACGCGATATCACCGACGGGCACACCGATTTCTACGCGCGTTTCGCCGGGCCCGGTGTGGTGGTGGCGGGGCTGGAGAACAATCCGGACGCGTACGACTACGAGGTCACCCGCATCCATCTCGACATACTGCGCGAGTCCAAGGATCTGTACGGCCGGCCGCTGCACGTCGAGGTGATCGAGGGACCGAATGCCGTGCGGCCGGAGTGGGTGGACGAGGATTTCGCGGCGGGCTACATCAATTTCTATCTCTGCAATGGCGGGGTCATCGCACCGCAGTTCGGTGACGAACCCGCCGATGCCGCCGCCAAGGCCACGCTCGAACGGCTGTATCCGGATCGCGAGGTGGTGCAGATCGAGATCGATGCCATCGCGGCCGGTGGTGGCGGCATCCACTGCACCACCCAGCAGGAACCTGCGGTGCGTTAGGTCGTTGCGGCGCTGCGCTTCTCGACGTCGTGGACGTGGTGCACCACATCGTGGGTGAAGTAGCGCGCCAGTGACTCCACCGTGAACAGCGAACCGTTGCTGCGCTTGGCGGGGAGCTGATGCTCGCCGGCGGCAACGGATTCGAATGCGCGAGAAGTGGTTTCACCGGCGGCGCGTAGTTCGGCGGCGACCAGCGCCGGCTGCTGCGCGCCGTAGTTCTCCGCGAGCGCGGTGACGTCCTGATCCCAGTCGGCGAACATGGGGATGCCGGAGTCGTCGACGACGACCGAGGTGTCGTATCCGCCGATCGCCGGTCCGGGGCGCGCCGAACCGGTGCGGGTGATATCGAGGCGATGCTCGAAGATGCGGCACACATCGCGGACATGTGCGGCGTACTCGAGGGCCGACCAGGTCGAATCATCCGGCCGCACGGCGGCATTCGGGTGATCGAGGGCATCGGCCAGCGCGGCGGCGCTCGCACGCACCCGGCCCGGAATCGACTCGTACGTCATGGCGTCCGGGTCGAATCCGCATTCGGCGCAGGTGCGTTCGAGCACCCAGGTCCAGTCCTTGGCATCGGGAGCGATCGGCATGCCCCTGAACCTACTGTGGCAATAACTTACCGTCCACCAACATTCAGCCAACCGTCGCCAAATTAGCGACACCTGCGCCAGACCGTCGCACAACTCACTCCATCAGCTGATGCGCCAGCTCGAACAGCTCCAGCGTGATCGCGTGCAGGAAATCGCCGACCTGCTTGGGCGCCTTGCCCGCACAGGCGCGCGCATGCGTGCCCTCCAGCACGATGCCGAGCTTGAAGCAGGCCAGCACCGTGTACCAGGTGACATTGCTCAGGTCGCGGTCGGAGAACTTGCCGTAGTGCGCGATCATCTCCTCCGGCGTGGGCAGCCCGCCGACCGCGCCGAGGGTGCCGATGAGCGCCGAACCGGTGGTGCCGGGGCGCGGCCGGGTGGCGATCTGCCAGCCGAGGTCCAGCAGCGGGTCGCCGATGGTGGACATCTCCCAGTCCACGAGGGCCGCGACCTGCGGGCCGTCGTAGGAGAACATGATGTTGGCCAGATGGCAGTCGCCGTGCAGGATGCCGGCTTTCCATTCGGCGGGCCGATTGCGGTCCAGCCAGGCGCCGACGCGGTCGACGCCCGGAATCTCGGGTCCGGGGTAGCCCTCGTTGACGCTGTAGGACTCGAGTTCCTTGGTCCAGCGCGGCACCTGCCGTTCCAGGAAGCCCTCGGGCTTGCCGTAGTCGGCCAGGCCGAGCGCCTCGTGATCGAGCGAGCCGAGCCGGGCGATGGCCTCCACCGCGGACAGCCCCATCTGCCGCCGGATCTCCGGATCGCCCGCGTGCAGGTCCGGGAGTTCGGTCTGCGGATTGAAGCCGATGATCGGCTCCATGAGATAGAACGATGCGCCGATGAGGGATTCGTCCTCGGCGGCGGCGATCACCTTGGGCGCGCGCACGCCGGTGCCGTCGAGGGCGCCGAGAATGCGGGATTCGCGGCGGATCACGGTGTTGCTGGCGGTGCGCAGATGCTTGGGTCCGCGCCGCAGGACGTAGTCCTGCCCACCTCGGCGGAACTGCAGCATGACGTTCTGGGTGCCGCCGCCGAGCGGTTTCACCCCCTCGAATTCACCGCTGGGCAAGCCCTGCTCATCCATCCACTTCCCGACAACTGCGAAATCGACGAGGTCGCGATCAACATCGACCGGCTGCACTTCAGACATGCCCCACATTGTGCCGTAACCGTCCAGAGCAACTGAAGGCATATGCCAGCACAAGTGGCGGGCGCCTCGTTCACGCAGGTCAGGCATGACTATTCGAGCGCGGTGGTGCGCAGTGCCCGCCCGGTGGTGGCGTAATGTGCCTGCCAAATGCGCACGCTGCTGATCGACAACTACGACTCGTTCACCTACAACCTGTATCAGCTGATCAGTGAGGTGAACGGGGTGGAACCCGTGGTCGTGCGCAATGACGAGGCAGCCGAGCTGTCGGCGCTGGGTCTCGAATCCTTCGACAATATCGTCATCTCCCCCGGTCCCGGGCGGCCCGATATCCCTCGCGATTTCGGCATCTCCGCCGCGGTGATCGCACACTCGAATCTGCCGTTGCTCGGAGTGTGCCTCGGGCATCAGGGCATTGTGATCGCCGCCGGTGGCCTGGTCACTCCGGCGCCGCAGGCCCGGCACGGCTTCCCGGACCGCATCACCCACGACGGCCGCGACCTGTTCGCCGATGTGCCGCAAGACTTCACGGCCGTCCGCTATCACTCGCTGTGCGCGGCGCGACCGCTGCCGGAAGACCTCGAGGTCACGGCGACCACCTCGGACGGCGTCATCATGGGTGTGCGGCACCGAACCCGGCCGCAGTGGGGTGTGCAATTCCATCCCGAATCCATCGCGAGCTCGCACGGGGCGACGCTGCTGCGAAACTTCAAGGCCCTCACCGCCGCTCACGGTGGGTCGCGGCGGTTGCGCGGGGAGACGGTGACTGTTCGACCCTCGCCGAAGGAAACCCGCACTCCCCCGGTCGATTACACGGTCGAGCAGACCGTAGTGGAGCGGGCCGTGGATGCCGAGGCGATATTCCTGCGGCTGCACCGGGATTCGCCCACGGCGTTCTGGCTCGACAGTGAGCATGTGGAGCCCGGGCTCGATCGGTTCTCCTTTCTCGGAGACGCGTCGGGGCCGCTGGCCGAAACGGTGCGATACCGGGTCGGATCCGGGCAGGTGGAGGTCGAGTCGGCGGCCGGGCGGCGGATCGTGCCGGGCGGGGTGCTGGACTATCTATCCGAGGAGCTACGGCGGCGGCGGATCGAATTCCCGGATGTGCCTTTCGATTTCGTCGGCGGCTATGTCGGATACCTCGGCTACGAGATGAAGGCCGAATGCGGGGCGAGCGCCGCGCACCGCGCAGCTACCCCGGATGCGCAGTGGCTCTTCGCCGATCGGCTGATCGTGGTCGATCACGAGGCGGGCCGCACCCACCTGCTGACCCTGGCCGAGCCGGATTCCCTTGCCGCCGCGCAGGATTGGCTGGCGACCACGCGCGCCCTCGTGGAAACCCTTCCGACCTGGGAAAATCCGCCGGATCTCGAATTGCGCGCCGAGGAGCGCACGGTGGCCCCGCTGCTGACGCGGGGCCGGGAGCGCTATCTCGCCGATGTGCGCGCCTGCCAGGACCAGTTGCACGCGGGCGAGTCCTACGAAATCTGCATTACCGACAGCGCGTATCTGCCCGCCGACAGCGACGGTCTGAGCGTCTACCGCACGCTGCGCCGCTGTAATCCCGCGCCGTACGCGGCTTTCCTGCGCTTCGCCGATCTGGAGGTGGCGTCCGCCTCGCCGGAGCGCTTCCTCAAACTGGATCGCGCGCGCACCGTGGAGAGCAAGCCGATCAAGGGCACCGCCCCGCGCGGCGATACGCCCGCCGAGGACGAGCAGCTCGCCGCCGAACTCGCGCGCAATCCCAAGACCCGCGCCGAAAACCTGATGATCGTCGATCTGCTCCGCAATGATCTCGTCCGCGTCTGTGAGGTCGGCTCGGTGCATGTGCCCAAGCTCATGGCCGTCGAGACGTATACGACACTGCACCAACTGGTTTCGACGGTCCGCGGCACGCTGCGGCCCGGCCTCGGCATTATCGACTGCCTGCGCGCCTGCTTCCCCGGCGGTTCCATGACCGGCGCACCCAAACTCCGCACCATGGAGATCATCGACGACTTGGAAACCGAGGCCCGCGGCATCTACTCCGGCACCATCGGCTTCCTCGGCCTCGGCGGCACCGCCGACCTCAACATCGTCATCCGCACCGCGGTCCGCCACAACAACCACTGGCGCATCGGCGCCGGCGGCGCCATAGTCCTGGACTCCGACCCCGAGGACGAATACCAGGAAATGCTCTGGAAAGCCGCCACCGCCCTCCGCGCCCTCCCCGGCCTGGGCATCACACCCCCAACCCCACTCCCCTCTGCCTGACCCACGCCTCGGTTTTCATGATCACCAGGAACTGACGCAGGTCTCCTCTCGGCGAATGCCGCCACCATTTCCTGGTGAACGGTCTTTGCGGGCGCGAGCGGCTTCCCCGACGAGCACGTCCGGTGTCGGTCAGCAGGTTCGGATCGGGCTCGCGGTGTGACGACTGCTCTCGGGCAGCAACGCAGAGTGGAGGGGCCGAAAGCGGCCGAGGCCCTGCTACTTGCCGCCGCGGCGGGGTTTGGATTGGGGTGGTTCGGGTTCGGGGGTGTCGCGGGCGCCTGCCAGGCGGGTCAGGAGCGAGATGCCGGGGAGTTTGTCGAGGCGGGAGAGGGCTTCTTCGCCCAGGGCGGTGAGGGATTCGAGGCGCGTGAGGAGGCGGTCGTAGGCGACGAAGGCGGGTTCGGCGAGGGCCAGGGTGCGGTCGAGGCGGTCGATGGTGGAGTTGAGGCGTTCGACTGCGGTGGTGAGGTTTTCGATGAGGTCGGGGAGCTGAGCGGCCAGTTGGATGGAAGCCGGCGGGAGGCGGACGGCGGTGTCGAAGGCCTGGGTGGCGGTGACCTGGGCGGAGCCGAGGGCTTGGCCGGCGGCGGCCTGGGCGGCATCGACGGCGGCCTGGGCGGCGGCGAGTACGTCACCGACGGTGGGGACTCGCGGGGGCTGGGGTTTGCCGCGCGGTGGTTGGCGGCCGGGGTCCTTGGGTGTCGTCATGATTCCACTGTGCCGCAGGTTCGGTACCGCGGCTGGAGGTTCGATACGACGTGGATCAGGTGTCGGACCGGGTGGTCTTGCGGGCTGCGGAGGGTGTCGTAGCCGCGTGGCATAGTTCGATCACAATGAAACTCACCGAGGGTGGCCATGCGCCGGTTCCGACATCGCTTCTGACGGTTGTCCTTTCGTGGCAATCCGATCACGAGGTCGATGCGCACGCCTTGCTGCTGTCGAACGCCGGGCGGGTCAGATCGGACCGGGATTTCGTCTTCTTCAACAATCCCCGGCACGTCTCCCAGGCCGTGACGGTGGATCCGGAGCCCGCACCCGGCACCGCGCGCCTCTCGGTCTCGCTGCCGCGCACCGAATCCGAGGTCGAGCGCATTGTGATCACCGGTTCGGTGGCGAGCTCCTTCGCGGAGGTCCCGGGGCTCATCCTCACGGTGTTCGACCACAACCGCCCGGTCGCCTGGTTCGAGATCGCCGCCGAACCGGTGCGGGCCATGATGTTCGGCGAGTTCTACCGCAGCGACGGGCACTGGCAGTTCCGTGCCGTCGGCCAGGGCTGGACGAGCGGATTGAGCGGCGTCGTCACCGAATTCGGCGTACGTGTCGACGACCCCGGCGAGCCCGCACCGGCAACCGAACCGGATCGGCAACAGTCAGGTACGAACGGACAGCGTCGGAGTTTCACGATCGAGCGTGAGGTCCAGCCCGAGCCCCCGCGATTGCCGCCGGATCCGGAACGAGCGGACTGGCATCCGGACCCGGAGGGTGCGGGGGTGCTGCGCTGGTGGGACGGTGCGGAGTGGACCGCGGCCACGCGCTCGCAGCTGATCGCCGATGCGCGCCATTGCCCGCGTTGCGGGCGAGCGCGGCGGTGGCGGGTATTCGGCGGAGCGGCGCTCTGCCGGGATTGCACGGATCAGGTCGAGCAGTATCTGGCGTCCTGGCGCGGCCGGGCCGAGCGGGTGCTGCGTTCCACCGGCCCGAAGGGTGCTGACTGGGAGGCGCTGTGGGCCGGGCTGCGCTATCAGCGAATCGATGCGAACCCGGCGCGGGCGGCGCTGCGGCCGGTCGCGCACGATCACGTGGAGCGCCTGGTGGCCTTCGCTTTCGCGGACGGCAGCATCGACGAGCAGGAGATGGACGCCTTCGACGCGGCCGTCACCGCGCTGACGCTGGACGGCCCGCTCATCGAGGATCTGCACCGCCGTATGCAGCGCGGCCGCATGCTCACGCGCCTGCGCGCGGGCGAACTGCCGGTGCTCGGCGCGGCAGGCCTGCATTTGGATCCCGCTGAACAGCTGCACCTGAATGTCGCCGCCATCCATATCCGCCAGCTCTCGCGCGGTCCGAAGCTCACCGAGGGCCGCCTGATCTGCAGCAATAAGAAGCTCCGCTTCACCGGCCCGGACACCGGCACCGAAATGCCTTGGACGCGTGTTGTTTCGGTGATCGCGGAGAGCGGCCGCGTAGAGGTCGCCGCCACCTCGGCACGCGGCGGCGCGATCTTCGAGGTCGCCGATCCCGATCACGTGGCCGCCACCATGGAGGGCGCACTACGGGTCGCCAAACGCCTCGCACTCACGCCCGGCCGCCGCGACACCCGCACCATCGGCCAGGACATCAAAGCGCAGGTGTGGCAGCGCGACGGCGGCAAATGCGTGGAATGCGGCGACAGCCACTACCTGGAATTCGACCACATAATCCCGCTCAGCCGCGGCGGAGCCACCAGTGCCACCAACCTCCAAATCCTCTGCCGCGCCTGCAATCGCGCCAAGGGCGCCCGCATCTGACGGCACGTTTCGGGCGGTGCGCGACACTGCGCTCCGCCTCGACGCCGATGGCGAGGCGGAGCCGATCCGGAGTGCTGTGGTGCAGCGGGCCGGATCGGCGACCTGACTCAATCTTCGGCGCGCGGCACCGCCGGCGGTATCCGGAATCCCCCGGAGAATCCCCGGATTCCCGCACCAGGGCGCGGATCACCCGCTGCAGCAGCTGGTTCCGGCACGATGGTCGGCTCCGGCGCGCGACGGCTGTTCTGGCGCAGAAGCCAGCTATCGCGTGGCAGTCAGTTTCGGCGCGGCGGTCGGTTGCGCGGCGGTAGTCAGTTGCGGCTCACTCGGACTACTGCGGGTTCGGCGCAGAACTGGGTGTCGGCTTGGGTGGGGGTCAGGCCGGTGCTGGCCAGGCCGCCGGAATCTATTACGGCGCAGGTGGTTCCGGCTACTTTGCCATTGCCGTCGTCGATCGGGCGGACCTGGGCGGTGACGATGGGGCTGAGGTCGTCGGCGGCGAATTTCCAGAATTCCACGTCCCAGCTGGCATATTCGGCGCGGGCCGAGACCACGACGTAGCCCGTGGCCGAGGTGTCTATGCCGATTCCGGCGAGCTCACCGGCGCGGTGGTACTCGAGGGAGTCCCCATTGGCGTGGTAGACGGCGTAGCGCACATTGGCGGTGGCCAGGAAGATCGGAATGACGAGTTCGTCGCGGCCGTTGCCGTCGAGATCACGCAATTTCGGTACCGCGCCGGGGGCATCGGCTTCGGGTTCGACCAGGGTCTGCACGAACGCACCGGCGGAGTCGAGCAGGGTGACGGTGGTGACGAGGTGCGCCGGACTGCCGGTGTGCCGGATTTCGAAGGTGACGCCGGCGGGATCGCGGGATTGCAGCTGGCAGTCGGCAGGCATTGCGGCGGTACCGATATCGCCGCAGGGCGGCAGTTCCGAGGCGGGTTCGGGCGGCGCTTCCGTCGGCGGGGCGGATGCGGTCTCCGGCACCGATGCGGTCGTCTCGACCGTGGGTGCGGGCACGTCGGCCGGGTGCGATGAGCAGCCGGAAATGAGCAGTGTCGAAACCGCGGCCACGGAGCAGACCGCGAAATTCCTCACCATGGGGCGAGAATAGTCGCCCACTGGCGGATAACCGACAACATGTGCACAACTGCGCACCTATTGTCATATAGTGGGGTCGTGCTCGACGTCCTACGCCATACCCAGTTCCGGCGATTGTTCACCGCCCAGGTGGTCGCGCTGATCGGTACCGGCCTGCTCACGGTGGCACTGGGCCTGCTGGCATACGACTTGGCCGGAGCCCATGCGGGCGCGGTGCTCGGTACCGCGCTGGCGGTCAAGATGGTGGCGTATGTGGCTGTGGCGCCGGTGATTTCGGCGCTCACCGAGCGAGTGCCGCGCACCACGCTGCTGGTGTCCGCGGATGTGACGCGGGTGGCGATCGCGCTGGTGCTGCCGTGGGTGACACAGACCTGGCAGATCTATGTCCTCATCGCGCTGCTGCAATCGGCGTCGGCGACATTCACCCCGGCCTTCCAATCGGTGATCCCCTCGGTGCTGCCGGAGGAGGAGCAGTACACCCGCGCCCTGTCCCTGTCCCGCCTGGCCTACGATCTGGAATCGCTGCTGAGCCCGATTCTGGCGGCCGCCGCGCTGACGGTCATCAGCTATCACCTGCTGTTCGTCGGCACCGCCGCGGGTTTCGTGGCCTCGGCCGTGCTGGTGCTCACCACGCGACTCCCCCGGCTCACCTCGGACCGGCCCGAGCCGCTGTGGGAGCGGATCACCGGCGGCGCCCGGATCATGCTGGATCGCCCCGTCCTGCGCGGCCTGCTCGCCATGAATCTCGCAGTGGCCGCGGCGACTTCGCTGGTCGTCGTGAATACCGTTGTGTACGTGCGTGATCGGCTCGACGGCTCGAATACCGGGGTGGCACTCGCCCTGGGCTGCTTCGGATTCGGTTCCATGGTGGTGGCGCTGGCACTGCCCCGCGTGCTCGCGGATATCCCGGATCGCCAGGTCATGATGACCGGATGCCGCATTCTCCCCGCCGGGTTGGTCGCCGCGGCGGTGATTCCCCTGCTCGGCCCGGTCGCCGGCGCCTGCCTACTGGCGGTGACCTGGGCGGTGCTGGGCGCGGGCACCTCCATGATCAATACGCCCTCGGCCCGGCTGCTGCGCGCCCAGTCGGATTCCGATTCCCGCACAGCCGTTTTCACCGCGCAGTTCTCGCTCTCGCACGCCTGCTACCTCCTGACCTATCCCGTCGCGGGCACCCTCGGCGCGCTGGCGGGCCTGCCGATCACGGCGGTGGTGCTGGCGGTGATCGCTACACTGGCTGCTACTACGGCTGTCCGCATGTGGCCCGTGTCCGCGCCCGCGGACAGTGAGGCGGTAGCGGCGGAAAGGTGAGCGATGGCGAGCAAGCGCGACGCACAGGCATTGCCCGCCGCGCGTTCCAGCCTCGCCCACCCCGTAGAACCGGATCCGGCGCGCCTCGATGCCGCCACCGCGACGTTCCGCATGCTGTCGGATCCCACCCGCCTGCATATCCTCTGGATCCTCGCCAATGCCGAAGCCGACGTCACCGCCCTCACCGAGGCTTGCGGCGCCTCCCGCACGGCGGTCAGCCAGCACCTGGCCAAACTCCGCTTCACCGGCCTGGTCGACACCCGCCGCGACGGCCGCCGCATCATCTACAGCATCCGCGACGGCCACCTCTCCCGCCTGATCCGCGAGGGCCTCAACCACGCCGATCACATCGTCACCGGCGAACCCGCCCACGAATAGGGCGATCGAGCCGACACTGTCCGATCTGTCCGGCGAATAACCGCCCGTCCGAGCAGCCGTTCGCCGGCAGCGTCCGCTCGCTGCGGCCTCGATCGCCGGACCGCGGCTCCTGGTCAGTGGGACGAGGGGTCGCGACCAGCCGCTGTCGGCCCGACGATATGCCTATTCGAAATAGTTGTGGACGAGTCGAGAGGGCACGCATGTTTGCCAGCGCCGAGCAGGCCAGTCAATACGATGTGATCATCATCGGCGCCGGATTCGCCGGACTCTACGGCGTCCATCAGGCGGCCCGGGCCGGTCTGAACGTGCTCGGCCTGGAGGCGGGCGAGGATGTCGGCGGCACCTGGTTCTGGAACCGCTATCCGGGCGCTCGCTGCGATGTGGAGAGCGTGGACTACTCGTACTCGTTCGACGAGGAGCTGCAGCAGAGCTGGACGTGGACCGAGCGTTTCGCGGCGCAGCCGGAGATCCTCGCGTACATCAATCACGTCGCGGACCGATTCGAACTGCGGCCGCGTTACCGCTTCAACCAGTCGGTGACGGCAGCGCACTTCGATGACGAATCCTCGACCTGGACTGTGCATTCCGCCGCCGGTGACGAATTCCGCTCCCGCTTCGTGGTTTTCGCCACCGGCTGCCTGTCCGCGCCGATCAAGCCGAATATTCCGGGCGTGGAAACCTTTGCGGGCGAGGAGCTTTTCACCGCCCGCTGGCCCGAGGAGGGCGCGTCCCTGGCCGGGAAGCGGGTCGGTGTCATCGGCACCGGCTCCTCCGGCATCCAGGTCTCGCCGATCATCGCCCGGCAGGCCGAGGCGCTGACCGTCTTCCAGCGCTCCGCCAATTTCAGTGTGCCCGTGCCGAACCGGCCGTGGACCGCCGAGGAGCAGGAGCAGATTCGCGCCACCTACCCGCAGCGGCGCGCCAAGTCCTACTACGCTCCCGCCGCCACCCCGCACCCCAGCCTGCAGACCAAGGCGCTGGAGTTGAGCGCGCAGGAGCGCGAGCAGGCCATGGAGGACCGCTGGAACGGCGGCGGCGTGCTGTTCAACAAGGTCTTCCCCGATCAGAACAGTGATATGGCCGCCAATGATCTGGTGCGCGATTTCGCCGTGGCGAAGATCCGCGCCAAGATCGACGATCCGGTGGTGGCCGATGATCTGATCGCCACCGATCATCCGATCGGCACCAAGCGCATCTGCACCGACTCCGGCTACTACGAGATGTTCAACCGGCCGAATGTCACGCTGGTGAACCTGCGCCGTGAGCCCATCGAGGAGATCACCCCCACCGGGATCCGCACCGCGGACAAGTTCATCGAGATCGACACCCTGGTCTACGCAACCGGATTCGACGCCATGACCGGTGCGCTGCTGCGCATCGATATCCAGGGTGCGCGCGAATCGCGGCTGCGCGACACCTGGGCCGACGGTCCGGTCACCTACCTGGGCTTCGGCGTCCACGGATTCCCGAACATGTTCAGTATCAACAGCGTCGGAACCCCGTCGGTGATGGCGAATATGGTCCTGCATTCCGAGCAGCAGCTCGATTGGGTGATCGACCTCATCGAACACTGCCGCGCACAGGGCATTCGGCAGGTCGAGGCTCGCGAGGAGGCCGCGGCCAAGTGGACCGATCACCTCATGGAGGTCGCCGAGGGCACCCTGTTCGTCAAGGCGAACTCCTGGTACATGGGCGCGAACATCGAGGGCAAGAAGCGCGTATTCATGCCCTACATCGGTGGTTTCGGCAATTACCGCCGCTTCTGCGACGAGGAACGCGACAACGGCTACCCGAGTTTCGAACTCACCGCATAGCGAAAGGCGCGGCCGCGGTCGGCATCCCCACCGACCGTGGCCGCACCGCTGAACCCCGAATTCAGTTGGCGGGCAAACCCAGTCCGGCCGCGAGCACCGGCCACGAATTCTTCAGATCATCCTGCCAGTAGCCCCAGGAGTGGGTGCCGGTCGGCGTGAAGTTGAAGGTGGCGGGAATGCCCAGCTGACCCAGCTTGGCCTGCAGATTGTGCGAGCAGTAGTTGGTGGCGGCCTCCAGCGCGCCGCCGAGGGTGGTCTGATTCACCACTCCGCCGACACCCGGCAGGGTGTGCGGACCGTTCAGCGTGTCCCACGGCCCGGGCAGGCCGGAGCCGCTGGAGATGTAGAGATTCATGCCGCGCAACTGGTCGGCGTGCACGTACGGATCGTTGGCCGCCCACATCGGATCACCCTTGGGCCCATACATGTTCGCGGTATTGCCCCCGCCGGCCGCGACCACCAGATTCACGGCGTTGTAGCCCACCGGATCACTGATCTGCGCGCAGCCGCTGTAGGAGGCCACCGACTGGTAGAGCCCCGGCGCGGCGATCCCCAACTGCAGCACCGAGGTGCCCGCCATGGACAGCCCGGCAATCGCATTGCGGCCGTTGGTGTTCAGCGCCTTGTCGACGAGCGGGGGCAACTCCTGGGTGAGGAAGGTTTTCCACTTGTTCACGCCCAGCGTGGGATCCGCGTCGCGCCAGTCGGTGTAGTAGCTGAATCCGCCGCCGACCGGCTGCACCACATTCACGTTCTTGTCCGAGAGGAAGTTCAGCGCGTCGGTCTGCCGCTGCCAGGTGGCGGAATCCGTGCCGCCGCCCGCGCCATTGAGAAGGTAGAGCACCGGGCTCGGCGCGGAGGTGTCGGCCGGGCGCTGCACATCGACCTCGATGTTCTTGTCCATGGCAGCCGAGTAGACCTGCAGCTTCACCGTGCGGGCGTCGGTCGGTTCGCTGGAGGCGATGTGCGAACCGTCCGTCGAGGTGCCGCCGGCGCGCAGGGCAACTCCGGATGCTGCGGAGGCAGTACCCGCGGCGACTGGTAGCAGGATGGTTGCGGTCAACGCGAGAACCACGCTGCCCCAGGTCTTCGACAATCGCACGCCGGGTATCTCCTCAGTAGATGACTAATTCTGATCGGCAGATTTTCACACTGCCCTAGTTCACTGAGCGTTTGCTAGCTCCCTCCTGAATGGGTCCTGAGAGAAGCCTCCGACCAGCGCCGATACCCCGCCGATCGGTGTTGTCAGCGGGCCTGTCCGCGCTGTCGGCGCACTGTCGGCCTGCTGTCAGCGGCGCTCGGCAATCTGGTTTCAGACCGGATGAGCGGCCGAAAACGAGAGCCGCACACCGAGCACAGGAGAGGTACTGCAATGTCGAACATCGCACTGTCGAACATCGAAGCGTCGTCGGATATCGCGCTGTCGGAGATCGTCGAAGCCACCGCCACCGAATTCGGAATCCCGGGCGTCACCGTCGGCATCTGGGTCGACGGCCGCGAGATCTTCGCCTCGCACGGCGTGACCAGCATCGAGAACCCGCTGCCCGTCGATCCGGACACGCTCTTCACCATCGGCTCGATCAGCAAGAGCTTCACCGCCACCGTGCTCATGCAGCTGGTCGCCGAGGGCAAGCTCGACCTGGACGCGCCGGTCCAGCGGTATGTGCCGGAGCTGCGCCTCATCGATGCGGAGGTCGCGGCGGCCATTACGGTGAAGCAGCTGCTCAACCACTCCGCCGGGCTGGATTGGAACCTCATCAACGACACCGGCGAGGGCGATGACGCGCTGGCCGAGTTCGTGGCACAGCTCGCCGAGATCCCGCTCATCGCCGCTCCCGGCGCGCGGTCCTCCTACAGCCAGGCGGGCTTCAATCTGCTCGGCCGGGTCATCGAGAAGATCACCGGCCAGACCTTCGAACAGGCCGTCACCACGCGCATCCTGCGCCCGCTCGACCTGTCCACCAGCAGCTACTCCCGCAACGAGATCATGACGCGGCGGTTCGCCGCCGGGCACGAGCGCGGTGAGGACGGCGCGCTGTCGGTGCAGCGATCCTGGAACGGGACCCGCGCCAACAACCCCGGCGGCGGCCTCTCCTCCTCGGTCGTGGAGCAATTGCGCTGGGCCCGTTTCCATCTCGGCGCCGCCGCGAACGGTGAGACCGTGCTGCCCGCCGAACTGCTCAACCTCATGAAGCAGCCGACCATCGAGATGAAGGCGAGCACCCTCGGCGACGCCCTCGGGCTGTGCTGGTTCCTGCGCGACGTCGACGGTGTGCGCACCGTCGGGCACGGCGGATCAGGCTTCGGCCAGTTCTCCGAACTGCTGCTGGTCCCCGAGCGCAATTTCGCCATCTCGATCATGTCCAATGCCAGCCCCGACGGCATTCCGTCCAACCAGGCCATTGTGCGCTGGGCGCTGGAGCACTACCTGGGCGTCATCGACAAGGATCCGGAACCTTTGGCCTACAACGCATCCCGCGCCGAGGAGCTGGTCGGCACCTACGAGATCGACGCCATGACCATGACCGTCCTCGCCGGCGCCGAGGGCCTGTCCCTGGAATGCCGCATCCGCCCCGAGATCCGCGCCGCCTCGGAAACCGAACTCCCCCAGGACCATCCCGCGTTCCCCTTCGGCATGCTCCCCGGCAACACCGACGAGTACATCATCACCGAGGGCTCCTTCAAGGGCCAGCGCGGCTACTTCAGCCGCGACGCCTCCGGCGCCATCACCGGCCTCGACCTCGCCGGCCGCCTCTTCACCCGCGCCTGACAATCACCGAGAGGGCTCTCACGGTGGGGACACGCCGAAACTCCCCACCGTGAGAGCCCTCTCGGCGTTTGGCGTGGGAGTGCGACGCGCTATCGATCGGCGGGTGGGGGAGGATTCGGCCGGAGTGCTCGCGGTGGAGGGGTCAGGGGCGGGGGGTGGTTTCGGAGCGGAGTTGGTGGAGGGCTCGGTCTCGGGGGAGGTGGGATCCTTGGAGGTAGGCCGCGTGGAAGGGCTCGTCGCCGAGGCGGTTTACGAGTTCGGTGATGAGTGTGCGCAGTTCTGGTTCGCCGTTGTCGAATGCGCCTCGGATTGCCTCGGTCATGCCCAGTGTGGCGGCTGCGGACGGCGGATCGTTCTCCAGGAGTTGGAGTTTCGCCAGCAGTTCCGTTGTGTTGGCTACGGCCTGGGTGACGGCCGCGACGTCTCCGTTGACGAATGAGCTTTCGATGATTTCGGGCAGCAGGGTCCGGGCCTGGGCGGCTGCACCCTCTGCGAGCCGGTTGGCCATGCGGGCGACCGCGATTCGGTGTGCGGCCAGGCCCTCCGGGAACGGCAGTCGGCGGATGCGCTGCTCGAGCTGGTCCAGGTCTCGGTCGGCTTGCGCGATATCGCCTGCACGCCGGTGCAATTCGGCCAGGCTGAAGCCCATGACCGCGGCCATGCGGGAGTAGCCCAGTTCCTCGGCCTGCCGCTGCGCCACCTGGATATCGCGTTCGGCTTCCGGCAGATCACCGCTGCGCATGCGCTCGCGCGCCAGTTCGGTGCGCGCGATGAAGACATCGTCCTCCATGCCGAGCTCGGACGCGATGACCACCGCCCGCCCGAAGGCCGCCATCGCCTCCTGATGCGCGCCCCGCAGCGAGTGATCCCGCCCGACCGCCAGCAAGGCCATCCCCAGCCCCCACCGATCCCCGGCAATCTCGAAGTCGCGCAGCGCTTCCCGCCGCTCCACCGCCCCCGCGGCCAACTCCCCCCGCCCGGTGAACGCCAGATCCCGCGCCAAATGCGCACTCGCCCGCAACCATGGATCCGGCGACTCCAGCGCCTCTTCCAGCAGCCGCTCCCCCACCTCCTCCTCGCCTGCCTGAAACGCCACCAGCGAAGTCCACAGCGGCAATCCCGGATGAAACGCCGGCGCCCCCGTGCGCACACAATCCTCGACCAACCCACGCACAGAACCGGATTCATCCCCCGGCCCCCCGGCCATCAACTGAATAACCCCGAACGCCGCCCGCACCTCCGCCGGCAACGCCGCCCCGAACCGCAGCACCCCGGCAATCGCACTCTCGAACTGACTACTCATCCCCCGAATCCCCCAGTACCAGAACATCGCCCGCGCAAACCGCGAAGCCAACTCCGGCTGCCCGGCGGGCTGCCCCACCAGCAGGTCACCATGATCGGTGGAGGCGGTGCGGAGGGCGGCGGCCATATTGGCGTGTTCGGCGTCGAAAACGGCTATGGCGCTGAGTTGTTCGCCGGTGCGGAGGAGGGGTTCCTGCTGTTCGGCGAGGGTGAGGTAGTAGTGGGCGAAGGGTGGGGTCAGGTTGTCGGCGGAGTTGGTGAGTTGGGCGGCGGCGTAGGCGCGGATGGTTTCCAGCATGCGGTAGCGGGGCTGGTCGCCGCCGGAGGATTGCACGAGGGACTTCTCGACCAGGGCGCCCAGGATGTAGAGGATGTCGTCGGCGGGGAGGGTCTGGTCGGCGCAGATCGCTTCCAGCGCTTCGACTGTCGCGCCGCCGGGGAAGAGGGAGAGTCTGCGGGCCAGGATGCGCTCGGCGTCTTCGAGCAGATCCCAGCTCCATTCGACCAGGGCGAGCAGGGTGCGCTGGCGGGGCAGCGCGGTGCGGCTGCCCGAGGTGAGCAGGCGGAAGCGGTCGTCGAGGCGGCGGGCGATCTGGTCGACGCTCATGGATCGCAGTTTGGCGGCGGCCAGTTCCAGGGCCAGCGGGATGCCGTCGAGCTTGCGGCAGATCGCCACGACGGGCGCGGTGGTGTGCTCGTCGAGAGTGAAGCCCGGGCGGACGGCCGCGGCCCGGTCGAGGAACAGCCGTACCGCCGGAGAGCGCTGCGCCGCAGCAGGTTCCGTCGACTCGGACGGGAGATCCAGCGGACCGAGATGACACAGCGCCTCGCCGATGATCGTCAGCGGTTCCCGGCTGGTGGCCAGGATTCGCAACTGCGGCAGTCGATCCAGCAGATGCTCGGCAAGCTCGGCGGCGGCGCCGATCAGGTGTTCACAATTGTCCAGAACCAGCACCGCCGCACCGACATCCAGCAATTCGGCCAGCCGTGCGGTCTTGTCCGCGGGCAGTCCATCGGCATTCTCGAGCGCACCGGCGACCGCATCGGCGAGCTGATCGGGCGCACCGATCTCGGCAAGAGGCACGAAAAACACCGGGCCGCCCTGATATCGGGACATGGCCTCCAGCGAAAGCCGGGTCTTCCCGGCCCCGCCCGGCCCGACCACAGTGACCAGCCGGGAGGCCGCGAGCAGCTTCGCGAGCCCTTCCAGCTCACTGTCCCGGCCGACAAAACTCGTCAGTCGCGCCGGAAGCGTGCTGCCGACGGGTTCCCTTCGCGCAGTGTGGCTTTCGAGCTCGCCGCGCAAGAGCGCGAGATGGGTGTCCCGCAATTCCGCCGACGGGTCGATGCCGAGCTCATCGCCCAGCCGCTCCCGCATGCCCTCGTACACCGCCAGCGCATCGGATTGCCGCCCGGCCGCGGCCAGCGCCCGCATGCGCAGCGCCGCCAGCCGCTCACTCAGCGGATGTTCGGCCCCGGCGACCTCCAGATCCGCGAGAATGTCTGCGTAGCGCCCTAATTGGAGTTCGGCCGCGAACCGGTCCTCCACGGCCGCCGCCCGCAAATCGTCCAGCCGAGCCGCGACAACCTGCACGAACGGCGCATCCCGCACATCCCCGAGCACCGGTCCCCGCCACAATTCCAGCGCCTCGCCGAGCAGCCCGGCCGCATACTCCGCCCGCCCGGCCGCCAACTCCCGCCGCCCCCGCTTGACCAGCTCCTCGAACCGCTCGGAATCCACCACGACCCCGGGCAGCCGATACCCACCGGCCGTGAGCTCCACCGTCCCCGCCTCGCGCAGGGCGCGCCGCAACCGCGATACCAGGGCCTGCAGCGCACCGGGCGCGTCACCGGGCGGCTCCTCGCCCCACAGCCCGTCGATCAGCGCCGCCGCCGACACCGTCCCGCCCGCCTCGAGCGCGAGCCGGGCCAGCAGCATGCGCACCCTGACCCCGCCGATCTCGATCGGCGCCCCCGTATCCGTCGACGCCTGAACCGGCCCCAGCACCTCTACCCGCACCCGGCGAGTCTCGCAGAATCGCCGACCACTCCGATACTCGCCGCGTCGGACCTCTGCGCGGTGCGGCCTCCTACCCGCTGCCGCCGGTCTCCGCCCCGGCATTACCCCCGGGGTAATCGCGGCGCGGCACCTCATGCGGCAGAGTCGAACCCATGACCGAAACAGCACTGGATCCGATCGGAACCCAACTCTTCAGCACCATGCCGTTCGCCGATCGTCTCGGCATCGAGGTGCTCGAGCACGGACCCGAGCAGGTCCGCAGCCGCCTGGCCTGGGACGAATCCCTGTGCACCCTCGGTGGCGGCATGCACGGCGGCGCGCTGATGGCGCTCGCGGATTCCACCGGCGCGGTCTGTGCCTTCCTGAATCTGCCGGAGGGCAAACAGGGCACCACGACCGTCGAGTCCAAGACCAATTTCCTGCGCGGTGTGCGCTCGGGGTACGCCACCGCCACCGCGCGGCCGCTGCACGCCGGGCGCAGTTTCATTGTCATCGAGACCGAGATTCGGGATGATGCGGGCAAACTGGTCGCCAAGGTCACGCAGACGCAGGCCGTGCTCTGAGGCCCGCATCTCGGTGAGCCGAACCCACCTGTGAACCACCTCGGGGGCTGCGGATAGCGTCAGAGCAATTGTTCGCGGCACGAGGTGGGTAGATGAGGCAGATCTTTTTCGCGGTCCTGATCGCATTGGCGGTGTCGATCACACTGACACCGCTGTTGATCAAGCTGTTCGCGAAAAGGAATGTCGGGCAGGAGATCCGGTCCGACGGTCCGGCCAGTCATCAGGCCAAGCGCGGTACGCCGACGATGGGCGGCATCGCCATCATCATCGGCATGTGGGCCGGTTATCTGGGCTCGCATCTGATCGGAATTCGTTATGACTCAGAGGGTTTGACCGCCTCCGGGTTGCTCGTCCTCGGCCTGGCGACGGCACTCGGCGTGGTCGGCTTCCTCGACGACTTCATCAAGCTGTACAAACACCGCAATCTGGGCCTGACCGCCAAGGGCAAGTACCTCGGACAGCTCACCGCCGCCATCGTCTTCGGCGTCCTGGCGCTGCGTTTTCCCAGCAATTCGGGCCTGACCCCGGCGAGCCGGCACCTGTCGTACGTCCGCGACTATCCGTTCCTGTCCTTCGGCATCATCGTGTTCCTGGTGCTCGTGGTCTTCCTCGTGATCGCCTGGTCGAACGCGGTCAATATCACCGACGGCCTCGACGGCCTGGCTGCCGGATCGATGGCGCTGGCACTGGGCGCGTACGTCATCGTCACCATCTGGCAGTACACCAATGCCTGCTCGATCAAGCCCGGCGTCGGCTGCTACACGGTCCGCGATCCGCTCGACCTGTCCCTGGTGTGCGCCTCCGGCGCCGCGGCCTGTATCGGCTTCCTGTGGTGGAATGCGGCCCCCGCCAAGATCTTCATGGGCGATACCGGTTCCCTCGCCCTGGGCGGCCTCATCGCCGGCATTTCCATCACCACCCGCACCGAACTTCTCATGACGGTCATCGGCGCTCTGTTCGTCGCGGAAATTCTCTCCGTCGCTCTCCAGATCGCGGTCTTCAAGGCCAACCGCACCCGCCTGTTCAAGATGGCCCCCTTCCACCACCATTTCGAACTGAGCACCTGGCCGGAAACAGCCGTCATCATCCGCTTCTGGCTGTTGGGCGGCATTGCCGCCGGTGTCGGCCTCATGCTCTTCTACGGCGAACACCTCGCCGCCACCAGGTAACCCATTGACGCGCCGATGGCACCCATCGGAATTCCTATTTGTGCGATCCTCACCTCGTCAGCACGATGGGGGCATGCAGCAGCATCAGCTCGGCAGCGAATTGACCACTTCCGCAATCGGTTTGGGATGCATGGGCTTCTCCCAGGGCTACGGCGCGACCGATGACGACGAGTCGATCACCGCGATCCACACCGCGATCGACGCCGGCGTAACCCTTTTCGACACCGCCATGAGCTACGGCAGCGGCCACAATGAGCGCCTCCTGGCCCGCGCCCTGCGAGATGCGGGCGAACAGGTCCGAGTAGCAACAAAATTCGGCATCGTCCGCACCGATTCCGGTGTCCGCCTGGACGGCAACCCAGCCCACGTCCGCGAATACTGCGACGCATCACTGCAGCGACTCGACCGCGACGTCATCGACCTCTACTACCTGCATCGCATCGACCCCGAGGTACCGGTCGCCGAAACCATCGGCGCCATGGCCGAATTGGTAGCCGCCGGCAAAGTCCGCCACCTGGGCATCTCCGAAGCCACCCCGGCGCAGCTGGCCGAGGCCGCCGACGTCCACCCCATTGCCGCAGTCCAATTCGAATGGTCGATGCTCTGGCGAGAGCCCGAACACGACATCGTCCCCACCGCCCGGAAACTCGGCATCGGCCTCGTCCCCTACAGCCCGCTCGGCCGCGGTCTGCTCACCGCCACCCTGGACCCAACCACCGTGGCCAACAGCGACTTCCGCCGCAACGACCCTCGCTTCCAGGGCGACCACCTGGAAAACAACCTCACCCAGGTAGCCGCCCTCCGCGACCTGGCCACCCGCCTCGATATCACCGCCGGCCAACTGGCCCTGGCCTGGCTCCTGGCCCAGGGCCCCGACGTAGTCCCCATCCCCGGCACCCGCCGCCCCACCCGAATCCTGGAAAACGCTGCCGCCGCCGACGTCGCGTTGTCCCCCGCCGACCTCGAAGACCTGGAAATGCTCGTCTCCCCCGAGGCCTGGACCGGCGACCGCCAATCCTTCGCCGCCCCCGGCACAACAAGATCAACCAGCTGACTCCGGCGGTGGTCGGCGGCACTCACAGAAACTGAATCACAATCATTTCAGATTCTGGTCCGCCGACCAGTTCACCGTGATGTAATCACGCCGAACTCGGGTGCGGAAACCCTTCGACGACCGTGTCAAGGGACATCCGAGGTCTGTGGGAGATGCAAATGATGGACAGCAATACGCGGCGGGCAGCCGGTGCGGTGGCCGCGATCGCGGTAGCGGGCGGTCTCGCGGTGACGATGATCCCCGGCACGGCCGTGGCCGCATCGGGAACGGTCACCTGGACCGACGGGAGCAGCAAGTTCACCCGAACGGTCTCGGACACCACCCCGATCGCCGGCGAGACCATCACCGTCACGACGATGTTCGAGCGGACCGGCATTCCGGTGGAGTACATCTACTCGATCGCGGACGCGCACCCCACCTGCCTGACTCCGGTCGCGGGCTCGGCCACGATGGGCGGCGATCAGGTCTCGCTCGACACCTCGGCCGCGGGCACGGCCAGCGCCTCCTTCAGCGTCATCAAATACCCTGTGTACCCGAACATCTCACCCAAGTCCCAGACCTTCTCGGTGCAGTACACGGTGGGCGTCAACTGCGCCCGCGACACCCCGCTGCCGACCTCCATGAGCTACAACGGCTCCCTCGGCGCCGGCAACTACACCGATAAGGGCCCGGCCATCACCGTGTCCAGCGACGCCGTCTCGACCACCACGCTCGCCCCCGTGAGCGGCCTCCAGGTCAACACCGCCACCACCCTGCAGGCGAGCGTCTCTCCGGCGGCAGCGGGCGGCACCATCGAGTTCAAGGCAGGTGACCAGGTTCTCGGCAGCATCCCCGTCGCCGCGAACGGCACCGCCTCGATCGGCTGGACTCCAGGCGCCGCGGGCACCTACAACATCACCGCCACCTTCTCCGGGCGCACCGGCGTCGCCGGCTCCACCACGACCCAGGCGGTCACGGTCGCCGACGTCACGACCACCACCACAACGCCCCCCAAGCCCAGCACCGGCTCCTTCTGATCGTCACACCCGGCACGCCATGACCACTGCGGTCGCGGGTACTCCGCGACCGCAGCGTCGTGAATTCCATTGCAGCGCATCGCTGATCAGCTGCCACGCAATCTGGACGAGCGCTCGGCGCCACACAGACGCAAACAGCGCCCCCTACCCTCTGAGGATGCGCGATCTCCACGCCTCCCTCCCCCGCCCCGCGGCCGACGACGACCTCTCGGCCCGGATCCGTCAGGCGGCCCATCTGACCGGCGAGTTCCTCCTGCGATCCGGCGAGACCGCCACCCAGTTCCTGGACGAATACCGCTTCGCAGCCGACCCCGCCCTCCTCGACGCCGCCGCCCGCGCCATGGTCCCCCTCATCCCCCCGACCACCGAGGTCCTAGCCGGCCTGGAACTCGGCGGCGTCCCCGTCGCAACCGCCCTCTCCCTCCACACCGGCCTCCCCATCGCCTTCATTCGTAAGAAGGCCAAGATCCACGGAACCTGCCGACTGGCCGAGGGCGCCGACATCACCGCCAAACACGTCCTGATCATCGACGCCGTAGTAAACACCGGCGGCCAAATCGCCCTCTCCGCAGCCGACCTCCGCCCCCTCGGCGCCACCATCACCCACGCCCTCTGCGTCATAGACCGAGGCCGCAGCGGCCGCACCACCCTGGCCACCCATGGCGTGGAGTTGCTGAATCTCCTTGAACTGACCTGATACCGAACTACCTCGCGGTGGTGATTAGACCCATCTACTGATTGTGCGAGAGCTAAGACGATGGCCACGCACAGCACGCTGAGGCCGAGCCTCGCGAAGAGCACAACCTTCAGGTGGTGGTTGCGCCTGGCGAGGCCCGCGGTCAGCGGCGGCGCACCAGCTTGAGGAACCGCGGCTTGCGCAACGCGCTGGTGTCCAGCACGACATCGAGAGGAGCCGGCAACGTCAGTTTGGCTCCGAAATCGATGATCTCCACATGCTGATAGCTGCCGTCCTTCAGTCCCGAATGTATCCGCAACTGGCCCTTGCTCACATCAATCAGCAGATATAACAACACCCCAGCACCGGCATAGAAGTGACGCTTGTAGGCACGCGCGTCCGCGATGTCGGTGTCGAAACCGATATCGATCGCCAGCCATGCTCCGCGCCCGGCAAAAGCATCCCCGCAATGGCTACTACTGGTCCTGGGCGCATCGATCGGTACGGCAAGCAGCGTCGAGGTCGCGAATAATCCCGAACCGTCATCCAGGACAACGCCATTGGGCTGCACCACCAGGTTGCCGATCGAGTCGCAGTCGCGAATCAGCTGAGCGAAACACTGAGCATTCCGCAACACCGCGGACCCTGCCCGCCGCCCCAGCGAGGGGCGAATGACGATCCAACCCTGGTAGATGCCCTCTACCGACCCCCTGCCTCCCAGCTCACCACGGATGACTCCAGCCAGATCCCGGACACCGTCATCGACCATCCGATCCGATCGACAGACCCGAATCCTGTTGTCCAGCAACTCGGATTCGTATCCGGCCGTCAATCGGATATCGCGGCACAGCATAGATAGCTCATCGCGCCCGGCGAACACCGTTGCGCACATCAACCGGTGCAGTCTGCCACGGTGTCGGACGATCGCATCAGGCGCCTTCTGGCGCCCGTACTTGAAAAGCTGACGGACTGCCCGGTGCCCCATATTGTCCAGCAGAACCTGCACGATGGTCATGCGACGCACATCATCGGGGGCGGTGTCCTCGACGATGTCCCGAATCTGCTTGATGGTCGCTTGCCGGGTACGAGTTTTCGACAGTTCAGGCAACGAGCGGCGCTTCACATACCGCTCGGCCCAATCCCCCAGATCTCTGATGCTCAAACACGCCACCTGGACGATCTCTTCTCGGATCCAGATCGTTTCCTCGGCTGTGCAAATGTCCTCCACGTCCCGTTCTGCTTGCTGCTGCAGCTTGCGAACCGGGCCCATGAGACGACGCCCACCCAGAAATCCTCGCCAACGGTCGGGAGTCTGCGCACGCAACACCCCCGGCGCGGCAATCCCGCACAAGACAGTCGGCAGAAGAGTCGGCGCCAAACCGGACATCTCCCCCAGTTCTCCATGGCGAAACTGTTGAAAAACGGCGTTCACCGCAAGAAGGCCGGTACTGGCGATGGCATCGAAAAGAATGACATACGAGAATGGCAGCCATGCCTGCCACCGCAACGCCTTATCGTTCCCAACAGCTCTCAACATAAGGGACGAAAGTACCGCAATAAGTGCAGCAAGCGCCCACAAGGGGATATTCAAGGTAAAGAAACCGCCTAGTCGCCGATCACCGCGAATGCATCGCTACGGCGATATCTGATTCCGTCTAGCCTCTCGAGCGGCGTATCGATTGCGCCGATATCACGCAACGCCTGCAGTGCGACCGCGACCCTGCTCGGTGTCAACCTTGAACGGCTACACACCTGACACAGGTCATAACTGATACCAGATTCCATCGCAGCGAGAACGTGGCGTTCGTCCGATGTACCGAGATGAACCCGGTTTCCGGCCTCGCTCGGCGTGATCGAATCCCCCGAACTCGCTGCGACATAATCGTAAACCGCCTGCCGCGCGGCTTCCTTGTTGCCCAGTACAGCTTCGCAGATGCCGTACAACAAGATCGAGACCGAATGCTTGCTCGAATCCGGAACACGACTCGCAGTCAAGTAGGCAATCTTCGCGTCACCGTAATTTCCGGCCGCGTAGAACTGATTGCCCAGAGCAAGCGCCGGAGCTGCCGGATCACGACTGTCCTTCTCGCGGGCACCGCTCGATCTCGTCCCCACGGTCTCGGCCCTGGACGCGGCGACCAAGCCCAACATCAGGTTTTCGCGAATACTGTCGTCCTCCATAAGATCACGCAGTATCCGCACCGACTTGTCCACGTCCGGACGATAGGCCGGCGCATCCTTCGCGACATGGATCTGCCCCATGGCAGACTCCAGATAGTCCATCAACTGCGTCTCGGGATACGCCTGAAGCCTGGCGATCCGATCCACCTGGATCGCGGATATCAGCGCGGGAAGACCCGCCGCCGAGGACCGGCACGAGATGACCATCCGGGCGCTGTTCACAGCGTGCCATCGGTTGATCTCGTCCAGGAGCCGACCTCGCCGATCCTGCCGGACCTCGTCATACCCGTCGAGAAACAGGATGAGACTGCCACGGGTGAGCCAACGATGGGTCACCGATGGCGGAATCGCATACAGATAGGACGCTTGATCGCTGACCCACTCCGACAACGACACATCCGATGTCCAGTCCCGCAAGGGAAGTACCAGCGGAACGTGGGCCGTCACCCTCTCCAGATAGTCGTTCGCGATGAACGCGGCCAGCTTGAGCGACAGCACGCTCTTACCCGAACCCGGGTTGCCGAGCAACACCGTGCACAGTACGTCGTCCCGATACAGGTGTGGAACCAGGAATTCATCGGTGACGGTATCTGCATGATCGAGTGAGCTTTCGATATCGACCCTGCCATCCACAGGCACAGGGCAGGGTCCGATCGTGACATGCGGTGCGATATTGGGAGCATCGACGCAGTACGACTTCGCAAGCGATACATAGTGATTGCGCAGCCTTTTGACCGATTTGTTCGCATCCGCCGCGCTGTGCGAGTCCGGCTTTTGTGAAAACTTGAACAGCTTCTCCAAGGCCAATGCCGCGGGCACGACACCGAGTACCAGCGACAGCGGTGCGGAAAGGCCCGCATCGGCGGCCACCGCCAAAGTTGCCACCGACGCCGACGCGGCAGCAACCGAACTAACTCGCGCCACCCACGTGCGAAAGTCAGGATTGTGGGCCGTGATATCCATGAGGCGGCGCCCATCCTGATCGGCGGTGGCGCCGATCGACATAGCTGGTCCTGAGTTCATTACGCACGTCCTGGCTCGACGCCGGCTGACTGCAGCACGGCTGATCCCACCCTGCCGCCGCTATGACAGCAATAGAGTAGGGGCCTGATGGCCTGCGCGTGTGCCGGGAACCGACACAAATAGATAACGGTCGAGTTGCCAATAGTCAGGTCGACTGACCGGGATTGTTTGGCACTGAGGGCGTTTCGGCCGGTGCGCCCCCGCCGCACCCTCACAGCTGAACTGCAAGCCATCACGAAACCGCTCAGGTGCTCCACCCTGACGACGTCTTTTATCGTGCTCACCGGCAACGATCCCCTCTACTTCTTCGAGGCAGCCAAAACCATCACAGCTACCTCAAGCGCTGCAGGAATAATTGGATCATCTCGGGGTCACGATTTCGCCCCAGCCAAGACCGCACTGCACAGAATGTCCCACGGTTGGCACGGAATGCCGCACGTGGTCGAGAGGACAAGCCGCAGTACGGGGCGCAGCGCACCATCGCCAGGGCCCCACCACATGTCATCCAGCCGGCCAACCACATCGAAAGACCCAGCGCAGAGCGCCACCAGAGCCGACATCGACCGCCTCCGCTACCCGCACCTCTCACGACTCATCCCCGAACGCTGAGCCCGGCAAGCCCCGTGTGGGTCCGTCTCGATGATGTCTTCGACCACAAGGTATTTGAGAATTGTTGCTAGCTGCGGTACTGGCCGTGGTGGGTACCGCGACGAGAATGGTTGGCCTTGTGCCTGTTCGGGCGCTTCAGCAGCGACTCAACCAAAGCGCCGAGGTGCTCACGGGTGATGGCCAGCGTGGTGGTGGTCGGCAGCTCGTTCCCAACGAGGTAGTCGATGAAGTAGCCGATGCGGACCGGATAGATCGGTTGTGGCGTAGTTCGTTCGAGGCGGATGCTCTGGTCGATGTCCGGGAGATACCAGCAGCACCTGCGGCTGGTGTCCTGTATTCCACGCGTCACCACGACGCCGTGCTGCCGCGCTGGAGCCATTCGCCGACGACGAACAGCTCGTAGAATTCGGTGTCGGAGTCGATCGCGATCTCCGGTCTTCCAGAGTCTCGACATCTATGTGTCAACCAGCGGCCCAATGGTTTTGACATGTACATCGCACCGCAGAGGCTCCCGGACCAAGGACGAATTTCCGCACACGACCACTGCCCATTGGACTTCGGCGTGGCGGGATGTCAGTCTGCGGCGATTCGGGACTTGCCGTGGAATTCGTAGTCATAGGCTTCGTCGTCCCACGCCTCATCCCTCGCCGTGGACGGCGGCGCGGTGACGGTGGCTCGAGAGAGGACATCGCGGGCAGCATCGCTGGCGGCTCGCACCTCCTCCCGCTCGGCGATCGCATCGAGTTCTGTTCGGATGCTTTGCTGCGCAGTGGTGTGGGCCTGCCCGATCAGCTCGAGAAGATTCGTCACGAGTCGGTTTGTGTGATCGTCGGCACCGGCGATGCGCCAGTCGTGCACTGCGCCATCGGCGCTCACTGCCACGGTGATCCAGCCATCCGCTGAGGTCGCAGTGGTGGTGCGAGTCCGGATCGCGGCTTGCAATCGTTCAGTGTCCTCAGCGACCGCATCCAGCACAGAGCGGTTATGTGCAGAAATGTGATCAGCCATGGTAAGAGTCCCCTACTCGCTGGTCGCGGCTGCCGACCTCGTCGAGAGGGCGGAGCATCGCTGAATGGCGCTGTGTAATAAGCGCAGCTAAATTTGTATCATCACTTTCACCGATTGTTCAGTGTCGGCGACAAAAGGGGGGCCTCGGTCATGAGTGGGCGACTAGATGTGGATCCGAATCGCGTGCGCACGTTGGCATCCGGGTTCAAAGATGCCTCGAACACGCTCGGAGGGATGAGCGGCCATGATTCGGCGGATCAGATCACTGCGGGCCTCGCCGACACGTCGGTCGGTGGTGCATGCTCGGCCGCGGCTGCTGCCGCCGGTGCAGCGCTGACCGCGGTCTCCGGCCACTACGACACGCTGCACACTCATGGGCACAACAGCGCCAACGACTATGACCGGACAGAGGATGTGTCGGTCGACAAGTTCACCACCCTGGGGGACTCGATCTGATGGGTACGCCGACGATCCCGCAGGTAAAAGCGTGGGACCCGGGCGTACTCAACACCCAAGCCACCGAATGGGACCAGAAAGCACAGAGCCTCGGCAGCACGCTGGATGCGGCGGCACACTCGGTCGACGGCTCGCACCATTACTGGATCGGTGACGCCGGTGACGCGATGCGCGACAGACACGACGAAATCCATGGTGACGCAACAACGATCAAGACAGCACTGGAAAACGGCGTGACCGCCGCCCGCAACGGAGCAACCGCGATCCAGGCCGCCAAAACGGCACTGCTGAACCAGATCACTACCGCCGAAGGTGCAGGCTTCACCGTCAGCGACACCGGCGAGGTGAAGATCGGCACCTACATGCTCATGATGCTCCAACTCATGGGCGGGGACACCGCGCAAGGTCCACAGGCAGGGTTGGAATCGCGGGCGCAGGACTATCAGAAGGCAATCCAGGCCGCGCTGACCGATTGCGGCACCGCGGACGATCAAGCGATGACCGCGATCAACAACGCCTTCGCCAATCTCACCACCACCCAGGTCCAGCAGCCGACAACCGATCAGCTCGACCAACTCACCGCCGATCAGGCTCGCAAGGATCTCCAGGCCGTGAAGGACGGCACCGCCGACGATGCGACCCTGGCACGAATCCGGATGGCCACCACACTGTCCGATTACGACAAACAGGAACTGAACAACGGCGACACCGTCGGCCTTGCCCAATACCCTTATCTCCAAACACTCACCCAGGGCATGAGCGATATGTCCAGCGATGACATCAACCAGCTGGGGAGCAAGCTCAAAGGAAATGGTCCTGATCAGGTGAAAGCGGCAATCGCCAACGATTTCCGCATCATTTCCGACCCGCAGGTGCACAGTCTCGACGGCAAGGACACCGGCGGCTTGTCACAGCTGCCCAAGAATGTTCAAAAGGTACTCACCGAGAATCCCTCTGTACTCACCGGTACCGCGATCAGCGTGGCTCCCATCGCTGTCCCCGATCAACCGAACTACGACGCGTTGCATGACGCGGACAACATGCTGGCGCTCGGCCAGTTGATGAGTAACGGGGATTCGTCGATTCAGGGCAGCGATATCAACCGCGCCATGATCAAACAAGGCGCCGAGATCGCCACCCTGAACCCGAGCGCCGACACGATCAAGGGCATGACCGGCACCCTCGCGAACAACTTCCTTCAAGACGCTTCGGGCGACCACACCGCCGTTCACGATGCACTCGTCAACGCCCACGGTGTCATGGACGTCACCTGCACCCCGGGCGGTCACTACAACGCCAACAGCCACGTGCTGGATATCCTGCAACATCAATGGTCACCTGACCAGCACGGCGCGGAAAATATGCTCAAATTCATCGGGGACGACGCCGGTGCATCCAATCAATTCCAACAGCAGCGGGCAGGAGAATCAGCCCAATCACTGGCCACGATCATCGCTCACAACGAAGTCACTCTGTCCCACGACGTACCCGGCTATGGAGGTCGCGTTTCGTTCGGCGAACTCAATCCGGGTCTGAGTCAAGTCGTGGCGAAATCCCTCGAGCCTTATATCCCCAACCTTGCCGGCGTCACTCAAAATGACCTTCTCGTCAATCATTACTGCGGCAATCTTGATACGGCGAGTGGCACCGACACCAGTGTAACCGTCGACGGTACGGAGCTCACCCACACTCCCGGCGACCTGTCGAACCTATTCAAAGTGATCGACTCCAATCCGCAGGCCGCCACCGAATTCAATACAGCCGCAGCCCATCTGGCCGGACAACTCGACTTCGCCTACGGTGCGGGACACCACGACGCGGCCTACGAGCAGGGGCAACTCACCGGGGCCATGAAAAACGGTCTCGCCGATGAACTGTCAACCTTGATCAAAATCGATCATCAGAACACACTCGACCACGACACCTCGGCATATAATCAGAAAGCCGAAATCGCCGACATCGTTACCGGAATTGTGAATGGTGCTGGAATCTCCGAGAACCCTGCAGGCGGGGTTGTCTCCACTGCGGCGTGGATCCTCGACCCAATCATCAAAGCTCAGATACCCTCTCCGGACGCCTACGGCATCGATCACACAACGACCCACTGGGACAAAGATCTCGCACCGACAACCCTTGTAGACGGCAATAACACTTTCCGTCAGGATGCCAACATCATAAATGGATATAATTCGATTCACCACGACACCTTCGACCGATTCAACAACCACGAATACGGTGGCCACACCTACCAGTTCTTCGATTCGCAAGGCCGACCGAATATGGATGTCATCGAGCACAATCGGGATGCTTTCGATGATGCGAAGAAGAATATAATAGTAGAAAATGATTTTTTCGGCGACTATCGCGATACTCAACGCGCCGGGCTGACAAACCCAGCCATTACGCCTCAGAAGGATGGACCGAAATGAGACGGCTCGCCATCAAGACGATATCGATACTCGCGGTCGTGCTCGGGGCGGTTTTTCCGGCAGCCGCCTGCTCGACTGAGGTATCGAATCAACAGACGAGTGGTACGACGACATCACCCTCCGTCGCAACATCCACGCCAGCCTACCCTCAATCGTTCGTGGACGACGCCCGCATAATTACCGACTACGCTAGAACCGATCCGGGGATATTCGAGAAGTTCAATACCTATCACAACAAATTCACAGGGGAGACACGCGAATTTTTCGATTCGAACGGGCAGCCCAATATGGATACCATCATCCACAATAGGGAAACGTTCTTCGAAGCAAGATACGACCTCATTCCAAATGACTTCTATCAACAAGAATTGCAACGCGTACAGGAAGGCCGGGTCGAGGAGTCGCCTACCACGGTGAAGCCGACATCGTGACGATGCGCAAATTGTGGCCGCGAGCGTACTGCGGCGGCTGGCATGTGCACCTGTTCGGACGCGTCAGCAGTGCGTCGATGTAGGCGCCGAGGCGCTCACGGGCGACGGCAGGCGCGATCGTCGGTGACTTCTTCTCGACGATAAAGCCGGTGTGGATCAGATAGCCGTCGATGGCGATCTTGCCGTGGTTCTTGCGGCGCAGCCCAATTGCGAAGTCGTCCTTCAGTTCCCGGAGATCATCCACGTCGAGCGGCCCATACGGGCTCGTTTTCGCGCAGAATCCATAGCTGGACGTGTTTTGCGCTTGGCCAAATCGGCGGCACCCGATCGTATCGGTGCAGGTCAGAGGCCATACGTGGGGCGGGCGGGGCTCGAACCCGCGACCAATGGATTATGAGTCCACGGCTCTAACCGACTGAGCTACCGCCCCTGACCGCGGCGGTGTGCTGCGGGCCTCGCGATGCTACCGCGAGGGTTGGGGGGATGCCTAGTGGGGCCCCGGGTTTCTACGGTGTCGTAGGTTGGGGTGCGGAAGACCCCCGGCGGGGATGGCGCCGGGGGTCTTTCGTTGCGGTGGCTCGGCCCGAATCGGGCGGGGCGGGGCGGGTTTCGGTTATTGGGTGAAGCGGTCGGCGATCTTGTTGAGCTCGAGCTGGTAGTAGAGGATGCCGAGGCCGAAGACGAAGTTCAGGAGGAAGCCGAGGACCGGGTTGCAGGTGCCTTCGAGGCCGGCGGCCTCCTGGGATTCCTTGATGCGGGTGCCGGTGCGCCAGAAGCTGATGAGGGCGGCGATACCGGTCCAGGACAGGAAGATCATCACCAGGAGCGGGCCGGCGACGGGCGCATCCGGGTCGCGGCGCAGTTCCGCCATCTCCTTGTGAATCTTGTAGTACCAGACCAGGAAGTAGATGCCGAGCGTGATGAGCGGCCAGACGAGCCACACCAGCACGGCATTGCGGTTCTTGATCGGGGAGGCCACGAGGGCAGTGTTCATTTCTTCGATCCTGTTGTTGTCGACCGGAATTGGAGGCTCCGGCAGCGCGAGCAAGGCCACCGTATCGGCGGCTTCATGATCAGATCGTGAACCGCATAGGCTGGCGTTAACCGCGCAACAGGAGGAACCATGGCGAATCTGTTCGTGAACGTGCTTCGAGGCCACCAGTGGCTGTACGAGAACACCGGCGGGCTGGTCGGGCACCGTCTGCTCTTCGGCAATCCGACGCTGCTGCTGCGGACGGTCGGCCGCAAGACCGGGCAGCCGCGCACCTCGGCGCTGACCTATGCCAAGGACGGTAAGGACTATCTGGTGACCGCATCCAATGGCGGCTCCTCGAAGCCGCCGGGCTGGCTGGCGAATGTGAAGGCCGCGCCGGAGGTCGAGATCCAGGTCGGCACCACCAAGATCCAGGTGACCGCGCACCCCACGTATCCGGACGATCCGGACTACGCGCGGCGATTCGCGCTGGTCGACAAGGTCAACGGCGGCCGGTACGCGGAGTATCAGAAGAAGACGTCCCGGCCGATCGCGGTGGTCGTACTCAGCCCGCGTTAGCCCGGATTGCCGCGCCGGGTGACCACGCACACGGCGCGGCTTGTTGGACAGGTGAGTTAAGGGTCGGTTATCCTCTGCGGCGAGGGGAGTACTTCCCAAGAATCATTCCGGTCAGTACGGATTGCGCCATCGCGATCCCCGGGTGGTTGCCCGAGGACACGGGTGAAGGAGACCTCAGGCGGTTTTTCCTGCCCGAGGAGGTCCTGAATGAGTCCCGAACTTTCACTATTCGCAAGTCCCGCGGTAATCCACACCATCGGCACACCGTGGTTGTGGGGCGGCACCATCGCAGTCGTGCTGGCCCTGCTGGTCATGGACTTCGCGATCACCCGCCGCCCGCACGAAGTGTCCATGCGCGAGGCCATCGGCTGGACCGTCTTCTACATCGCCCTGCCGATCGCGTTCGGCATCTTCCTGTGGGCCGGCCACGGCTCGACCACCGGCATGGAATTCTTCACCGGATATCTGCTGGAGAAGTCGCTGTCGGTCGACAACCTCTTCGTCTTCATGCTGCTGCTGTCGGCTTTCGCGGTCCCGGCCGCGCTGGCGCAGCGAGTCCTGCTGTACGGCATCGCCGGAGCGCTGGTGCTGCGCGGCATCTTCATCGCACTCGGCGCCGCGGCCCTGGCCACACTGGACTGGGCGTTCCTGCTGTTCGGCCTGATCCTGCTGGTCACCGCCGTGAAGCTGCTGGCCGACGCGGCCGGCGGGCACGAGCAGGAGGTCGACGTATCGTCGATGAAGTCGGTCAAGCTGATGCGCCGGTTCATGCCCGTCACCGACGATTACCAGGGCACCCGCATGACCGTCCGGCAGGCCGGTCGCCGCGCACTCACCCCGCTCGCCCTGGTGGTGGCCGCGGTCATGGCCACCGACCTGGTCTTCGCCGTCGACTCCGTCCCCGCGGTCTACGGCGTCACCGGTGACCCGTTCCTGGTGTTCGCCACCAACGCCTTCGCGCTACTCGGTTTGCGCGCACTGTATTTCGTGCTGCACGCCGCGTTGTCACGACTGGTGCACCTGGCCTACGGCCTGGCCGCCATCCTCGCCTTCATCGGCGTGAAGCTGGTGCTGCACTGGGCGCACGGCATCTGGAGCGGCGTGCCCCAGATTCCCACCGCCGCTTCGCTGGTGTTCATCGTGGTGGTGCTGGCGACGGTCACCTTGACCAGCCTGCGCGCAACCCGCGGAGAACAGCGGCATGCGGGCGAGGAGCCCACTGTCGTACCGTGAATCATGGTGCTGCAACGCTTCCGGCGTCCACGACTCGATGAGCTGAATCGAGTCGTGGACGCCCTGGAACTCCCCGAGGCCGTCTTCAAGACCTGCCCCTGGCAGCCGCGCGAACTGGTGGAAACCGGTCTGCGGCAATGGCTTCGCTGCTGCGGAGCCGCCATGCGGGAGGACCGGATCATCGGGATGCCCTCGCACGCGGTGGATGAGGCCTGGCACGGCCTCATTCTCTGCACCAGGAGGTACGCGATGTTCTGCGACAGCGCGTACGGGCGGTTCCTGCACCACTTCCCGGATGGTGAGGGCGTACGCGGAGCAGCCGCCGCGGCCGATCCCATGGCCAATCAATTGGGACGCACCGTAGTGGCATGGTCGCTGGTGACGCGGCCGGGTGAGCAGTGTGTGCTGTGGAATCTGGATTCGGTAGCAGGAGTGGACACCCCATGGGGCATTCCGCATGAGCGGGTCACGGCTATCGAGCAGGCGTTGGCGGCCGAGGCCTGAACCTCGGCCGCTCCCCTCCGCCGGAGACTCAGCCGCCGCCTCCGCCACATCCGCCGCCCCCACCGCAACCGCCGCCCCCGCAACCTCCCCCGCCACAGCCGCTCCCTCCCCCGCACCCGCTGCTCCCCCCGCCGCAGCCACTGTGGCCGCCGTGACTGTGGCCACCGTCGAATCCGCCACCGCCGCCGCACGAACCCGCACAGCTTCCGCCGGAAACCCCATGGTTCCAACGGTTTCCACTGGTACTGCGACTTCTCGAGTCACTGCCGCCGAGCCCGGCGAACAGCATGGCGCCGAAGAAGATGATCCCCAGCACCACCGTCACAACAATCATCGGACCGCCTCCCCTCCGCTGCCGCCGGCAGCTTCGTGCTATAGCCGAAAGCTACTGGCCCCCCGAGCACTTCGACAGCCCCCTCAATTCGGGGAACCCCTCCTGGTGTGAACCACGTTTGTGCTGGGTACGAATCTCCCGCGCCACCGCAGCGACGACCGCGCGGTCACGGCGGCGATACCCGTACCCCGGCAGCACCCCGTGCACACTCGCGAGCCAGGACAGAGATGGGTGTGCCCCCTGCGGATATTCGCGGGGGGCACATGCTTACTCAGTAGTCCGCGCGGCTACGTCAGCTTCACCCGCGCCGCGAAGAAGCGGGCGACGGTCGGCGCGAAGCGGTTGAACCGGTACTGCAACCACGCCTCGGGCGTCACCGGCACGATGTCACGTCCCTGTTCGACGGCCTTGACGATCTGCGCCGCGACCTTCTCCGGCCCGTAGCGGCGGGCCGCGTAGAGCTTGTCGAAGCGCTCCTGCTTGGCCGCCTCCTCCTCGGCGGAAACGCCCGAGAAGCGGGTCGTGGCAACAATATTCGTGTGCACGATGCCGGGGCAGATGGTGTGCACGCCGATGTTCTTGCCCGCCAGTTCGGCGCGCAGGCAGTCGGAGAACATGAAGACGGCCGACTTGCTGGTGGAGTACGCCGAGAAACCACGCTGCGGGGTGTACGCCGCCATGCTGGAGAGATTCACGATGTGACCGCCGAGTCCACGCTCGGCCATGGCTTTGCCGAACGCCCGGCAGCCGTTGATCACACCGTGCAGGTTGATATTGAGCACCCGATCGAATTCGGCTGCGGGAGTGTCGAAGAAGTCCCCCGCCTGCCCGATCCCCGCATTGTTGATGAGGATGTCCGGCACACCGTGCGCGGCGATCACCGCGGCGGCGTGCTCATCGACGGCCTCCGCGGAGGATACGTCCAGCTGGTACGCGTGCGCCGTACCGCCTTCGCGGGCAATGAGTTCCACCGTCTCCTTGGCGGAGTCGAGGTTGATGTCCGACAGCACCACCTCCGCGCCGCCCCGCGCGAACGCGAGTGCGGTCTCACGGCCGATGCCACTGCCGCCGCCGGTGATGACCAGCAGCTGATCCTCGAATTTCCGCTGCTGCCTGCCGACTTCGGCGCGGCGCAGCGTGCGCGGGGCATCCCCGGTGCGCAGCGAATCGATGAGTTCGGCGGTGGAGGTGGCCAGCAGCTCGGGATGCGAGAACGGCAGCCAGTGCCCGCCGCCGACCTCACGCCGGTACAGGTTGGGCGCGTACTCCTTGGTGTCGGCGTATCCGGCCGGCCGCACCGCCACATCGCGGCGAGCGATGATGAGCTGCACCGGAACCTCGGTGCGGCGATCCCGCGGACCGGCCATGCGCTGCACGATATTCGCCCGGTAGATGCGCATACCGTCGAAGAAGTCGCGCCGGAACTCGGGCCCGAATTTGATGTTCTCCGGCGAGGTGTCGTTCATCAGCCCGACAAACCGCGACCACACCTTCTCGGTGCCCAGCGGGCGCAGCACCACCTTCGGCAACCCGGGCGTCATGAACAGCCCGGTGTAGGCCGAGGACAGCAGCTGGGTGAACGGACCCCACACCTTGCCGCGCGAGAGATCGGCGCGCACCCAGGCGCCCATGTGGTCCAGGTTCGGCCCGGACACCGACGTGAAAGACGCTACGCGCGTGGCGGCTTCGGGCTCGCACACCGCCTCCCACATCTCCACCGAACCCCAGTCGTGCGCCAGGATGTGCACCGGCTCATCGGGGCTGACCGCCTCGGCGACGGCGAAGAAATCGGCGGCGAAATGTTCGAGCCGGTAGTCCTCGGTGCGATCGGTACGCGTGGAGCGACCGTGCCCGCGGGTGTCATAGGTGACCACGTGGAAACGGTCGGCCAGCAGCGGCACCACCCGATCCCACAGGTGATTGTCATCGGGCCAACCGTGCACCAGCACAACAGTTTCGGCAGACGGCTCACCGTATTCGTAGACGGCGATATCGAATTCGCCACTGCGCACGATGCGCTCGGCGGCGGCAATGACGGTCGGTTGATCGGTCACGAGGTTCTCCTGAGCGGGTGTCACAGGTCCAGGACCAAACGGTCGCCGGCGCAACGGGATACACAGATGAGCATGTCGCCGGCGGCCCGTTCACCGTCGGTGAGCACGGTGTCGCGGTGCTCGACCGCACCGGCGAGCGTATTGACCTTGCAGGTACGGCAGAAGCCCTGGCGGCACGAATACGGGCTGTCGGGGCGAACCTTGAGCACTTCCTCGAGCACCGACTTGTCGGCGGGAATGTCGATGACCTCGCCGGTGCGCGCGAGCTGCACCTGGAAGGCGGTGCCGTTCACCACCGGCGGCGGCGAGAAGCGCTCGGAATACAGTTCCACGCCCGGCATCTCGCGCACCGAGTCGGCAATGACCTGCGTCATGACCACGGGTCCGCAGCAGTAGACGGAGGTATCGGTCCCGACGCCGGCCAGCAGCTCGGCGGCGGTGGGTATGCCGTGCTCGTCATCGGTGCGGATGGTGACGCGATGCCCGAAGGATTCGACCTCCGACAGGAACGGAATGGTGTCGCGACTGCGCCCGGCGTACACCATGGTCCAGTCCACGCCGAGCCGATGCGCCATCCGCACCATCGGCAGGATCGGGGTGATGCCGATACCGCCCGCCACGAAATGCACTCGCGCGGCGGAGGATCCGTAACCCGGCAGCACGAAGGGGAACGCATTGCGCGGCCCGCGCACGGTCACCGGCGTACCCACGGTCAGCGAATCGTGCACCTCGAGCGATCCGCCGCCGCCGTTCGGTATGCGGCGCACCGCGATTCGATAGGCGTGCCGATCCGCCGGATCACCGCACAGCGAGTACTGCCGCACCCGCCCCGACGGCAATTCGAGATCCAGGTGCGCACCCGGCCGCCATTCGGGCAGCGCCCGCCCGTCGGCCGCGGTGAACATCAGGCTGATGACATCGGTGTCGTGCGCTTCCACCCGGCGCTGCACCAGCACCAGCGGCAGCCGCCGATCATCGACGCGGGCGGGCGGTTCGTGCCGGTTCACCAGGGTGGTCCAGCGCAGCCGGGTCTCCGCGATGGCATCGAGCACGCGGGTGGCGCGGTCGGAACGCCCCTTCCCGTACAGGTCGAGCGGCGGCTGCGCGGGAACCGGTCGGCTCCCGCTCACGAGGCCATGGCTCGGGCAGCCGGCGACTGCGCGAGGTAGGCGATGGCCTGCGCGCTCGAACCCACGGGCTCGGGGGTGTACCCGGGCTTGAAGGTGGACAGCGCACTGATCAGCAGCGACGGAATGCCGGGTACCGCACCGCGCCACATGGAGGCGAAGATGCGGGCGACCAGCACCGGATACCGGTGATTGGGCAGCGACGGATCCTGATGCACCAGATACTTGGTGCCGCGCAGCAGCAGTGCGATGAAGATCGGGAAGACGATCAGCATGAGCGCACCGCGCCGCAGATACCCGACCCCGAAGTACTCGGCCACATCGTGCGCGACCATGCGGTGTTCGACCTCTTCGGCCCCGTGCCAGCGGAACAGGTCCAGCATCTGCGGATCGGCGTCGAACTTCTCCAGATCGGCATTGAGCACCCAGTCACCGAGGAATGCGAAGAAGTGCTCGAGCGTGGCGATGACGCCGAGCCGCTCCACCAGCACCTGCTGCTGGGCGGCGGCGGAACCCATCTCACGGTGGCCGAGGGTCTTGCGGAACAGGTATTCCGCCTGTCGCACATACGGTTCCACATCGATGCCGTGCCTCGCGAGCACCTCTTCGAGGGCGCCGTTATGGCTCTCGGCGTGCATGGATTCCTGGCCGATGAAGCCGATCATGGCCTCGCGCAGCTTCTCGTCCCGGACGAGTTCGAGGGCTTCCCCGTAGGTCACCAGGAACATGCGCTCACCCTCGGGCAGCAGCATGCTCAGCGCGTTCAGCACATGGGAGGCGATCGGTTCGGCGGTCATCCACACCGGGGCGGTATTGGACCAGTCGAAGTGCACGTTGCGGGCGTGCAGGGCTACCTCACCGGGTTCGGTCACCGGCCGGCGGCCCAGTTTCGGAAGTAGCTTCATCGATACTCCTGGTGTCGAGTTCTTGACAGCGTTGTCGGTGACCCGGGTGAGCAGACCCACAGTCGCCTGTTGCTTCGTGAGCGTAGCAATATTCTACGCGTACATGAAACCCACGGTTACAGCTAAAACGCGAACCAGTTGAGAACGGCCCCGCTGCACAGTGCGTCAGCGGGGCCGGGCGGGTTCTGGGAGGTCAGCTGTCGACGTGCACGTGCGGTCGCTGCGACCGGCGGGGCACGGCCCGGCGCAGGATCTCCCGCGTCACCGGAGCGACCTCACCCTCACCGAAGAACATGAACCGCATGAGGTTGGTCAGCGGATTGCCCTCGGTCCATTCGAAATACACGTGCGGCGGAGCGCCGGTGCGATCGCGAATGGCCAGCAGGATGGCGGCAATGCAGTTCGGCACGGCCGCGGCCTCGACCGAAAGAATGTGGTACTGGTCCACATCCACCTCGGTCACCAGCAATTCGGTGCTGAACTCCGAGGGGTCGCGCACGATGACCTCGAGGAAGAGGATCGGCTCCTCCGCCGGAATATGGCTCTCGCGCCGCTGATCTGCTTCCTTCTCCGCGTACTCCTCGGGCTCCCGATTGTCGATATCGTGCGTGACGATGCGGACCTCGCCGCGCGCGGCCAGATCGTCGATCATCTGCCCGGCCTTCTCATCGAAGGTCACGTGCACGGCCCGCAGTTCGAAGGCCCGGCGGAAGCGGGAAGCGAAGGACACCACCAGGATCGCCAGAATGAACAGCAGCGCCAGCTGCGCGCCCTCCGGCTTCTCGATCACATTGTCGATGGTGGTGTAGACGAAGATCGCCGACACCACACCGAACGCGAACACCCGCGACCGCTGCTTCTTGCGCGCCGCCGAGAGCGTCACCGCGACCGCCGCCGAGGTGATGAGCACCAGCACGCCGGTCGCGTAGGCCGCGCCCTGCGCATCGACACTGGCATTGAAATACCAGGTGATACCGAACGAGACCGCCGCGAAAACCAGTACCAGCGGCCGGATCTGGCGTGCCCACTCCGGCGCCATGCCGAAGCGCGGCAGATAGCGCGGCACCAGATTCAGCAGGCCCGCCATGGCGGAGGCGCCGGCGAACCACAGGATGGCGATGGTGCTGATGTCGTAGACGGTGCCGAAGCCATTGCCCAGATACTGATGCGCCAGATAGGCCAGCGCGCGGCCGTTGGCCGGTCCGCCGTCCTTGAACGCATCCTCCGGAATCAGGATGGTGGTGATGAAACTGGTGATGATCAAGAAGCCGCTCATGATGAACGCGGCAGTGGTCAGCAGTTTGCGCGCGCCGACAATGCGCATGCGCGGGAATTCCTCGGTGTCCTCCGGGCAGCCCTTGATCTGCGGCATGACCGCCACACCGGTCTCGAATCCCGAAAGACCAAGTGCCAGTTTCGGAAACACCAGCAGTGCGACGCCGATCATGGCTATCGGACTGCCGTGCTGCGCGGTCAGCGCATGTGTCCAGTCGGTGACCATGGACCCGTGCTGGGCCACCTTGACGATGCCGACCACCGACACCACCACGTTCAGCGCCAGATACACCCCGACCAGGACGACCGCAATGCTGATGGCCTCACTGAAGCCCTTGAGGAACACCGCCGCCAGCAGGGCCAGCAGCACCAGCGTGATGATCATGTTCTGGTCGTGCAGGAAGCCCGGAACGTTCGGGTTCTCGACGATATGCGCCGCGCCGTCGGCCGCCGACAGCGTCATGGTGATGGTGAAGTCGGTGGCCGCGAAACCCAGCAGCACCAGAATCAGGATCTTGCCCCACCAGTTGGGCAGGAAGTTGGCGAGCATGGCGATCGAGCCGCCGCCGTGCGGACTCTCCTTGGCCACGCGCCGGTAGACCGGCAGCGCGCCCAGCAGTGTGAGCGCCACCAGCACCAGGGTCGCCAGCGGCGAAAGCACGCCTGCGGCCAGCGCCGCGATACCGGGCTGATATCCGAGCGTCGAGAAGTAGTCGACACCGGTCAGGCACATCACCTTCCACCAGGAATGCTGATGTTCCTTGGGCGGGCGTTTGGTCATGGGCCCGGGTAGCTGGGAGTGCTGCTCCCCCGCGTCCTCGAGCAGCCAAGCCGCGAATCGCGAGCGTGGCTGTACGTCGGTCGTGGTCAACAGAGTCCTCCCCGGAACCCATGTGTCCGGTTTCCCGGAGTCTGCAATGACCTGGTCAATGTACTCACGACATAAACGACATATTTACACCCCGCGCCGTGAGTCGCGCAGACCGTTGTGCTAGCCGATGTACGCCGTGATCGCGTCCGCGAGGGAAGCCGCCAATCGGGCACGCCCGTCCGGGGATTCGAGCATGGCGATATCACCCGAATCGCGCATATTGCCGCACTCGACCAGCGCGGCCGGGACCGTGGCGAAATTCAGCCCGGCGAGATCCGCGCGCGGGTCCAGGCCGTGAGAGCCGACATAGTTGGATTCGGTGAAACCCTTGCCGTCCAGACCGTCTCGCAGCGCGGTGGCCAGCCGGATCGACGGATCGCCCTGCGCGTCATTGACCGCCGGCGAGGAGTAGGCGACGTGGAACCCGTGGTCACCCTCGGGAGCGCCATCGGCGTGAATGGAGACGACCGCCGCCGCACCGACCCGATTGCCGAGCGTGCCGCGCTCGTCCACACACGGCCCCCAGCCGGTGTCGTTATCGCGGCTCATGACCACCTGGATGCCGCGCGCGGTCAGCAGATCCCGCACCTGCTGCGCCAGCACCCAGTTGAATTCGTGCTCGCTGTACCCGTCATTGGCATTGGTGCCGGTGGTGTTGCAGGGCTTCATCCCGCCGCGCCCGTCCGGAACCTGCGCATTGATCTCATCGGGATGCGCACCGCCGCCGCCATTGTGGCCGGGATCGAGGACCACGATCCGGCCGGCGATCGGAAAGACCGGCAGCGCGGGCTGATCCAGGGCCGGACGGTGCTGCACAGGGGTCGGCACGGCCGCGGACCCCGTTCCCCCCGCCGCGATCAGTAGTGCACCGCAGATGGCCGCCGTCGATTTCCAGTGTCGGTTGCGCACCCGGCCCACCCTACGGGCCGAATGGCCCACCAGTGGGTCACTCTTCGAGCTTGCGCAGCAGATCCGCGAGTGTGCGCAGTTCCGCCGGGGTGAGGGCGGCGACGGGCGGCGGCGCCGGATCGGGCGTGGCGAGCACTTCGGCGACCGCCTCCTGCCCGGCCCGGGTCAGCGACACGAGTTTGCAGCGCCGATTGGTCGGATCGATTTCGCGCACGACCAGACCGCGTTCCTCCAGATCGTTCACCGCGACCGTGGCCGCGGGCGCGTCCAGGGTGGCGGCGTAGGCGACCTGTTTGACGGACATCGGCCCGGCGGCCAGGCGGCGCAGTACTCGAATTCGACTGAACGGCAGACCTGTTCGCTCTATCACCGCCCGCCGGTAGGCGTCGCGGCTGTCCATCACCAGATGGGTGAGCTGTCGCCACACCTGGTCCGGGGTGGGTGTGTCATCCGGCATGAGCGGGGACCTTCTGTTCGAGCAGCGGGGCGACGCGATCGCGGGTCCGGTATGCCCACGAGGTGTTCGCGGCGACTCCCAGCATGGGGATGGTGACGGCGAACATGGCGATCGTCCACCACAGCCCCGAACCGGTGAGCGCACCACACAGTGCCACACCGAGACTCACCCCGACCTGACGACTGGTCGAGGCCACCGCGGCCGCGGCCCCGGCGCGATCGAGCGGCATACCGCTCACCGCGGCCGTGGTGATGGGTGCGTTGACCATGCCGAAACCAATGCCGAACAGCGCGAACATAATGATCAGCTGCCACACCGGGGTGTCCGGCGCGAGCCGGGTCAGGCCGATCGCGGCGACCGTCATGAAGGCGCCGGCCGCCAGCAGCGAGGGCCGGGTGCCGTACCGGCCGACCAGCCGGCCCGACAGCGGCGAGAAGATGAGCATGCCCAGCGCCATCGGCAGATACAGCAGACCGGTGTGCACGGCCGAGAAGCCCCGCACCCCTTGCAGATACAGCGAGACGTCGAAGAGGAACGCACCCAGCGCGGCGAAGGCGGCGACCGCGATGACGGTGGCGGAGGTGAACGGGAAGCTGCGGAAGAAGCGCAGATCGATGAACGGCGAGGGGTGGCGCGACTCGTGCCAGAGGAAGCCGACGAGCGCCACGGCCGTCACGGCGAACATGACCGGCTTCTTCTCGATCAGGCCGAATACCAGCGTGAACATAATGGTGATGGCCAGAGCCTGTCCGGCCCAATCCATTCCGCGGTATTTGGCCGACTTGGATTCCGGCACGAAGAGCGTGGTCAGCACGAGCGCAATCGCGACGATCGGCAGATTGACCCAGAACACCGACTGCCAGCCCAGCGAATCGATGAGCACCCCGCCGACCAGCGGGCCAATGGCCGTCGAAATGCCGACCACGGCGCCCCAGACACCCACGGCGCGAGCACGTTCCATGCGCCCGGTGAAGACGGTGGTGATGATCGACATGGCGACCGGGTTCAGCATGGAACCGCCGACGGCCTGTAGAAACCGGGCGCCGATGAGGAAGTCGATACTGGGCGCCAGGCTGCACAGCAGCGAGCCCACCGCGAAGGTGAGCAGGCCGATCCGGAAGATCCGCTTGCGGCCGAAGCGGTCGGCGGCCGCGCCCGAGAGCATGAGCAGGCTGGCCAGGGTCAGGGTGTAGACGTCCACGATCCACTGCAGCCGGTTGAGCCCCGCGCCGAGATCGTCCCGAATGGTGGGGATGGCGACATTCACGATGGTCGCGTCCATCGACGAGATCAGCAGGCTGAGACAACAGGTGACCAAGATCAGCGTCTTACGCTGCTTGCTGAGTTCCCCGACAGTTGTAATCACACAACGATTGTGAAACTAAAACTATCCAGCCGCAAGCCCGGAATAACGTGCAACAGCTCACGCCCCGGCGCCGGCACCATCTCGTCGAGCATGGTGTTGACCGCCCCGAGCACATCCTCGGTCTGCTGCTCGGGCGTGCCGTAGGTATGGGCGGTGACCGCGAAGCCCGGGCCGAACGAGGCCGACGACACCTCCGGCACCCCGGTGTCCGACCAACCCCACTTGGTGCCCTGCACCCGGGGCAGGCGTGCGGTGCCCCAGTCCTGCCTGGTGCCGTCCGCGGCGACCTCGCCGGGCTCGCGCATCCAGGTGAGGATGGGGCTGTCCGGATCCGAGCGCAGTTTGGCCACCAGGAATTCGGACACATCGGCGGTGCTCGTCGAGGAGTTGCCCCACTCGGCGGCACCGTGCGTGGCGGTGAGCCCGTACTCGGCGGCGATCTCATCGATGGCATGCGGATATTTCGCGTCGATGGCGTCCGCGGCGGCATTGTCGGAGTAGCGAATCATGCGCTCCCCCAGGTCTTTATCGCCCGCGGACGCGTCGCCGTGGCGCAGCGCGTAGTCGATCAGGTACAGCTTGGCGAGCGATAGCGCGCTGACGCTCTCCGACTCATTGGCCGTGCCCCAGGCCAGTCCGGGCACCACCGAGCGCACGGAGATCGCGGTGCGAGCGGGAACCTGCCCCGGCGCCGGCACCGGCACGCTCGGCTCGGCTGCCGCGGTGGGCACGACGCAGAGGCACATACCCGCCGCGAATGCGCCGATCAGCCCTGCCCAATCGCGCGACCCAGTCCAATCGCGCAGCCCTGTCCAATAGCGCACAGCTACCTCCGGGTCGAGCCCCGCCCGGCTCCCAGCTTGCCCGCCGATTAGAGCGGGAGCTGGGAGAACAGCCTCGACACGCCGAGCGCCGCGCCGACTGTCAGACCGTGAGGATGGTGCGACCGGAGGCGGTGCGGGCCTCGATGGCGGCATGCGCGGCGGACGCCTCGGCCAGCGGGAAGCTCTGGCCGATGACCACTTCGAGCCGCCCGGCCGCCACCTCCGCGTGCGCCCGCTCGTGCAGCGCCGGCCAATCGACATCGCTGCCGGTGAGTTCGAACAGCGAGACCACCGTGATGTCCTGCGCCGCAGCCGCTTCGGCATCGATCGGCGCGAATCCCCCGGCGGCATTGCCGTATCCGATGATCCGGCCGCCCGGGACGGTGACCGCCAGCGCGGCCGCGCCGATCGCACCGCCCGCGCCGTCGAGCACCACCTGCACACCGCCGGTGCGCGCCCGCACCTGATCCACCCAGTCGGGCTGCGAGTAGTCGACCACCTCGTCCGCGCCGAGTCGTTGCGCCAGTGCGAGTTTGGCCGCACCGCGCGCCGCCGCGATGACCCGCGCACCCGCCGATCGGGCGAGCTGGATCAGCAGTGTGCCCAAACCGCCTGCGGCAGCGGTGATCAGCACCCACTCGCCCGGCTGAATGGCGGCCCGATCGGTGACCGCCATCACGGTGCGGCCGTCATGGGCAAGGGCCACAGCCTGTTCCAGGCTCAATTCCTCGGGCACGACCGCGAGGGTGCCGACCTTGGCGAGGGCCTTCTCGGCGTAACCACCGGTCGGGGTGCCGCCGCCGATCCCGCTGGCGGCGGTCGGCGTGGCCACGCGCGTGCCGATCCATGCCGGATCGACCTCCGGCCCGACCGACTCCACCACGCCGGAGATCGCGCCGCCGGGCACGAACGGCGGTTCGACCGGGAAGAAGTCCTTGGCCCAGCCGCTGCGCAGCAGGGTATCGAGGAACATCACGTCCGCCGCGGCGACGGCGACCACCACCTGGCCCGGACCGGCCACCGGATCGGGCGCCTCGTTCACCGTCAGCACCTCGGGTCCACCGAACGTCTTCGCTTCGACAACTCGCATTGTTCTGCCTCTCTGGTTGTTTCGTTCGGACACCAGCCTCCGACCTCGACAAAGGTTGAGGTCAAGTCGTCGCGTCGGCATTACGCGCAGAGCGAACCCCCGCCGAACTACATCTGACGCATGGCGAACCACATACGCCCGGACGGCGGGTCCGGTGTGCTCAGCACAACAACGATGTTTGCCAAGCCACTGACCTTGGGCTCTACCGAGCCCGGCGGTGAAGGTGAGTCATTTTCGAGTCAAACAGCCTTGACTACGACTCAGCAATTCGCCTACGGTTTGCCTCGAACCCCGGCACCCGCGGAAGGAATCCGAGATGACCACGCAGCAGTACCTCGAACAGGTCCGCGCGGCCACCGATGCCCGAGAGGCCGCCAAACAGGCGGCGCAGACGGCAGACGACCTCTGGCGCAACAAGATCAAGGAGGCGACGGTCGCGGGCGCGCGCGTCTTCCTCATCGCCAAGGCCGCCGGCGACATCACCACCTCCCGCGTCTATCAAATCCGCGACGGCGTGCGCACCGGCAGTCGCTAGCCGGCCGGTCGGCCACGACTCCGGACCCCGGTCACGTGTCCCGAACTCGAGGCAGCCGCATGCGACAATGACACCGTGCATGAGCCGTTGAAACAGTGGGTCGAGGAGCTGACGGGGGGCGACAGCACCCGGGCGATGGCCGTGGTGACAGGTATCCCGCAGGCCACCCTCGCCCGGCATCTGACAATGGCGACGCCCCCGGTGGAGACCCTGATCGAAATCGCCCGCGCCTACAGCGCCAATCCGGTCGAGGTGCAGGTGGTCGCCGGCATCATCACCGAAGCCGAGGCACAGCGCGCCGGATCCGGCAGCGCGATCCGGCAGGCGAGCACCCGGCAATTGCTCACCGAGTTACTGCGCCGGGATAAAGAGGAGAACGACTCGCCGCGTCGCAAACCCTCCCGCGGCGAGGCCGGCGCCAGGCTGTTCCAGTGAACAACGCCGTTCCGCTGCTGGCCGCCATCGCCGCGGCGGTGCGCGCACCGCGCTGGCGGAATCCCGTATCCCGGCCATTGACACTCGGTGTGGCGCTGTTGGCGGTGTGGGCACTGCTGCGCGCGCCCGCGGTCAACCGCTGGGGTGACGATCTCACCACGTCGGCAACACAATTGGAGCGACTGCCCGGGCTGATCGCCGATGTCTCCCTCGTGGCGGCCGGGGTGCTGCTCGCCATCGCGGTCGCCCAGGCCTGGGGGCGGTCCGGATTGATCAAGGCGGCGTACACGGCGCTGGCCGCCGTCGAAGTCGTCCTTCTCGCGACCTATGACCCGTTCGACGCGCCCGAATGGGTGCTCACCGCGCAGAAGTGGATCATCGCCGGAGCCGTAACCCTCGGCAGCGCGGCGATATTCGCGGCGGCCTGCATCACCTATCGCGCCCTGCCGTCCCGGCTGCGCCTGCCCATGGCGGTATTCATGCTGGGCGGGCTGCTCGGGGTGACCGTCGGCATCGTCCGGGGAGTTGTCCTGCTGCTGCCCGGTGTTCACCTCGGCGATTCCTGGGCCGTCCTGGGTAGTCTCCCGGTCTACGCCTTCGCGATAGGGTCGCTGATAGCAGCTGCTCGCACCCGCCACGCCACTACTACCGAGAAGTAGCGGACCAAGAGTGAGACGGCATCCGATGCTGTAGCAGCCTCGATCCCAGATCACCGAGAACCCCTGCTGTACAGCGGATTGCCGATACCGGAAGTTCGTCCCAACTATCGGGACCGACCTTTGCCAGGCCGGTTTCCCTCAGGTAGCGCCAACCTTCCGAGCCGCCTATGCTCGTCCGCTAGATCCGAATCCGCTTGCCGGTCCCCACTTTTCACGTGTGCGGAGCCGCTGGCGTGCTCGATCCCACCGCGGTGCCTGCCGTGGTGAACGTGAGTGCGGAAGTGCAGAGCTTGTCGGAGTCATCGAATCCCCCAGGCGGCGAGCCGAATACCGTTCGGGGTGCGCGGCTGCCGTTCGGGACGCTGTCGGCCGGTGCCGCGGCGGCCGTCGCGGCGGTATGCGTCGCGGTCTTCACCGCGCCCGGCGATATCCGGATCGCGGTGGCGATCAGCGCGAGCATTGTCGCCGTACTGCTGTGCGCGGCAACCACTGCGGCCGTGTACTTCCGCGCCCAGATCGGGCGGGAGCGACAGCTCGCCGCCCTGCGGGTGGAGCAGGCCGAAGCCCGCACCGCGGCGATCATCGCCGAGGCCGAGGCGCGACTCGCGGACGGCCACCGCCGGATTCAGACCATTACCGAGGCCGGCGCGGAACAGGCGCGCGAGACCAAGGACAGCGATAACCGGCTGTCGGCGGCCATGGCGGCCTTCGCCGGTGCGGCCGGGCGGATCCAGGCCATGAGCACCAGCATGCTGGCCGAACTGCGCGAAATGGAGCATCGGCACGCCGATCCCAAGGTCCTCGCCGATCTGCTGGAACTGGATCACCGCACCGCGCAGGCGGGTCGGCTGGCCGACAGCATCGCGGTGCTCAGTGGTTCGCGCTCCGGTCGGCGCTGGGCCAAACCCATTGCCATGGAATCGATTCTGCGCGGCGCCATGGGCCGGGTGGCGGGGTATCAGCGGGTGCGGATGCGGGCCGTCGCCGAGATCGCCATTGCCGGACATGCGGCCGAGGGCATCATGCACGCGCTGGCCGAACTGCTCGACAATGCCTGCAATTTCTCGCCGCCCACCACCGAGGTGCACGTCTACGCGGCGGAAGTCCCCGCGGGCGTGGTGATCACCATCGAGGACAGCGGCCTGGTGATGAGCGAATCCGCCCTGCGCCGAGCCGAACTCACCGTTTCCGGCCGGGGCGAACCCGGAGCCACCGGCGACCCCGCCCAGCGCGGCGGCCGCTCGCGCTACAGCGGCGCCGGCTCCGACCTCTCCTCACTGTCCGGTACCCGCCTGGGCCTGGCGGTTGTCGGCTATCTGGCCCGCAAACACGATCTCACCGTCTCCTACCGCCCCTCCGCCATCGGTGGCACCGCCGTGGTCGTGGTCGTTCCCCGCGAACTCACCACCCGCCTGGACCGCACCCCCGGCTCCCTCGCCGCCATCCCCCTGCCCGCCCGGAATCCCGGTGCGGCCACCGGCCGCTCCGCCCTCACCAGCCCTGAACCGGCTCGCCCCGCCGCGCTGACCAGCCTGGAACCAGGCCGCCCGGCCACCGCACATCCCGGCGCGGATGCCACCCGTTCCGGCGCGGGGACCGCCCTGCCCGGCGGCGAGGCGGCCCGTATCGGCTCGGCACCGGCCCTTGCCAGTGGCGATGCGGGCACCGGGCCGAGCCTCAACGCCACGGATTCGGCCCGGCCCAGTTCGCCGCCGATGTTCACGAATTCCGGCCCCTCCCACCCCGCGCATACGGAGACCCCGTACCTCCCGCCCGCCTTCACCAGCCGGGAACCGGGTCGACCCGGCGCGGCGGCCGAATTCACCGGCGGCGATTCGGCCGGACCGCGCACGAGTCCCGGCATGCGGCGCATCGATGCCTTCCTCGCCGAGGCCGATTCCGCGCTCTTCGGCGTGAACAGCGCGAGTGCCGTCAACGCCCTGGCGTTTCCGGAGGGGGCGGCCGGGTTCTCGGGCAGCACTTCGGTTTTGGGCGACCGGCCGATCGAGGCGGCCGTGGTGGACGAGAATGCTCCGACCTCCACCGCGTCCGGGCTCCCGAAGCGCCGGCGCGGTCAGACGCTCGCGGCCGTGCATCCCGAGGGGTTGGCCGCGCTGCACGATCCGGCGGGCCCCGCCCATGCCCGGCCGGTATCCCCGTCCGCGCTGGGCGCTTTCCAGCGCGCGGTGAACGGGCGCGAGAATGCCAGTGCCGCAACCCCTTCCCCGTCCGCCTTGGAGACCGATAAATGACACTGTCCGCAACTCAGCTGGGCTGGCTGCTGGAGCAACTGCTCACCCGTACCCCGCGCGCCAGGCATGCCCTGCTGCTGTCGGGTGACGGCCTGAAGATCTGTCACACCCCGGAACTGGGGAACGACAGCGCCGATCAGCTGGCCGCGATCGCCGCTGGTATTCAAAGCCTTTCGCACGGCGCCTCCGTGGAGTTCGGTGACGGCCGCGGGGGTGTGCGCCAGTCCATGACCGAGTTCTACGGCGGCATTCTGTTCATCGTCGAGGCCGGGGTGGGCGCGCATATCGCGGTGGTCGCCGCGGAGGACGCCGATGCCGGACTGGTCGGCCACAATATGCGCGAGCTGGTGGAGCAGCTGGGCGACCACCTCGCCGCCGCACCGCGCACCCGCGACACCTCCGGCGCGCAGGCGCGCGATACCGTGGCGCCACGAGGAGCGGGCGTGTCGTGACCAGGCCAGACGAGGATCCGGACCGGCTCTACACGCTGACCGGCGGCCGCAGCAGCCCGGATTCCGACGCCTTCGATCTCGTGACTCTTGTTGTCAGCGAGAGCGATCCGGCGCCGGGCATGCAATCGGAGCATGCGGCCATCCTCGAGATCTGCCGGGCGCCCACCGCCGTCGTGGAGATCGCGGCGGAGCTGCGGCTCCCGGTCGGCATAGTCACGATCCTGCTGTCGGACCTGCTGCATGCGGGCCGGATCACCGTGCGGCATCCGCGGCACAACCCAGCCACGCAATGGCATTCGCTGCCCGACACCACCACCCTGGAGAAGGTGCTCGTTGGACTCCGCAACCTTTGACCCCCGGCCGGCCCGCGCCGACGCACCCCTGCACGCCTCGGCCAGCCAAGGCCTCAAGATCGTCATCGTCGGCGGTTTCGGCGTCGGCAAGACGACAATGGTGCGCGCTGTCAGCGAGATTCGGCCCCTGGACACCGAGGCCACCATGACCCAGGTCAGTGTGGGCGTCGACGATCTGGCGGGCGCGCCGGGCAAATCGACCACCACCGTGGCCTTCGACTTCGGCCGCATCACCATCGACGCCGAGCATGTGCTGTACCTGTTCGGCGCGCCCGGACAGGAACGCTTCTGGTTCCTGTGGGACCGGCTGTTCACCGGGGCGCTGGGCGCCATCGTGCTGGTGGATCAGCGCCGAATCGCCGACTCCTGGTACGCCATCGACCGGCTGGAGCATCAGCGCACCCCGTTCATCGTGGCGTGCAACAACTTCGGTGAGTCCTACCGCCCCGCGGAAGTTCGCGAGGCGCTGGATCTCGATCCGCACGTGCCGCTCATCGATTGTGATGCCCGCCACCGTGATTCGTGCAAACAGGTGCTGATCACGCTGGTCGAGTATCTCTACACCCCGGAGAACGTGCGATGACCCCGACCGATCGAGGGTACTGCCCCGTACAGCCGGGCGCGGTGCTGCTGGGCGGCCCCCGGTTCCAAGCCGACCCGCATCACCTCTACAACGATATGCGGCGCGAACACGGTTCGGTGGTCGCCGTCGAACTCCCCGGCGGCGTACCCGCCTGGCTGGTCATCGGCTATCGCGAAATGCATCAGGTCACCAACAGTCCCGAACTGTTCCCGCGTGATGTGAGCCTGTGGAATCAGTGGGGCAATATTCCGGAGGACTGGCCGCTGCTACCCATGGTCGGCCAGCCCATGCCGTCCATCTATTTCACCGCCGGGGCCGAGCACCGCAGGCATCTGGCCATGGTCGAACCCGCGCTCGAATCGGTGGATCCGTTCGAATTGCGCCGCGTCTGCGAGGATTTGGCGGATCGGCTGATCGACGGCTTCTGTGGTCGCGGTACCGCCGAACTGATGGCCGAATTCGCCGAACCGCTACCGGTGCTGGCGCTGGGCGCACTGCTGGGACTTCCGAAAGAGGAAGGGCCGCATCTGGCCTGGAGCATGAAGGTGATGGCCGACGGCGGCGCCGATGCCCAGGGCGCGCACCTGCAGTTCATGGGGCATATGCAGCGGCTGGTGGCCATGAAGAAGGCCGCGCCGGGCGATGATCTGGTCTCGCGCATGCTCGCCTATCCCACACCGTTCACCGATGAGGAGTACGTCAACGATCTGATGGCGATCACCGCCGCCGGTCATCTGACGACCTCCGACTGGGTCGGAAACTCGGTGCGGCTCATGCTCACCGACGATCGCTTCGCCGCCGCGCTGGGCGGCGGCCGGCGCAGTATCAGCCAGGCCATGAACGAGGTGCTGTGGGAGGAGGGCCCGACCTCCATTCTCGCCGGGCGCTGGGCCGCCCGCGACACCCGGCTGGGCGACAAGGTGATTCGCGCCGGGGACCTGCTACTACTGGGCCTGGCGGCCGCCAATACCGATCCGCATGTGCGCCAGCACGTCTCGGATGCGGTGCAGACCGGCAACAATGCGCACTTCGCCTTCAGCCACGGGGAATACCGCTGCCCGTTCCCGGCGCAGCATATTGCCGAGATCATCGCCCGGACCGGTATCGAGGTGCTGCTGGACCGGCTGCCCGATCTGGATCTCGCGGTGCCCGCGCAGCAGCTGACGCGCCGTCCTTCGCCGTTCATGCATGGAATGTCCGCTCTTCCAGTTGTTTTCACACCAGTTCGCGCAGTCGGAGGTTTCCAGTGAGTTCAGCATGTCCCCACGCCATGGCGATCGATCCCATGGTCGGTGATCTGGCCGGCGAGACCGCCACCCTGCGCGCCGCCGGGCCGCTCACCCGTATCGAACTGCTCGGCGCCCCCGCGTGGACCGTCACCGACCATTCACTGGCCCGCCAGCTGCTCACCGATACCCGGCTCGTCAAGGACATCAATGCCTGGGGGCTGTGGACCTCCGGCGTGGTGACCCGGCAGTGGCCGCTGATCGGCATGATCGATGCCGGGCGCTCCATGTTCACCGTGGACGGGTCCGAGCACCGCCGGCTGCGCATCAAGACCACGCAGGCGTTGACCGCGCGCCGGCTGGAAGCGTTGCGGCCCTTCATCGAAGCGCTCACCGCCGAACTGCTCGACGATCTGGAGGCTGCGGCGCAGGAGGGCGCAGTCGTCGATCTCAAGCAGGTTTTCGCCTACCCGCTGCCCATGCGCGTGATCAGTGAGCTCATGGGGGTGCCGCCGGCCGATCAGGCCAAACTGCTGGACTGGTACAAGAAGTTCTTCTCGATGATGACGCCGCAGGACGAGCGACTGCGCGTGATCGATGAGCTGGACGTCTATTTCACCGAGATGGTGCGCCGCAAGACCGCCGCACCGGGTGACGATCTCACCAGCGCGCTCATCCTGGCCGACGAGGGCGGCGATCCGCTGACCGAGGAGGAGGTGGTCGGCAATCTCAAGGCGCTGGTCGCCGCCGGGCACGAGACCACCGTGAGCCTCATTGTGAATGCGGTGCGCGCCTTGCTCTCTCGCCCCGAGCAGCTGGAGACGGTGCGCAGCGGCGATGCGGAGTGGAAGCAGGCCATCGAGGAGACCCTGCGCTACGACGGTCCGGTCACCCATCTGCTCATGCGCTTCGCCACCGAGGACATCACCGTGGGCGACACCGTGATCGAGCGGGGTGAGGGTGTGGTCATGTCCTACCGTGCGATCGGCCGCGACACCGCCATTCATGGCGAGGACGCCGACGAATTCGACGTCACCCGACCGACCGCCGGCCGCAATATCTCCTTCGGCTACGGCCCGCACATCTGCCCGGGCGCGGCGCTGGCCCGGCTGGAGGCCTCGATCGGCCTGCCCGCACTGTTCGACCGCTTCCCCGGTCTGAAACTCGCTGTGCCGGAGCAGGAAATCGGCAATCTGCCGGTGCTCACCCAGAACGATGTGGCGGCGCTGCCCGTCCACATCTGATGCCGCGCGCCGTGGTGGCTCGAATTCTCGAGCCACCACGGCGACAGGGCCCGCATCTCCCCGAGATGACAGCGACTTGCTGGCATGCTGTGCCGCGTGATGAACAAAGGAGCATGGATCTCGACCGCCGTGTGCGCGGTACTGCTGAGCGCCGGATGCGGTGGGAGCACCAGCGATACGAAAGCTACCGCCGCCGGCCCGGCGCCGAGCACACCGCGCGATCAGCTGGTGCTGGGCGCCGCGGAATTCCCCGCCGACACCACCCCGCTGACCCTGCCGCCGGACAAGCTGCGCTCCAGCGTCTCCGATCTCGGTGACGCCATGGCGAATTCGACGGTCACCCCCGCGGACTGCAAACAGCCGCAGGTGGATCTGGCCGCACTCAGCAATGATCTGATCGGCAATTCTGCCGTGGCCGCGGCCACCACCGAGGATATGACCGTCTACGTGGAATTCGTCGCGAACAAGCTGGCCGACACCGGAACCATGGCCGCCACCAATGAGAAATGCGCCGCCCTCACCTCGGCCAGCACGGTGAACGGCCAGCACATCGACACCGTCGTCAAGATGGAGCGCCTCCCCTCCCCCGACGCCCTCTCCGGCGTCCAAACCCTCGCCTACCGCGCCACCAGCACCAGCACGGTTTCGGACACCAAACCCCAAACCCGCACCTCCTACCAGGCGTGGGCCACCCTGCGCGGCATGACCGTCGGCGTCCGCGCCGCCGCCCTGGCCGGCACCCCCGACCAAGCCGCCTTCGAAAAGCTCTTCACCGACGCCGTGCAAAAGGTCCGCACCGCCCAGTAGTGAAGGGGCAGGATGACCGTATGACGTCCGTTCCACCGCAGGCCGATCTGGCGGATCTGCTCGTACAGTCCCGAAAGCTACTGGACTCGGCGATTTCCGCCGTCGGCGCTTCGAAGACGGCCAGCGACAAGGTCATCCGCATCAGCCCGGACGCGAGCTGGGGCACCGCGCTGCATCGCATGCTGCGTGAGGCGCGCAATGAGACGCTGCTCGCTATCGCGGATCCGATCCGGCTGGAGCGCAGCTACTCTCGCGGTGGCTCCCTGCTGCAGCAGATGCACAGGGCGGGGAAGCAGGTACGCCTGCTGCTCTCCCCGTCCTATGCCGGAACCCGCCCACCCGACCTGTATTCGCATTCGTTCCAACTGGATTCGCAGGTGCGCGTCGCCGCATCCGACTTCTGCAACACCATTGTCATCGACCGGAAGACGGCCGTGCTGTGGACCGGTCCGCAGGCAGCCGAGCCGCGGGGCCTGATCGTCACCGACCCCATGCTGCTCAGCGCGATTCACGAGTCCACCCTGCGGACCTGGTCGGCATCCCGGCAATTTCGCGATCACCGCAACGGCGCGGACTTCAACGACACCGCGATCGCTATCGTCACCCTGCTCAACAGCGGCGTGAAAGATGAAGTGGCAGCCCGGCGATTGGGCGTTTCGCTGCGCACCTATCGCCGCCATGTTGCCGATCTCATGGTCCGGCTCGAGGCGAGCAACCGCTTCCAGCTCGGCGTGCACGCCGCCGAGATGGGGCTGCTGCGTTCGGCGCAATGACCTTCCGCACAGTGACATTCAGTGCGGTGACATTCAGTGCACGGACACCGCCGCATCGGCATGGTCTGCGGCGTACTTCTTGGCTGCGGGGTAGTTGGCCTTGCCGCTGGGCTGGCGGCTGACCTCCGCTACGATCCAATAGCTGCGCGGCGCTTTGTATCCCGCCACCTTGGTGCGCACGTGGCTGTCCACCTCGGCCAGATCGAACGTCAACCCCGTGCGAGGCTGTATTAGCGCCGCGACGCCCTGGCCGAACCTCTCGTCCCGAATGCCGATCACCAAGGCGTCCAGCACCTTCGGATGCGATTTCAACGCGGTCTCGATCTCTTCCGGATACACCTTCTCGCCACCGGTATTGATGCACTCCGAGCCGCGGCCGAGCAGGGTGACGGTGCCGTCCGCCTCGTAGCGGGCGTAGTCGCCCGGGACCACATAGCGTTCGCCCGCCACCTCGACGAATATGGTCGCGGTCTTGGCCGGGTCCCGGTAATAGCCGAGTGGTACATGTCCGGTGCGCGCCATCCGGCCGACCGCTCCCGGTGTGCGCGGCAACAGCTTTCCGTCCTCGTCCAGGAGTGTGGTCTGGGCATTGAACCGCACCCGTGCGCCCTGGGAGTGGTCGGAATCCCCGGTGACCACTGCCAGCCCGGTGCCGCCACTCTCCGAAGAACCGACTACATCGGTGATGAACAGCTTCGGAAACTGCTGCACGTACTGCTGTTTCAGCGCCTGCGAGAACAGCGCCGCATGGCTGCTGAAGGCGAAGAGCGACGGCGCCTCGTAGGCGCCCGCCTGGTACGCCTCCAGCAGTGGCCCGGCCATGGCGTCGCCGGCCACCGTGAGCACATTCACCCGATGCCGCTGCACCGCCCGCCACACCGCGTGCGGATCGAACTGCGGGACGAAAACCAGTGTGCCGCCGGAGTTCAGCGTCATGAAGGCGGCCCACTGCGCCGCGCCGTGGATCAGCGGGGAAAGCGGGGCCATCACCATGCCCTCGGGCGCGGCGGCCGCGTTCTTCGCCAATTCCCATTCGTCGGCGACGTATTCGCCGGTCACGAAGTTGATACCGCCGCCGAGGGCGCGCCACACATCCTCGTGCCGCCACATGACACCCTTCGGCATGCCGGTGGTGCCGCCGGTGTAGAGGATGTAGAGATCATCGCCGCTGCGCTCCCCGAAATCGCGCCCGGCCGGCTGAGCAGCCAGTGCCGCGGCGTATTCTGTACCGCCGTATCGGGTGAAGTCCTTATCGGTGCCGTCCTCGATGACCAGCACCTCGGTCAGCCCGGGGGTGTGGGGCAGCACCTCGGCCAGTACGTCGGCGTAGGCGCGCTCGTGCACCAGTGCCTTCAGCTCGGCATTGTCGACGATGTATCGGACCTCCTCCGCGACATAGCGGTAGTTCACGCTGATGGAGACCGCGCGCAGTTTGTAGGTCGCGATCATGGTCTCCAGCGCCTCGATGGAGTTGCGCGAGTAGATCCCGACATGGTCGCCGCGGCCGATGCCCGCAGCGGCGAGGTGATGTGCGAGCCGATCGGACCGCTCATCCAGTTCCCGATAGGTGACGCGGCGGTCCCCGCAGATGACCGCGGTGCGGTCGGGGACCGCGTCCACAGCGTGTTCGAAGAGGTCAGCGACATTGAAGGCCATGGTTGACGATGGCATCGGAACCGGTTGCGCCGGAAGGCGCTGCGCCGGCAGGAAGCGGCCATCGGTGGCAGCAAGATGTCACGGACGAGCTGGGCCGGATGTTCGTCTCCCGGGCACGCTGATGTAATGCGACACGCACTGATGTCCGTCTTGTCCTGCTACCGTCGAATTAGCGACATCAGCTAGACAAGGAGCACGACATGGGCATTATCGTCATGATCGTTATCGGTCTCATCGCCGGTGCCATCGCCCGCCTCCTCGTCCCGGGTAAGGAAAATTTCGGGTGGATCGGGACCATCCTGCTGGGCATCGTCGGTGGCTATGTGGGCGGGACCCTGGGGAGTCTGGTCTTCGCGCCGCACAAGTTCAGCGTTCATGCACCGGTGCAGCACACGTTCCTGGGTGCGATCGTGGGCGCGGTCGTTCTGCTGGTCATCTACAAGTTCGTGCGCGCCCGCGTCTGATACGCGACCACGCAATCGCCATGCGGCAGTGGGACTGCCGCATGGCGGCGCGTCAGTTCGTCGCGCGCAGAATTCGGGGCGTGTTGCCCGCGCTCGGCTGCGGTGACGTCCCGGCATATCCGGCGATCACCTCGGTCGCGGTCCGATCTTCGACCTCGGTGAATCCGGCGTCGGCCAGTGCCGCCGCCATATCGTCCGCGGTGAAGTAGCTCAGGAACGGTTCGCCGACCGCCCCCACTCGATCGGCGCGGGCCTTGAGGTCGGTCGCTTCCTCGGAAGTTGTTGCGGGAACCAGGTAGTCGAGCACCACCCGGGTCGGCGGCGCCTGCTGCGAGATGTACTTCAGCGTGCCCGAAATGGCGTCCCGGGTCAGGTACATGACCACGCCGAGCCAGACGAAGACGGCAGGCTCGTCACGCGGGAATCCGGCCTCGGCCAAACCTTCTGCCAGCGTGCGCGTTTCGAAGTCGATGGGGACGAAGGCGAGGGAATCGGGCACATCGATACCCGATTCCGCCAGCCGATGACGCTTCCACTCCTGGGTATCGGGATGGTCGACCTCGTACACCCGCAGCTCGGGGAACGGATTGCGGTAGGCGAAGGTGTCCAGGCCCGCGCCGAGGATCACAACCTGCCGCGTACCGGCCGCGACGGCGGCGCGCACCGTGTCCTCGGCGAAGCGCGCCCGGCCCGCCAGGAACATCCGCCGCCGGCGCGGCCACCTGGGGTCACCGGATTCGAGCGTCGCGGTATTCCGCTCGATCAGCTCGGCCTCGTCCACGCCGAGAATGCGCATGGCCAGCGGATCGGTGAATATCCGTGGCGCATCGGCGATCTGATGGTAGGCACGCTGGTATGCCGTTGCCAGTGCGGTGCGGCTCGGTTGACCCAGTTCCATATACCGTTCCTCTGCCATTCCTGATTCGGTTCAGCGACTGCGTATCTCGACTCGCACCTACGTTCGCCGTTTACAGCAGCCCGCGCAATCGGAGATCCGTCACGTACTTGCGAATCAGTTCCGGTCCCAGGTGTGGGATATCGTGGTCGGCGCCGATCTCGGCCTCCTGCACGGCGGCCTGGAATCGCTTGGCGGGCAATACCGATCCCGGAATCGGAACGCCCGGATACCGGTACGCGTGCAGCAGTGGCAGCACCGAATTCTGCCGCTGCTGCTCGGGCAGCGCCCGCAGTGCCGTCTCGAAACGCGCGAACCAGGCGTCGTAATCGTCGAACCGTTCGATGGGATGACCGTCCACGATCAGCCAGTCCACGAATTCGTCGAGCGAAATCCCGTCATCGTGCGGATTGAAGACATCGAAGGTGCGGAACCCCTCGGTGGCCCGGGCCCCGAGCGTGGTGATCGCCTCGGCGGTGAAATCGGCGGGCAGGCCGTCGTAGTGGGCACGCCGCCGATTTCCGGCACTGTCGGTGCGGTAGAACGACTTCGGGGCAATGCCGGTGGCGAGCAGGCTCAGCAGCAGGCGGCTGAACATATCGGTCAGATTGAACTGGCCCGCGAAGGTGCTGTGCGCCAGGATCATATCCGAACGGAATACCGCGACCGGCAGTCCGCACAGATCGTTGGCCTCGCGCAGCAGGACCTCGCCCGCCCACTTGCTATTGCCGTAACCATTCGCATACCCGTCGCCGACAATACGTTCCGCGCTGACCTCGCGAATATCGCCGTCCTCGTCGAAGAACTCCGGATCGACCTGATCGGCCACCCCGACGGTGGACAGATAGGTGACCGGCTTCAATCGGGTGGTGATCGCCAGCCGGATGACCTCGGCGGTGCCGACCACATTGGGGCCGAACAATTGGTCGTAGGGCAGCACATGATTGACCAGCGCTGCCGGATGCACGATCAGGTCGGCCGTTTCGGCGAGATGCCGCCAATCCGCCTCGCTCAGGCCGAGATTCGCATCACCGATATCACCGGCGAGTACCTGTAGTCGCCGGTCGGCCAGGTCCCGATAGGTGCGCAGCAGTTCCGGGTCACCCGTATCGAAGGCCGCATCCAGCCGCGCCCGCGCCGCCGCGGCGGTGCTCCCGCGGACGACGCAGATGAGGGTGCCGTCCACCTCGTCCATGCGCCGCAGCCATTCCAGGCACAGGAAGCGGCCGAGGTAACCATTGGCTCCGGTCAGCAGCACCGTGCGGGGTTGCTCGACAACACCCGGAATCTGCGTGGCAGCGGCGAGTGTCGCAGCATCGATGAACTTGTCCAGGGTCAGATCGGCAGCCCGGATCTGCGGACCGACACCGTGCACCGAGGCGGGCGTGGGACGGCGGACCACCGAATTCCGCTCCTGCTCGATATATTTCGCCAATCCCGCGAGATCGTTGGCCGGGCTGACGATGACGCCCACCGGCACCTCGACCCCGAAGATCTCCTGCAGCAGCGTCGAGAACGACAGCGCCGACAGCGAGTCTCCGCCCAGATCGGCGAAGTGCGCATCGGGCCGCAGATCGGTTTCGGCACAGCTGAGCAGCGCCCGTGCGGCGCGGCCGACACTCTCGAGCACCGGGCGCTGCGCGGCCTCGGACCGCAGTGCCGCCAGTTCATCGGCCTGCTGGGTGGCCAGATCGGTGTACAACTGCTCGAGTCGCTCCCCGTAGCGCTCTTTGAGCTTGGGCCGCAGGGCTTTTCCGATCCCGGACAGCATGCCGTTCTCCATGGTGAACGGCTCGGGCTCGACGAGGAAGTTACGCGGAACCTCATAGGATTCGAGTTCGGCATCCTTCGCCAGTCGCTGCAGCGATTCACTCAGCGCCGTGTGCAGCGAGTCGCCGGCCGCACCGCGCAGCGCCGCCGCGGTGGGCACGATCACCGCGAGCAGGTACGCGCGTTCACTGCTGCCGTAGACGTAGATCTGCTTGATCAGCGGGCTGGTCGAGTACACCGCCTCCAGCTTGGCGACGGTCACGAACTCACCCTGTGACAGCTTCAGCACGTTATTGCGGCGGTCGACGTAGACCAGCTCGTCCGGCGCGAGTTCGGCGACGATATCGCCGGTCCTATAGAAGCCGTCCTCATCGAATATCTCGGCGGTGACCTCCGGCCGGCGGTAGTACCCGGGAATCATGACCGTGGACTTGAGCAGCAGCTCACCGCGCGGGTACGGCCTATCGGTGCGGAAGTACCCGAGGTCGGGCACATCGACCAGCTTGTAGTCGATGACCGGCGGACGATTGATCCGATTGTCCATGAGAATGCCGCCACCGGCCTCGGTCGAGCCGTAACCGTCGTGCAGTTCGAACCCGAGCACGGACTCCATGAAGGTCTTCATCTCGGCGGAGATCGGCGCACTGCCGACGATCGCGCCGAACAACCGGCCGCCCAGCAACTGATCGCGCAGTTCGGATTTCACCTGCCGCACAGTCGTTTCCGGGTCCGCACCGGTGGGGAGCCGGCGGGCCACCTCACCCTGGTAGCGCTGGAAGATCATGTCGCAGACGCGGGGGACGAAGAAGAACTCCGTCGGCCGCACCAGCGCGATATCTTCGAACAGCGTCGACAGATCGCTGGCGGCCGCGAAGTGGGCGGTGCCGCCGCGGGCGATCGCCCCGATCAGCGCCATGCGACCGGCCACATGGCTCATCGGCATGTAGTTGAAATTGATTGCGGGCACAGGTGATCGCGCCGGTCCGCCGATCCACATGGACGCCACCAGGCGCTGCGGGTACATCGCGCCCTTCGGCGCACCGGTGCTACCGGAGGTGTAGATGAGCAGCGCGAGCGGATCCTCGTCCGGGCCCGGAACAAAAGTCTGTGCGGGCGGCAATGCGCGCCCGCGCTCGAGCAACTCCTCCAAGGTCTCGACAGTTACCGGGCTGCCGGCCTCCGCAAGCCGTGTACGTGCGGATTCCAGTGCCGCACAGTGATAGTCGTCATCGCTGTGATGGTCGAAGACCAGCAGCTGCAGCGGTGCGGGCGCGGCCAGCGCCGCGTCGACCGCGCCCTCGAGCAGCTCCGAACTGGTGGCGAGCAATCGCGGCCCGGTCTCGGCGAGAATCGAATTCCACTGCGCCACAGAACTACTCGACTGCAGGGGCACACAGACCAGACCCGAGATCTGGCAGGCCAGATCCAGCGCGATGTAGTCGGCGCTGGTGAAGCCGAGAATGCAGACGAAATCGCCGGTGCGCAAGGGATTTCGCGAATCGTGCTGCCAGGCGGCGGCAACGGCGCCGATACGCGCCGACAGCTCCAGGTAGGTGGTCGTCGTGAATCCTGGTAGCAATTTCCGGGTCCGCCGACCCGTGTCATCGGTGACGAGTTCAAAGGCCCGCTGCCCGAGCGCGGGGCGATCGGCGTATCCGTCCAGAGCCGTCGTGATGATCTCCGCCAGGCTCTGTCCGGGCTGCTGCATGGCCGCGCTCACCTCGGGGCGCTGCACAGCGGCACTGATCTGTTGATCGGCGAGCAATTCGGCGATGCGCTGCGAGCGCACGGCCTCCGGCGTGTCATTACCCACGTTGACCCTCCTGCGTATCCCCGACCGTGATCACACCCCTGGGCATACGGTGTCGCCCAGTACCCGAGCGCAATCCGACACATTTAGCCAAGCTAATCAATTCACGGTGCGCTCGCGCCGCCGGAATGTCAAGCACCGGCCGTCGGGTGTGATGACGATGGCGGGCAGCAGGGTGCCGTCCGCCACCACAATCATGACTCAGGAGGGATAAATCACCACTCAGACGTCGATGCCGTAGTCGCGGGCGATTCCCGCCAGTCCGGAGGCGTAGCCGCGGCCGATCGCGCGGAACTTCCATTCCGGGCCTTGACGATAGAGCTCGCCGCACACCACGGCCGTCTCCTCGGCGGCGTCCTCGGTGAGGTCGTAGCGGGCCAGTTCGGTCCGGGTGGCGCGGTCGACCACCCGGATATAGGCATTGCGGACCTGGCCGAAGGTCTGGCCGCGGACCTCGGCATCGTGAATCGATACGGAGAAAACGACATTGGTGACGGTGGGCGGCAGGTCGACCAGGTCGACGGTGATCACCTCGTCGTCACCGGCGCCGGAACCGGTCAGGTGATCACCGGTGTGTTCTATGGCGCCGTCCGGTGAGCGCAGATTGTTGTAGAAGACGAAATGCCGGTCGGTCGGTACTCGTTGATCCCCGCCCACCGCGAGCGCGCTGGCGTCCAGATCGAAATCGTCACCGACAGTGGCGCGTACATCCCAGCCCAGTCCGACCGCCACCGCCGTGAGATTCGGCGCGCGGTGCGAGAGCGAGACATTGCCGCCGCGGAGCAGGCGTACGCCGGTCGCCTGCGCGGCATCCCAGGGGAAGGCGGTCCACGGCCAGTCACCGGCAGCTTCGGTTTCCGGAGCGCCGCTCTCCTCGACCGCGGCGGACCCGTCGTCGAGCTGGTCGGCAATCCGAATGATCCGGCGCTGCAACTCGATCAGCTCGACCAGATCCCGATTCACCGCCAGCCCGGACCCCTGCGCCGCGGTCATCGCCCGCACCGCATCCTCGTGCGCCGCGGATACCGCACCCCGCAGCCGGGCCGCCACCCCCGCTCTGCGCGTGGATGCCGACCGAACCCGAGGTCCCCCCTCATCGGTAGTCACCCTCCCACCGTACCGCGCCGCCACCGCGCCGAAACGCGATGGCAAACCCGCACTGCCCGTGTTGCTTTGGCCGCACCACCAGCAAGATCGTTCGCGCGGCGGCTACCGGGCCTGCGGCGGCAGCGTGTCGCGCAGTACCTGGACGCCGGCGGTCAGGGCGGAGCCGGCGGTCTGCAGGCTCATGGTGGGCTGTGAACTCAGGACGACCACGGCGTAGCGCAGATCGGAACCAACCAGTCCAGTTGTGTTGAGAATCAGCGAGGAGGACATCCACATCCAGCCCTGCTTGACCGCCCACGGGGAATCGGACAGTGCGCTGGGAATGCCGAAGTACTGATCGACACCGTCGGCCGCGGTCTGGGAGGCTTGACCCAGCGCGTCCAGCACCAGATCGCGCACCGGAGCCGGGGCGCCCGAGGTGAGGTAGCGGTAAGCGGACACCACATCCCTTGCGGTGGTGAGCGTTTCGCCCCACTGCCCGGAATCGGACGGGGGCGTGGTGCCGGACATGCCGATGCGGTCGGCCATGCGCGTCACGATCGCCGCACCGCCGTGCGACTCCCACAGCTGGTCGGCGATACCGTCGTCACTGGCCGACAGCATGCGCCGCACGGCGTCGGTGGTGGACGAATCCGACTGTGCCGCAGGATCATCGAGCACATCCAGGGCGATGAGCAGTTTCACCACCGAGGCGGTGTAGAACTGCTGATCCTGATTGGTGGCGGCGAGCATCATCCCGTTCTGGGTATCCATGACCTCGATACCGGCCTCGGCGCCCGGCGATACCTCCTGGATCGCGGCCAGCATGCGCTCGGCCAGCGCGACCGACGATACGGTCGCCGTGGCAGCGGGTTTCGCATGCGACGGCGGTAGTGGCACCGGAGCCGGATGCGCGAACGACACCGGCACAGCGAACAGAGTCGAAATTCCCATCGTGGCTACCGCGGCAGCGACCCGTACAACGAAAGCCATGACTCTCCCTCACAACGAACCGGCTGAGCGAGACAGAGCCCGGCAGCCCGTTGTCTCGCCGCCGCAGCGAACCATTCGGATAGTACTAATTCCGAATTAATTCGCAAATCCGTTGGGTGGGGTATTTGTTACGTTCAGAAGAAGCGACTATTTCCGTAAAATTTCGGCAGCGAACGATTTACCGTGCTACCTCGTAGTAAGAGGACAGGTGAGGCTTCCGCTCACCCGAGATCCGCAGAACTCGGAGATGTGCCATGCACCTTCTGACCACCGAAACAAAGGCCGGACCGGCGCCATCCACGCTCGGCGCCGTCGTGCTCGGCCTGTTCCGCATCCTGATCGGCGCCTCGTTCGCCCTGCACGGCTACTCCGAACTCTTCGGAAAACCCGTACACCCCTACGGTGCCCAACTCCCCGCCTTCGGCAGCTGGCCGCACTGGTGGGCAGGCATCATCGAACTGGTAGCCGGTATCGCCGTAGCCCTGGGCCTCGGCACCCGAATCGCCGCCCTACTGTGCTCCGGCTCGATGGCCTACGCCTTCCTCACCGTCCACCTCAAACACGGCATCCTCCCCATAGTCAACGGCGGCGAACCCGCGGCCCTGTTCTGCTGGTCCTTCTTCCTGATCGCCGTCCTGGGCGCGGGCGCCTTCTCCGCCGACGCCCTGATCACCCGTTTCACCCGCTCACAGCGACATTCGGCCCCGGCTCGGGCGGTAGCGCCACACCTGGGATGAGGACCTCAGCGCCGGCTGAGGAACAGGGTTTGGGTGCTGCGGCCGATCGGGCCCTTTTCGTCGAAGAGGCGGGATTCGGCCAGGCCTACGCCGGTGCGCTCGGGGTAGGTGGCGGCATCGAGGCAGACCCATTCACCGACGGGCTCGCGGTGCAGGGTCACGGTGAGGTCGGTGTTGATGAAAACGTAGCGGTCCCAGTCCAGTACGGCGCTGACGCCATTGCCGGAGTCGGCGGCGGCGAGGGTGCGCTCCAGGGGGCTGGGGGTGGTGCCGGCAACGATGGGGTGGCGCAGGCGAATCCAGCAGACGGCGGGGCCGGGATCGGTGAAACTGCCTGTGATGAAGCGGTATTCGATGGCGGTATGGAAGCCGACCGGCTGGGTCGACGGGAAGCGCGCGCTGCCCGAGGCGGTGTCCGGGCCGGGGCGGGTGCCGGTGGGCAGTACTTCGGCGGGGAGGTCCAGCTCCGGGTCGGCGCTGCGCAGTCGCCAGGCATTGGCCTTCATGACCGGGCCCTGATCGGAGCTCAGCGTGGCCTCGATCAATTCGACACTGCGACCGGGGCGGACCACCCGCGCCCGGGCCGTGAGCGGGGCGATCGGAATCGGACCGAGGATTTCCACGGCGACGCGGCCGATGCGGAACCCGTCCCGCGGCTCACAGCGCTCGATAATGTGCCCGAGCAGCGCCGACGGCGGTCCGGCGTGCTGTGCGTCCGGCGACCAGGGACCGCGGGTGAGGTCGGTGGAGTGGAACCGATCGGGGCTCTCGGGATCCGGTAGGTAGAAGGCATCCATAGTGGTCCCGAGCCTACGTCGGGCTTCCCGAGGGCTGCTGCGGGCAGTCGGTGGTGAGCGGCGCGCCCCGCAGGGCGGCGTCGATCAGCTCCTGCAGTGCGCCGTCGATGGGCTCCTCGCCGTGTGAGACCGTCCGGCCGGGGCAGAACGACTGGATGCTGGCATTGGTCGCGCCGGGCAGCGAATTCTTTTCCGCCCCCGCGCTTTCGGAGAAGAAGTGATAGGCGGTCAGGCCCGGAGGCACCGCGGGATCCGCATTGAGCCGGGTCAGAAAGGGAGAACCGGGGACCAGATCCCGGCACCCCGGCGATACCGCGGAGCAGACCGATCCGAGGTCGTCGCCCTGCTCCGGCGTGCCGTAGTCGACGTAGACACCCACGGAATCGAGTCCGCCGAGGAATTTCACGTAATCGCGTTGGGCGAGGCCGCCCATGGAATGCCCGACCAGATCCACCCGCTGCGCACCGGTCTGGCTGCGGATATCGGCTACCTTATCGGCCAAAGCCTGCGCCGAATCCGAAATCGCCGCTGTGCCAGTGGGATTCCCCAGCAGCACCATCGAATACGCGGTATACCCGCGTGAACCTAGCCAGGCTCGAAGGGTTTCCAGTCTTGCCTGATCGGCGTAGATGCCACCGATCACCAGCACCGGATTCCGACTGTCGCCGCCCGCCGTGGCGGTCGCGTGCCCGGACACAAGACCCATTGCCACACACAGCATTACGACGATCGAGCGCGCGATTCGTGCGAGGGAGTACATCGACCTGCTTCCGAGTAGGACCCGACCATCTCCGAAACTAGCAGTCGCACCCTCGCCGATCTGCCCCCGGTTTGTGTGAACCTGCTAAAAAATTGAGGCCGGAACGCCGATCAACGCGCAGTGTTGCTCACCGACGCGATTGTTCGCCGTGCGCGCTGTGCCGATTGCTCCACGTGCTCCCGTGGCGCGCCCATGCCCACCAGCAGGTCGATGGTCGCGGGCACGAGAACCGTTGTCTGGCCGCGGCCTTCGGGCCCGAGACTGCCGGTCATCTCCAGCAGGACCGCGCCGTGGATGAGCGCCCACAGCCGTGCCGCCACCTGGCGCGGCGGATCCGCGCGCAGATGTTCACCAGTGATCATCCGCTCGACCACGCCGACCAACTGCTCGAAGGTCTCCGCACCGACGGCGTCGACGGGGCTCTCGGCGGTGAAGTCGCAGATCGGCGGCGGTTGTTCGGCGTGCGGTGCGGTGAGGCCGAACATGAGCCGGTAGCGCTGCGGGTTGGCCAGCGCGTAACCGCGATACGCGGCGCCCATGACCAGAAAGTCGGCCACCGGATCGTCCGACGCCGGGACCGCGGCCAGCGCCGCACCGAATCGCGAGAAGGCCTCGGCCACAACGGCGCCCAGCAGTCCGGTCATACCGCCGAAATGCGTGTAGACCGCCATGGTCGATGCTCCAACGGCGGCCACCACCCGCCGGGTCTGCAATGCCTCCGGGCCGTCCTGTTCGAGCAGCCGGATGCCGGCCTCGATCAGTTCCGCCCGCAGGGCCGCGCCGCGGGGTGGATTCGACGGGTCGGTTCGGGAACTCACTGTTGAAACACCTCCATAACAGCGTTATCCTAGTCCGCATAACACTGTTATTCCTCTTGGGGGCAGGCTATGGAGAACCGGTATCTCGAGGGCGGCTTCGCCCCGATCGAACACGAGTACACGCTGACCGAACTAGCGGTCACCGGCGCCATCCCACCCCATCTCGACGGCCGCTATCTGCGCAACGGCCCCAATCCCATCGGCGAGATCGATCCGCAGCTCTACCACTGGTTCAGCGGCGACGGCATGGTGCACGGCATTCGCATTCGCGACGGCCGGGCCGAGTGGTATCGCAATCGCTGGGTACGCGGACCCCAGACCTCGGTCACGCTCGGCGAGCGACCGCTGTTCGATCCACAGACCGCAGCGGGCATCGGCGCGAACACGAACGTAATCGGCCATGCCGGAAGGACTTTCGCACTCGTCGAGGCGGGCCTGACCAATTACGAACTGTCCGATGAGCTCGACACCGTCGGCATCTGCGATTTCGGCGGCACGGTGGGCGGCGGGTACACCGCGCACCCCAAGCGCGATCCGGATACCGGTGAGCTGCACGCGGTGTCGTATTCGTTCATGCGCGGCAACAAGGTTCAGTACTCGGTGATCGGCACCGACGGCAGCACCCGCCGCAGCGTCGACATCGAGGTCGGCGGGGCACCGATGATGCACGACTTCTCCCTCACCGAAAAGTACGTCGTGCTCTACGATCTGCCGGTCACCTTCGACGCGCGCCAGGCTGCCGAGATGACGGTGCCCCGCGGCCTGCGCCTGCCCGCGCGGCTGCTGCTGTCCGCACTGATCGGCCGCGTGCCGATCCCCAGTCCGCCACCGCGGGAACCGGAACCGTCGCGCGACCGCCGCCTGCCGTACGCCTGGAATCCGAAACACCCCGCGCGCATCGGCGTCCTCCCGCGCAACGGAGAGGGCTCATCGGTCCGCTGGTTCGACGTCGAACCCTGCTACGTCTTCCACCCCATGAACGCCTACGACGATGGCGACACCATCGTGCTCGACGTGGTCCGATACCCGAAGATGTTCGACACCAACAGATTCGGCCCCGATGACGGCGCACCCTCCCTCGACCGCTGGGAGGTCGACCTGCTCGCGGGCAAGGTCCGCCAATCCCGCTTCGACGACCGCGCCCAGGAATTCCCGCGCATCGACGAGCGCCTCATCGGAAAACAGCACCGCTACGGCTATGTGCCCGCCGTAGGCCCCGGCGTGAGCGGCGACTCGATGCTGTACAAACACGACCTGATCAAGGGAACCACCGCCACCCGCTCCTTCGGCCCCGGAAAAGGCTTGGCCGAGTTCGTTTTCGAACCCTCCGCCCCCGACGCCGCCGAAGACGAGGGCGTCCTGATGGGCTTCGTCTACGACGCCCCCACCGACACGAGCGAATTGGCGATACTCGACGCCGAAACCCTGGAATCGATCGCGAGCATCAAACTCCCCCACCGAGTCCCCGCCGGCTTCCACGGCAACTGGGTCCCGGCAACCTGACCCGACCTCCGGCGGCAATGTCTGCCGCTGGTCTTGTTCCGGTCGGGCCGCTACGGTTTCAGTGTACAGTTGTACACAGAAACCGATGGAGCTGCTTGTGGGCCTTCTGAATTGGAGTACTCGTCCGACCGCGGGCGTTGACGCAAAGAAACCCCAGGTCAACATCCTGCGCGGACTGTTGGCCAGAGCCACGACGCCGCTGCTTCCCGATGATTACCTACATCTGCTCAACCCGCTGTGGACGGCCCGTGAACACCGCGGCAGGGTTGTCGGGGTCGTCAAGGAGACCGAGGACACCGCGACGGTGACGATCCGCACCGGGTGGGGATTCCCGGCCGCGTACAAACCCGGCCAGTATGTCGGCATCGGGGTGCAGCTGGACGGCCGCTGGCGGTGGCGCTCCTATTCGCTCACCTCGATCGTCGGGTCGGCCGCGGAGAAGACCATTGCGATCACCGTCAAGGCCAACCCCGACGGCTTCCTGTCGAGCCATCTGGTCGATGGTGTCGCGCCCTCCACGATCATCCGGCTGGCCGCGCCGCGCGGGGATTTCCAACTGCCGGAGCCGGTTCCGGGCAAGATCCTGTTCGTCACCGCGGGCAGTGGCATCACCCCGGTGATCGCCATGCTGCGGTCGCTCGAATCGCACGGGCAGCGGCCCGATATCCGCCACATCCATTCCGCACCGACCCGCGACGAAGTCATCTTCCTCGACGAGATGGAAGCCCGCGCCGAGAAGACTCCCGGCTACGACCTGCAACTCCAGCTCACCCGGAAAATGGGCAAGTTCACCGTGTCCCGGCTCGATGAGTGGGTACCCGACTGGCGTGAGCGCGAGTGCTGGGCGTGCGGACCGCCGGCCCTGCTGGACGCGATGGAGTCGCACTACGAGGGTGGTGGCCTGCGGGATCGTCTGCACGTCGAGCGGTTCGCGATCGCTCGTACCGATCACGGTGGCGAGGGCGGTACGGTGCGGTTCGCCGTCTCGGGCAGGGAAGCCGAGATCGACGGCGCGACAACACTTCTCGAAGCGGGCGAGAAGTTGGGCATCAATATGCCGTTCGGTTGCAGGATGGGCATCTGCAAAACCTGCGTCCTGCCACTGGCGGGCGGTTACGTCCGCGACCTGCGCACCGGTGAGGAGCGCCGCGAAGGAGAACGAATCCAAACGTGCATCAGCAGTGTCTCTGGTGAATGCACTCTCGATATTTAGGAGCCCGATGGCCATCACAGACATCGACACCTACGCACATCTGACCGCCGAGGATATCGACGCTCTCGGCGCCGAACTCGATGCCATCCGCCGCGATATAGAGGAGTCACGCGGCGACGATGACGCTCGCTACATCCGGCGTGCCATCACGCTGCACCGCGCTCTTGCGGCCGGTGGCCGCGTCGCCCTGATGTTCAGCAACCGCAAGCCCGCATGGCTCGCGGGCACGGTGATGCTCTCGCTGGCCAAGATCATCGAGAACATGGAACTCGGCCACAATGTGATGCACGGGCAATGGGACTGGATGAACGATCCGGAGATCCACTCGTCCTCATGGGAGTGGGACACCACCTGCCCCAGCGTGCAGTGGAAGCATTCGCACAACTTCGTCCATCACAAGTACACCAATATCGTCGGGATGGACGACGATGTCGGGTACGGCATTCTGCGCGTGACGCGGGACCAGCGGTGGGAGTGGTGGAACGTCGGCAATCCGGTGTACAACCTCGTTCTCGGAACGTTTTTCGAGTGGGGCGTGGCCCTGCACCACCTCGAGGTGGAGAAACTCCGCAGCGGCGAGAAGACCTGGCGGCAGGCGTTCAAAGACCTGCGCATCATCGGAACCAAGGTCGGCAAGCAGGCGGCCAAGGATTATCTGATCTTCCCGGCGCTGGCCGGCAAGAATTGGAAGACGACCCTGACCGCCGATGCCACCGCCAATTTCGTCCGCAACTACTGGACCTACATGGTGATCTTCTGCGGTCACTTCCCCGACGGCGCCGAGAAATTCACCGTGGCGGAGTTCGAGGCCGAGGATCAGCCGCGCTGGTATCTGCGACAGATGCTGGGGTCGGCCAACTTCCGGGCGGGACCGTTGATGCGCTTCATGAGCGGCAATCTCAGCCACCAGATCGAACACCACCTGTACCCCGACCTGCCTAGCAATCGCTATGAGGAAATCGGCGTACGCGTGCGGGAGCTGTGCGACAAATACGACCTCCCCTACACAACCGGTTCACTCGGCGGCCAATACCTGCAGTCGTTCCGGACGATCGCCAAGCTGGCCCTGCCGAACGCCCTACTCGAAGCAACCTCCGACGACGCGCCGGAAACAGCGTCGGAACTGCGCTTCGCCATCCGCGACGGTCTCCAGACCCACTTCGGCGTCGATCCCGAAACCGGCAAGCGCCGCGGACTGCGCACGGCCCTAAGGGAATTGAAGCGCGCACCGGTGCGAACCGAGTGACGGCGGGCCGCACTGCGTAGTGGTCGCGAGGCACCGCGAATTTCGCGCAAGGGCTACACCTTTTCGCCCCGCGCCCGCGCAGCCGCGGCCTGAACCCGCCACTGCCCGGCAGCGGCCACAATCGCCTTGTTCCGCTCCGCCGCCGCATTCAACCGGGCGTCCCACAACGCCCCTGCCAGCAACACCCCGACCCCAATGAGGCCGAGCACCACACCGAACACCGGCTGTATCGGATCCGCCCACGCCAGAACGAGAAACTCCCGATTCTCCCGCCGCAACAGCAACGACCCGAACCCCAGCACCATCAGCCAAAAGCCCCACCGCGCCACCGCGTAACTCCCCTGTAGATGAAAAGCGTGCCGCGACAGCGTAACTGCGCCTCCGCGCCTATCCCAGCCCAGTCTCTACCCGGCGTTTGCCCCGAGGGGTACGACCCCGACCGACGGCGGTCCCAATCCCCCACTTTGCCGACACTGTGGTTTCGGGAGCCGCGACTGCCCGGCTATGCTGGCGCGGTTTGCTGTCTTGGGGAGGGGCACCGTTGATGAATGGCCAAACTGCCTGGTTGCGTGTGGATGTCGGGGCAGCCGAATCAGCGTCGATGGTCACGGCGATGATTCGCGACGCCGTCGCACGCGCGCAGGCTGAGTCCGGGTGGGCCCCTTCGGGGCTGACACTGGCCCATCCGGCGTGGTGGACGGCGGCGCAGACGCAGCTGCTGGTGGCCGCGGCAGCCGAAGCCGGATGCCCGCCCGAACGACTGCAACTGCTTCCGCAACCACACCGAATGATATCCACCGCACCACAATTCGAGCCGTCGCCGAGCGCTCCACCGATCGGCGCACCGTCATCCTCGCTCTCCCCCCGGCTCGCGCTGATCATCGCCGCGCTGGTAGTGCTGCTGGGCGGAACCGCGATCGCCGGCGCTGCCGTGCTGAAGTCACAGGATTCATCGGCCCGGTCGTCGATGGCGCCGCAGTACAAGACGATTGCCGTCGGCCGCTCGCAGGGCGTCGGCATCACGATCGCCGATCCGATCAATCATCGGGTGTACACCTCGGACACTCTCGATTACACCGTGTCCGTCGTCGATACCGTCGCGGAGAAGACCGTCGCGACGATCCCTCTCGGTACCGACAGCAGTCTCGGCGGTATGGCGGTCGATCCACAGAACCACACGCTCTGGATACTCAGTTCGGGCACCGACAAGAGCAGCAGGAGCAGGCCGCTGCTGAAGGTCGACACGCTGACCAACAAGATCGCGGGCACGGTGAACGTGCCTGCCAATACGAGCGATATCGCCGTTCATCCTCGCACCCACGAGGTGTACATCAGTCAGGCCAACGGCGACGTCGTGGACAAGGCCAGCGGTGGCACCGTGGTGGCCACGATCGTGGACCCCACCACCCTGCAAACCAGCCGAATCGTCCTGCCGGGCCACGGCGTCAGCCTCGCCATCAACCCCGACACCGGTCTCGTCTACCTCAACGGAGGCGTCAGCGGCAGTGTGAGGATCATCGATCCGAACACGAAAACGGTTGTGGGACAGATTGATTATCCGGCCGCCGCCACGCAGGAATTGATGGTTATGGACCCGCGGACGAACACCGCGTACATCCCCTCGGGAACCGGCGTCGTGGTTCTCGATCTCGGGAAGGGCGCCTACGTTCGGACCATCGACATGGGGCACAGCGTGTACTGGATGGCGATAGACCCCGAGCTCGGCAATGTCTACGCACCGGATACCCGGGGCAACCAGCTCACCGTGCTCGATACCGCAACCCTCAGCATCAAGGGCACCATAGACATGGGAAGTTCGGCCGAGGGCATTGCCGCGGACTCGGTGTCGCACAAGGTCTATGTGCGCCCGTGGGACGATCTCTCGGTGATCGATCCGTGCACCACATTGCAGTGCCGCTGAATTACCAGCTCGAACCACACCGCGATGAGCGCGCCACGATGACGGCCGAGCGGTCGCTGCGAGCGCGACATGGTGGAAGCTTCACACAATGACACTGAGCCGGGGCAGCGTGTGTTCGTGAACCGATCACGGTAGGCAAGCGGGCGGCCTACTATCCCGCCGAAGACCGTCACATCGCGACCGATTCCTGACTCGCATACCTGTCCCCGAATCCCATCACCCCGCATCACGTAATCGGTGCGGGCTCAGGCGGTTCCGGATCGCTTGGAATCCGGCGCCGACTCAGCTCTGACAGAAAGTGGACACGATCACCTTATTGGTGCCGTCGATCCGCAGGAAAGCGGCCCCGGAAACGAGTCCGGCCCCTGACCAGATGATTTCTCACGCTGGTCAGGGGCCGTTTCGAGCTCCCCCAGATGGACTCGAACCAACAACCTGCCGATTAACAGTCGGCTGCTCTGCCAATTGAGCTATAGGGGATTGGCGGTGGTTACCCTCTCGGGCGACCGGAGAAAACTTTAGCGTATCGGTTGTTCACTTCCCAAATCGTGTCTCTACCTGGGCACATGTTGATGAGAACGTACGGAGAGGCGGATCGACAGGGGGGTGGGGTGTCGGGCAGGATAGAGGCGCGGACAGGCCTATGGGAGGAGCTTCTCGAGATGCTGCGGTTGATCATCGGTGTCGCGGCCGGGTATGTGCTCGGCGCGAAGGCCGGGCGGGTTCGGTACGAACAGATCAGCAAGACCACCCGTGCGATCGGTGAGAGCCCCGTCACTCGGAAGTTGGTACAGGTCGGACGGCAGAAGCTGTCGGACAAGCTGAGTACGGAGCCCAAGCTGGAGCCCATGGTTCCACTGGACGAGCGCACCACCATTCTGGTGCCGCACGACCAGCTGCGACGGTAGGGAGTGCGGCCGCGCTAGCGGCCGCTGTTGAAGTCGGATGAATTGCCCATGGCCTGCGTGAGCAGGCTCTTGCGGTACTGCTCCAGCGCCACCAGATCGCCGAACAGCGCGAAGTACGCCTCGGACTGTTCGGTCGAGGAGATGCGCTGCAGCTTGGACTTCAGTTCGGCGATCTGGCGGCCGACCCATGCCTCCTGCACGCGAGCCAGCACCCCGGTGATCAGACGGGGGATATCGGCCTCGGTTTTCACCGGCAGCTGCTCTGCGGCCAGTTCCGAGACCAGGGAGCGCATGGTGAGGTCGTCGGTATTGTCGGCCACCGCGGCCACCCATTCCGCGCCGCCCAGACCCTTACCGGTACCGCCCGCCGCGGCGATAGCGGCGAGCATCGCCTTGTAGGCGGGATGCGTAAAGGCTTCGGGCTCCAGCGAATCGAAGACCGGTCCGGCGAATGCCGGGTACTGCAGTGCGGCGGTGAGCGTCTGGCGCTGCACGATGAGCGCCGGATCGCGCGGGCTGGGCAGGGCCGCCGGTGGTGGGGTAACCGGTTGTGCCGCTTCCCGTTCCGCACCGGCGCCCCGGCGCGCGGGTGTGGCGGCCGGACCGCGTGCGTTCTTGCGCGCCTCGTCGCCGACCCGCCGGACCACCATCTGAATATCGTCCCAGCCGACCCAACCGGCGAGCTTGGTCGCGTACGCCTTGCGCAGCGCATTGTCCTTGATCTGCGCCACCACCGGCACGCCGCGCCGCAGCGCGTCCACCTGACCCTCGGGGGTGTCGAGATTGTGTTCGGCGAGCTGGCCGCGAATCACGAACTCGTACAGCGGAACCCGGCGCGCCACCAGATCGCGCACCGAGCCGTCGCCGCTGCGCTGGCGCAGTTCGCACGGGTCCAGGCCGTCGGGGGCGACGGCGATATAGGTCTGCCCGGCCAGCTTCTGGTCGCCGGAGAACGCCTTCAGGGCCGCCGCCTGGCCGGCCGCGTCACCGTCGAAGGTGTAGATGATCTCGCCGCGCCAGAAATTGTCATCCATGAGCAGTCGCCGCAGCATGGCGAGGTGTTCGTCACCGAAGGCCGTACCGCAGGACGCCACAGCGGTTTTCACGCCGGACAGGTGCATGGCCATCACATCGGTATAGCCCTCGACCACAACGGCCTGATGGCCCTTGGCGATATCGCGCTTGGCCAGATCCAGGCCGAACAGCACCTGAGACTTCTTGTACAGCACCGTTTCCGGCGTATTGACGTACTTGGCGGTCATGGTGTCGTCATCGAAGAGCCGGCGCGCGCCGAATCCGATCACATCGCCGCCGAGATTGCGGATGGGCCACAGCAGCCGGCGGTGGAAGCGGTCCATCGGGCCGCGCTGGCCCTGTCTGGACAGGCCCGCGGCCTCCAGCTCCTTGAAGTCGAAACCCTTGCGCAGCAGGTGCTTTGTCAGCGTGTCCCAGCCTGCGGGGGCGAAGCCGCAGCCGAACTGGCGAGCGGCATTGGCGTCGAAATTGCGCTCGGTGAGGTAGTTGCGGGCCGCCTCGGCGTCGGGCTCGGCCAGCCGTGCCATATAGAACTCGTGCGCGGCGGCATTGGCGGCGACCAGGCGCGAGCGCGTGCCGTGGTCGCGCTGCACCGAGGTGCCGCCGCCCTCGTAGTTGATCTTGAAGCCGATACGGTCGGCCACCTGCTCGACCGCTTCGACAAAGCCCACATGCTCGATCTTCTGCAGGAAGGCGAAAACATCGCCGCCCTCACCGCAGCCGAAGCAGTGGAAATGACCGTGATTCGGACGCACATGGAACGACGGAGATTTCTCGTCGTGGAAGGGACAGAGCCCCTTCATGGAGTCGGCACCGGCACGCTTCAACGTCACGTACTCGCCGACCACATCCTCGATCCGAGCACGTTCACGAATCGCCGCTATATCGCGGTCTGGAAGTCGGCCGGCCACGGACGCGAGTCTAGCTCCCCCGCCTCCCCGGGACCTTGGCGCACGGCTTGGGAGCCGTGGACTGTTGGGGACGCGTGGGAGCGGTTGGGGGGCGAGAGGATTTTGGGGGTGCCCGGGGAGTTACCCCGAGCTTGCGAAATCAGGCGTTGCGGATCGAAGGGCCGGAGCGCTTCGTGCTGCGGCGCTCTGGTCTGCCAGGATCTAGCGGTGCTCAGCCTGTTTCACGATGCCCGGACGCCGGTGCACGGCGCGCCTGCCGGGGTGAAGGTGCTGGTGCTGGCTGTGACGGGGGCGGGGCTGTTCTTTGTGTCGTCGATGGTGTGGCTGGCTGGGGCGCTTGTGGTGGTGCTCGGGCTGTATCGGGTGGCGCGGATTCCGTGGCGGGTGACCGGGCGGGCGGTACTTGGAATTGCCCCCTTTCTGGCGCTGATCATGCTGGCGCAAATCCTCTTCACCGGCTGGCAGAGTGGCGTGCTGGTGGGTGAACGTGTGCTCACTCTGGTCTTGCTGGCGAATCTGGTGACCTTGACCACTCGCACCTCTGCCATGGTGGAGAACATCGAAAAAGCGCTGCGCCCCTTGCAACCGCTGGGGGTGCGGCCTGATCGGGTGGGGCTGCTGGTGGCCATGACCATTCGCTTCATTCCGGTCATTCGGGAGCAGGCCGAGATGGTGCGTGCCGCGCAGCGGGCGCGTGGGATCGAGCGGAGCACGGTGTTCCTCATCCCGCTGCTGATTCGCACGCTGCGGATGGCGGATCAAGTCGGCGAGGCGCTCGATGCTCGCGGCTTGGATTGATGCGAGGCTCATCAAGATCAACCGACCTGCCGGATGCGCCGGATTTGCCCGAACCCCCGTCCGCTTAGAATCCCCCGAGTGCGTAGTAGGGATTTGGCGCAGATAGCGCTGTTCGCGGCAATTATGGTGGTGCTCGGGTTCTTCCCGCTCATCCAGTTGCCGGGGGCGTTCGCGCCGTTCACCTCGCAAACGCTCGGCGTGATACTCGCGGGCTCGATTCTGGGAGCTCGGCGGGGTGCGCTGGCGATGCTGCTGTTCGATGTGCTCGTGTTGGCGGGGCTGCCGGTGCTGCCGGGTGGACGCGGTGGGTTGTCGGTGATCATGGGTCCTACGGGGGGATTCATCATTGCGTATCCGATCGGTGCGCTGGTGATCGGTTTTCTCACCGAAAGGCTGTGGAAGCACTACAACCTGCCCATTGCCGTGGTGATCAACTTTGTGGGCGGGGCGCTGGTGCTCTATGTGATCGGCGTGCCCTGGATGGCGGTGGCAGCGGATCTGCCGCTGCACAAAGCGATCGTCACCTCGGTGGCGTTCCTGCCGGGCGATGTGGTCAAGACTGTCATCGGGTCACTGGCTGCCATTGCCGTGCGCCGGGCCTATCCGATGATTCCGGCGCGCGCGTGATCGAGCTGGAGGGCGTCTCCCATCGCTTCGGCGAGCGAGAGGTACTGCAGCGCCTCGATCTGACGCTGACCGAGCACCGCATTGCCGTCGTCGGGTCGAACGGCTCGGGCAAATCCACCTTCGCGCGGTTGCTGAACGGTTTGCAGGTGCCCACCGAGGGCAAGGTGCGGGTCGACGGACTCGATACCCGCAAGCAGGGCAGGGCCGTTCGCCGCCAGGTGGGATTCGTCTTCCAGGACCCCGACGTCCAGATCGTCATGCCCACCGTCGCCGAGGATGTGGCCTTCGGCCTCAAGCACCACGGCCTCACCAAAACCGAAATCCCCGAACGGGTTTCGGAGGTCCTCGCCGAATACGGTCTCAGCGATTTCCGCGATCACCCCGCCCATCTGCTCAGCGGCGGCCAGAAACAGCTGCTCGCCATTGCCGCGGTGCTGTCGGTCCGGCCGCGCTACGTCATCTTCGACGAACCCACGACCCTGCTCGATCTCCGCAACAAACGCCGCATCTCCCAACTGCTGCACGAACTTCCGCAGCAGATCGTGGTGATCTCACACGACCTGGATCTACTCGCCGACTTCGACCGCGTACTGGTCTTCGATGAAGGCCGCCTGGTCGAAGACGGCCTCCCCGCCCAGACCATCCCCCGGTATATCGACCGGTGCCGACTCTGATCGGGACGTGACCTCCACGCCGCCGCAGTGCCCATCATGGCGGGCCCCGTTCACAGTCGCCATCCCTCACGCACGTGACAGGACATCTCCGCCGGGGATGGCCGGTATCGAAAACGACTGCGACAGCCAGGCGTAGGAGCTGTCGACAGGACACAGACTCGTGGCATGGCTGAGCACAGCCATGTTCTGGCTCAGGGGATGACGGCGGCGACGCGCTCGAGGCGGCTTTCGGTGTAGGAGGCGATCTGGTCGACGATGACTCGGACGCGGGCGGTGTCGTCGGCGGCTTCTTCCCACCATGGCAGCAGCAGGCGGTCCAGGCCGCGGGGGGCGACGTGGAGGAGGTGGTTGGCGACCAGGTGGATGCGTTCGCGCTGGCCGGCCTGGCGGACCTGGTGGATGGGGTCGGACAGGACGTAGCGCAGGGCCATGGTCTTGAGGATGGCGACCTCGGCGGCCACTATGCGCGGAACTTCGAGATCGGCTGTGTAGCGGCGCAATTGGCGTCCGCCCCAGGCTGCGCGGGTGGCCTCCACGGCGGCGGTGGCGAAGCGGCCGACCAGGTCGCTGGTGAGACGCTTCAGGGCGACCGAGGCGATCAGGGAACCGTCGTAGGCGGCTGCCGCTTTGACCACCGGCAGTTCGGAGAGGCGCCCGGCGGCGGCGATCAATTCGTCGGCCGTCGGCGACTTGTGCTGGCGGGCACCGATTTCCGCGAGGGCGGCCTGTTCGATGGGATCGGCCAGGGCGCGCAGGTCGATGCGGCCGACAATGATGCCGTCCTCGACATCGTGCACCGAGTACGCGACATCGTCGGCCCAGTCCATGACCTGCGATTCCAGGCACTGGTGACGATCGGGCGCACCCTTGCGCACCCACGCCATCCGATCCATATCGACGTCGTACGCGCCGAACTTGGTACCGGGACCTGTTCTGCCCCAAGGGTATTTGATGACCGCATCGAGCGCGGCCCGGGTCGGATTGAGCCCGTAGCTATTGCCGTGCTCGTCGAAGACCTTCGGCTCCAGCCGGGTGAGAATGCGCAGATTCTGCGCATTGCCCTCGAAACCGCCGTGCGCATCGGCGAATTGGTCCAGCGCCGTCTCGCCATTGTGCCCGTACGGCGGATGCCCGATATCGTGCGCGAGCCCGGCCAGATCGACCAGATCCGGATCGCAGCCCAGTCCGTCGGCGATACTGCGGCCGATCTGCGCGACCTCCAGCGAATGGGTGAGCCTGGTGCGCGGCGTATCACCATCGCGCGGACCCATGACCTGGGTCTTGTCCGCCAGCCGGCGCAGTGCGGCCGAATGCAGCACCCGCGCCCGGTCGCGCGCGAATTCACTGCGCCGGGCGGGGGAAGGCGACCAGCTCAGTCCGGCGGTCCGGTCGGTCTCGGGAACCAGGCGTTCCCGGTCGTGATCGCTGTAGACCTGGTCGTAATCGATACGCGAACTCATGTCACTGCTCCGCCGTGTAGGTGAAATCGGCCGAATAGTGGGTGAGCTGGTACCACAGCAGCGCGAAGGTCTCGCGGAAAATGCCGTGCGCCTGCGATTCCCGCGTGTAGACCGCGGGCCCGGTGCGCACCGGCGCGGTCCACGCCGAGAGTCCGGCGTCGCGGGCCATGGTGCGGGTGCGCAGCGAATGCCAGGGGTCGCTCACCAGCACCACCGAGGATTTCCCCCGGGCCAGTAGCGCTTTGGAGACCGCTTCCACACTCTGCAGGGTGTCCGAGCCGGTCTCCACGGCCAGGATGTGCTCGGCCGGGACGCCGAGATCCTTCAGATAGATCTTGCCGGAGGCGGCCTCGGTGTAGTTGTCGCCCAGCTGTTTTCCGCCGACGGTGACGATCATGGGCGCGACGCCCTTCTGAAAGAGCTTGCGCGCCTGATCGAGTCGAGCCTGGAAGACCGAGGACGGGGTGCCGTCGTACTGGGCCGCGCCGAGCACCACAATGGCGTCCGCGCGCGTGTAATCGTCGATGCGGGCGACCTGCCACACCCGCACCGCCGTGCCGGCGACCACCAGCAGCGCCATGAGCAGGCCGCCGATCAGCAGCCTGCGTGCCCAGCGTGCCGCGCCCGCGCCGAAGCCGCCCCGGGGCTTATCGGCCGGTGCGGGCGCCCAGGCGGGCTCGGGGTCGCGGTTCCGGAGTTTTACCAACCGCGCCGCCGCCACTCGGGCACTTGCGGGCGCTCCTCGCCGAGGGTGGTATCAGCGCCATGGCCCGGGTACACGACGGTGTCGTCCGGGTAGCGGGCGAACAATTTGGTCTCGACATCGCCGAGCAGGGAGGCGAATTCCTCGGGCGTACCGGTTTTCCCGACCCCGCCCGGAAACAGCGAATCCCCGGTGAACAGGTGGGTGCGACCGTCACCGTCGGTGAATGCGAGCGCCACCGAACCGGGCGTATGCCCGCTCAGGTGGATGACCTCGAGCTCGAGGTCGCCGATGCGCACCTTGTCACCATCGGTGAGCAGGCGGGTCGGCGGCACGGGTAGGCCCTCGGCATCGAGTTCGTGGGCGGCGCTGGGAATCCCGGTGGCGGCCAGCACATCCTGCAGGGCCCACCAGTGGTCCGGATGCCGGTGCGTGGTGACCAGCAGCTCGACCCCGTCGGGGGCCTCCTGGGTGAGCAGTTCGAGAATGCGTTCCGCCTCGTTGGCGGCATCGATGAGCAGGGTCGCGCCGGTGTTCGCACACTGGACCAGGTACACGTTGTTGTCCATGGCGCCGACCGACATCTTCACGATGCGCGCGCCCGCGACGGCCCGCTGCTGCGGGTTGGAACCGGGAGCGACATGACCCGTGTACGGGGAATCGATCGTGATCACGTCTTCGATCGTAGTCATCGTCGCCGACACGGGTGACCGGAAGAAAGTGTGTGCCGCATTCGGGCGGATAGATTCATGTGATGCGGCAACCGAAGCACCGCCCCGCCTCCCCGCGCTGGTCCGTGCTCGTCTCGGCCTTCGTGCTGGCCCTGGCGGTGCTCCTGGGCGGCGGGAGCGTTCCGGCGGGTGCGGAACCGCCACAGCGACTGCCCGGCTATGTCACCGATGTGGCGGGCGCGTTGCGCGGCGGGCAGAGCGCGGAACTGCAGGCCGCCATCGATGCGCTGTATTCGAAAGACCATGAGCGGCTGTGGGTTGTGTATGTGCACAATTTCGGCGGGCTGAATTCGCAGGCCTGGGGTGAGCAGACCGCGCAGGCCTCGGGGTTCGGCGATCGGGACGTGCTGCTGTCCGTCGCGGTCGACGATCGGGCGTACGCCTTCACCGGCAGCGCGCCCAGCTCGGTGACCGATAAGCAACTCGATGACCTGCTCATCGACCAGGTCGAGCCGAAGTTGCGCGCGGGAGACTGGGCCGGGGCCGGGGTGGCGACCGCGAACGGACTGTCGGCGGCGATGAACGGGTCCGGCGGTGGCGTGAGCCTCTGGGTGGTGCTGCTGCTCGTGCTGGTGGTGGCCCTGGCGGTGGGCGCGCTGTGGCTGTGGTCGCGTGGTCGCAAGGAGCGGCGGGCGCGGGCGGACGTGACTGCCGCCCGCAAGGTCGATCCGGCCGATACCCAGGCGCTGGCCGCGCTGCCGCTGGCGGCGCTGGACGCGCGTTCCAAGGAGCTGCTCACCGATACCGATGACGCGCTGCGCACCAGCGGTGAGGAATTGCGGTTGGCCACCGATGAATTCGGGGCGACCGCCACCGCACCGTTCGCCGCGGCGCTGAACGGTGCGAAGAACGCGCTCGCCAAGGCGTTCGCCATCCGGCAGGAACTCGACGACGATATTCCGGAGACGCCTGATCAGCAGCGGACCATGCTGGTGGAGCTCATCAGCACCTGCGGGCGCGCCGATCGCGAACTCGATGCCAAGGTCACCGAATTCGATGCGATGCGCAATCTGCTCATCAATGCCGGTGAGCGGCTGGATGCGCTGACCCGCGATGTGGTCGATCTGACGACTCGGGCGCCGAATTCCGAAGCCACGCTGGCCCAACTGGTGGCCACGCAGCCCACCTCCGTGCTCGCGCCGATTCACGAGAACGTGACCATGGCTCGGGAGCGAATCGCGTTCGCGGAGCGTGGAATCGAGGACGGGCGCACGGCGGCGGCCAAACCCGTCGGGCAGCAGGGTGCGGCGGTCGCGGCGATTCGGAGTGCGGAGTCGGCCATCAATACCGCGCGCACGCTGCTGGATGCGGTGGATACCGCCGCCACCGATATCGAGCAGGCTCGCGCCGGACTCCCCGGCATCATCGAAGAGCTGCGCCGCGATCTCGGCACGGCGGCCACCCTCACCCAGCACGGCGGACCCGAACTCCTCACGGCAGCCACCGCCGCGCGCACCGCTCTCGACCGGGCGAGTACCGAGGGCGCGGCCGATCCGCTCGGCGCGTTCCAGCAGGCCGTGGCCGCGGATACGGTGCTGGACAAGGCGATTGCCGATGCCACCGATCGCAAGGCCGCCGCAGAGGAGGTCGCCCGCCGGCTCGACCAGGCCCTGACCGCCGCACGCAGCCAGATCAATGCCGCCACCGACTTCATCAGCACCCGGCGCGGTGGTGTCGACGCCGAACCGCGCACCCGCCTCGCCGAGGCGCAGCGCAGCCTGGACCAGGCCCAACAGCTCGCCGCGACCGACCCCGCCCAAGCCCTCCCGCACGCCCAGCGCGCCGTGGAACTCGGCACCCGCGCCCTGCAAACCGCCCAGGCCGCGGTCCGCGATTGGCAAGCGAGCCAGCCGCGCTCGAACTCCCAGACCGGCGCGGTCCTCAGCGGCATCCTCATCGACGGCATGCTGCGCGGCATGGGCGGCGGATACCGCAGCGGCGGAGGCGGTTTCGGCGGCTCCCGAGGCGGCGGCAGCTACGGCCCCGGCTCCTTCGGCGGCTCCGACGGCTCCCGCCGCATCAGCCGCGGCGGGCGCTTCTAGCGGGTCAGAGCCAGCCGAGGCGTTCTGCTGCGCGGACGGCCTCCGCGCGGGTGCGGGTGCCCGTCTTGCCGATGGCGGCGGAGAGGTGGTTGCGGACGGTGCCTTCGGAGAGGTGGAGGGATTGTGCGATGGCGCCCGCCGTGGCGCCGTCGGAGGCGGCGGCGAGGACTTCGCGTTCGCGGGTGGTGAGGGGTGAGGTTCCGGTGGTGAGGGTTTCGGTGGCCAGGGCCGGGTCCACTACGCGCAGGCCCATGTGGACGCGGCGGACCGCGTCGGCGAGTTCTCGTGCGGGAGTGTCCTTCACGACGAAGCCGCTGGCTCCGGCGTCGATGGCGCGGCGCAGGTAGCCCGGGCGGCCGAAGGTGGTGACCATGAGGATGCGCACCTGCGGATGCGCGAGATGCAGCTGCGCGGCGGCGGTGATGCCGTCCATTCCGGGCATTTCCACATCCAGCAGCGCCACATCGGGTGCGGTGCGTTCGACGGCCGCGAGCACCTCGTCACCGCGGCCGACCTCGCACACCACCTCCAGGTCCGGTTCCAGGCTCAGCAGTGCGGCGAGCGCACCGCGCACCAGCGCCTGATCATCGGCGAGTAGCAGTTTGATCATCGCGACGCCCCTATCGTTCCCGCCGGAAAGCTTGCCAGCACTCGCAATCCGCCCTCCGGCCGATTCGACAGGGTGAGCGTGCCACCCGCCGCCTGCACCCGCTCCCGCAGCCCCGACAATCCGGATCCGGCGCGCGCGCCGTCACCCATACCGCCGCCGTCGTCACTGACCTCGATACTGGTCGGCGTGACCCGCACGGCGGCATGCGCGGCTCCGCTGTGCCGCACGACATTGGTGATCGCCTCGCGCAGCACCCAGCCGAAGACGATGCTGTGCCGGATCGGCAATTCGTCACCGTCGGGCAAATCGGCGTCGATTCCCGCGGCGCGCAGGGCGGTTCGCGCATTGACCAGCTCACCGGCCAGCGATACCTCGCGCAGCCCGCCGACCGTGGAGCGAACACCGGCCAGCGATTCCCGCGCGAGTTTCTCGATATCCACCAGCTCGGTTCGGGTGCGCTCCGGATCGATATCGAGAAGTCGTTGCGCCAGTTCGGTTTTAACGGTGATGACGGTCAGCGAATGGCCGAGGATATCGTGCACGTCCCGCCCGACCCGCAAACGCTCCTCGGCCACCGCGAGCTCGGTCAACTGTTTTCGGGCCAGATCCAGCGCCTGATTATTGATAATGATCAGGCGCACACCACCGACCGCGATGGCGGACAGGGCCATGCCCTGCATGATCGACCAGTCCGGCGCTTCGCCGACGATCAACTGCGGCACCACCGCGGTCGCCAGTAGCAGCACGACCACCAGCGGCACCGCACGCCGTATCGGCAGCGCGAAGGCGACGAAGGTGCCGATATAGGTGGCGAGTCCGTTCGCACCGGTATGCAGGGTGACCGTCGCCGCCAGCAGCAGGGCGACGAGGACGGCCAGCAACCTGCCCACCAGCCACGGGCTCGGACTCGGCCAGGTGGGTCCGTGCATCGGCAGCCGGAACAGCACCCAGTACGAACCGAGATAGCAGATGACGAAGGCGATGAGCACCGCGATCGTGTAGATGCGCGCCACCGGCTGATCGAGCGCCCAGGCATTCTTCAGGGGGTCGATCAGATATACCGTCCACACGACCACGAAGATCCACCCGACCCGCCGTCGCCGGCCGATCTGCTGATCTTCATAGGTCATATCGCCGGACGCTACCGCAGGTCCGGGCGCTGCGAGCCGACGCAGCGTCCGGATCGCCGCGGCGTCGTCCATACCTGAGGTATCGCCGATCGATCGCATGCGCTTCATGGACTCAGCGTGCCGTATCGCGGCGGAAGAGGAATGCCGACCCGAGGGTGAAGACTGTCGCCCAGGCGAGCACATTGACCACCGCGAGCACTACGGCGGCACCGCTCGGATCGGTGAACGGCGCACGCGCCAGGACCGCGATTCCATTGGTGGGGAACACCTTCGATACGGTGTCGAACCAGCCGTGCAGCGGCATGAACAGACCACCGGCGAAGGCGAGCAGCGCCAGCACCACGCCGAGCAGCTGCATGACGTTCTCCGAGGGCAGCAGGTATCCGATGAAGAGCCCGAAGGCGGCGAAGACCGCGGAGCCGAGCCAGGCGATCAGGAAGCAGACCAGCCAGGCCGACGCCGGGAGTTGCGCGCCGGACAAAGCACCGACGGTGAAAACCACTGCGACCGAAGCCAATCCGAGCGCCATGGCAACAATGATCTTGGTGGCGATGTAGGCGAGCGGTGGCAGTGGAGTCAATCGCAATTGGCGGCTCCAACCCTGCGCCCGCTCCACCGCCACCATGGCCCCGCCGCTGGTGTTGGCCAGCATGGCGCCGTACACGGCCATGGACACCATGACGTAGCCGGTGGTGTTGCCGGAGCCGATCATCTGGGTCTTGTAGCCCGATTGCAGGCCGAAGGACAGGAAGAACACCGGCGGCATGATCAGCGAGAAGATCAGCGCCCGCTTGTTGCGCAGCATGCGGCGCATCTCCAGAGCCACGAAGGCCGGGCGTATTCCGCTGCGGCGCAACCCGGTTCGGGCCTCGAGGACAGTCATATCAGTGGTCTCCCGTCAGAGCGAGGAAGGCATCCTCGAGGTTGTGCGCCGAAATTTCGAGATCGGTGGCCGTGGTGGCGGTGAGCAGATAGCGGGCCACCAGATCGGAATCCGTGGCGCGCACGGTGATTCGATCGCCGCGCTGTTCGACGTGCTCCACGCCGGGAATCCGCAGCAGCACCGTCGCATCGGCCGCGGGCAGGGTCGCGCTGATCGTGCGCCCCGAGGCCATGTTCTTGACCTGGGCGGCACTGCCATCGGCCACCACCCGGCCCGCACGCATCAGCACGATGCGGTCGGCGTAGGCGTCCGCCTCGTCGAGGTAGTGGGTCGCGAAGAGTACCGTCCGGCCGCGCCGCGAATCCTGCCGAATGGCGTTCCAGAAGTCCCGCCGGCCCTCCACATCCATGCCGGTGGTCGGCTCGTCGAGAATGATCAGGTCCGGATTCGGCAGCAGGGCCAGCGCGAATCGCACGCGCTGCTGCTGCCCGCCCGAGCATTTGCCCACCGGGCGATCGGCGATATCGTCGATCCCCGCCCGGATCAGCACCTCGTTCACCGGCCGGGGCCGCGCATGCAGCGTGCCTATGAGCCGCACGGTCTCGGCCACGGTCAGATCCGGCAGCAACCCACCCGACTGCAATACAGCCGAAATCCGCCCCGCCGCAATGGCATCCGCCGGATCACCGCCGAAGACCCGCACCACCCCCGAGTCCGGCCGCGCCAGCCCGAGCACCATATCGATGGTGGTCGTCTTCCCAGCGCCGTTCGGCCCGAGGAACGCCACGATCTCCCCCGGCCGCACCACCAGATCAAGTCCGTCCACCGCGCGCACGGTCTCCCCGCGCACCTCGAAGGTCTTGACCAATCCCCGTATTTCGATGGCCGCAGCGGGCACGACCCCGGACCGCGCGTACACAGTCCCCTCAGCTGGAGCGTTCATCCCCCTACTGTCGGCCGAATCCACCCCATCCACCTCCCCCGACCGTCACGACTCCCCCATGACAGATGTCATTTCCTGGACTCCGTCGCCCCCGTCAGGTCTCGTCGCCGAGCGTCGACACCATCCAGCGGTACCACGCGACTCGGACTGATAGCCGAGACCGCACGCAGGGAGACACACTGTCAGGCGGCGTAGTCCTTGGCCTCGACGGTGCGAGCGACTTTCTGCGGAGCCCCACCGATCAGGCCCCGCCAGGGCAGGTAGGGCAGCAGGCGAACATTCAGGTCGCGGAAACGGATCATGGCCTTGCTGGCGGGCGCGTACCAGGCGCCGGTTCCCTCGGCGAACTTCTGGCAGGCCTCGACCATCGGTCGCAGCTGCCGATCGTAGTTCGCGAATCCGGCAGTGTGATCGCCTGCGGCAGCGGCTAATTCACCGGCCAGGATGTAGGCCCCGACCAGTGAAAGATCCGCACCCTGACCCGACAGCGGGGAGGCGCAGTATCCGGCGTCACCGACGAGCGCGACGCGGCCGGTGTGCCAGGAGTCCATGCGGATCTGGGTCATGGCGTCGAAGTAGAAATCCGGTGCGTCGTCCAGATGGGCGAGCAACTGCGGAACCTGCCAGCTTTGTCCTGAGAAAGCTTCGGCGACGATCTTCCGCTGCTGTGCGCCATCGCGGTAGTCGTAGTCGATCGGATCGGAGGCCCACGCGAAAATCGCTTTGGCTTCGGTGTTCTCGCGAGCGCTGTAGGCCCCGGCAATGGTGCCTGGAGTGTTGTAGTCCTGCTCCCAGTGGTCGAGGCCGAGGAAGTTCGGAACCGTGTAGATGCTGATGTAGTAGCCCATATGCCGGGCGAACCGCGACTCCGGACCGAAAGCCAGTGTGCGCGTGTGCGAATGAGCACCATCGGCGCCGATCACCAGATCGAAAGTGCGCGGTGCGGCGTGCTCGAACCGCACCCGCACACCGTTCTCGTCCTGCACCAGTTCCGCGATGGAGTCACCGAAGATGTACTCCACATCGTCGCGGGTGGCCTCGTACAGCACGCGGGCCAGATCGCCGCGCTGGATCTCGGTGTCCCCGTTCGCCCCGACACCGTTGAACGCCTCGCTCGAGATGCTCGCGCGCACTTTGCCGTTCGCGTCGACGTAGGAGGTGCCGCGCTTGCCGGTGCTCATCTCGTGCACACGGTCGAGCAGGCCCATGCGCCGTACCACCTCGGTAGCGGTGCCGAGCACGTCGATGGCCTGCCCGCCCTCCCGCAGCGCCGGGGCCTTCTCCACGACCGTCGGCGTGAAGCCGTAGCGCTTCAGCCAAAAGGCAAGGGCCGGACCGGCAATGCTCGCGCCGGAAATCAGGACGTTGCGGTTCTTCATCTCGTTCATGAGAACGACCGTACAACCGATTTGGGCAAATGCGCAAGACAAATGTCTAAGGCAAATGCGCTACCATGGGTGACATGGGAAATCGTGAGGATCTGCTGGCCGGTGCACGGGCCTGCCTGTTCGACAAGGGCTACGCGCGCACCACCGTGCGGGACATCGCCACCACGGCCGGGGTAAGCATGGCGGCCATCGGCTACCACTTCGGCACCAAGGAGGCCCTGCTCACCGCGGCGCTGGCCGAAGCCACCCGCGAATGGGGCGCTGATCTGGAGCAGGCCCTGGCCCAGGTACCCGAAAACGAGGGCGATCCGTGGCAGCGGTTCGCCGCCCGCTGGGATGCGGTGCTGGCCACGATCGCCGCTCATCGCGGGGTGTGGTCGGCCACCTTCGACGCGCTCGCCCACCCCGATGCACGCGCAGAGCTCGCCGGAAACCTCGACGAGGCTCGCGCCGGCCTGGCCCGAGTCTTCGATGGCACCGACGAGGACGACCCGGTCGCCGCCCGCAGTTCCGGCGCCCTCTACCAAGCCCTGCTCACCGGCATCGCGGCCCAGTACCTCATCGATCCCGACCATGCTCCGACCGGGCGCGATCTCGCCGATGCGCTGCGCCGAATCACTGCCTGAACAGGGTGAACACCATGGCGCCACATCACTTTCGACGAGCAGGCCCGTGGCAAGTCGAAGAAGTCGGCGGACTATTCGTTCGAGGCGTGCCTGCGTGATATCGATGCCGTGCTGGCCGCGCGGTGTGGAGCGGGCGCTGATCGTGGGGTGGTCGTACGGGGCCGCGCTGGCCGCGCATTGGGCCACAAGGAATCCCGGCCGGATCGCCGGGGTCGTCATGGTCGATGGCGGCTATCCGTGGGACTGCCTGGCCACCGTCGACAGCGGTGATCGGGAGGCCGGGCGGGCAGAGATCCGGCGGCTGTTCAAGAAGCTGCGGTTCCCGATGATGATTGCCAGCATGCTGGGTTTGACCGCCCGGATGAGCGCCGCGCAGGCCGCCGAGGTCAATATCGAGCTGAACGAGATCGTCGCGGCCAGTGGCCTCGTCTTCGACCTGGTCACGTTCCCGATGCGTTTCGTGGTGGGCTCGGGTGCCGTCCAGGGCGCCACCGAAGAAGGGCACGCGGCAATGCGCGCCACGCTGGATCCGATCATCGTCCGCAACTCCAACGTCCGGATGAGCGCGAAGGTCACCAGCAACCACACCGACATCGTGCGTAAGGATTTTCGCGCCATTGCCGCCGCCGTCGGGGAAATCGCCGCCGGATCGCACAGTGCAGTTCGCTGACGATACGGCGGCGAGCACCGCTCAGATAGCGACCGTCACCGTGTGGAAACCGCTGGGGCCCTGCGGGAACGGGGCGCGGACGGCGCCGTCCTGGACTTCGCCGGAGCGGCCGGTGACGCGGGCCTGGATGGTGTGGGTACCGGGCGGGAGATCCACGACCGTGCGCCAGCGGCGCCAGGCCGCGGGGGCTGTTTCCGCGCCGAGTTCGACTGAGAGCCAGTCGGTTTCGTCGACTCTGATCTCGACACCGGCCACACCCTGGGGCGGGGCCCAGGCGACGCCTGCCACGGTGGTTTTGCCCGGTCCGTCGCTGCCGGCGGCGGCCACGTCGATGCGGGCCTGGGGGCGCACCCACAGGGCGTCCCTCGGCCAGCCGCGCTTCCACCAGTAGTCGACCTGGGTGTCATCGGAAAGTTCCAGTTCGGCAAGCCATTTCACGCCGGTGTACTGGCCGTAGAGGCCGGGGACGAAGACTCGGGCGGGGAAGCCGTGTTCGGGCGGCAGGGCTTCGCCGTTCATGCCGATGACCAGGTAGCCGGGCCATTCGCCGGTGCGCAGCGGTTCCAGCGGCAGCGAGATGGTGTAGCCGTCGACAGCGCGGGTCACCAGGCGGGTGGCGGTCGCGTCGGGCATGGCGTGCTCCAGCAGGGCGGTCAGCGGGACGCCGAACCAGCGCGCATTGCCCGCGCGGCCCGCGCCGGGGGTGTTGTGCACGCACACCATGACGGCATCGAATTCCACCGCCTGCTCGGCCAGATCGGCGAGCGAGAACCGCAGCGGATGCGCGACCTTGCCGGTGATGGCAAGCCGCCACTGATCCGGATCGATGCGCGGCGCGCGCGAATTCACGTCTGCCACATAGAATCTGCCCGCTTTGGTGATCAGGGGTGTCAGACCCGGCTCGGTGCCGAATCCGTCCTCCGCCATGGACGGATGCGAACCCATCGGCCCGAGCTGCCGAACCCGCTCGGTATGCCGCCGATCCTCACGGCGAATGAGCGTTTCGGCAGCGGCGAGCAACCCGGCACCGGCTGTGGCCCACAGCAATTCGCCGCCCGCCGTGGTCGGCAGCCGGCGCAGTCCGGCGCGCAGCACGCCCGCGGCCGCGAGGCCGCCGAAGGCCGCGGGCACCGACTGGTTCGCGCCCCGCAGCGCCAAGGCGGCGGCCCCGGCGCCGAATGCCGCTGCGGCAGGCGCCCGTAGCCGCTGCGGCAATAACGCCATACCGGCGGTAGCGGCGACGGTCCCGAGCACCACGCCCGCCCGCGTGGTCTCCTTGTCGTATCGGCCGGCCATGGCCACGGTCGTCTCGACCACCGGAATCGGCGCGGTATCGGCCAGCAACCGCCCGACCCCGTCGATGACCGAGCCGCCGCGGGTCGCGGCGATCAGCTCTCCGGCGCCGAGCGCACCGAGCCCCACCGCCGCCGCACCCAGTAGCCGTCGCTTACCGTTGACCGACACAGTACGAACCTCTCCTAGCCGAGCGGGTTGTCTGCGCCCATTCTTCCCCAGCGCACTGTGTCCCAGAAGTTTTCCCGGCTTACCGCTCCAGATAAGCGCTGATGATCGGGCCGATGAATGTCAGCGCCGCGGCGCTGACGAGTTGATTGTGGCCGAAATCGATGAGGTGATCGGTGATCGGCCCGGTGATATAGGGCCGCCACGTGGCGACATTCGGCAGCGGGGCCGGATTACCCGCCGCGCTGAAGAACAGCAGATCACCGTCGAAGATGCTGGGGCGGTGGTCCGAGATCTGCCGCAGCAGGTGTTGCATATCACTATAGAAGTGCTCGATTTCGGTGGCGGTGAAGGAGATTCCGGACGCCGCCAGCAGTTCGGCGGCCTGCGGAGCGGTGATTCCCGCGGCACCGGGCGGCACCTCGATGCCGCCGAATTCGGCGAGCAGCAGTGCCAGCGGCGGAATAGTGCCGTCGTCGAGGATCTCCACCTCGGCACGGCCATCCATCATGATCAGCGCGGGCACCTCCGCACCGCGCCGGCGCAGCTCGACCGCCATGGCATGCGCAAGGACGCCGCCCGCCGAATAGCCGAGCAGGTGGTACGGGCCGTCCGGTTGCACACGCCGGATCTCGTCGACATAGCGCACGGCGAGATCGTGAATGGTGCGATCGGCCGTGCCGCCGTCCACCACACCCGGCGACTGGAGACCGTAGACCGGGTGCACGCGGTCGATGTACTGCACCAAACCGCCGTAGCACCAAGCCAATCCGACAGCCGGATGAACGCAGAACAGGGCGGGTCCGGTCCCGGCCGGGCGCATAGGCAGCATGACCCGCATGGACGGATCGACCTCCGGCTGTTCGGCGGCCTCGGACAGGCGCAGGGCCAATGCGGCAGGTGTGGGGTCGAGGAACATCCACTGCAGCGGTAGCGGGATACCGGTGCGCTCGCGAATCAGGGTGACCAGGCGCACGGCGGCCATGGAATTGCCGCCTACCTCGAAGAAGTTGTCGTCCACTCCGATTCGATCGGATTCCAGGACGGCTCCGAAGGCTGCGGTGAGCGCACGCTCGGCGTCGGTGCGCGGGGCTCGGTAGGCGCGACGCTCCGGGCGAACCTGCACCGCGGGTGCAGCGTCGTCGTGAATCTCCCCAGCGAGCTCGGGCAGCCCGCCGGGCACCTCGATCACACCGATTGCGGCATCGGGAGTTTCGGTGAGCGCGGTGAGCAGTTCGAGGAAGCCGCCGGCCATGGATTGGGCGGTGGTGCGATCGAACAGATCGGTGGCGAAGATCAGCGAGGTGGTGATGCCCGCCGGTTCGCCTGCGGGCCCGAACTGTTCGGCGACCATCCATTCCAGGTCGAACTTCGAGCCGGGAGCAGGCGCTTCGACCGGGCGAATCTCGAGACCCGGCAGCGTGGTTCGCGCGGGCTGGACATTCTGGAAGGCGAGCAGCACCTGGAAGAGCGGGTGATGAGCGGTGGAGCGGACCGGGGCGAGCGCCTCCACCAGGCGTTCGAAGGGCAGATCCGTATTGCCGTAGACGGCCAGATCATCACGGCGGACGGTGTCGAGGGTCGTGGCGAAATCGGCGGCCGGGTCCAGATGCGAGCGCAGGACGACCGAATTCACGAACATGCCTACGAGGTCGTCGAATTCGCCGTCTCCGCGGCCCGCGACAACCGAGCCGAGGACGATATCCGGGGTACCGGACAGCCGGGCCAGCAATACCGCCAGGACCGCGTGCACCACCATGAACGGGGTCGCCCCGTGGGCTCGTGCCAAGACCTGCATTCGGTCGTGAACCAGTGCGGGGATGGTGAATTCGATACGGTCACCGATCCCGGACGGGACCTCGGGGCGGGGACGATCGGTGGGCAGCCGATGGACTTCGGGCAATCCGTCGAGACGGGTGCGCCAGAATTCCAGCTGGTGGTGGGCGAGGCTGGTGCGGTCGGTATCGGCGCCGAGCAGTTCCCGCTGCCAGAGTGCGTAATCGGCGTACTGCAGCGGTAGTTCGGTCCATTGCGGCCGATCTCCCGCTGCCCGAGCCACGTACGCGGCCAGCACATCTCGTGCGAGCGGCGCCATCGACCAGCCGTCAGCGGCTATGTGGTGAACGGCGAGCGCCAGTACCGCATGCTGCGGGGCGGTGTGCAGTACGCAGACTCGTAGCGGCACTTCCCTGGTGATGTCGAAACCGCGAGACAGCTGGGCGATCAGCTGCTGCGCGACTTCCGCTGGAGTCGTGTCGATTTCAACGATCGGTGTGGAGCCCGCCCGGGCGGGCAGGATGTTCTGGTACGGCATCCCGTCGGGGCCGGCAGGATAGCTGGTGCGGAGCGTCTCGTGACGGTCCGCCACATCGTCGACGGCGGTGCGCAGCGCCGTAATATCCAGGCTCCCTTCGATATCGAAGGCACCGGGGATGTTGTAGACCGGCGAACCGGGATCGTAGCGGTTGAGGAACCACATACGCTGCTGTGCGGCGGAGAGCGGAATGCGCTGCGGACGGGGACGAGGGCCGGGCCGGGGTCGATCGGTCAGGGATTCGGCGGCAACCAATGCCGCCAATTCGGCCACCACCGGCGCATCGAAGAGCGCCCGCACCGGGACGGTCGTCTGCAGCGCGGTACCCAGTCGGGCGGCCACTCGGGTGGCGATGAGCGAGTTTCCGCCCAGGGCGAAGAAATCGTCGTCACGCCAGATCTGTTCGATGCCCAGGACTTCGGCGAAAACGGCGGCCACCGCCTCCTCCTGCGGGCCGATAGCAGGCTTCCGGGCGCCTGTGGTGAGCTCCGGCGCGGGTAGTGCGGCGCGATCCAGCTTGCCGTTGGGTGTGCGCGGCAGATCGTCCAGCGTCATGAGGGCGGCGGGGACCATATACGACGGGACCCGCTGTGCGACTGCGCTCTTCAGGCTCGGGAGCGAGATCTCCGCGCCGAGTTCCGGGACCACGTAGGCGACGAGCATTCCGCCGTGCGCGTCCTCGCACACCAGCGCGACCGCACGGGCCACCGCCGGGTCGGCGGTGAGCGCGGCCTCCACCTCTCCGAGTTCGATGCGCAGGCCGCGCAGCTTCACCTGAGTGTCGGTGCGGCCCAGGTACTCCAGAGCGCCGGCACGCCTGCGCACCAGATCACCCGTGCGGTACATGCGGCGGCCCGGCGCGTACGGGTGGGCGACAAAGCGGGCGGCGGTCAGGTCCACACGGCCGAAATAGCCTCGTGCCAGGGCGATGCCCGCGAGATAGAGCTCGCCCACCACACCGTCCGGCACGGGGCGCAGGCGGTTGTCCAGGACGAGTGCCTGGCCCCCGGGAGCGGGTGTGCCGATGGTGATCGTCGCGCCCGGCCGCAATGGTGCGCTGCCGGTCGCCCAGACGGTCGCCTCCGTGGGGCCGTAGTCGTTGAAGTGCAGCCGGTTCGGTGCGGCCCAGGCCGCCACCAGTTCGGGCGGGCAGGGTTCGCCGCCGGTGACGATTGTGCGGAGGTCGTGCAGCCCGGCGGGTTCCACGGTGGCGAGCGCCGAGGGGGTGAGGGCGATGTGCGAAACATGCTCTCGTGCCAGAAGTTCGGTGAGATCGGGACCGGCGAAAACGGCAGGCGGCGCGATCACCAGGGTGGCTGCCGCGCCGACCGCCATGACGAGTTCCACCACCGAAGCATCGAAACTCGGGGAGGCGACGTGCAGTACTCGCGAATCGGAGGTGATCCGGTCGCGATCGCACTGCGCCATGGCGAGATTCGCCAGACCCGTGTGAGTCACCACAACACCCTTGGGAGCGCCGGTGGATCCTGAGGTGAAGATGACGTACGCCGGGTTCTCGGGGCGGCACTCGCGGGATGAAGACTTCTTCGACTGTGCCGCAGCGACTTCTGATGACATCGGGTCGTCCACGCACCACCAGTCGACGGTGTCCGGTAGCCGGTCGCACTGGGCCAGAACGGTCAGGCCGATTCCCACGCCTGAGACCTCGATGATCCGCCTTATGCGGTCGAGTGGGTATGCCGGATCGATCGGGACGAATGCCGCTCCGGTGCGGGTGATCGCCCAGACGGCCAGCACCGATTCGATGGAGCGCGGAATACCCACTGCCACCGGCATTTCCGGTCCCGCACCGGCCTGTATCAGCCGCTCGGCGAGCAGGCTCGCACGCTCGTCGAGTTCGCGATAGGTCAGCTGCTGGTCGCCGCATACCACCGCCACACCGCTCGGGTTGGCGGCGACGGCGGCGGCCATGAGTTCCGCCAGTGGGCGCGGTGCGGTGACCGGTTCTGGTTCGATACGAGCCTGTTCCCGCTCGACGTCGGTGAGGAGGTCGATATCCCCTACCGTAGAGGCACTTTCAGCGGTGACAACGGTGAGCAGTCGTACGAGACGGTCGGCGAAAGCCGCGACCGTGGCCTCGTCGAACAGGTCGGTGGCGTAGCAGCAGCGCAGTTGCAGGCCGTCCGGATCGGCGACAACGGTGAGACTCAGATCGAATCGGCTGTTGGTCTGCGGCAATTCCATGGGGATGACCGTTGTTTCGGGCAGCTCCAACTCCGGCATCGCCAGATTCTGGAAGACGAGCATGACCTGCGCCAGCGGATGGCGAGCCTCGGAGCGGGCCGGGGACAGCACCTCGACCAGTCGCTCGAAGGGGACGTCGGCATGTTCGAGAGCGGCGAGGTCGGTATCGCGGACCCGGTCCAGCAGTGCGCCGAACGTCTCGCCGGCGTGAATGCCGGTGCGCAACACCAGCGTATTCACGAACATGCCGACAAGGTCGTCGAGATCACGATGGCCACGACCGGCGACCGGGGTCCCGATCACTATGTCCGCGCTGCCGCTCAACCGGGACAGCAGCACCGCCAGGGCGGCGTGCACCACCATGAACGGGGTGGCCCGGTGGGTTCGGGCGCAGTGTTCGATCGCGGCGCTCACATCGCTGTCCACGCGGGCGGTGCATTCGGCGGCTCGATGCGAGGCATGCGCCGGCCGTGGGCGGTCGGTGGGCAATTCCAGATGATCCGGCAGCTCCTCCAGGGTGCTGGACCAGTAGTCGAGCTGCTGTGCCAGCAGGGATTTCGGATCGTCTTCGGCGCCGAGCCGGGCATGCTGCCACAGCGTGTAGTCCGCGTACTGCACCGGCAGCGGCTCCCATGCGGGCTGCTGACCCGCGGCACGGGTCGCATAGGCAGCTGCCACATCCCGGGTCAGCGGGGCCATCGAGAAGCCATCGGTCGCAATGTGATGCGCCGCCAGCACAATCACATGTTCGCCGGGTGCGATGCGGAAGAGCTTGAAACGCAGTGGAACTGCTGCCGTGACGTCGAAACCTTCAGTAACTGTGCGCAGCACGGCCGCGGGCAGCTCGTCGAGAGTCATCGGCACAGGTTCGAGATCCAGTGGCACCTCGGCCGCCGACAGGATGCGCTGCCCACCGACACCGTCGATATCGGGGTATACGGTTCGCAGCGTCTCATGCCGCTCGATCACGTCGTAGAGCGCCGTTCGCAGTGCGGCGAGATCCACACACCCGGAAAGTCGCAGTGCGACAGGCACGTTGTACGCCGGAGACGCCGGGTCGTAGCGATTGACGAACCACATGCGCTGCTGCGCCGGGGACAATGGCACCGGTTCCGGCCGGGGCCCTCGAACCAGCTCCGGGCCCGTCGCCTCCGATCCGCCCACACCCAATACCCGCGCCAGCTCGGCCACCACAGGCGCTTCGAACAGCAACCGCACCGGAACCGAAGTCCCGAGCGCCGCACTCAGCCGCGCCGCCACCCTGGTGGCAATGAGCGAATCCCCGCCCAGCGCAAAGAAGTCGTCCCGCGAACCAACGCGCACATGCCCCAGCACCTCGGCATAGGTCTCGGCAACAAGCACCTCCCCACCGACCGGCGCCACATATTCAGCCTGCGCCACCTCAGGTTCCGGCAGCGCCCGCACATCGATCTTCCCGGTCCGAGTACGCGGCAACTCCGCCAGCACCTGAATACTCGACGGCACCAGATACCGCGGCAGCCGCACCGCCACCCACGCCATCAGCACTGCGGCAGTGGGCACAACAGCACCCGATGACGGAGAATCCTCACCAGCCGTACCCACAGCTCGCAACCCACCTCCGGTTGCACCCGCAGTTCGCGGCGCGTCAGCAGACCCGCCGGCCGATCGCACGGCGCTGGCACCGCGGCCGGTTGATCCAACCGGACCAGCGGCCGTGCCGGTCAATCCGAGTTGACCGGCGGGATCGGCGGGATCGAGCAGGTCGGAGTTCGCAGCGGCGTGCCAATTCAACCGTCCGGGACCTGCCACCGGATGGGCTTGGGCCGAGGAGGCAGGGCGTCCGGACTCGATCGCCGGACCGCGGGTGGGCACTGCGCGTTCCCAGGGCGGGGCCGTCGCGGGAACGACGAGGGTGACGTAGGAGTGCAGGGCTGTGGTGGCGGTGCGGGTGCGGCGGGCGACGGTGATCGATGTTTCGACCTGGGGGTGGGTCGAGAGGACCGCGTCCACCTCGCCGGGTTCTACGCGAATGCCGCGGACCTTCACCTGGAAGTCGCTGCGGCCCGCGTATTCGAATCCGGCTGCGGTGCAGCGCATCAGGTCACCGGTGCGATACAGGCGGCCGCCCGCGCTGTAGGGGTCGGCAATGAAACGGGAGGCGGAAAGCGCTGGGCGGCCGGCATATCCGCGGGCTACGCCGGGGCCGCGAATGTAGAGCTCGCCGGTGGCTCCCGGAGGTACCGGGCGCAACCAGCGGTCCAGCACCAGAAGGCTGGCGCCGGGGATCGGGGTGCCGATCACGGCGGCGGTCTGCGGTGTCGTATTCACGCTGTAGGCGGCGGCGATGGTGGTTTCGGCGGGGCCGTAGGAGTTCACCAGGAGGCGGCCGGGGCTCATGCGGGTGATGAGGGCGGGCGGGCAGGTCTCACCGCCGGTGGCGATCACCCGGACTCCGCGCAGGTCTTCGACATCCAGGGTGGCCAGGACCGTCGGCGTGCAGAGCAGATGGGTGGCAGCGCCTTCGGTGAGTGCCGCCGCCAATTCGGCGCCGGCATTGGCGTCCGGCGGAGCGACAATCAGCGTGCCGCCTGTCGCGAAAGTGGAGAGCCACACCAGAATTGCCGCATCGAATGCGGGGTTGAGGCAGTGCAGCACACGGGATTCGCGATCGATCGAGCACTGCTCCACCGCAGCCGCAGCCATATCGGCCAGGCCGATGTGGGTGACGACCACGCCCTTCGGAGTACCGGTGGATCCCGAGGTGAAGACCACGTACGCCGGATGTTCGGGGTAGAGAGGACGAAGGCGGTCCGTATCGGTCACCGGGACCGGCGGCGATGCCGCGATTCGGGCAGCGGTATCCGGATCATCCAGCACCACCCAGGACACCTCGTATGGCAGATCCTCAGTGACGGAATCGGCTGTAATACCCAGTACCGCTGCACATTCGGCCGCGATGACGGCGGTGCGAGCAGCAGGCTGCGAGATATCGACGGGCACGAAGGCCGCACCCGTTTTGGCGACCGCCCACAGCGCTACCATTGCTTGCACCGAACGTGGCAGCGCCACCAGCACCGCCCGCTCCGGCCCCGCGCCCGCCCCGATCAATATGCGCGCCAGCCGATTCGACATCACATCCAGCTCGCCATACGTCAGCTCACCGGCCATGGCGAATGCGCGAGGGTACAGCGCGCCGACCTCGCTCCGGACGTCGCGAACGGCTGGCAAGTCGCCGAGATCACCACCGGAGCGCAGCGGGTGCGACGCGCTGCCGAGATCGCGATCGCCCGCCATATCGCGCACGACGCCGGAGTGCAATCCGCCGCCTGGATCTCGGTGATCGGCAGCCACAGTGCGTGCCGGCGCATGCGCGTCGACGACTGCGACGGTGCTGTGGATTCCTTTGCTTGCGAGAAGATCTGGGAGCAGTTGGGTATGGGCGGCGGGGGCGCCGTGGCGGATGGCGGGCGACTCTACCGGATCGATGCTTCGTGCCGAGGCGGTGCGGCGGTGCGGATCCTCCGCGAGGACTGCGAGCAGTCGCGCTAATCCCGTGGCGATCGAATTCGCCTGCTCCGCATCGAAATACCGGGGTGAGCGGGTGAGTTCCAGGCGGAGGCCGTCGTTCGCGTATGCGGCCAGCGACAGGGGGTAGTGGGTGCCGTCGTGGGTGCGAATATCGGTGACCGCGAGTTGTGCTTGACGTGTGGCGGCGGTGAGGGCGGCCGCGTCGACGGGGTAGGACTCGAAGACGGTGGCGGTGTCGAAGAGTGGGCCGAGGCCGGTGCGCGCGTGGATTTCGTCGAGGCCGAGGAATTGGTGTTCGGAGAGGGCCGCCTGCTCGCGCTGGATGCGGGACAGCAGGTCGGAGAGGTGTTCGGCCGGGTCCAGGGCAATGCGGACCGGGACGGTATTGACCAGCATGCCGACCATACGCTCCGCGCCGGGCAGTTCCGGCGGGCGACCGGAGACGGTGGCGCCGAAGACGATATCGGCGGAACCGGTGAGCTCGGACAGCAGTAGCGCCCAGGCGACCTGCACGATGGTGTTGACGGTGACCTGGCAGTTCGCGGCGGTGGTGCGCAGCCTCTCCGGGAGGCCACTCGGCAGCGGAATCTTGTGCGCGACAGGCATGGTGGACACATCGGTGTGCGGAGCGGTCGGGGCGACCAGGGTGGGGCCGTCCAGATCTGCCAGCGATTGTGCCCAGGCCGCACGCGCACTGTCGAAATCGCGATCGGACAGCCATTCGAGGTAGCTCCGGAAGGGCACGGGTGGCACAAATCCACGGTCGTCACCGCCGGTTTCGTACAGTCCGACGAGTTCGGCCAGGAGCAATGGCATGGACCAGCCGTCGAGGATCAGGTGATGGTTGGTGATGACTATCCGGAAACGGCGCTGCCCCAGAGCAATACACCGGAAGCGAATGAGCGGGGGCGCATCCACCGCGAAAGGTGTTCGCAGTTCCGCCGCTGCCATCTCGTCGAGTTCGGCCGCCGTCGCGCCATAAGCCTCGCGGTAGACACATGGCACTGCCACCTGCGCGGCAATCACCTGCACCGCACGATCACCGGCTTGCACGAATCCGGCGCGCAGCACCTCGTGCCGCCGGACCAGCGCCTCGGCCGCGGCCGTCAGACGGCCGAGTTCGAGATCGGCCTCCACATCGATCACCGCCTGCACCGAGTAACCATCCGGTCCGCTTTCGGCCAACTGCGCTTGAAACAGCAATCCACGCTGCAGCGGAGTCAGGGGCAGCACATCATCGAGCAGCCCGTAATCCCGCTCCCACAGCTCGATTTCGCCTTGATCAGCAGCCAACAGCGGCAGATCGCTCGGCGTGAATCCACCCGCCTCCGGCGCACTCACCAGCTCGGCGATCTCCACCACCGCCGAAACCCACTCCCGCGCCAGCACTTCCACCTCCGCACCGCCGAGAGCACCCGGCGCGAACTGCCACACCGCCCGAATCCGCGACCCCTTCTCCGACTCGAGCGTCACCGCATCCACCGAAAGCACCGCCGCCAGCGGCATATCCGCAGCCGCATGCCCACCCAGCCGCGCCGCCATTCCCACCGGCAGCCAATCCCCCGCCGCCTCCATCTCCGGCACCTGCCCCAGATAGTTGAACCCCACCTGCGGCTCCCCCAACACCCCCAACTCCCCCGCGGTCCCAGCATCCAGATACCGCAGCACCCCAAACCCGAACCCACCCTTGGGAACAGCCCGCAACTGCTCCTTCACCATCTTCAAAGCCGCCTCCGCAGCACCGATCCGCGTCGACTCGCCGCGCAGCGTTGCCTCCCGGGATTGCACCCCCGCAGAGTCCGATCCCGTACCGGCGAAGCAACCTGGGGAAACTTGCAGCGCCGTCCCGATGAGGTTCGGCTCCGTATAGCTCGTTCCAGCACGGGCAGGCGACGAAAAGCCCGCCCCCACTACCGGTCCCAGCCGGACCGGAACCTGCGCGGTGAACCAGCCGACCGTGCGCGACAGGTCGGCTCCGGCGATAGCGGCCTCGTCACGGCCGTGCCGCTCGATACCCACCACTGTCGCCGCCGCACTCGCACCGAATTCGCCACGGGCAGAGCGCCATCGAGACAGAGCCAAAGCCAGCGCCGCCAGCAACGCATCCTCCACACCGCAGCGATAAGTCGATGCGATCCGCCCGACGAGCGCCGCCGACGCAAGCCCGGGCACCTCGATCTCGACCCGCTCTGCACACCCGTAGGTATCGAGCGCCGGATCCAGTCGCCGCGTGCCCAGCAGCGGATCAGGCGCCAATACCGCACGCCAATAGTCGAATTCGCGCCGGGGCCACCCCACCGGGGTCGGCTGCTCCGCGACCGCGCGGACTGCCGCCGCGCAGGCCGCGCCTTCCGTGAAATCTGCGCCGGTCGAGTCCGGCGAATGAAATGTCCCGAGCCGACCTGACGACACCCGCACTGCCCTGTCCGACTCGTCACCAGGCGCGTGGGCCGCGTCTTCCGGCGCAGAGGTTCCGCTGAACCCCGGTTCGTCTCCACCGCCGGCCCGGCCCACCGAGGTGGGTGTATCCGCTTGTTCGGCCAGGGCGCGGAGGGCGTGGGCCCAGGTGCGCATGGATGTGCCGGTTTCCTGAAGGGCGGGGGTGGTTCCGGCTGCGGCTTGGGCCCAGGCGGATATGAGGTCGGGGAGCAGGATGCGCCAGGAGACCATGTCGCAGGCGAGGTGGTGGATCGCTATGAGGAGTAGGCCGGGGGTGGTGGGGCCGGGGTCCAGGCGGGTGAAGGCGGTCATGATGCCGGCGCGGGGGTTCAGGCGGGCAACTGCGGCTTCGAGTTCGCGGTCGATGTCGGCGGCGGGGGTGGCGATTGTTGTCAGGAGGTCTGCGGCGTCGACGCGGTGGGGTGGGGGGACCTCGAGTTCGAGGCCGGAGGCGGTGTCTACGACGCGGGCGCGGAGCATGTCGTGGCGGTCGAGGAGGGCTTGAAGGGTGTGGGTGAGGGCTTCGGGTTCGATGCCGCTGGGGAGTCGGACCACCATGGACTGGGCGAAATGCTCCCAGCCGGGGCGGGCCAGCAGCCAGGCGGCGACCGGGGTGAGCGGCAGGCGGCCGAGGCCACCGCCGGGGAGTTCCGGGAGTTGTGCGGTGCGGTCCGCGACTCGGGAGACGATGGCGGCCAGGGCGGCCGGGGTGCGGTGCTCGAAGACCTCTCGGGCCGAGAAGACAAGTCCGGCGGCGCGGGCGCGCGAGACCAGGGTGATGGCCATGATGGAATCGCCGCCGAGGGCGAAGAAGGAAGTGTGCGGGCCGATTTCGGAGGTGCCGAGGATCTCCGCGAAGAGGGTGCAGAGGATGCGCTCGGTATCGCTGGCGGGTTCGCGCAGGATCGGCTGTGCGACAACGGGTTCGGGGAGAGCTCGGCGGTCCACTTTGCCATTGACGGTGAGTGGGAGCGCGCCCAGCACTGTGACGGTGGCCGGCACCATATACGGCGGCAGGCGACGTGAGACATGATCGAGCAGGTCGGCTTCGCCGACCGTCGCGCCGGCATGCGGTACGACATAGGCCGCCAGCATGGTGCCGCCGCTCGGTGCGGGACGCGCGACGGTGACCGCGATCTCCACTGCCGCATGTGAATCCAGTGCGGCGTCGATCTCGCCGAGCTCGATGCGCATGCCGCGCAGCTTGACCTGGAAATCGGCGCGGCCGACGTACTCCAGAATCACCTGCCCGCCGCCATTGGTGGCCACCGCCTCACCACCGATGAGGCCGCCGTTCAGCGGCTCGCCGTTGACGGCTGGATCGGACTCCCCACCGGCACTCACCTTCCCGTGCACCGCAGCGGTCCAGCGCACCAGATCGCCGGTGCGGTACATGCGGCTGCCGGGGACGCCCGCCGGGGCGGGGACGAAGCGTTCCGCCGTCAATCCAGGGCGGCCGGCATAGCCTCGGGCGACTCCCGGACCGGTCACATACAGTTCGCCCGCGACGCCGATCGGCACCGGGCGCAGCCAGCGATCCAGCACCAGCAGGCCCGCACCGGGTACCGGATCGCCCAGCCCCGAATTCTTTCCGGGGACAAGGCCTTTCGTATAGGTGACGGCCACTGTCGTCTCGCTGGGGCCATACGAGTTCAGGAGATCGCGGCCGATCCCGAAGCGCGCCACGATATCCGGAGGCGTGGGTTCACCGCCCGAGGACACCGCGCGCACCCCGTCCAGGGCATTCGGTTCCAGGGTGGACAGCACCGCCGGGGTGGAGCAGACCTGGGTGATCCCGTGCTCGCGCACCAGCGCGGCCAGCTCGGCGCCGAGGATCGGATCCGGCTCGGCCACCACGAGTGTGGCGCCCGAGGCGAAGGCCATCAGCCATTCCAGGACGGCGGCATCGAAGCTCGGGTTCAGGCACTGCAGCACCCGTGAGCCGGGAGCGACTCGATACGAATCCACTATTGCCGCAGCCAGACCCGAGAGACCGGCATGGGTCACCACAACACCCTTGGGCACACCCGTTGAACCGGAGGTGAATACGACGTAGGCCGGATTCGACAGCCGCGGACGACCTGGCAGGTCGGTGACGTCCAACGGCTCGGATGACAGTGCGGCCCAGGCTGTATCGGACAGCAGGTCATCAAGGGCGATCCACTGCACCGCATCCGGAAGATCAGCGACCGCCCCAGCGGTCAGCCCCAGCCGGGCTCCACATTCAGCGGCAATGCGCGCCACCCGATCACCGGGCATTCCGGTGCCGAGCGGTACGAAGGCCGCGCCGGTCTTGGCCACCGCCCACAGCGCAACCACCGCTTCGACGGATCGCGGAAGTACCAGCAGCACAGTTGATTCCGGACCTACCCGACCCGAGGACCCGGCACTCCGCAGCAGCCTGCGCGCCAGCCGATTCGACAGTTCATCCACTTCGCCATAGGTCAGCGACCCACCGGTCCCGACAACTGCCACCGCATCCCGGCCCGTACGCCGCAGTCCCGCCTGCAGAATCTCCGGCAGCACTTGCGGTTCCGGCGCCCGCGCACCATGGGAACCCGCAAGAACCCCCCGCTCGTCCGCAGTGCAGTACGCCAACTCCGCCAGCGGCGTATCGACCTCGGCCCCGAGCAACGAATCCAGCAGTGCCAGGAACCGCCGATGATGCCGCCCGAGCGAATCCTCGTCATACAGCCGGGGATTCGCCGCGAAGTCGACATGAATAGGCGCACCCGCACCGTGCTGATAGAAGTTGACGAACAAATCCTCGATCGGCCCGGACGTCAGCACATGCAGACTCGACCGCACCCCCGCGAAGTCGATCCCCGCCGGAAACAACATGATATTGATAACCGGCCCGACAAACCCCCGCCCGACCTTCGGCTGCCCCTCGGCACCCGCCCCCTGCTCAGCGGCACCGAACTCCAGCCCACCGGCCATCCCGTGCTCACTCATCCCAGACTCGCGCGGCTCCGCCGCGCCCTCCCCCGAAGGCCCTTGCCCAAACCCCTCCGATTCGGCAGCGCTCCGCCCAGCCGCCGCCTGCTCGACAGCACCCGGCTCGGCCGCGCAATCCCCCGCAGCCCCTTGCTCAACCGTCTCCGACGCGGCAGCGCTGCGTCCGACAGCACCCGGCTCCGCAGCACCCCGACCCGCATCCTCGACCTCGGCCTCGGCCTCGACAAGGCTCTGCTCCGCAGCGCCCCAGTGCATGTCCTCGGCGCGGAATCGCTGGTGTCGCAAGGCTCCCGAGGCAGCGACGCGGACCGCGTCCAGGACTTCGCCGACCGTACCGGTGCGCGGCACCCGTACCCGCAGCGGCACTACATTCGCGATCATGCCGCCGGAGCGGCGGAGCAGTGCGGTGGTTCGGCCGGAGACCGGCAGGCTCAGTACCACGTCCTCGGTGGTGGTGAGGCGGGCGTAGTACAGCGCGACCGCCGCCATCACGACCGTGGCCGAACTGGCGTCGAAACGGTGGGCCGCGTTCTCCAGGCGGGTGGCGGTGCCCGCTTCCAGCTGGGCGCGAGCTTCCCTTCCCAGTGCGCAGGCGGGGGCAGTGGCGGACACAAGGCTGCAGCGCGGGGGCATGCCGGTGGTCACTGCGCGCCAGTACCGCTCGTCGGTCGCGAAGCGATTGGACTCGCGGTACGTCATTTCGGCCTCGTGCACCGCGAGCAGTGATGCGGCGGTCCCGGCGGGGGCGGGCTCGTGGCGGACGGCGGCGTTGTAGAGCTCGGCGACGCGGTACAGCATGGTCACCGAGCCGAACCCGTCGATGAGGATGTGGTGGCCGCGGGTGAACCACAGGTGGTGGTCGTCGCCGACCCGGATCACCGTGGAGATTCCGGCGCGGGCGCCGAGCAGATCGATGGGTGCGGCGACATCGGCGCGCATCCACTCCAGGGCGGCCGCAATGGGTTCCGGTTTGTCCCGGAAGTCCAGGAATCCCACCGCGGGCACCAGACCCGGATCGACCACCTGATACGGCCGATCGTCGATCTCCGCCAGTCGCAGTACGCCGGAACCGAATTCGCGCCCGGCGACCAGTGCGGCGCTCCGCAGCGCGGCGAGATCCAGTGGCCCGCGCATCTCGATGTATTGCGCCTCCGAGAGCGGCACGCTCGGATCCAGTTGCTGCGCATACCACATGCCGAGCTGCGCCGGAGAGAGCGGAAAAACCGTGGCGGTCTGTTCCGCCGCTGATTCGCGCGTCATAACGCCTCATCGAGTCGAACACGGTCAGAAAGGAGACCGGGCGTCCTCCGGCTGTTCGTGATAGGCCGGAACCCAGTTATCGGGGCGAGCTGTCAACCGCCCCACCATGACTGCGCGCACATGCGCGGGCAGCCCAGGTGCGAACTTGCGCACATAAGCATTCATCCATTCCGGTCGGTTCAATAGGAATGGGAAATCAGTTGTCATCATGGATCGAACGACCAGCATCGGCATCGGCGCATCCAAAGGCCGAAAGTCCTTGTTCCACAGGCCCGGCTGATCGCATCCCGGGTAGAATTGGCCGAGCATCGCACCGCGTTCCACGAATCTGGTCTTGAATTCCAGGTGCATCTCATCGATCAGCGACAAGTCGGCCAGATTCGGGAACACGGTTATCAACGCGCGCAAGACCGATGTGGAACCGCCGTTCCCCGTAGGCAATTCGGGATAAACCTCAAGTGCGTCCTCGATAATTGCGCGCAGCCACTCGGGCCGCGGCCGTGCGGACGGAACCTGCGCGATCCACAGCAGATCCCGCCGCATCGACGGTCGTACGTACGGGCACACGGGCCCGTCTCTTCCCAGCTCATCACAGGGCTGGGTCAGGAAGGACTCCGCCCAGGATCGGAAGGCCACAGTCGTAGACCCGGCGACAGGACAGGATGATCCGGAATCCCCCAATGAGATCCATTGCAGCCCCGAGCGGGGGCCGATAAAACGCTCGCTCATGACTCACCTCGGCAGATCGAGCACAGCGGCAGTCGCCGTTGCCCCATACATATAAATATGCACCGATCGGGAGCCGTTAACACGAGTAGTGCGATACCTGAATGATTATTCAGCGCCCCGAATTTCAGGGGCAATCCGAATAAAGAAAAGACCGGTCAGGCATTGACCGGTCTTCTCAGGTTGCCGTGAGTCAGGCGCCGATGAGGCGCGCTGCCAAGTAGCCCTCTACTTGATCGAGAGCAATGCGCTCCTGGGCCATGGAGTCGCGCTCACGCACGGTGACCGCATGATCCTCGAGAGTGTCGAAGTCCACCGTGATACAGAACGGCGTACCGACCTCGTCCTGACGGCGATAACGGCGGCCGATGGCGCCGGCATCGTCGAACTCGACATTCCAATTCTTCCGCAACTGAGTGGCGAGATCCTTCGCCTTGGGCGAAAGATCCGCATTGCGCGAGAGCGGCAGCACCGCGGCCTTGACCGGAGCCAGCCGGCGATCCAGGCGCAGCGTGGTGCGATCCTCCAGCCCGCCCTTGGCGGTCGGAACCTGCTCCACGTGATACGCGTCCACCAGGAAGGCCATCAGCGAACGGGTCAGACCGGCCGCCGGCTCGATCACGTACGGCGTGTAGCGCTCACCGGTGGTCTGATCGAAGTAGCTCAGATCCTGGCCCGAATGCTCGGAGTGGGTCTTCAGGTCGAAGTCGGTGCGGTTGGCGACACCCTCGAGCTCGCCCCACTCACTGCCCTGGAAGCGGAAGCGGTACTCGATATCCACCGTGCGGGTGGAGTAGTGCGAGAGCTTCTCCTTCGGGTGCTCGTACAGCCGCAGGTTCTCCGGATCGATGCCCAGATCCGTGTACCAGGCCAGGCGCGTGTCGATCCAGTACTGGTGCCACTGCTCGTCCTCGCCGGGTTTGACGAAGAACTCCATCTCCATCTGCTCGAACTCGCGCGTGCGGAAGATGAAGTTGCCGGGGGAGATCTCGTTGCGGAAGCTCTTGCCCATCTGGGCGATACCGAACGGCGGCTTCTTGCGCGCGGTGGTCTCGACGTTCTTGTAATTGACGAAGATGCCCTGCGCGGTCTCCGGGCGCAGGTAGTGCATGCCGTCTTCGGTCTCGACCGGGCCGAGGTAGGTCTTGAGCATCATGTTGAAGTCACGCGGCTCGGTCCACTTGCCGACGGTGCCGCAGTCGGGGCACACGATGAGCTCCATGGACACCGAATCCGGGTCCTCGATGCCCTTGTGCTTCTCGGCGTACGCCTCCTGCAGGTGATCCTGACGATGCCGCTTATGACAGTTCAGGCATTCCACCAGCGGATCGTTGAACACCGCGACGTGACCCGAGGCCACCCACACCTGACGCGGCAGGATGATCGACGAGTCGAGGCCGACCACATCCTCACGGCTGGTGACCATCGAACGCCACCACTGCCGCTTGATGTTCTCCTTGAGCTCGACTCCCAGCGGGCCGTAATCCCACGCCGATTTGGTGCCGCCGTAGATCTCACCGCTCGGGTACACGAGACCCCGGCGCTTGGCGAGGTTGGCGACGGTGTCCACCTTCGACTTGGGTGCCACTGAAGAAATCTCCATCCGGTCCGGAAAACTACAAGGGACGTCCTCAAGCCTATCGGTACGGAGCGAGCCGTTTTACGCCGGGAGCAGGGCCTGCCGCTGCCCCCACTATTCGGGGATCCACCCGGCACCCCCACCGCGAGATAGTGGAATTGCGACCGGTCGGATACGCCGATGTCGACGGGCGGTCGCGGCGTAGACGAGCTGGACCGCGGGGGTCGCTGCCATGCACGGGTTTCCGACCGATCTATCGGACGACAACTGGGCCAAGCGTGTCGAGCGACGCGAGCTCCGGCGCCTGCGGCGGCGCAGGCTTCTCCCCTGGATGGGCATACCCGCGGTGCTGGCGGTGCTGATCACCGCCGCCCTGCTGTATCACCCGCACTCGAACGCCCTGAACGTGAACATCCCCCTGACGTCCGCCGCCCCGCCGGCCTTCCAGGTGGACCAGGCCCGGCCCTTCGACAACACGCCCGCCGCGAACTGGGCCTCCGGCGCCGCGGGCATCGTGCTGCCCGCCGCCGCACCGATCGGCCGGTATTCGGCCGCGCAGGTGGAGTCGGCCATGACCCGCGCGCAGCAGCTCATCGTGCTCGAGCGACTGGATCCGCATGTGCTGGAGACCGGTGACGCCGAGCCGGTGCTGGCACTGCTGGCGCCCGGGCAGGTCGCCGAGCTGCGGCCGAAACTGACGCCGGGCAATGAGAGCCAGAACTGGTGGGTCACCGCGAAGATCGCGCCCGGATTCCGGCTGCTGCCGGCCGCGCCGCGCATCAACGGTGACATGTCGCCCGCTCTCGACAAGGACGGCGAGCTGACGATCAAGACCAATTACATTGTGGCCTATGCCTTCTCGGCTCCGGATCCGAGCACGGTGCATGATCCGATGGACATCATCGTGGTGGCGCGGCAGGAGACCGAGTACACCCTCATCGACGATTCCGGCTATGACGCCGCATCGCAGGGCATGTGGTTCGGCGAGATCAATGCCTTCACCTATGCCGGGGATTGCGCCTGGTTCCGGAAGGGGTTCCTGGCGCCCTCACTGGGTGAAGCCGGCGTGGGACTGCCTGTGCGACCGACCGAACAGTACTTCGACCCGACCATTCCGCTGCCCACCGAACACGATTGCTGACGCGCCGCGCCCGACTCCACCGCGCGCCCATTTGACATGCATATGCTTGCATATAAGAATGGCATCGGTTTCCAATAAGGAGTTGGTTCGATGACCACGGACAGCGGTGCCCCTCTGCGGCGCTCCCGCGTCGCGACCGAGGCACCAGCCGCGATTCCGCACGACCCGTACCCGTACCGGTCGCCCATGCCGCCGATCGTGCCCTCGCGCACCATCCTGGACTCGGCGGGCGAGCTGCTGCGCGCACTGGCCGCACCGGTGCGCATCGCCATTGTGCTGCAGCTGCGGGAGTCGCCGCGCTGCGTGCACGAGCTGGTCGATACGCTCGGCGTGACCCAGCCGCTGATCAGCCAGCATCTGCGGATCCTCAAATCCGCGGGCGTGGTGCGCGGTGAACGCACCGGGCGCGAAGTGATCTACGAACTGGTCGACGAGCATCTGGCGCACATCGTCATCGATGCCGTCGCACATGCCGAGGAAGGGTGATCGTGGGAACAACCGAGAAGACGGTCGGTGTCCGCAGCACTCGCCAGCGCAGCGCCATCGCCGCCCTGCTCACCGATATCGACGAATTCCGCTCCGCCCAGGAACTGCACGATGAGCTGCGCCGCCGGGGCGAGGGCATCGGACTGACCACCGTCTACCGCACGCTGCAATCGCTGGCCGAGGCGGGTCTGGTCGACGTATTGCGTACCGACTCAGGCGAATCGGTGTACCGGCAGTGCTCCACCGGACATCACCACCACCTGGTCTGCCGCAGCTGCGGAAGCACCGTGGAGGTCGAGGGGCCGACCGTCGAAGCCTGGGCGGACTCCGTCGCCGCCGAGCACGGGTTCACCGATATCAGCCACACCATGGAGATTTTCGGCACCTGCCGAAACTGCTCCAGCCGCAACGGCTGACGCCCGAAAACAGCTCGATGTCCGAGGTTCGGGACAACCCGGACATCGAGCTGTCATCTTGTTGCGAACGGATATTCGTTTTAGTTTTGGGTCCATGCCCAGAGTCAGCGAAGAACACCTCGAACGACGCAGACTACAAATCCTCGACGCCGCGCAAATGTGCTTCGCCCGCAAGGGAATTCACACCACCACCATGCAGGATGTGTTCGCCGAATCCGGCCTCTCCGCAGGTGCGGTGTACCGCTACTTCAAATCCAAGGACGATCTCATCGCGGCCCTCACCAGCGAGGCGACCGTCGATCTGCGCGCCGCCCTGAGTGAAGCCGTCTACAGCGATCCGCTGCCCACACCGGCGGAACTGGTGCGCTCCATTACCGAAACGATTGTCCGCCTCAGCGGCGCGAGCGGGCCGGTGCGCGTCATTCCGCAGGCCTGGGCGCTGGCCCTGACCGACGCCAATATCGGCGACTACGTCCGCACCGGCATCAGCGGTATCCGGCGCCTGTGGATCGACTATGCCATTCGTATGCGCGATATCGGCTGGCTGCCGATCGATGCCGATACCGAGGCGGTGGGCAAGGCCTTCCTCGGACTGCTTCCCGGGTTCATACTGCAGCATCTGATCCTGGGCGATACCGATCCCGAATCCTTCAGCCGCGGTGTGGCACAGCTGCTGCCCGCCTACGGGCCGATCACCACGGTCCCCGAAATCTCGCCCAACTGAACAGGATTCGGCTGGGCGGAATTCGTCAGGGCAGGACCAAACCCTGCCGGGCACGGCCCGCGCCCGAGAGCACCAGCAGCAGCATGGTGGCGAGCGCCTCATCCTCCAACCCGGCGGCCGGGAAGGTGTAGCGCAGGATGATGTCGGCCAGCTTGTCGTGGCCGACAATGGTGATCGAGCCGAACTGCAGTGCGGCATTGCGCTCGGCAACACGCTTGTGCAACTGCGGTTTCAGCGGTCGGTCCCAGGCCAGCACGCAGGTCAGGGTCAGCACGTCCAGGCCGGGGGCCAGGTTCACACCGCGCAGGGAGCACAGCGAACCATCGAATTCGAACCCGAGGCCGCCGCCCTCCTCGACGCGGACGTTCACCTCGTAGCGGGCCAGTGCGGCGCCGGCGCGCGCCTGCAGGTCCTCGGCCGGGGACAGTTCGTCGCTCACTTCGCGCCACCGAAACGGCGGTCGCGCTTGGCGTACTCGAGGCAGGCGGCCCAGAGATTGCGGCGGTCGAAATCGGGGAAAAGCGTTTCCTGGAACACGAATTCGGCATACGCCGACTGCCACATGAGGAAGTTCGAGGTGCGGAACTCACCCGACGGGCGCAGGAACAGATCCACATCCGGCATATCCGGCTCATCCAGGTAGCGGGCGACCGTCGCCTCGTTCACCTTCTCCGGATCGATCTCGCCCCGTGCCACCCGGCGCGCGATTTCCCTTGCGGCATCGGCGATCTCGGCACGACCACCGTAGTTGACGCACATGGTCAGGGTCATCACCGTATTGTCCTGGGTGAGCTCTTCGGCGACCTCGAGCTCCTTGATCACGCTGCGCCACAGGCGCGGTCGCCGCCCCGCCCAGCGCACCCGCACACCCATCTCGTGCATCTCGTCGCGACGGCGGCGGATCACATCGCGGTTGAACCCCATGAGGAACTTGACCTCATCCGGGCTGCGCCGCCAGTTCTCGGTGGAGAAGGCGTACGCCGACAGCCACTTCACGCCGATTTCGATACAGCCCTCGACGGTGTCCATGAGGACCGCCTCGCCGCGCTCGTGCCCCGCGGTGCGCGGCAGGCCCTGCTCCTGCGCCCAGCGGCCGTTGCCGTCCATCACCAGGGCCACATGCCTGGGTACGAACTCCAGGGGAATCTCCGGCGGCGTGGCGCCGGAGGGATGCGGCGAGGGCGGACGCACCGTGCGCTGGGCTGCGGAAGGCTTGCGAGTACCGATCACGCCCCCCATCCTGCCCGACGCTCCGCACCGCTCGACCGCGCCCACGGAATTCGCGCAGCATCTCCACAAATCACCCCGGTTGGGGCCGACCGCACAGCCCGTGCCGCTACCGAACAACCGTCATCGGCGCTGTTCGGTAGCGAAGGACTCTGCGTGATCGCTCGGGTCAGGAGACCGGCCAGGTGTCGAGGTAGGCGCGGTAGGAGCCGAAGGGCAGGGAAGCGTCGTAGACGAGGTCGCCCGAGGAGGTGAATTCCGAGATGCGCGGGACCATGCCCCAGCTGACCAGGGTATTGCCGTTCGGGAGGGCTTGGGCATTGCCCATGGCGAAGCTCGTCAGCTTTTCCGGATGCTGCTGATTGCGGACCAGTGTGGCCTGCTTGGCAACCGGATCGATGTGGATCCACTCGACGCTGGAGGGACCGCGCGACTCCAGGCCGTCGGAGTTGTTGTTGAACAGCCGCAGGGTGGAGGCGTCGCTGAACTCGGCGTCGTGCTGGAAGGCGAATTCGATATCCGGGCTCGCGGTGAGGGTCGGATTCTTGCCGCCGAGCTGCCAGCGGATCGTGCCGGTGTGCGGGTCGATATCGTAGACCGCCGCCGTATTACGCAGTGAGACAACCAGATTGCCCGACGGATCGAGGCTGATGGAATTCATGTGGTACGGGTCGTACACGTCGCCGCCCAGTTTGCCGGGCGTCTCGGAATCGGCCAGCGGCACATGTTCGGCCGCACTCCAGTGCGAGATCTCCTTACCCGTCGCGACGTCCATCACCACGGCGACGGTGTCGAACATCTTGCCGTCCCGCGGGCCGCCGAGAGCTGTGAGATCGGCATTCACCTGCGGGTAGGACGTCAGCAGGGCGCGACCGTCCGGGGTCAGCCGGAATTCGTGCACATCCGCGCCCGCTCCGCCCGGATCCACCGTGGTGATGACATTGAAGTTCTCGTCCGCGATCACGCCGACACCCGATCCGTGCCCGGCCACGGTGCTGCCCTGCCACCAGGTGAGCACCTTGCGGCCCTGATAGATCTGGCTGCGGAAGTTCGAAACATCCTGTCCCGCAGGCGGAGTGAACCGCTTGATCTCCCTGCCCGAGCGATCGGCGATCACATTCGCCGGCTGCCCGCCCGGCAGCGCCTGCGCGACGGTCCCCAGCCCGGGCACCAGCGCCGCCGCGCTCACACCGCTGGTGTAGTAGATGTAGCCGTCGGCGATCCCGGGCTGCTGCACCTTGACCGTGTAGGACAGCCCGCCGAACGGCAGGCTCGGCAACACCGGATCGGCGGCCGCGGGAACAGCGGCGACAGCGGCGGCGAGAGCGCAGGCGGCGAGTGGAACCGGCAGGCGGCGAAGCGCGCCGCGCGAGGACTGTCGAACACGGGAGACCAACACGCATTGAACTTTAGGCTCGCTAATCTTCGCAGTCGCTGTATCGAATCTCACTGATCCTGAAGTACCGGCGAGTATCACTCAACGAGACTCTCAGGGCGAAAACGAAAAAGCGGCCAACTCACGCACAAGCCTGGAAGAAATCTCGAGCCCGAGCCTGAAGGAAGTACCGGATTCAGCTGACCGCGGCGGATTCCACTGCCTCATGGGGGCGGGTGCGTTCGATCAACGGCAGGGTACGGAGTTGGCGTTCCAGGTGCCACTGCAGGTGGGCGGCGATGAGACCGCTGGCCTGGCGGCGCATATTGTCCGGAATCGCCTGCACGCCGGACCAATCGCCGCGGTTGAGGGCGCTCATATGTTCCAGGACGCCGACCATGGGGGTGGCGGAGCCGGGGGGACGGCAGTGGACGCAGACCGCGCCGCCCGCGGCTACGTGGAAGGCGCGGTGCGGGCCGGGGGTGGCGCAGCGGGCGCATTCGTCGAGAGAGGGGGGCCAGCCGGAGAAACCCATGGCGCGCAAGAGAAATGCGTCCAGGATCAGCTCGTGCGGGCGATGGCCGAGGGCGATGGCGCGCAGCGCGCCCGCAGTGAGAGTGTGCAGGCGGGGCGCGGGGGCGCGCTCCTCACCGGCGAGGCGTTCGGCGGTTTCCAGCACCGCGCAGGCGGTGGTGTAGCGGCCGTAATCGGCGACGATATCGGAGGCGAAGGCCTCCACGGTGTGCACCTGGGTGACAACGTCGAGATTGCGGCCGGGGTGCAGCTGCACATCGATATAGGCGAAGGGTTCCAGCCGCGCACCGAATTTGGATCTGGTCCGGCGCACCCCCTTGGCGACCGCGCGCACCAGACCGTGCTGGCGGGTGAGCAGCGTGACAATACGGTCGGCCTCGCCCAGCTTGTGCTGGCGAACCACTACCGCATGGTCTCTGTACAACTGCACCGCAACAGTCTCGCACGCCCTCCCGACCGATTGCGCACGCATCGCTCGCGTCGCCGAAACCGCTGTTCGTGAGGTCAGCGACATGTCCGAATACCGCCAGTCATGCTCGGGCGGCTGAGGCAGATTCGAGAGCGGAACGACAATCGAGAGGAGACGCGACATGACCGTGTACGCGAAAATCGACAGCCCGCTCGGCGAACTGCTGCTGGTCGGCGAGCGCTCGGCGACCGCGCCGGGCGGCATCGCCCTGACCGCCTTGTCCGTGCCGGGACAGCGGGGCGGGGTCACCGTGCGGCCCGAGTGGACCGAGGACGCCTGCGCGTTCGTCGCGATCATCGTCCAGCTGCGGGCGTACTTCGCCGGTGTCGAAACCCGCTTCGATATCGAATTCACCTCCAGCGGAACGGATTTCCAGCAGCGGGCGTGGCGGGCGCTGGAGGAGATCCCGTACGGCGTCACCGCGACATACGGTGAGATCACCGCGCGGATCGGCGCGCCGCGCGAGCGCACCCGCGCCGTGGCGGCCGCAATCGGCGCGAATCCACTGCTCGTGGTGCGGCCCTGCCACCGGGTGATCGCGGCGGGCGGGGCGCTCACCGGCTACTCCGGCGGACTGGAACGCAAGCAGCGCCTGCTCGAACTCGAGCAGGTACTGCTGCCTGTGTGAATGCGCGGCGCCTTCCGATAGCACCTCGCTGGACGTGTGACCAGAATCGCGCTACGTTTCCCAGCGGACGGCAGGGAGACGGGACTCAGCATGACGACGGCGGCGGTAAACGAACTCGGGCTGGCGCAACTGGCGGCAGCATTGACACAGGGGAAGATCACCTCGGTAGCGGCGACGACCGCCGCGCTCGATGCGATCGACGCAAGTCAGGCCGGGCTCAACGCATTTCGGATCGTGCGGCGCGAACAGGCGCTGATCGAAGCCGCCGACGCCGACCGCCGGCTCGCCGCCGGGGAGCGCGCGCCGCTGCTCGGAGTGCCGCTGGCCATCAAGGATGATACCGATATCGCCGGTAGCCCAACGGCTTTCGGATGCGGCGGCGACTTCCCGGTGAAAACCGAAGACGCCGAATCGGTTCGGCGACTGCGGGCCGCCGGTGCGGTGATCGTCGGCAAGACCAATACCTGTGAGCTGGGGCAGCTGCCGTTCACCAGTGCGGAGGCCTTCGGGCACACCAGGAATCCGTGGAGCGCCGAGCACACGCCGGGCGGCTCGTCCGGCGGTTCCGCGGCGGCCGTCGCGGCCGGATTGGTGCCTGCCGCACTGGGTTCCGACGGTGCGGGCTCCGTGCGCATCCCCGCGGCCTGGAACAATCTGGTGGGCATCAAACCGCAGCGCGGGCGCATTTCCACCTGGCCGCTGCCCGAGGCGTTCTACGGGCTCACCGTGAACGGGCCGCTGGCGCGCACTGTCGCCGATGCCGCGCTGCTGCTGGACGTCGCCGCCGGACCGCATCAGGGCGATCTGCATACGCCGCCCGCCGTGCGCGTCTCCGAGGCGGTCGGCCGTGATCCGGGACGGCTGCGCATCGCGCTCTCGCTGCGAACTCCGTTCACCGCCATCAAGACCGAACTCGATCGCGAGGTGCAGGCGCGGGTGCACGCGACCGCCGATGCCCTGCGCCGCCTCGGCCACGAGGTCACCATCGCCGATCTGCACTACGGCGTACTGCTCGGCGCGACCTTCCTGCCCCGCTCCATGGTCGGCATCCGCGAGGTCCTGAACCGCATGCCCGGAGCCGAGGTCGACCCGCGCACCACACACAATGCGCTCACCGGCCGTATCCTCTCCCCCGCGCTCTTCGCCGCCCGCCGGGCAGAACCCTTGCTGCGCAAGCGAATCGGCCGCTTCTTCAACGACTACGACGTAGTCCTGGCCCCCACCACCGCCACCCCGCCGCCCGGCGTCCACGACATCGACAACATCAGCTCCTGGGCCACGGATCAGCTCATCACCACCGCCTGCCCCTACACCTGGCCCTGGAACGTCCTCGGCTGGCCCTCGGTCAACGTCCCCGCGGGCTTCACCGCCACCGGCCTCCCGGTCGGAGCCCAACTCATGGGCCCCGCCAACTCCGAACCCCTACTCGTCTCCGTCGCAGCCCAACTCGAAGCCGAACTCGAGTGGCACAAGCACCGCCCGACGCCCTGGTGGACCCCCGCCGCCTGACCCACCCCAAGCGCACGACCCCCCAGCGCAAGAGCCACCCCAGCGCATAAGCCACCCCGGCGCATGAGTCACCCCGTCGCATGACCCACCCCAGCGCATAAGCCACCCCAGCGCATAAGCCACTCCGGCGCATGAGTCACCCCGTCGCATGAGTCACCCCAGCGCATGAGTCACACCAGCGCATGAGTCACCCCGTCGCATGAGTCACCCTGTCATCCCGGCGCGCTTTTGGCCGGGATCCAGACCCGATGCGGCTCAGCCGAGTTGGGTGGATCCCGGCCGAAAGCATGCCGGGATGACGGGACTCCCCCGGGGGGGTGACGGAGGCATGCCGGGATGACGGGGACTCCCCGGGGGTAGCGGAGGTTCCGGAGGGGTTCCGGACCCCCCGCGGAGCTAGAATCCGAGCTTGCCGAGCTGCTTGGGGTCGCGCTGCCAGTCTTTGGCGACCTTGACGTGCAGGTGCAGGAAGATGCGGGTGCCGAGGATCTTTTCGATCTGCAGGCGGGCGTTGGTGCCGATCTCCTTGAGGCGGGCGCCGCCGCGGCCGATGATGATGGCCTTCTGGCTGGGGCGTTCCACGTAGAGCAGGGCGTGCACGTCGAGCATGCCCTCGTGGGTGCGGGTGCCGTCGGTGTCGGTGTCCTCGTTCTCCTCGCGCTCGAGCACATCCTCGATCACAACCGCGAGGGAGTGCGGGAGTTCGTTGTCCAGGCCCTCGAGCGCGGCTTCGCGAATGAGCTCGGCCATGAGGGTTTCCTCGGGCTCGTCGGTGAGGTCGCCGTCGGGGTAGAAGGCCGGGCCCTCGGCCATCTGCGAGGCGATGACGTCGACCAGAACCTCGACCTGCTCACCCTTGACCGCCGAGACCGGCACGATTTCCGAGGCCGGGCCGAGCAGTTCGGAGAGCGCGATGAGCTTGGCCGCGAGCTGATCCCGGCTCACCTTGTCGATCTTGGTGAGCACGCCCATGAGCTTGGTCTTGGGCGCCATCAGGCGGATCTGCTCCACGATCCAGCGGTCGCCGGGGCCGATCTTCTCGTCCGCCGGAATGCACAGCGCGATCACATCGACCTCGGTGTACGTATCACGCACCAGATCGTTGAGCCGCTGCCCGAGCAGCGTGCGCGGCCGGTGCAGACCGGGGGTGTCCACCAGAATGAGCTGCGCGTGCTCGCGGTGCACAATGCCGCGAATGGTGTGCCGGGTGGTCTGCGGGCGCGAGGAGGTGATGGCGATCTTCTGCCCCACCATCGCATTGGTCAGCGTGGACTTGCCGGTATTCGGCCGTCCCACGAAACATACGAAGCCCGAACGGAATACGTCTTTACTGCTGCTCACTCGAATACCTCCGACTCGGATTCCAGATCGAAGCCCTCGGGGATTCCGGGCCGCTGTGCCGGATCGCCTTCGACCGGCCCCTCCACTACCTCGAATACCGCGCCCTTGGCATCGGTGAAAACGATCCGCGCCGCCGCCGACACCTCACGCACCGCGGGGACACCGGGATCGGAGAACCGGCCCGCCACCACCACCGCGGCCTCGAAACCCTCTGCGCCACTGGAGATCGCGGCCGCCACCGCCGCCTGCAGGGCGGTCAGCCTCAGACTCGCCAGACCCACCTCACCGGCGGCGTAGGTGCGCCCATCGGTATCGCGCACCGCCGCGCCCGCGCTGCCGCCGGTGCGGCCCATCGCGCCGCGCGCGAGGACCAACAGCTTGTTGTCCTCGGCATCCAGATCAGTCATCGGTCTCTCCATCTTCCAGTGCGCCGTCCGGCTTACCTTCGGCCGCTTCGTTTTTGGTCTTCTCCGGGGCCCGCCGCACCACCACCGTGTGCACCCGCACCCGGCCGCGCGCGTCCGAGCCGCCCTCACCGCGCAATTGCAATCCGTGGATCACGGCCTTGGAACCCGGCAGCGGCACGCGGCCCAGCGCGTGCGCGAGCAGGCCGCCGACGGTATCGACATCTTCGTCGTCGATCTCCAGGCCGAACAGATCACCGAGGTCTTCGACCGGAAGTCGCGCCGAGACACGGTATTTCCCGTGCCCGATCTCCTCGACCGGCGCGGTCTCATCGGTGTCGTACTCATCGGCGATCTCGCCGACGATCTCCTCCAGCACATCCTCGATGGTGACCAGCCCGGCAATGCCGCCGTACTCGTCCACCAGCACCGCCATATGGTTGCGGACGCGCTGCATTTCATCGAGCAGCGCATCCAGCGGCTTGGAGTCCGGTACGAAGATCGCCGGGCGCATGACCTCGCGCACATGCACCTTCTTGGCCCGATCCGCATACGGGACAAGGTCTTTCAGATATACGACGCCGAGAATGTCGTCGACGTTCTCCCCCACCACCGGAATGCGCGAATGACCGGACCGCACCGCCAGCGACATCGCCTGCGCCGCAGTCTTGTCCGCCTCGATCCACACCATCTCGGTGCGCGGCACCATGACCGCGCGGGCGGCCGTCTCGCCGAGTTCGAACACCGACTGGATCATGCGGCGCTCCTCGGCATCCACCACCCCGCGCTCACCGGCGAGATCAACGACCTCACGCAGCTCGATCTCGGAAGCGAAGGGGCCGTTGCGAAATCCCCTACCGGGAGTGATCGCATTACCGACCAGAATCAACAGGCGGCTGATCGGGCCGAGTAGCGTGCCGATGGCCTGCAGCGGCAGTGAGGCGCCCAGCGCCAGCGAATACGCGTGCTGGCGGCCCAGCGTGCGCGGCCCGACACCGATGACCAGATAGTCCACCAGCACCATGACCGCCGCGGTCACCACCAGCGCCGTCACCTCGGGCAGCCAATCCATGAGCACCGCCGCCAGCAGCACCGTCGAGGTGATCTCGCACAGCACGCGCAGCAGCACCATGAGATTCACATAGCGCGGCCGATCGGCGATGATGCGGGCCAAGCGCGCCGCACCCGTCCGATCGGCCCGGACCAGATCGTCCACCCGCGCAGGGGAAATCGTATTCAACGCCGAATCCAGCGCGGCGAACGAACCGCCGGCGGGCACCAAGATTATCGCCAGCAGTAAGAGGACGAACGAATTCACGCGGGATCCAGTGGATCACCGGGTGCGGTGAATCCGGTCTTCCCCAGCAGTTGCGCATCACGCTGTGCATCACGTTCGGCGAGCTCGGCGCGGTGCTGCGCCTCGCGCAGGCTCTCGTACCAGCCTTCGAGCAGCGAGGCCTGCAGCGCGAACATTTCCTTCTCCTCCTCCGGCTCGGCATGGTCGTAGCCGAGCAGGTGGAGGACGCCGTGCACGGTCAGCAGGGCGAGTTCGTGGCCCATGGCATGGCCGGCCTTCTCGGCCTGCTGCGCCGCGAATTCGGGGCACAGCACGATATCCCCGAGCATGGACGGGCCGGGCTCGGCGGCGTCGGGACGCCCGCCGGGCTCCAGCTCGTCCATGGGAAAGGACATGACATCGGTCGGACCCGGCAGGTCCATCCAGCGCATGTGCAGGTCTGCCATGGTGTCGAGATCGACCAGCACCATCGACAGCTCGGCGGCCGAATGCACATCCATCTGACCGATCGCGAACCGCGCGACGCTGATCAGTTCCTCTTCGGATACTTCGATACCCGATTCGTTGGCGATCTCGATACTCACCCGCTCAGCCTATCGGCCGAGCTCAGTGACGCCCCTCCCGGCTCGCTGCACGCCGCTGCGCCCGGTTGCCCGGATAGTGGGCGACCTGCGGGCGGGAGTCGTTCTCATAGCGGTCGTAGGCATCGACGATCTCCCCGACCAGTCGGTGACGAACCACATCACTGCTGGTCAGGTAGGAGATCGCAATATCGTCGACATCGGTGAGGATCTCGGTGGCCGCCCGGAGCCCGGAGCGGGCACCCGTGGGTAGGTCCACCTGACTGACATCGCCGGTCACCACCATTTTGGAGCCGAAGCCCAAGCGGGTGAGGAACATCTTCATCTGCTCGGCGGTGGTGTTCTGCGCCTCGTCGAGAATGATGAACGCGTCATTGAGCGAACGACCGCGCATGTACGCCAGCGGCGCGACCTCGATGACACCCGCGGCCATCAGCTTCGGAATGGCCTCGGGATCCATCATGTCGTGCAGGGCGTCGTAGAGCGGGCGCAGATACGGGTCGATCTTGTCGTTCAGCGTGCCGGGCAGGAAGCCCAGCCGCTCACCCGCCTCGACCGCCGGCCGCGTCAGAATGATGCGGCTGACCTGCTTGGCCTGCAATGCCTGCACGGCCTTGGCCATCGCGAGGTACGTCTTACCGGTACCGGCCGGGCCGACGCCGAACACGATGGTGTGCTTGTCGATGGCATCGACATAGTGCTTCTGGTTCAACGTCTTCGGGCGGATGGTCTTACCGCGCCGGGACAGGATGTCGAGGCTCAGCACCTCCGCCGGGGAGTCCGAGGAACCCTCGGTGAGCATGGAATACGTGTGCCGCACGGCTTCCGGCGTGACCACCTTGTTGCGGGCCGTCAGCGCCACCAACTGGGCGATGACACGTTCCGCGAGGGCGATATCGGCAGGTCTGCCGGTGAGTGTGACGGAGTTGCCGCGCACGTGGATGTCGGCGTCGAGCAGCCGCTCGAGTTCACGCAGGTTCTCATCGGCCGAACCCAGGAAGCCGAATACCGACTCCGGTTCCAATTCGATGCTGGAACGAACGGTCCGGCCCGCCGGTCCGGACCCATTGTCGCCGACACCGATGCCGGCAGTAGGGGTACTCTGGTCGCCGATTTCGCCTGGTGTTCTCAAAAGTCGCTATGGCCTGCTTCCCGGTCTCGAGCACTACCTCTTTAAGGGAAGTTTACCGCCGACCACCGACACCGCCCAGTGAATAGATCGCTACCAGCTGCGGTGACACGAGACCGTCGCGCCCTCGCGGCCTGGGCGTTATTCGATTCCGGGCCGGACCCGGGCCCAGTCGAAGGTGAAATCCCGGAAACGGCGCACCGCCTCGGACGGCGTCGCGGCGGTCGACCAGACCAGGCCGACCTCGCGCATCGGCTCCGGATCGGCGAGCGGGATCAGCGCGGGATCCGGTTGCGGGCCGCCCATCGGCGGGTACTCCAGCGGCAGAATCGACACTCCGAGACCCACTGCGACCAGGCCCGCGATGGTGTCCAGATTGCTGCACTCGAAACCGATGCGGGGGCGGAAATCGGCTGCGGCACAAAGCTCGTCGAGAACGCGGCGCATGCCGAATCCCGGGTGCATGGCGATGAATTCGGCGTCCGCGACCTCCGCGAGGCGTACCTGCCGCCGGGTCGCGAGGCGATGGTCGGGCGGCACGGCGAGCGCCAGGCGCTGCCGCAGCAGCGGCCGCCAGCCCACCCCGGCAGCGGACGGTCTCGGAGACACCAGCCCGAGATCGGCGGTGCCGTCCAGGACCGCGGCGGTCACCACATCGGCGGCGTCCTGGTTCAGCGTGAAGGTGATGCGCCCGGAGAGGCGGCGAAAACCCGCGATGAGTTCGGGCACCACCCGCGCACCCAGGGAATGCTGGAAGGCCAGGCGCACCACACCCCCGGCGGGATTGGCCAGATCGGCGAGTTCGCCTGCGGCGGCATCGAGTTCGGCCTGGGCGCGGCGGGCGTGCTCATAGTAGACACGGCCGAACTCGTTGAGGGTCAGGCGTTTTCCGTGCCGGTCGAAGAGCAGGACGCCGAGGCGGCGTTCCAGGCGGGCCAGCATGCGGGAGAGCGTCGGCTGCGTCAGATGCAGGCGCTCGGCGGCGGCTCCGACGCGTTCGAGCTCGGCGAGCGTGAGAAACCAGTGCAGATCATCACTCGCCACCGCGGCACCCCCTCCGATAACCCCGAAACCGTCCGCACCTCGGTTGGGCGGCCCGGGCTTGACCATGTTGATCGTCACTCGCCGCGGTCGGCTCCGCGCCGATACCTCCACTAATACCGCCGCCGCATCAGTTCTGCAATCATTATGCATTTCCTTTCGAAGCACCGCGCGCCCATGCTCGGCATATGACCACCGCGGCCGCTCTCGCCCCCGTCGACACCGCTGCGCACGAACGCCGGATCACGGTGGCGCTCTTCGCCGCCGGGCTGACCACCTTCGCCTCGATGTACAGCGCACAGGCGCTACTGCCGAGTCTGTCGGCGGCATTCGGTGCGACACCGGCGCGCGCGGCCCTGGCGGTATCGCTGACCACCGGACTGCTGGCGGTCACGATCTTGCCGATGAGCGTGCTGTCGAACCGATTCGGCCGGACCCGGATGATGATCGGCTCGGCGGTGGCCGCCAGTGTGATCGGGCTGCTGCTGCCCTTCAGTCCCTCGCTGGGAGTGCTGCTGGCCGGGCGGGCGGTGCAGGGAGTCGCGCTGGCCGGGGTGCCCGCGGTGGCGATGGCATATCTGGCGGAGGAGATCGGCGCGGCCGGGCTGGGCGCGGCCATGGGCGTCTACGTCGCGGGCACCACGGTGGGCGGGCTGGCCGGGCGGCTCATCCCGGCCTTCACCCTCGAAGTGGGGTCGTGGCGCTGGGGTCAGGCCACCGTCGCGGTGGCGGCGGCGCTCTGCGCGGGGATATTCGTGCGAATGCTGCCGCCGTCGCGCCGATTCAGCGCCCGGCCGCTCGATATCCGCACGCTCACCACCGATTTCGCGGGGCACCTGCGGGATCGCACGCTGCTGCCGCTGTTCGCCCTCGCGTTCGTCATGATGGGCGGCTTCGTCTCGGTCTACAACTTCCTCGGGTATCGGCTGACGCGTGATCCGTTCGGATTATCCGCAGCCACAGTGGGTTTGGTGTTCGTGCTGTATCTGGCGGGCACCGTCACCGCCGCCGCGGCGGGCCGGTTGACCGATCGGCACGGGCGGTCCCGGGTGCTCGGGGTATCGATTCTCGCCATGGGCGCCGGGCTGTCGCTCACCCTGCCGGATTCGCTGCCGATCATTCTGCTCGGCGTACTGCTGTGCACCGCAGGGTTTTTCGCCATTCACGCGGTAGCCAGTGGCTGGGTCGGCAGTGCGGCCACCGGCAATCGCGCAGCGGCTTCGGCCCTGTACCTGTTCGCCTACTACCTCGGGAGTTCGATTGCCGGAGGGGCGGGCGGGATCGCCTACGGCCGCTACGGCTGGACCGGACTCACCGCGTACGTGGCGGTTCTGCTCGTACTCGCGGCCGGGCTCGTGGGAGTGCTCGTCGTTCGGTCCCGCGCGGCCGGCGCAGGCGAAACAGCGCGCGCCTGAACGAGTTCAGCGAACCGGGCCAACGGACACGAGGTATCGCCACCCGCTTGAAGGCACTACCCGCCAACGCGGGGTCGGTGCCTACTACCAGCGCGGGGTCAGTGCGCCGAGAGCGCCGAGAGCGACGGCCGCCGCGGTGGAGGTGCGCAGGACGGTCGGGCCGAGCAGCACGATATCCGCGCCCGCCTCGGCCAGTGCCTTCAGTTCGGCATCATCGAGGCCGCCTTCGGGGCCGACAATGAGCACAACCTCGGCCACGTCCTCGAAGGACAGCTCGGTGAAGCGTCCCGCTCCGGATTCGTGCAGGGCGGCGACAATTGCGCCGCCGGACTTGGCTTCTCGTACCAGCGCCACCAGATCGCGGGTGCTGTGCAGATCCGCCACATCGGGGATATAGGCGCGGCGGGACTGCCGGGCGGCCGATTTCGCGGTGGCACGCCATTTCTCGACGGCCTTGTACGCCTTGTTCTCCCAGTTGGAGACGCAGCGCGAAGCCTGCCACGGAACGATGGCGTCGGCCCCGGCCTCGGTCATGAGTTCGACCGCGAGTTCGGAGCGGTCGGACTTCGGCAGCGCCTGCACCACGGTCACCTGCGGGGTCGCCGGGGCTGCGACCCGGCGATCGAGGACCTTCAGTTCGAGGCGATCCTTCTGGGCCGCAATCACTTCCGAATCGGCGAGAATCCCGTGCCCGTCCGAGAGCGTGATCGGCTCGCCGACCCGGATGCGCCGGACGGTCGCCGCATGGCGACCCTCCGGGCCGTCGAGGACGGCGGTGGCACCCGGCTCGGGAACCTCGTCGAGGTAGAAGACGGTGGCGGCCAACGGATCAGCGTCCGCTGAAGGATGCTCGCAGCCGCGCGAACAACCCGCTGTTGTGCTCGGACTGGGTCGAGAGCACCTCGGTGCGCTCGTTCGGACGCATGGCCTTGTACTTGCGCATGAGATCGGACTGCTTGGAGTCCATCTTGGTCGGCACCACGATATCGAGGTGCGAGATCAGATCTCCGCGCGAATTGGCGCGCAGCTTGGGCATACCGTGGCCGCGCAGCACCGAGACCTCGCCCGGCTGGGTGCCGGCCGGGATGGTGAGCTCGACCGGGCCGTCGAGGATGGTGTCGATGACGACCGTGGTGCCCAGCGCCGCATCCACCACGGGAACCCGGATGGTGCAGTGCAGATCGTCACTGTCGCGCACGAAGGTGTCGTGCGGCTGCTCCACGATCTCGACGTAGAGGTCGCCGGCGGGACCGCCGCCGGGGCCGACCTCCCCCTGTGCGGCCAGGCGCACCCGCATACCGCTCGCGACACCGGCCGGAATCGGCGCGGCGATCTCGCGGCGGGCGCGCACGCGGCCGTCGCCACCGCACTTGCGGCAGGGATCGGGAATGGTCTCGCCCGCGCCGCGGCAGGTGGGGCACGGCCGCGAGGTCATGACCTGGCCGAGGAAGGAGCGCTGCACCGTCTGCACTTCACCCGCGCCGCCGCAGGTTTCACAGCGGACGGGCTTGGAGTTGCCATTGGTGCCCGCGCCCACGCACACATCGCAGATGATGGCGGTGTCCACGGTCAGGTGCTTGGTGACACCGACCGCGCACTCCTGCAGCGAGAGGCGGGTGCGCAGCAGCGAATCCGCTCCCGGCTGCACCCGGCCGCGTGGTTTGCGCGGGTTGGAGGTGTTCATCCCGCCGAAGAAGGCCTCGAACACGTCGCCCAGGCCGCCGAAACCGGCGCCGGAGAATCCGCCGCCACCGCCGCCGGACTCCATGGGGTCACCGCCGAGGTCGACGATGCGCCGCTTCTCCGCATCGGTCAGCACCTCGTAGGCCGTCGACACCTCGCGGAATCGCTCCTGCGCCTCCGGTTCCGGGTTGACGTCGGGATGCAGTTCACGCGCCAGCTTTCGATAGGCGCGCTTGATCTCCTGGTCGGTCGCGTTGCGTGCGACGCCGAGCAGTGCGTAATAGTCCCGTGCCACTTGTGCTCTCTAGTCCGTTTCGTCTCTCCGCTTGCTCACCGTTCGGCGAGCACCTCACCGATATACCGGGCCACGGCCGCCACCGAGGCGATGGTCCCCGGATAGTCCATGCGGGTGGGGCCCAGCACCCCCATACCTCCCAGAACGGTACCGGGCATCCCGTATCCGGTGGACACCACCGCCGTTCCGCGCATCTGTTCGACCTTGGTCTCCTCACCGATCTGCACGGTGACCGTACCCGGCTGCTGGGCCGCTGCCAGCAACTTCAGCACGATCACCTGCTCTTCGAGGGCCTCGAGCACCACGCGTAGCGAGCCCGGAAATCCGTTCCCGGCGAAGTCGCCGGCATTGCGTGTGAGGTTCGCCGTACCGCCGAGCACCAGTCGTTCCTCGGGATGTTCGACGAGCGTCTCCACGAGCAGTGTGGACACCCGGACGAGGACGTCCCGCAGCCGCGCGGGCGAATGTTCGGGTAGTTCGGCCACCGAGGCGGAGGCGGCGGCCAGCCGCTTGCCCTCCATGGCCTTGCCGAGCATGCCGCGCAGGGCGGCCAGATCCTCTTCACCGATGACATTGCCCAGATCGACCAGGCGCTGATCGACGCGGCCGCTGTCGGTGATGACCACGAGCAGCAGGCGGGCCGGATTGAGCGCGACCACCTCGATGTGCCGGACCGTCGAGGCCGACACCGTCGGGTACTGCACCATGGCGACCTGACGGGTCAGCTGTGCGAGCAGGCGCACACCCCGGCGCAGGACGTCGTCGAGATCGACGCCGCTTTCGAGGAACTCCATGATCGCCCGGCGCTCGGCATTGGAGAGCGGCTTGACCTCGGAGATGTGATCGACGAACTGCCGGTAGCCCTTATCGGTGGGGATGCGACCGGAACTGGTGTGCGGCTGGGCGATATAGCCCTCGGCCTCGAGCACCGCCATGTCATTGCGCACAGTCGCGCTGGAGACGCCCAGATTGTGCCGTTCCACCAGGGTTTTGGAGCCTATCGGCTCCTTGGTCGATATGTAGTCCGCGACGATCGCCCGCAGGACTTCGAGCCGTCGCTGCTCCGTGGTCGCCATCGGCCCCACCTCCTCGCTCGCCGTCGGGTTCCGCCGCGCAGGCCTGTGGGGCATATTCGCAGGAATTCCCGGATGTTCCCGCCAGTTTAGTTGGCCGTTCGCAGATTGCCTGTACGCCGCCGCTCGGGTGCGGGCCGGCGGCGCAGATGTCAGGCGAGCAGATCGGTGAAGAAGGAGCGGATATCGGCGGTCAGCAGATCGGGGGTCTGCATGGCGGCGAAGTGACCGCCGGTGTCGAACTCGGTCCAGCGCACGATGGTGTTGAGCTGTTCGGCGAAGCGGCGGATGGCCATATCGCCGGCGAAATTGGCGACCGCGGTCGGAACCCGCGAGTGCGTCGGCTGATTCGGGGAGTGCAGTGATTCGTAGTACAGCTGCGCGGACGAGCCGCCGGTTTCGGTGAACCAGTAGATCGAGATTCCGGCCAGCATGTGATCACGATCCAGCCGATCCTCGAGCGTGCCCGCGGCGCCCGTCCAGGCGTGGAACTTCTCCACGATCCAGGCCAGCTGGCCGGCCGGGGAATCGTTGAGGGCGAAGGCGAGGGTATGCGGGCGGGTGCCCTGAATCTGGTAGTAGCCTCCGCCGTCGGAGAGGAATTCGCCTATGAGCGTGAGCTTTTCGCGCTCCGGCGCGGTGAGGGTGGCGGCGGCGTCCGCGGGCAGCGGGCCGTGCGGGATGAAGCCCCAGGTGGCGGCATTGACGTGCACGCCGATCACGCGGTCGGCATCGAGGCGGCCCAGATCGGGGCCGATGAACGCACCGAAGTCGCCGCCCTGCACGCCGTAGCGCGGATAGCCCAGGCGGCGCATGAGTTCCGCGTAGGCGAGCGCGATGCGCGGGCTGTCCCAGCCCGGATCCGGTGCGGGACCGGAGAATCCGAAATTGGGATGCGAGGGAATGATGAGATCGAAAGCGGGACCGCCGTCCTCGGGATCGGTGAGCGGTTCGATCACCTCGAGGAACTCCAGCACCGAACTCGGCCAGCCGTGCAGCATGAGCAGCGGGGTGGCGCCGGAGCGGTGGGATCTGATGTGCAGGAAATGAATTCGGGTGCCGTCGATCACCGTCGTGTACTGGGGATAGGAATTGAGCCGCTTCTCCCAGGCGAGCCAGTCGAAACGCTGCGCCCAATAGTGCGCCAGGTCCCGCAGATATTCTACTGGTACCCCGCGCGCCCAGCCGACGCCGGGAACCTGTGCGGGCCAGCGGGTTTCGCTCAACCGTCGGCGGAGATCCCGCAGTCGATCCTGCGAGATCTCGACCCGAAATGGAACAATATCCTCGTCGAACATAGCGATGGACAGCAGCGTAACCCCGCACTCCGGCACCCGTGGGGGATTACCGAACGCGCTCAGGTGAGCAGCGTGCGCACCACCGCATCGGCCAGCAGTCGCCCGCGATCGGTCAGGATCAGGCGCTCGTCCTGTCGCAGCGCCAGACCGTCGGCGACCACGCGCTCCGCGGCCACGCGGCCATCGGAATCCAGGTCCTCGAGTGGCAAGCCGGTGCGCAGCCGAGCGGTGAGCATGACGCGCTCGGTGTAGCGCTCTTCATCGGTGAGCGCCTCCCATCCCGCGGCGGGCAATCCACCGTCGGCGACCCGATCCGCATAGCGCGCAGGGTGTTTCACGTTCCACCAGCGCACCCCGCCGATATGACTGTGCGCACCCGGCCCGGCACCGAGCCAGTCGCCGCCGTCCCAGTAACCGAGGTTGTGCCGGCAGCGCGCACCGTCGTTCGCGGCCCAGTTGGAGACCTCGTACCAGCGCAGCCCCGCCGCCTCCAGCCGCGCATCGATGCGCTCGTAGCGGGCGGCCAGCACATCGTCATCCGGCGCGGGCAGCTCACCGCGCCGCACCCGCCGCGCCAGCGCGGTGCCGTCCTCGACGATCAGCGAATACGCGGAGACGTGATCGACCCCCGCCGCCAGCACCGCATCCAGGCTGGCGTCCAGATCACCGTCCCGCTCCCCCGGCGTCCCATAGATGAGGTCCAGATTCACATGCTCGAACCCCGCGGCCCGCGCCTCCCGCGCCGCCGCGACCGCCCGCCCCGGCGTATGCGTGCGATCGAGCACCTTCAGCACATGCGCCGCCGCCGACTGCATCCCCAGCGACACCCGCGTGAACCCACCCTCGAGCAGCCGCTCGAAGAACTCCGGCGACGTCGACTCCGGATTCGACTCGGTCGTCACCTCGGCCCCGGCAGCCAGCGTGAAGTTGTCCCGCACCGCACTCATGACATTCGCCAGCCCGTCCCCACCGAGCAGCGACGGCGTACCCCCACCCACAAAAATGGTCTGCACCGGCGGCGTAGCAGTCGGAAACGCCGCGAACTGCGCGGCGGCCGTCGCCAATTCACCGCGCAGCGCCTCGAACCAGGACTGTGGCGACGCCGAGGTACCCAGCTCCCCCGCCGTATAGGTGTTGAAGTCGCAGTATCCGCACCGCGTGGCACAGAACGGCACGTGGATGTAGATCCCGAACGCGCCGCCCCCGAAGTCGCGCAGCACCGGCGTCAGCTGGTCCGCGGTGGCGGGGTCGGCGATCATCTCCATCCCTCCAGTGTGACGAGTCGCGCCCATCACACTGCATGCGCCTCGACCGTGCGGCGTCTGCGCCCGGGCTCGAGCGATCCGCACGGCGTTGTCCACCGTGCCGGAGATCGCCTCGGAAACACGCTGATCACGAGAACTCCGCGCCGCGAAGCCACGAGAACCTCACGCGTGCGGGATATCACAAAGCTGCACACTCGAAACGCACTGCACCACATGGCAGATCGCGAGTCGGTGCTCTAGCCTTCTCTCCCGAAGGGGGATCTTCATGGGGAGAAATCGTATGAATCTGCTTGTCGTACAAACATGTCCAAGCAAGGTGCGGAAGATCGGCGCATTCGCACTCACGATCGCGGCGGTGGGCGCACTCGCCGGATGCGGCGGCAGCGACAGCGGTGGTGGCATCACCAAGAGCCCGGATCAGAGCCAGATGGAGTCGAATCTGCGTGCGGTGATGGCCGCGAAGAACCCGAACGACGTCTCGGACAAGTTCTGCAGCCAGTTCGGCGATCTCATCAAATCGATGCCTGCGGAAATGTTGAGCAATGCCTCGACCGTGCGGCCGAAGGGCCAGTTCACGAAGCTCGAGAAGGTTCAGATCACCGGCGAGAAGGCCACTGCCGAAGCCAGCGGCAAACTCGACAACGGGAGTGACTACAGCGGACCCGTCACCTTCAAGAAGGAGAGCGGCGAATGGAAGTACTGCCCTGACCTGGGTATTACCATGCCAACGCCGCAGGCGAAATGATGGCGGCTCCGCGTACCCGGAAGTTACTCATCGGACTCGCGGCGTTGGCGATCGTGGCAGCTGTCGCTGGTATCGGCGCTTTCATGCTGATCGGCCCCAGTTCCAGCCCTGCTGATCAGCAGGCACGCGACGAGGTCGAGATCGAGACCGTGCTGCGGAGCGTGCTGGGAGCCGACCACCCCAGCAAGGTCATCAACCTCTACAGCGCGGCGGTGCGCGAGCGATTCCGAAACGCGCAGTTGCCGGCCACGATCGATCGATCCGATGCGGGAGAAGTGCTGTACGTCAGCAACTTTCTGATCGACGGCAATGTGGCGAATGCCGATGTGACGCGAACATATCCGGACTTGACGGAACTCACCGACACCTTCGTCCTGGTCCGAGAGGAGGGGAAGTGGCGCGTCGCCGAGTAGTGCATGCACCCAGTTCGAGAATCGGCACTCACCGATCAACTCGGCTCCTCAGCCTCGCCGTAGCCGTCCTATGGATGCTGAGCATCGGGAGTGCCGGCCACACACAGCCGCCCGCGACCCCTGCAACGATGCCGGCCCCGTCCTGCGCGACCTTGGCGCAGCGGGCCGTGGCGCACAACAAGGTCACCGAGGAGCACAACGCCCAAGAGCCGACCCTCGATCACGCGAATATCGGTGCCGTTCAGGCGTTCAACGATGTGAGCGCATCGCTCAACGCCGAGAAAGCAACGTTCGACCAGGAGAAGGCGTCCTGCAGCGCAAGCCTGCAGCAGCTGCGGCAGAACAACAGCAAAACAACAGGGGCGGGAATCCCCGGCGTCGCCCCGAAGAGCCCCCGCGGCCCGCCAACCGCAGTCGAACTCGCGAATGCTTCACTGAATGAGAAGGCCAACGACCCGGCCTATCTCGATCTCTACTATGTCCGCGCCGGACCGGACGGCGAGTTGCGGCGCAAAGACTCGAATGCCCTCGACCGCAATGGAATTCCTGTTCCACTGATCCGACAGGATCCCGCCGACGCCACTAAGTACATCCCGGTCCTCACCGCCGCGGACAACGCGATGCCACCGGTGTATCGGCTCGACACTCGGGCGCGCGAGTCAGCATCATTGCCGGTGTGGATGGGTGTCGCCGAGGAGATGTCCGCCCGGTCCTTGGCTACCTTGGCTGTGCAGGCGTGGGAGGCGCAGAAGAGCCGGGAGCTCGATGCGACCGGAGCTATCGACCCGCTGACGGCGGCATCGTTATCACAAGCCTATGTCGCGCAGCGTGATACAGGCGAGGTGATCGGCCAGTACGCGGGGAAACAGTTCATGGACGTGAACTACCCGGCCGAGAAATTCGATGCGCGACTGATCAGCGACCCCAGCAGCACTGGTTCGGGCGTATTCGACAAAGTCTACGAAGTGACGGACAAGGCGACCGGTCGACAGAAGATATTGATCTTGGAGGAGAAGGCGCCGAGCGCAGGGTTCGCCGTCCGGATGGGACTCGACGGCCGGTACTACAAACAGGGTGCTCGAGGCTATTACGACAGTGTCGTGGCCAACCTGGCCGCACGAGGAACACCCATCGAGAAGGACCTCGCGGACAAGCTGCTACTGACGCAGTCCGGCGACATCGACTACGTTCTCGTACGCGCGAATGTCGCGGAGGAAAAGAAAGACGGCGTCGCGGATCAACGCTACGACGGGTTCACCAGCATCGCCTTCGACTTGAAAGGCTGACAAGTTCTGTGACGGAAACAGTATCGCGACACCGTATCGACCGGGGTGATCTGCAAGATCTCTCGGACAGATTCACACGCCTTGCGACTGAACTGCTGCCGAAATTGCCGGCTATGCCAGACAAGGTAGGGCCTCTACTTACACGCGCCGAGGCTCAACTGGGGGTGTTGACGGCAAGTGACCCGCAGGCCGGTGCGCACCAGACCCAGCAGGCCGCGCAACTTTCCGAGCAGCTCGCTACCGGGCTCTTCTGGATCACCAGCAGCCATCTGTCGAAGTTGACCGAATCGGTCGAGCTCCGTTTCGGCGACCAGACGTATCGCATTCCTGCGGGCCCGAATTACAGCGCGCACCAAGGAAAGTGGCTCGATGCGTTCTGGTGGGCCCGAACCGCCCGGGACGACGATGCGGCAGAGATGCTGGCAGGGTTTCCCATCGATCGACTGCGAGACACCGGCGACGGTGGCGTAGCAGATGAGTTCAACTACGAGTGGGTGGCGATACTGCAGGACGCCTGGCGTGAGGGGCCGACCACGGTTGCGGGCCGCGCCCGATCCCTCGGCACGACCAGTGCACTCGGAGCGCAGCAGATTGTCGACCACTTACTGAGGCCCCCGATGGTGGTGTTCGATGCCATCGCATCGAACGACGAAGCAGGCCTCAGCCGGGCACTCGTGGAGGCACTGATGCTGCACCGGAGCTTCTTCGATTCCAAGGAGTGGCGACACGACCCTGCCGGGTTCGTATCCATCCCGCTATTGGGCCTGTCGTGCTGGGCGCACGACCTCGGCATGCGCATCGACGTCGAATCCGAATACATCCCGAAGGGCTTCATCGAAAACCCTGACTGGATAAGGATATTGGACACCATCACCTCGTAAGGCAACACATGCGCGACGAAGATCGAATGGCCGAGTGGGTGCCGCGGCACGAGATCGACAGTGCGGCAATGCAAATCGTCGATGCGGGCTCGGTGGCGCCGATCGTGTACTCGGTTCCTATGCCTGCGGTGCGGCCCGAAGGACCGAACTTCGCGCGGTCGTTCGGAGGTGAACTGCTGGGGCGGGCGCTGATATTCGATCCGCACGCCGGGCAGCCGCGAACCTGGTACTACGCCGGGATGTCCGAGGCTGCGCTGACCAAACGCTTTCGTGCCGAGGGCATCGCGTCGGGATTCGATCGCCACGACCGGGTCCCTGGATGGCGGGCAGCGTTTTGGTGGGCGGTGATCGCGCGGGATACCGAGGCCATGGAGGAGCTGATCGCCTATCCGCTCGAGCGGCTGCGGGAGTCCGGGGCGGGGGCGTTCGACGAATTCCAGTACGAGTGGGCGCTGCTGTTGCGGGAGGCCTGGCGGTACGGGCCGGAAACGGTCGGCGAGCAGGCGTGGGGGCTGGATACGACCAGTGCGGTGGGAGCACAGGAGGTGGTGGATCAGCTGTTGCGGCCGTCGATCGAGGTGTTCGCGCGGCTGGGCGCCCGGGATCAGGAGGGGTTCGGCTGGGAGTTGGGCAATGCGCTGCGGCGGCACCGGGCGTTCTTCGACCGAGCCACCTGGTGCAACGATCCGGAGGGCGTGTTTTCGCTGCCGCTGCTGGGGCTGGCGTGCTGGGCGCATGATCTCGGCATGCGGATCGACGTCGAATCCGATTATCTGCCGCGGGGGTTCGTCTACCGAGCGGATTGGCACCGCTCGCCCGAACTGGCCGCAGTGCTGGCTGCCGTCGCGGAGGCACAACGCAAGTCACCGAGGTAATCGGGCACGCGCGGGCCGGACGAGGGCGGTTGAGGACCACGCAGGGGCTCGAGGTCAACTGTCCAAGATCGAATCGGTCGTGATCTATGAGACCTGTCACAAATCGGGGTAGGTATCCAGGGGATTTCCCTTGAAAGTCCGGAAAATATCGGCGGACGGTCGGAACAGCCTGTCTGAGGTGGCACAATAGGCTCCATGACAGGACTCGGAGTGCGACTCGTGGCGCGGCGCCACGTCGACTTCAAGCGTGTCTGCAGCGCGAGCTGTCTGCCCGGAAGCCTCCGGTAGATCAGCTCCCCCTTCTTCCCGGATCGACGTCCTTCTTCGACGCCGAACTCCCCGGTTCGCTGATATCGGAGGCGTGAGTCAGCCCCTCTCGCCTGCCCGCAAGACCTTCAGGAGCGACCCCTATGACGTCGAGCACCGACGCCGACAGTTCCGGATCAGCTCGTCCCGCCCGGCCGCAACGGCCCGAAGCGGAACGACGCGTGCGTCCGGATCGCCCCCGTTCGGACGCGCCCACCGCGCCCCGCGAGCGCACCGGAAAGCCGGTGCAGCGCCGTTCGGAAGGGCAGTGGGCGCTCGGCTACCGCGAGCCGCTCAATGCGAACGAGCAGAGCAAGAAGGACGACAACCCGCTCAATGTGCGCGCGCGCATCGAGAACATCTACTCGAAGCAGGGTTTCGACTCGATCGACAAGGGCGATCTGCGTGGCCGCATGCGCTGGTGGGGTCTGTACACCCAGCGTGAACAGGGCTACGACGGCACCTTCACCGGCGATGAGAACATCGACATTCTCGAGGCCCGGTACTTCATGATGCGGGTGCGCTGCGACGCCGGCGCACTGAGTGCACAGCAGTTGCGCACGCTCGGGCAGATCTCCACCGAGTTCGGCCGCGATACCGCCGATCTGTCGGACCGCGAGAATGTGCAGTTCCACTGGATCGAGATCGAGAACGTGCCGGAGATCTGGCGGCGGCTCGAAGCGGTCGGCCTGCAGACCACCGAGGCGTGCGGCGACTGCCCGCGTGTGGTGCTCGGCTCGCCGCTCGCCGGTGAATCACTCGGCGAGGTGCTCGATCCGACTCCGGCCATCGACCAGATCGTCGAGCGCTATATCGGCAAGAAGGAGTACTCCAACCTGCCGCGCAAGTTCAAGACCGCCATCTCCGGTCAGCAGGATGTGGTGCACGAGATCAATGACATCGCCTTCGTGGGTGTCGAGCATCCCGAGCACGGGCCCGGCCTGGACCTGTGGGTCGGCGGCGGTCTGTCCACCAATCCGATGCTGGCGCAACGGGTCGGCGCGTGGGTGCCGCTCGACGAGGTGCCGGATGTGTGGGAGGCCGTGGTCTCGCTCTTCCGCGATTACGGGTACCGCCGCCTGCGCACCAAGGCGCGGCTGAAGTTCCTGGTCAAGGATTGGGGCATCGAGAAGTTCCGCGAGGTGCTCGAGACCGAGTACCTCAAGCGCAAGCTGATCGACGGTCCCGCACCGGAGAAGCCGGAGCGTCCCATCGACCACATCGGTGTGCAGAAGCTGCGCAACGGACTCAATGCCGTCGGCTTCTCCCCCATTGCCGGCCGCGTCTCGGGCACCATCCTGAGCAAGGTCGCCGACATTGTGGAATCCATCGGCTCCGACCGGATTCGGTTCACCCCGTACCAGAAGCTCATCGTGCTCGACGTGCCCGACGACAAGGTCGAATGGCTCATCGAGGAGCTGAAACCGCTGGGCCTGCACGGGCGTCCGTCGCAGTGGCGGCGGAATCTGCTGGCGTGCAGCGGTATCGAGTTCTGCAAGCTGTCCTTCACCGAGACCCGCAAGCGGTCCCAGGTGCTGGCGCCGGAGCTCGAGCAGCGGCTGGCCGATATCAATGCCCAGCTCGATGTTCCCATCACCATCAATATCAATGGCTGCCCGAACTCCTGCGGCCGTTCGCAGATCGCGGATATCGGCTTCAAGGGCATGCTCGTCGACGATGGCGAGGGGAATCAGATCGAGGGGTTCCAGGTTCACCTCGGTGGCAGCCTCGGACTCGACAGCGGCTTCGGCCGCAAGCTGCGTCAGCACAAGGTGACCAGCACCGAGCTCGGCGATTACATCGAGCGCGTCGTGCGCAACTTCGTCAAGAACCGTGACGAGAGTGAGCGTTTCGCGGTGTGGGCTGTCCGCGCCGATGAAGCGGACCTGCGGTAGTTGGAGGAGACAGCAATGACCACAACCAAACTCGCTGAAGCAGACCTGCGCGCACTCGCGGAGCGGGGCGCGGCCGAACTCGGGCCGGACGCCACCGCGCAGCAGCTGCTGCAGTGGACCGAGGAGAACTTCGGCGCCGATTACATTGTCGCCTCGAATATGCAGGACGCGGTGCTGGTGCAGCTGGCCGCGCAGGTGCATCCGGGTGTGGATGTGCTGTTCCTGGATACCGGCTACCACTTCGCCGAGACCATCGGCACGCGGGACGCGGTCGAAATGGTGTACGGCGTGAACATCGTGAATGTGCAGCCGGAAAACACTGTGGCGCAGCAGGATCAGCTGCTGGGCAAGGATCTGTTCGCCCGCGATGCCGCCGAGTGCTGCCGCCTGCGCAAGGTGGTGCCGCTGGGTAAGTCGTTGCAGCCGTACAACGCCTGGGTCACCGGCATCCGCCGCGTGGAGGCCCCCACCCGCGCCAATGCGCCCCTGATCTCCTATGACGAGGGCTTCGGGCTGGTGAAGATCAATCCGATCGCCGCCTGGTCCGACGATGAGATGGCCGCGTACATCGAGGCCAATGGCACTCTCGTCAATCCCCTTGTGGAGGAGGGATATCCGTCCATCGGTTGCGCTCCGTGCACACGGAAGCCGGAACCGGGATCCGATCCGCGAAGCGGCCGCTGGGCCGGCCTCGCCAAGACCGAATGCGGGTTGCACGCCTCATGACAATCGCAGAGACCGACTCCGACGTCCTGGCCTCGCTCGAAGAGTTCGACACTCTCGCGGCGCTGGAGAGCGAATCCATCCACATCTTCCGCGAGGTCGCGGGCGAGTTCGAGCGACCGGTGATCCTGTTCTCCGGCGGCAAGGACTCCACGGTGCTGCTGCACCTGGCGCTGAAGGCGTTCTGGCCTGCGCCGCTGCCCTTTTCGCTGCTGCATGTGGACACCGGGCACAATCTCGACGAGGTGCTCGCCTTCCGCGATCATGTGGTGCAGAAGTACGGCCTGCGCCTGCACGTCGCCTCCGTCGAGGAGTACCTCGCCGACGGACGGCTGACCGAGCGGCCGGACGGCATTCGCAATCCGCTGCAGACCGTGCCGCTGCTGGACGGCATCGCCGAGCACCGCTTCGACGCGGTCTTCGGCGGCGCCCGCCGTGATGAGGAGCGTTCGCGCGCCAAGGAGCGCATCTTCTCGCTGCGCGACGGGTTCGGACGCTGGGATCCCAAGCGGCAGCGGCCGGAACTGTGGAACCTGTACAACGGCAAGCACGCTCCGGGTGAGCATGTGCGCGTCTTCCCGCTCTCCAACTGGACCGAGCTGGATATCTGGCGCTACATCGCCCGCGAGGACATCGAGCTGGCCAGCATCTACTACGCCCACCAGCGCCCGGTGTACCAGCGCGACGGCATGTGGATGACCCCCGGCGTGTGGGGCGGCCCGGCCGAGGGCGAGGAGCTGTCGGTCAAGTCGGTGCGCTACCGCACCGTCGGCGACGGATCCACCACCGGCGCAATCATTTCCGATGCGGCCGACAACGAGGCGATTCTCGCCGAGGTGGCGGCCTCCCGGCTCACCGAACGCGGCGCGACCCGCGGAGACGATCGTGTCTCCGAGGCCGCCATGGAAGATCGCAAGCGAGAGGGCTACTTCTGATGTCCGACCTACTCAGACTGGCCACCGCCGGCAGTGTCGACGACGGCAAGTCCACCTTGGTCGGACGTCTGCTGTACGACACGAAATCGGTGCTGGCCGACCAGATCGACGCGGTCACCCGCGCCTCGGTCGACAAGGGGCTGTCCACTCCGGACCTGTCGCTGCTCGTCGACGGCCTGCGCGCCGAGCGCGAGCAGGGCATCACCATCGATGTGGCGTACCGCTACTTCGCCACGCCCGCACGGTCTTTCGTGCTCGCCGATACCCCGGGACATGTGCAGTACACCCGGAACACGGTGTCCGGTGCATCGACCGCGCAGCTGGTGATCCTGCTCGTGGATGCCCGCAAGGGTGTTATCGAGCAGACCCGCCGCCATGCCGCCGTGATGGCGCTGCTGGGCGTGCCCAAGCTGGTGCTCGCCGTGAACAAGATCGACCTGGTCGATGATCCGGCCGGGGTGTTCGCGCGCATCGTCGCCGAATTCTCGGAGCTGACAGCCAAACTCGGCTGGGCGCCGGAGGATGTGGTGGAGATTCCGGTCTCCGCGCTGCACGGTGACAATGTCGCCTCGCGCTCGGCGAATACGCCGTACTACACCGGTCCGTCGCTGATCGAGCACCTGGAGTCGGTGCCCGCGGATGCCGACAGCACCCGCCACGAGGTCGGCCTGCGCTTCCCGGTGCAGTACGTGATCCGGCCGCGCACCGCCGAATACCCGGACTACCGCGGCTACGCCGGTCAGGTCGCGGCGGGCACCGTGCGCAAGGGCGACGCGGTCGTCGTCCTGCCGTCCGGCACCCGCACCACCATCGAGCGCATCGACACCCCCAATGGTGAACTGGCGTACGCACAGCCGGGCCGCAGCGTGACGCTGATCCTGGCCGACAATGTGGACGTCTCCCGCGGCGACACCATCGCGGCCGCCGATGACGCACCCGAGCCGATCGACGCGTTCGACGCCACCGTGTGCTGGCTGGGCGACAAGCCGCTGCGCCCCGGCGCCCGCCTGCTGCTCAAGCACGGCGCCCGCACCACGCAGGCCATTGTCGGCGCCCTCATCGAGCGCTTCGACGAACAGCGCCTGGCCGCCGACCCGAACCCGGAATCGCTGGCGCTCAATGACATCGGCCGCATCGCCATCCGCGTCGCCGAACCCATTGCCGCCGACGACTACAGCGTCAACCGCTACACCGGCAGCTTCCTGCTGATCGACCCCGCGGGCGGCAACACCCTGGCCGCAGGCCTCGTCGGTGACGCACTGACCAAGGTCGAAGTCGGGGCCTGAGATGAATTCGCCTGTCCGCGGCGCTGTTCCAGCGGCCCCGCCGCCGGTCGCGCCGCCACAGGCGAACCTTCCGGCCGGCGTGGTCTCGGCGAACCTGCTGCCCGAAGCAGCCGTGCGGACGACCGCCGCGCCGCCGATCTCGGTGCGACAGAGCCTCATTCGGCCTCGCCCTACATACACGATGGAACAGACTGCAGCCGACGCCGGAACCACAGCGTGCCATTCTGTCGGCGCGACGACACTGCAGACCCCCGTGGGGGACCGGATCATCGGCCCACGGCCGGCGCTGATCGCGGTGGCGCACGGCAGTCGTGATCCGCGGTCGGCGGCGACCATGTACGCCGTGGTGGAGCAGCTGTCCACCGCACGGCCGGATCTGGATGTGCGGCTGGCATTCCTGGATTTGAATGCGCCGTCGGTGGATCAGGTTGTGGATGCGGTTGCCGCCGAAGGGCATTCGCACGCGGTGGTGGTTCCGCTGCTGCTGGGCAGCGCCTTTCACGCTCGCGTGGACCTGCCGGGCATGCTGGCGGCCGCTCGTGCCCGGCATCCCCGGTTGCAGCTGACGCAGGCCGATGTACTCGGGGCCGATACGCGAGTGATTGCGGCCCTGCGTGATCGAGTGCGGGAGGCCCTGGCCGTCTCCTCGTTGGGCCAGGTCTTCCCGGCTCGTTCACGACTGGGCATCGCCATGGCCGCGGTGGGGTCCTCTTCCGCGGCGGCCAATGCGCGCACCGCGCAGGTCGCGCGACAACTCGCGGCGATCACCGGCCTGCCCGCCGAGATCTGCTTCGCCACCACCGCACCCAGCCTGCCCGAAGCGGTTTCCGCACTCCGCGCACGCGGCGCGGACCACATCCTGGTCGCACCCTGGTTCCTGGCCCCCGGCCTACTCACCGACCGCCTAGAAGCAGCCGCACCCCGCCTCGTGCACGCTCCCACCATCGGCGCCCACCCCCTCCTGACCGACGTCATCCTGGACCGCTACATCGCAGCTTCGGCACTACCGCTGAAGCTCTCGGCCTGACGCGGGACTACCCATCGATCGGCCGCCACTGCCGGGCCGATCGGCATCTCAGCCGTCGGCCTGAGCGTTCATGAATCGGTTCGGGGCGGCGGTTTTGCCGTGTCAGCGGGGTCGGTGACCGTATATGCCGAGTCGCGCCGTGGCCGAAGGTCATCGATCAATGCGCAGCACTGAGATCCCGGCCATCCGGCGCCGCGCCGCCCGATAGGCTGGGCCGATGATCAAGGCTGTGGTGTTCGATGTGGGCGAGACGCTGATCGACGAGACGCGGATCTGGAGCCGGTGGGCCGATCGGCTCGGCATTCCCGGCTTCGCGCTACTCGGAGTGATCGGCGGCATGGCGGCTACCGGGCGGCCGCTGACCGACGCCTTCGAACTACTGCTGCCCGGAGTGGATCTGGACAGGGAGCAGGTCAGCTGGGCCATGGACGAGCCCGAAAGCCTGCGCAACAACTTCGATGCCGACGACCTGTACCCGGATGTGCGGCGTGCCCTCGCCGGGCTGCGGGAACGTGGGCTCAAGGTGATCATCGCGGGAAATCAACCGCCGCAGGCCAAAACGGCGCTGGAGAAGATGAATCTCCCAGTGGACGCGATCTACACCTCCGCGGAATGGGATCTGGAGAAGCCCGATCCCAAGTTCTTCCTGAAGGTCGCCGAGGTGGCGGGCGTCCCCGCCGGTGAGATCTGCTACGTCGGCGACCGAGTCGACAATGATGTGCTGCCCGCCAGCGGCGCCGGCATGATTCCGGTACTGATTCGCCGCGGCCCCTGGGGCTACCTGCACGCGGAGTTGCCGCAGAGCGCCTACAGCATCGTGGTCGACAGCCTGGACGCCCTCGCCGATCTGATCGCCCCGGTCTGACTTTCGCCGGCCACCGCCCGCGCCACCCGATGTTCCCGCGACCAGGAACTGGTGGCGGGGGCTACTCGCGACATGCCGCCACCAGTTCCTGGTGATCTTGAAGTACGCGCGGGGGGTGATGTGCCGCAGCGGATTCCGGCTATCGGCGGGGACTGCTGCGGAAAGGACCTGGCCCACCCTGCGCCTGGGCACTGAGCGCGGGGTGGGCCGGTCCGTTCGACGTCGGGGTGGGGGTTCGAGGGGATTCCACACCCACCCGCGTCGCCGTCTTTTATCGGGAAAGCTGCGTAGGTTGCTGGGGCACTGCGTAAGTGAGGTCGGCGGCCGTCATGACTCGGCCCGGCCGGAGCGTGTACTCGGCGCGGGTCGCTGGCCCCTGATGCACAGGAGTTGTAGTCGGCGACGAGTCGCATAGTCGTTCGGGTCCACTCGTTTGGCCGCGAGTTCCGACCACGAGCCGCCCCCGCCACCCGACCGCTCATGTGTCGGCCCGCTAGCGATGACCATCACCGCCTCCGCCTGCATGATCTCCGCCGCGAAGGGCGCCGCCACCGCCACCGCAGGATTGCACATGGCTCGCCCGGCTAGCGATGGCCGCCACCGCCACCGTGGCCTCCGCCACCACCGGCACCGCCGCCGTGGCCCGCACCGCCACCAGCGCCGCCTCCGGCACCACCACCGGAAGCTGCTCCGCCGTGCGCAGCACCACCAGCACCGCCACCGGTCGCACCGCCACCGCCTGACGTGCCACCGCCGCCGGAACTCGCGCCTCCACCGGAAGTTGCTCCGCCGCCGGCGGTTCCGCCACCGGCCGCGCCGCCACCCGAGGTCGCTCCGCCACCGGTCGCGCCGCCACCGGAAGTTGCTCCGCCGCCGGCGGTTCCGCCACCGGCCGCGCCGCCACCCGAGGTCGCTCCGCCACCGGTCGCGCCGCCACCGGACGTTGCTCCTCCACCGGAAGTCGCTCCACCTCCGGTGGTTCCGCCGCCAGCCGTCGAACCGCCGGATGTCGAACCGCCGCTGGTTCCGCCTCCCGTCGTGGATCCTCCTCCGGTGGTGCCACCCCCTGCTGTGGTACCACCGCCGGAGGTTGTTCCGCCGCCGGTCGTGGAGCCGCCGGTCGTGGAGCCGCCGGTGGTCCCGCCGCCGGTAGATGCCCCGGAGGTCGTTCCGCCCGTGGTCGAACCGCCGGTGGTCGTGCCACCGCCGGTGGTCGTTCCACCACCGGTGGTCCCGCCATCGCCGGGAGTTGTGCCGCCGGAAGAGGTTTCGCCACCGGTGCCACCCGCGGTGGTGCCGCCGGGTGCTGTCGTTCCGCCGCCCGTGCCGTCACCGGGCTTGGTCCCACCGTCCGTGGTGCCACCGCCGGTGGTTGTGCCGCCCGTCGTTGTGCCGGGACTTGCCGGGGCGGTTCCACCGGAATCCGTTCCGCCGGGCGCGGTTCCGGGTGCACCGCCGGGCGCGGTTCCCGGTGCGCCCGGGTTGGACGGTCCGGGCTGCGGTGCGCTGTTGCCGGGCTGCGCGGGTGGTCCGGGGAGGGTGCGGGGCAGGCTGACCGAAGGGATTTGGCCCGGGTAGGTGCCCAGGGGGAATGGTGAGGCGAAGGGCAGCGGGTTGATGAATTGGGCAGGGTTGGCGTAGGTCGGAATGTCCTCTACTACACGGGTTTCACAGTGCCCGCCGGGGCCGGTGTCCACGGGGTGCCCACCCGTCCAGTTCTGGGTGACCGTGGCAGGCATCGGGCCGTAGCTGGTGACGACGGCCGCGGTGACCACCCGATGCACGCGGACCATTCCGGCGGGCGCGGCGGTAGCGTCTTCGAGCAGCAGGACATCGCCCGAGCCGAGCGCCGGCCCGCCCGCATCGGCACTGGGAGCCGACTGCAACGTGGGCGGTCCCGCCACGGGCCCGCCGAGCACGGTGGCCGCCGACATGGCGAGCGCGGAAGCGACTGCGGCGCCGGAGAATACCGCCGCCCGCGGCGCATACCTGCCGATGGCGGAGCCGCTGTCGACACTGCGGAAGGCCGCGATGGCCGCGCCGACCGCGATGGTATGCGCGGGATCGGGCGACATGATGACGGGCCGCCCCAGGTCGGCGAGCACCCGCGCCACCTCGATCGGCCGAGACGCGCCGCCGATGAGCAGCACCCGGTCGATGTCCTCCATGGCCAGCCCGGTCTGATGCACGCAGGCCCGCACCACCCGTAGCGAATTGCGAATATGCCAGCTGCGCAATCGATTCGTATCGGCGGCCGAGACCACCGAGGACACCGGCTGCGCCGCATCGGGCGCGATACTGCGGGCGTACCGCGCCAGCAGCGCGCCGAGCGGTCGCCCGCCGTAGTCATAGGAGCGTTCGGCGTAGCCGAGAATGCCGCGTTCCTCGCGATCGGCCTCGGTGCGCACCACCGCGACGTCGAGGCAGTTGCCCCCCAGGTCGTAGACGAGGGTGATGCCGGAACTGGAGATGCCGTACTCGTTGTCCAGCCATTCCACCGCCGCAACGGATTCCGGCATGAGCATGACGTCCGCGGCGCCCGACCAGTCCAGCGCCCGCCGCAGCCGCGTCACATGCTTCTCGGTGTAGCAGGCGGGGTAGGTCGTCACCGCCGGCGCTTCGGGAGCATTGGTTTCGATGAACCCGTTCACCACCGCCGCGATCAGATCGGCCGGTGACCAGATACGCCCGCCGATAACCACCGGGTCCGGATCGGCGGTGAGATCGGCGAAATCGGTGACCACGGGCGCGAAGCGAGGAATGCCTCCGATGCGAGCTCCGCCCGCGCTGTCGAACGTCACCGCGGTCCGGCGAACCCGAACGGCCGGCCGGTTCGAACCACCGGCCGCAGTTGCCCATACGGAGTTCACTGTGCCGATGCTCATGCCAAATCCAACAGTCATCGCTATCCCGTCAACGCACCGAGACCACGGCCTCACAGGCGTACCAACCATGTGGACGCGGTCGTTTACCAAACAGCTGGTTCAGGTTAACTGGCACATGCCGGATGTGAATATCGAATCCGGAGAAAAGATTTCGCGTCCAGTAGCGAAGTTGGCGAATCTACTGGTCAGGCAAGTTATGTATCAAGATCGAATCGAACTGGACACCAAGAGAGTTCAAAAACAGGGGCGCTGTAGCTACAGTGCAGCGAACGACTAATTCATACCAACCGGTCGCTGATTAGTGTCCGGAAAAGAAAACCGCAACGTCTGTTCGAATGCCTGGATTGCCAATCACTGGTCGGTTGCTGCTGCCGAGTTCCCCACCCGCAGCGCCTCATCGACCGTGATTCAGACTCAAATCGGTCCCACTACCAGACATGTCGTACTGGACAAACGCAGCATTACAACTCGCACAACACAATCCGCACACAAAGAAAAAACCGCCCCGTATGACCTGAGGTCATACGGGGCGGTCGGTAGGTTTACTGCGGGCTAGCGGCTGCGCACCAGCAGCGGCAGTCGCCGTCGCGGCTTGGTCACCGCACCGCCGCGAATCGCGTGCGGCTGACGCTCACCGACCAGTCGGTCGAATTCGTGTGCGCCACGACCCGGTTCACCCAACCGGCCCGCATTGAAGTCGTCGACCAGCTGCCGCACCGTCTCCTGCGCACAGGACTTATTGGTCCCGATGAAACCGGTCGGCCCGCGCTTGATCCAGCCGGTCACATACGCACCCGGCACCACGGCGCCACCGGAGACCTCCAGCACCCGCCCGTCGAGATTCGGGATCACACTGGTCTTCTCATCGAACGGCAGACCGGCGAGCGGCACACCGCGATACCCGACGGAGGTCAGCACGAGCCCGGTCTCCAAAACCTCGGTGCCGGTGGTGGCCTCGGCGCGCACCACACCGTCGGCGCCGGTGACCAGCTCATTGCGCACCACCTCGACACCGGTCACATGGTCCACGCCGAGGAAGGCGGTGGGCGAGGACAGGTATCGGAAGACGATCCGCTTACGCGCTCCGACCGGCCGATCGGCCAACCCGCGCAACAGCTTCAGCTTCTGCTCGACCTTCAGCGGCATGCTCGCCTCGGTCTCCGGGATCTCGCCCTCGACCACGATGTCCACATCCGCCCCGAGCAGACCGACGAATTCCGGCACGGTGAAGGCGGATTCGGCCGGACCGCGGCGGCCGAGCACGACCACTTCCTCGATCTTGCTGCGGCGCAGAGCAGTCAGCGCGCGCGGCGAAATATCCGTACCGGCCAGCAGTTCCGGATCGGTGGTGAGAATGCGCGCCACATCGAGGGCCACATTGCCGTTGCCGACAATCACCACCCGCTTCTGCGACAGATCGAAGTACCGACCGGCATGATCGGGATGCCCGTTGTACCAGGCCACGAACTCGGTGGCGGAGACACTGCCGGGCAACCCCTCCCCCGCGATGCCGAGCTTGCGATCACTCGACGCACCGACGGCGTAGATCACCGCGTGGTGATGCGCCAGCAGCTCGTCGTGCGAAATATGTTCCCCGACATTCACATTCAGATACGACCCGAAACCGTGCTGCGCGGAGATCACCTCGAACAGCTCGCCGACCTGCCGCGTGCTGGTGTGATCCGGTGCGACACCGAAGCGGGCCAGACCGTACGGCGTGGCCAGCCGGTCGAAGACGGTGACCGAAACCCCGTGCTGGGTCAGCAGTTCATCGGCCGCGTACATGGCCGACGGACCGGATCCGACGATCGCCACCCGCAGCGGCTCCCGCCCGGGCTTGACCTCCGCCGCCGGAATCGGCTGCGCGAGCAGCGGCCGCGGCCGCTCCTCACGGTAGAAGTCGGCATTGATCTCGATGAAGGGCAGCTGCGCATCGGTCAGCTTCTTCGTCGAGGTGATGGCGTCCACCGGGCAGGCGGTCGCACACGCACCGCAGTCCACGCAGGCCTGCGGGTCCACGAACAGCATCTCCGCCGTCCGGAAGTCCGGCTCATCGGGCGTGGGATGGATGCAGTTGACCGGGCATGCGTATACGCAAGACGCGTCACTGCAACACGATTGGGTGACTACGTACGGCACTGTACGTCCCCTGTCCTAGGCGGCTTTGCCGGAGCGGATCGGCTCCGAGCGGTAACGCGAGGCGGTGCCGGCAATGCCGAGCATCTTCCACACCCGCTTGGAGATCGGGTTCATCAGGCCGATCTCGCTCGCCAGCGCGCGCACGTCGATGAAGTAATCGCTGAAGGCCTGCTTGGCATCCTTGGAGCCGTAGAACAGCTCCTTGCGCACCTGCTCCGGCACATCGAACTCATCGAAGAACGCCTTCGGCGGCGTCACGATGGAACGGCCCAGGATGAACATGACGATCGGCATGGCGATCGAGAGCACCACCCGGCTCGGCAGATTCTTCTCCGGCACATGGCGCTTGAGGAATTCGTGCGCGAACGAGATGTGGCGCGCCTCCTCCGCGACGTGAATCGCCATGACGCCGCGCATGATCGGGTGCACCTCCTCGCCCGAACGCAGGATCTGCTTCTGGATGTGGTCGATCGGCTCCTCGCCGGCGAGCACGGCCATGAAGAACAGGTTCGGGAACAGCACCGCGACGGGTACGGCGACCTGACGGAACTGCCGCACCAGCGGACCCATACCGGGCACGTCGGCGCCGATGCGGTTCACCATCTCCTGGAACATCAGGGTGTGGTTGAGCTCTTCGGACATCTCGTGCGTGCAGTACCGGAATTCCGGATCACCGTTCGCGAGACCGAAGGTGTGGTTCACCATGCCGCTGATCAGAATCGACTCGAACTGCAGGCCGACCTTGGCCACATTGGCCTGGCGGTACTTGCCGACCTCGATCTTCTGCTCCTCGGAGAGGGCGAGATACCAGGGGTGGCGGCCGATGGTGTCGGCGGAGGCGGGCAGAATCCAGCGCTCGGGCTTCGTATTCGGATCGAAGTCCGGGTTCTCCCAGTCGATGTCCTCGTACGGATCGAAGCTCTTGTTGACCGATCCCTCGGAAAGCAGCAGCAGCTTCTGCGCGTATTCGAGAGCTTCGGCAACTACGGGGTCATCGACGTGGGTCGCGGTCGGAGACATCGTCGTCACCTCTCCTCTTCCAGCATTGGCGTTATCTGTATCTAATGGTTACACCAAACTGGAGAAGCGTCAACCAGTGCTAGCAAGATGCTTGCACGTGTTGCGCCGCCCCGATCCATGATCGAGGGCAAACCGGCCGGTAACCGGCCGGATTACAGGGCCGCCACCCGGGTGACGCGCCGGAACAGATCAGCTAGCACATGATGGCGATGCGCCACGGAATCCTGTGACTGCGCCGCCTGCCGGGCCACAATGGCCGCACCGTCGGCGATCGTGCGCTCCGGATCGGGCGCCACGCTCACCGGGCGGGCCAGCTCTTCGGCCAGCACATCCGCCACCTCCGGCGGGCGGGCCGCACCGCCGACCACCAGCACCCGATCGACATCGGCCATGGTGACATCGGCAATGCGCAGGCATTTGTAGACCAGCCGCAGCGAACTGCGCACATGTTCGGTGCGCAGCGCCCCCGTATCGGAATCGGAGCTCACCCGGGAGATCACCGGCGCATCCGAGGCATTGCGCAAGCGTTTGGCGACCATGCCGCCGAAGGCCCGGCCACCGAAGTCGGCAGAGTGCAACGGCAACCCCACGATCGGATTGCTGGGCGCGCCCGCGCCCACCCGCACCAGCGTCACATCGAGACCGGAACCGCCGAGGTCGTACACGAGCGCCAGCCCCGGCATCAGCGGATCACGCTGCGCCGCCAGCCAAGCCGCCGCGGCCACCGGTTCGGACAGCAGCCGCACACTCGGCAGCCCGACACCGTCGAGCGCGGTGCGCAGGTCGTTCACCAGGATCTCGGAGTACCCGGCCGGATAGGTCACCGTAATAGCGGTGTCCGCCTTAGCGTCCTGCCCGGCCGGAGCCTTCCCCAGCACCTCCTCGATCACGCTGTTGGCCACGGTGGCAACAAGATCCGCGGCCGACAGCGCTCGGTGACCGACCCGCGCGACCGGCGCCCCGCGCTGGGTCAGGTCGGCGAATTCGGTAATGACCCGCCCGTGCCGCGGAATGCGGCCTACCCGGGCGGTACCGGAGCTGTCGAAGGTGAGGGTGGTGCGCCAGGTTGTGGGCGGAGGAGCACCGCGACGAACCGACCGATCGGCGGCCGTCACGCACACCGTATTCACCGTGCCGATACTCAAACCCACACCGAACGCCATCACATCCACCTCGATCGACCAGTCGATCCGCGCGGCCGCACTGTCGTCAGCCGTCGTGACCCGACCCGGGATTCATGCAACTCCTGCGCCGAATGCTTGCCAACCACCGGACACGAGGTTGTCCGCACGTGCACCTCCTGCCGCGCACAGCCACGCCTGCCAGGCCGGGGACGGCGGACACCCAGCCGGCCGCATCGATCGCGAAGTGTTTGCCCGACTTCGGTACTTCGCGAGACACGAGGCCGGAGATACCGGTCGGACGGAAGTGATCGGGAGAGACGAAAATCGCCCCCGCACCGGATGATCCGGTGCGGGGGCGATTCGGTGGAACTGTGCCGCCCGGACTACTTGGCGGCGGTCGGCAACAGCGAGGTACTCAGGGCGGACACCACGGTGTAGGCCAGGTTGACCAGATCCGAGGTGACACCGTTCTGCCCCATGAGCATCTTGGCCAGCGGGCCGAACATCTTCACGACGGACTGCACCAGACCGCTCATCGATTCGACATCCAAGGCATCGGTCGACTTGGAGTTCTTATCGGTGGTGGACGGAGCCTGCGCACCCGGAGCAGCTTGCGCACCCGGAGCCGTCTGAGCACCCGGACTCGTGATCCCTGGATTGGGAATCGCGCCCGGATTGGACTGCGGCAGTTGCGGTGCCGAATAGCCCGGCCCCTTGGGTTCGATCGGGGCGGCAATGGGCCGCACCCCACCCGGAAGACCGGCGGACGCATTGCTGACCTTGAACGGCGCACCCGGAACCGGCGGCACCGCGGGCTGCGCGCCCGGCTGCGCGGACTGACCCGGCAGGGCCAGCTGCGGCTGCACCGGACCCTCCGGCGTGGTTGTCGGAGCGACAGTCGGCCCCGGCGCCGGTGCGGGAGCCGGAGCCGCTTGCGGCGGAACCGGACCCGGCGATGTGGTCGGCGCCGGAGAGCCCGACGGGACCGGCTGCGGCTCGACCGGAGCCACGGCGCCCTGCGGCACCGACGGCTGTGTGGTCGGAACCACGGTCGGCTCCGGGCTCTGCGGCGCGGCCTGCGCCCCGCCCTGCGGCAGCGCCTGCGGACGGACATCGTTCGCCGACGGCACCTGCAATTGCGCGGGCTGTGCGGGCAGCGGCGCGGCCGGCGCGACTGCCTGTTCGGCACTGTTCGGCGGGATCGCGACGCCGAGCAGATACGACACCACACCGGTGGTGATGGTGACCGCGTGCCGCAGCTGACCCTCCTGCGATTCCAGCAGGGCCGCATCCTCGGCATTGGCGCCATTGCCCATTTCGAGGAAGACATCCGGCACGGTGGTCAGTGCCGGTCCGGCGATATCGGCGCGCGTCTGCAGGCCGTCGACCGCACCGTTGTAGGTGGCGACCGGGAATCCGGCCTGCGCATAGGCATCCCGCATGGCCTTGCTGGCCGCCAGGCCCGCACCGGACTGGACCTCATTGGCCTTGGAGTCGGCGACCGGAAGCTGCGGGACGATCAGGTGGAAGCCGCGCGCATCGGCGGCGGCGCTGTCGGCGTGAATGCTGACAGCGATGTCGGCGCCGGATTGGTTTGCGGCACGGGCACGTTCATCGACGCATCCGCCCCAGCCGATGTCGTCGGGGCGGCTCATGACGACGTGAGCCCCGAGTCCCTCCAGCGAGGTGCGCACCAATTGCGAGACATCCCAGTTGATGGTGTGTTCGGCGATTCCGTGCAGGCTGGTCATGCCGGTGGTCTGGCATGCCTTGGTGCCGCCGCGGCCGTCATTCACCTGCTTGGCGACATCCTGATTGTGGTTGGGGCCCTGATGACCCGGGTCCAGGAAGACAGTTTTCCCGGCCAGCCGTTGTGGCAGGTCCGGCAAAACGGGCGATGCGAGAGTTGTCGCCGGGATCAACCCGGCCACTGTCGAAAATGCCGCGGCCGTTACGGCGGTGAAGATACCGGCCTTGACCATGTTCGGCTTCATACGCGGCGGCGCTCCCTGGGCACGGGGCGCCCCTCCCTTCCCACTAGTAACACCAAACCCAGCAGTTCACTGTGGCCCCACAGCTATCATCTGGCAAGCATGGTCATCAAACTGTTACTTGTGGTCAGACGCCCAATATGCATGTGTCGAACCTGTTTTCGACACCCTGGGCAAAGGCAGAGCTTCGCCATCGTGCGTGGACCGGGGGATCTGCGATCAGCGCTGGTCCGGCCGCACGGAGACGACTGTTCGAATCCGGGTCGCGCTAGCCCGACACGACCGCGTCGCCCTCGACATGCACGGCCCGGGCATCGAGCGCACGCGGTGCGGGCCCGCCGGCGACACTGCCGTCGAGATGGAAGGTGCTGCCGTGGCACGGGCATTTGATCAGCCCGTCGGTGACCTCGCTGACCTTGCAGCCGAGGTGGGTGCAGGTGGAGGAGAACCCGGCGAAGGCGCCGGCGCTCGCCTGGGTGATCACCGTGTCGCCCTTGATGACTCCGCCGCCGACCGGCACCTCGGCGGTCTTGGCCAGCTCCGCGCTGCCGTCCTGCTTCTGGTCCGCAAGTCCGTTCGGCTTGTTCTGCACTCCGTTCGGAGCCGCTGATGCCTTGTCGCTGACGCTGTTACTGCTGCAGGCCACCGCGGTCAGCGCGGTGGCGGCCACTCCGGTCACGACCAGCGCTGTCCGGCGATCCAGCCGGAAGTCACCGGGCGCCACATGCTGTTCGGTCATGGGCTCACTCCTCGATCGAGGCGGACGAGTGCCGTCCACACACCTGTGTGACGTGGCAGCCACGCCGGCGGTTCACTAGGCGCTGAGGGGCAGGCGGCGCAGCGAGCGCAGGGCGTAGTGCACGCGGGTCTTGACCGTGCCGACGGGGATGCCCAGATCGGCGGCCACGTCCTGGTAGGCGCGGTCGCGCAGGATGACCTGGACAACGGCGTCGCGCTGCGGTCCGGGCAGGTGGGCGAGGAGTTCGGAGACCAGGAGACCGTCGGCGAGCCGGTCTGTGAAGTCGGGTCCGGCGCAGCGGCCCTCGGCGATATCGGTGATCTCGTCCCAGTTGGCGTCGCCGGGCCGGGCCGTGCGCACCCGGGCGATATCGGTGAGGATATTGCGCTCGATGGTGAGCAGCCAGGTGCGGACGCTGCCGCGGGCCGGGTCGTAGCTGGCGCAGGCCTTCCAAGCCCGCAGCAGAGTCTCCTGAACCGCGTGTTCGGCGAGTCCGGTATCGCCGAGCCGGCGCAGGGCCCGCCAGTGCAGCAGCGCCTTGTCGGAGGTGAGGACGTCGGAAAGACCGGAGTCGGTACAGAGCCGGGCGCAGTCGGTGGCGCAGGTGAGCGGGCCGGTACCGGCGCCGTCCGCGAGCGGGCGAAGACTTCTCATATCTGAATATCGTCGGCGGGGGCAAGAAGAGCATCGAAGTTCGCGACCGATTTCCAGCGACAAATCGCACAATCGAAACCGGTTTGTACGCAATCAATTACGCGGAACGCCCGAAACGGACGCCCGATTTCTGATAGACCCCTCCCGGGAGATAGCGGGGATCGCCCAGACCGTGCGCGTTCGCGAGGCCGCGCCGATTGAGTGAGTTCGAGGAGGGAAACACTGTGCGTGCACGCGCGCTCGTGACCGCGGGGGCCATAACTTCCGCACTGTTCATGTCCATGTCCGGAACGGCCGCCGCCACCCCGGCGAACCAGATCCCGGGTGATGGCCTCTACCTGGTGAACGTGGACATCCAGCCGGGTAACTACGTCTCCGACGGCACCGGCAATGCGGACGCCTGTTTCTGGCGGCGGCTGTGGCATGTGCAGACCGATACCGATTACAACGATCCGAACTACTACGTCATCGCCAGCGACTTCACCCGCCAGCATCCCCTGCATATCGTTATCAAAGCTACCGATGTCGCATTCCGCACCGATAACTGCGGCGCCTGGCGACCGGATCCCAATCCACTGAACACCGGCTCGTCTTAGTGACAATTGTCAATCCGTTGTGGACGCGCCGGTCCAGACCGGCCAGGATACTCGGCCGTCCCGCGTGATCGCCGCCCGCGGGACGAGCGCGCGAATGGCCTGAAATACCATCCGGGTGCGGCGGTCGCGGCACTAGCATCGGCCCGATGGCGAAGTTCACGACCTGGGACGGCTTACAGCTCAACTACCGCGTGTGGGAGGGCGAGGGCAGGCCCGTTGTGCTGCAGCACGGCGTGGTCGCCGACACCAATGCGAATTGGATGAGCGTGGGCATCGTGGCGGCGCTGCAGGCCGCCGGGCATCACATCATCTCGCTCGATGCGCGCGGGCACGGGCGCTCGGAGAAGCCGCACGATCCGGCGCGCTACTCCTGGCAGGCTATGACCGCGGATATGCGGGCGCTCTTCGACGAGCTCGGCCTGGACGAGGTTGCGCTGGTCGGATATTCGATGGGCGGGATCATCTCGATCCTGGTGGCGCAGGCCGACGATCGGGTCGAGCGGCTGGCGGTGGGCGGCATCGGGTCCGGCGTGGTGGACTGCGGCGGCATCGATTGGCGGGTCATCGAAGCCGCCGATATCGCCGCCGCCATGACGGGCGACGGGTCCACGGCCGCACCGCAGGCGCAGATGTTCCGGATGCTGGCGGACGTGCTGGGCACCGATCGCGAGGCGATCGCCGCACTGGCGGCGGGCCTGAACGAGGCGCCGATCAAGACCGTCGCCGATATCACGATCCCCACCCTGGTGGTCGCCGGTGACGCCGATCCGTTCGCGGCCGAACCGCAGCGGCTGGCGGCCGCGTTCCCGGACGCGCGCCTGGTGACGGTGCCCGGCGATCACCTGGTGGCGACCGCCGATCCCGGTTTCGCGGCGGCCCTGGTGGAGTTCCTGCGCTGAGCCGCAACAGCTCTGGACGCGGCGGTCAGTACTGGCGGCGGTGGGGCACGAACTCCAGCGTGAGCAGCGCGACCGCCGCGATCAGCACCTCACGCCAGCGGATCAGGACGAAGCGCTGATCGGCGAAGGCGTTGAATTTACGCAGGAACCGGTACAGCGATTCCAGCCGGATGAGCGGATCACCGAGTCGCACAGCCATATACGCCGCCTGCCCGAGCCGCGAGCGCCCCTTCTCCGCGAAGAGTTCCGGAAAAGCCGCGAAGGCCAGCGAGATTCGGGTGATGCCGCGCGCGCGGGCGTACTCGACGAGGTCGACGATCATGCGTTCGTCGAGCCCGTTGGGTGCGTCCTTGCGCCGCCACGGCACGTCCAGGCTCAGCTCGCGGCCGTCGCCGGAGACGCCGTAGCGCTGGAATCCGGCGACCTGGCCGTCGGCGTCGCGGGCCATGACCACGAGCATTCCCGGATGCCGTCCGTCGAGCAGGTGGTCGAGGATCATGGAGAAACCGCGGGTCTGGCGCCCGTGTCCCCATTCGTCGACAATGGCGAGCAGCGTTTCCCGCTGCGGTTCGGTGAGCGCGGCCTCCGGAATCACCTCGGTGGTGACACCGAAGTTGCGGGTGCGGCTGACCGCCTGGCGCAGATTGCGGAAGTGCCGTCCCACCATGTCGAATTTGTCGACCTCGATCACCACGTCGCGTCCGATCGGGACGGCGTGCAGGCCACGGTGCTCGAGGGCGCGGTGCTGCCAGATCTCGGTGAGTTCCGGGCTCGCGCCCAGTACCGCGATGCGCCAGCCGTGATCACTGGCGAATTCCGAGAATTCGGTGACCAATTCGCGGAATCTGCCCTTGTCACCGATGGGATCGCCCGCGACGACGGCAATACCCAGCCGGGTCCGGTAGGCGACGGCCGCGGAGGAGTCGGCATTGAAGAAGTAGCTCTTGGACGAGTGCAGCGCGAAGGGCGCGACCGGATCGTCCGTGCTGCGCCGCACCAGTTCGGTCACGCGCGGCAGCTGCTCGGGTTGCGGCTTGCTGTTCTGCGGGGCCATCAGGATCAGCCCGGTCGCGGCGAGGAAGACGAAGCCCACACCGGCGTGGTCGGTGCGGTAGCTGAAGTTCGCGATCACCAGCACGACGGCGGCCGCGGTGAGATGCGGGAGCGTGAGGGGACGCCGCAGGTACAGCCCGCGCGCCACGAACAGTCCGGCAATGGAGACCGCCACGAACCAGCCGTGGTCGTTGCCCTCACTGGACGCGCGTTCGGCCGCCCAGGTCAGCACCAGGCTGGCCAGCACCAATGCACCGATGAGCGGGACGCGGGTGCCCGGTCCGGCGGTGAAAACGGTCTCTCGATAAGCGGTCAGGCCGGAGGTCCGCACCGCCATATTCTCATCAGACATGCCGCTTCCTTTGCTTGCTATGCGGCCCGCTCACCAGTCGTCTCCCCATGGTGATCCTCCTCGGTCCCTATCAACACACTATGCGGGAGAGACGATTCGAAGCACGCGGTTATTCCGGCCATCCCCGCCACGGGCTCTCGAGTACGGGGTCGGTAATGCCTCCGGGGCAGGCCAGAGCGGGTGCGTCCCAACCAGCGAGACGCGATCCCGCAGAGTAGGCGGAGTGCAGGAAATCCAGGGTCGCGCCCACCGGATCGGCGCTGCGCCGGGCCGCGTCGTAGGCGTAGTAGGCGGCGTGCGCAGAACCGGACGGCACCCAGCGAGCCTCCGGCGGTTGCAATGGAAGTTCGGTCAGCCCTTCGGGTTCCGGGGCGGTGTAGGAGTAGAAGGTGGGTTCGGGCACCTTGCTGTCGCCGAACCAGAATCCGGCGCTGATCTCCTCGCGCGAATACGCTTCGCGCGTCACCGGATCCACGCTGGCGGGCAGGTCGATCTTGCGATCGGAGAAACGCTGCACCGCCAGATCGAAGGTGTGCCAGAAGAGTTGGACCGGGCTGATCTTGCCCGAATAGGTGGCGCTGAACTCTTCGAGAATGCGGCCCACCTGGCTGGTGACGTAGAACGCGCGCTGTGCGGCGACCGGGTCGTAGTGGTGGTGCTCCTCGTCCTCGGCGAAGGGGCGGCCGTGGTCGGGCAGATCGTAGGGCGTGGGATGCGCGATCGTGACCTCGATGCCCAGATTGTCCAGAGCCCGCATGACCTCGCCGTAGAAGCTCGCCACCGACTGGCCGCCGAGCGGGATCTCCTCCTGTGTGCCGCGATCGCTGGAGATCCGCAGCACGTGATCGAAGAAATCGAAGTCGCAGGTGAACACGGGACCGTCGGTAGCGGTGCCCAGCGGCACGGTGGACCATCCGCGCGCGGTGACGCGGTAGGTCATATGCCACCAGTGATTGCGGCGGATGCCTTTGGCCAGGGCCACCTTGCCGACGATCTGCACAAACCGGTGCAGCGTCTCCTTGGTCGGCCGCCACGCGTCCAGCGGCAGCGCGGGCAGCGCCTCCCCCGTCGCCGGGCCCAGCGTGCTGGTTCCCGCGGACTCGCCCATGTCCCTACCCACTTTCGTCGAGACGTTCGTGTTCGAGGCCGGCAGTGCGGGCGGCCGGTATGTGGCAGCCGCCGCAAAGCCTACTCAGCTACTGAGTAGCTATAACATCCGTACGTCGATCGCCCCGCAACCGGTCCCCGCCGAGCAGCTGCGCGAACGGCACCGGATCGTCGTACGGATCGGCGGTCACGCGCCCCGGGCGCAGTGCCACCAGATCGGCGAATTCTCCTGCCGCACGCAGAATTCTGTCACTCAGTCCGGTGTCCGCGCCGGAACTTCCGGACCCCCAATCCTCGGATGCGGCATACACCGACGTCGGCGCCACCACCGCACGCAGATAGGCGAAGAGCGGCCGGACCGCGTGCTCGAGCGCCAGCGAATGCCGTGCGGTGCCACCGGTGGCCGCGATGAGCACCGGCTTCCCGATGAGCGAATCCGGTTCCAGAACATCGAAGAAGGTCTTGAACAGACCGCTGTAGGAGGCATTGAAGATGGGGGTGACCGCGATGATCCCGTCCGCGGTCACGACCTTGTCGACGGCCTCCCGCAGGGCGCCGGCCGCGAACCCGGTGACCAAGTTGTCGGCCAGACCGTGGGCGTGATCGCGCAGCTCGACAATATCGAATTCGAGCTCCGTGCCGGTCAGCGCCGCCCGGGTGGCAGCAATCAGGCGATCGGCCAGCAACCGGGTCGACGAGGGCTGCGAGAGCCCCGCGGCGACCACCGCGATACGGGTCATGCCTGCACCTCCGAGGTGTCGGCTGTGGCATCGGCGTTCCGGGCGGCCAGCAGCGCGGCGTGGGTGGGACCGTCCGGAACATGCGCCGGACGCAGGGCGTCGAATTCCTTGCGCAGCACGGGAACTACTTCCTCGCCGAGCAGATCCAATTGCTCGAGCACGGTCTGCAGCGGCAGTCCGGCGTGATCCATCAGGAACAGCTGGCGCTGGTAGTCGCCGAAGTGCTCGCGGAAGGTCAGCGTCTTGTCGATGACCTGCTGCGGGCTGCCGACGGTCAGCGGCGTCTGGTCCATGAAGTCCTCCAGCGACGGCCCGTGCCCGTAGACGGGGGCATTGTCGAAGTAGGGCCGGAATTCGCGAATGGCGTCCTGCGAGTTCTTGCGCATGAAGACCTGCCCGCCCAGCCCGACAACGGCCTGGTCGGCGGAGCCGTGGCCGTAGTGCTCGTAGCGGCGGCGGTAGAGCTCGATGAGCCGCTGGAAGTGCCCGGTCGGCCAGAAGATGTTGTTGGCGAAGAAGCCGTCACCGTAGTAGGCGGCCTGCTCGGCGATCTCCGGACTGCGGATGGACCCGTGCCAGACGAACGGCGCGACGCCGTCGAGCGGGCGCGGGGTGGCGGTGAAGCCCTGCAGCGGGGTGCGGAAATTGCCCTGCCAGTCCACCACGTCCTCGCGCCAGAGCCGGTGCAGCAGCGCGTAGTTCTCGACGGCCAGCGCAATGCCGTCGCGAATGTCCTTGCCGAACCACGGATAGACGGGTCCGGTATTGCCGCGGCCCAGCATGAGATCGACCCGGCCGTCGGCCAGGTGCTGCAGCATGGCGAAGTCCTCGGCGATCTTCACCGGATCGTTGGTGGTGATGAGCGTGGTCGCGGTGGACAGGATGATGCGCTCGGTGCTCGCGGCGATATAGCCGAGCATGGTGGTCGGCGAGGAGGGCACGAACGGCGGATTGTGGTGCTCACCGGTGGCGAAGACGTCGAGGCCGACTTCTTCGGCCTTGCGGGCGATGGCGACCATGGCCTTGATGCGCTCGGCCTCGGTCGGTGTCCGGCCGGTTGTCGGGTCCGTGGTGACGTCGCCGACGCTGAAAATTCCGAACTGCACGGGGACCTCCTGGGCTCACACCCTTTTTGGTGGATATGTCAACCTAATGAACACGGACCCCCGCGACCCTATTCCGCCGGGGTGACCCAGCCCACCCCATGGCTATGATCACACGCAACTAACCTGCGACAACAACGAAACACACAGTAGTGCAATATGTTTCAAGTTAAGCTGAACATTCCCCGCGCAACGCCGGAAAAACCAGGGACCAGGGGGTAGATCCGAATGGCGGACACGAGCGTCGGTACGGCATATGCCGTCGTCGTCACCGCGGTCAGCGACCCGATGCAGGTGGAGGGTCTCGAATGGGAGCGGGCGGTGGAATATCTGCCCAGTCTGGATTCACAGGCCATGCAGAGCTGGGTCCGCGCGCAGGAGGCCACGGGTGTGGCAGTCCGGCACGGCGTGGTCATTCCCGGCCCGCAGCGCCGGGTCGCTCCACGACATCCGTACCGGGAGGTGTGCGTGCCGCCCGCGGAGTATCAGCTCTTCAGCGCGGCGGTGCGGCACCGACCGGAACCGGCGCTACGCGCCTAGCCGACCGGCGCACCGCCCCGGCCGCACGGACGAAACGGGGCCCTGCCGGACGGTCGGCGGCAGGGCCCCGCATTCGCAATTCGCCGCGCGGATGAGAGATGCGCCGCGAATTACGTTGTGCTGCTGGTCTTTACGGTGTGACGATGGCGAAGTTCGGGTCCGGCTTGCCGAAGAGCCCCTTCATCTGGGCGAGCACGGCGGCATTGCCGTCGATCGTGATGTCGCCCTTGGCTACCGCGGCCTTCATATCGCCGCCGCCGATCATGTTCTGAATGAACCCGCCGCGGGTGAGCGTGACGGTCGCATCGGGCGCGGCCAGGCCGTCGTTCGGCCAGCGGTCGTAGTGCACCAGCACGCCATTGCGCAGCTCGGAGCGGTGCACTTTGCCGTTCTGGTCGCTGAACTTCCAGTCGGTGACCACGTGCACGTCCCAGGCCTCGGGCCCGTTGACGAACAGCGAGATGGCGTCGAACGCCTGATCCACGGTGAGCGCGGCGAGCAGGCCCTTGGAATTGGCCGAGGTGGGCGTGCCGAAGGAGCCGTTGCGCAGTTCGTAGGCGCCGGAGAGGTAGAAATTGCGCCAGGTGGCGTTCTCGGATCCGTAGCCCAGCTGCTCGAAAGCACTGGCCTGCAAGTCTTTTGCCTTCTTGTTGCTGTCGTCGGCGAAGATCGCGTAGTTCAGCAGCTGTACGGCCCAGCGGTAGTCGGCGTCGTCGTAGGCCTTCTTCGCCTTCTTCAGCACCTCGTTCGCGCCGCCCATGGCATCGACGTGCCGTTTGGCACCGTCGACCGGCGGATGCTCCCACAGGTGCGCGGGATTGCCGTCGAACCAGCCCATGTACCGCTGGTAGATCGCCTTCACATTGTGACTGACGCTGCCGTAGTAACCGTGTGAGTACCAAGCCTTTTCGATCTCCGGCGGCATCTGCATGGCCTCGGCGATCTCACTGCCGACCATGCCGGTATTGAGCATGCGCAGCGTCTGGTCATTGAGGTAGCCGTACAGATCCCGTTGTGCGGAAAGGTATTCGACGATCTTGCCGGTGCCCCAGAGCGGCCAGTGGTGCGAGGAGAACACCACATCGGACTGGCGCGCATAGAGATTGATGGATTCGGTGAGGTACTTCGACCACACATGCGGATCGCGCACCAGCGCACCGCGCAGCGTCAGCAGATTGTGCAGGGTGTGGGTGGCGTTCTCGGCCATGCAGAGAATGCGGCGATCGGGGAAATAGAAGTTCATCTCCGACGGCGCCTCGGTGCCCGGCGTCATCTGGAACACCATGCGCACGCCGTCGATGACGTGCTCCTCACCCGTGGTGTTGATGCTGAGGGTCGGGTCGATGAGGGTGGTGGTGCCGACCGAGGTGGTCTGGCCCAGGCCCGCGCCGATCTGCCCCTTCGGCCCGCGCGGCAGTGCGGCGCCGTACATATAGGCGGCGCGGCGCGCCATGGCGGTGCCGGCGTAGATGTTCTCCGCGACCGCGTGCTCGAGGAATCCGGAGGGCGCGACCACCGGGCAGCGGCCCGCGTCGACATCCTCGCGAGTGGTCACACCCAGCGAACCGCCGAAGTGATCGACATGCGCGTGGGTGTAGATCAATCCGGTGACCGGCTTGTTGCCCCGATGCGCGCGGTACAGCGCGAGCCCGGCGGCGGCGGTCTCATTGGAGATGAGCGGGTCGATGACGATGACACCGGCCTGCCCCTCGATGAGCGTCATATTCGACAGGTCGAGGCCGCGGATCTGATAGAAGCCGGGCGCGATTTCGTACAGGCCCTGCTTGATGGTGAGCTGCGATTGCCGCCACAGGCTGGGATTGGCCGAGGACGGGCAGGTGCCCTGCAGGAAGTTGTAGGAGTCGGTGTCCCAGACCACCTTGCCCTTGTCATCCTTGATGACACCCGGCTGCAGCGCCTCGATGAAACCGCGGTCGGCATCGGCGAAGTCGGTGGTGTCGGAGAACGGCATGGTCTCGGTGACCTTTTTGTTCGCCGCGGTGATGGCATCGGTGGGGTCGGTCTGGGTGGTGGACGGGTTCACCTCGTCGGAGGTGCCGCAGGCGGACAGTGCACCGCCGACACCGACCGCTGCCAGGGCTGCCGCGCCGACGCCGAGCATGCCGCGCCGGGACACCTTGGGTCCGGGATTCTCCGGCTGCTGCCCGCTGTCGTTCCGATTGCCGTCGGCCACTTCGCTCTCCTACCTCGTCTGATGCTCAACCGATTCCTGTCGTCGATAGCCACCATAACCACTATTGCAGTTAGACTGCAATAGTGGGGCTATGAAATCTCACGTGCCCCATGGACCACCGGGAGACGCTGTGATCGGATGCAGACATGAGTGACGGCACCGCACAACCCGCGACCGACTCCCCCGCCGCGTCTTCGGGTGACGCCCCCACCGTGCGCCGCCGCCGTCGCAATCCGGAGCAGACCCGCCGGGCGATCATCGACGCTCTGCTGACAGCCATCAAGGACGGCAAATTCCTGCCGACCGCCAAGGACATCGCCGAGCGCGCGGGCGTTTCCGAGCGCAGCATCTTCGTGCACTTCCCGGGCCGCGACGATCTGCGCATCGCCGCGGTCGAGGCGCAGTCGGAGTACGTGGAAACCCTTATCGCGGCACCGGATCCGCAACTCCCGCTGGATGCGCGCATCGACGCGGTCATCGCGCAGAGCGAGGCGATCTTTGCGGCACAACGCAATCCGCGACTGCTCGGCCTGCTCGAATCGCAATCGATTCCGGTGCTCGACGAGCGCATGCGAACAACCGACGGCCGCACCCGCGACGGCCTGGCCCGAACCTTCGCCACCGAATTGCATCGCGACGGCAGCACCGATACCGAACTGCTGGACCTGATCGAGGCGACGGCAGGCTGGGCGTACCGGCACCAACTGGTCGACCGTCGCGGCCTCACTCAGCAGGCAGCCTCCCGCGCGATCGCCCGGGCACTGCGAGTTCTACTGGCGGGCAAGGATTCCGGCGCCGCCTAGGCCACCCCGGACGCGCCGATACCGCCGATCCGACCTCCAGCGCAGTCTTCGTCGCGCAATATGATACACAGAGACTTCAATGTCTCAAATAGCCGCCGTAGACTCGATGGCTACAGGAAGGGGCCCCATGCCGGACCAGAACCACAGCGGCGACCTCACGACCGTCGGAGTCGGCGAACTGATCGCCCACCGACATCGCGAGGGCAGCGCACCGGGGCAGCGCACCGATGGGCACCGGCTCGCACTGGTCATCGAGGGCGGATCCTCCCGCGGGGCGTTCTCGCACGGAATGGCCATGGCCATAGAGGAACTCGGCGTGCTGCCGTGCTTCGACGCCGTGTACGGGGCGTCGGCCGGCGCGCTCAACGGTGCGTGGCTGCTGTGCGGGCGGGCCATGGAATCCGAGCGCGCCTGGCATCCCGAGGTGATCAATCGGGTCATCTCCCCGGTGCGCGCACTGCGCGGCGGTCCGGTGGTCGATACCCGGTATCTGGTGCACACGGTGTACGAGCGAATCGTGCCGATGGATTTTCCGGCCATCCTGGCCAATCCGGTCACCTTTCATCCCATCGCGACCGATGCCGATACCGGCAATGCGGTCGATCTGCATTCCGAACTCACCGACGGGGCCTCGGTACAGGCCGCCCTGCGCGCCTCCACCTGCCTGCCGATCCTGGCCGGGCGGCCGGTGCACATCGGCGCGCGGCGCTTCGTGGATGCCGGACTCTCCGAATCCGTGCCCATCCGTACCGCTTTGGCGCAGGGGGCGACCCGCGTGCTGGTGCTGCGGACCCGGCGCGCGGACGAACTCATGCGCGCGCCTTCGTCATTCGAGAACCGGGTGGTGGCGCGCTTCCTGGCCCGGCACGCGCCGGGCACCGTCGAACCGTGGCGGACCCGAATGCAGCAGCACCTGCGTGACGAGGAGGATTTCGCCACCGATCCGGCGGTACTGCAGATCCGCCCGCCGCACAATGCCCCCGATATCGGCCGGGTCGACCGCGATCCGCAGGTGCTGCGCGAAGCCCTGGCGCTGGGCCGGGTGGTGACCGCGCGGACGCTGTCGGAGTACCTGACCCCTATTCTTTCGGCGTGACACGTGCGGAGGGAACCAGGGCGCCGGGGCGACCGGCCTCGGCCAGTCGCGAGGATGTCCTGAAGGCCGCCATCACCATGTTCCTGGCCGGCAAGCGCGTCGATGTGAATGCCATTGCCGCACAGCTCGGTGTCGGCCGGGCCAGCATCTATCGCTGGTTCGGCTCCCGCGACGGACTGCTCGGCGCAGCGATCGCCGGTCAGCTGGAGCGCATGGTCGGCTCGGCCGATCGGCGCTGCCGCGGCAGCGGCGGGCAGCGGCTCGCCGAGGTGCTCGATCACACCATTCACCGACTGGTCGAAGACGATTCGCTGCGAACGTATTTCGACAATGAATCCACCGCCGCACTGCGCTTGATCACCCGCAGCGACGGGGTCGTGCATCAGGCGGCGGTGGCGATTGTCGAGCAGCTGATCGAGCAGGCGCAAGAGCAGGGCTACCACCCGCCGATCGAGCGAAATACCTTGGCCTACGCCCTGGTTCGACTCTGGGAAGCATTCCTCTACAACGATGCCGTCGCCGGATTCCGAGGCGATGTGGAGCGCTTGCAGCAGGTGCAGACCGCGCTGCTACGCGCCTGAGACCGCCAGCAAGGATGCCGATTGCTAATACACAGCAATGGCTGCTGGCCGAGGTGTCACCTCCATCGAGCCCCAGCACTGCAGCAGGTAGGTCATATACGCGAGCGTCGAGGTGATCGTGCTCGCGAGGTCGCGAGTGGCGGAGCCGAGATTCAGCGAATTCGTAGCTAAGCTCCGGTGGCATTGCCATCCGGACAGACGAAGGAGCGCGACGTGCAGGATCCACTCCCCACCACTCATGTTTTCTCGCGCCGCTGGGTGCTGGGCATGGGGACCGCCGCCGTGGCGGGACTGGCCCTCGTCGCGTGCAGCTCGAACGACGACAAGTCCACGACGGCCACCACCACACCCTCGTCGAGTGATCCCAAAGCCGTTGCCGCCGATGCCTATACGTTCGGGTATCCGCTGGTGCTCATGGATGCCACCCGCGCCTCGGGCGGGGCCGTCAATCAGTTCGCCAATGCCGTCCACCTGCCCACACCGGACGACAAACAGGTGGTGCGGCTGAATCTCGACACGCTGTACTCGCAGGCCTGGCTGGATCTGGCCGCCGAACCGCTGGTGCTGCAGGTGCCCGGTATGGAGGCCGACCGGTACTGGCTCATGCAGGTGCTCGACGCCTGGACCAATACCCGCCACAATCCGAGCAGCGTCAGCCCGAAGGTCGGCGCCGGGGCGGCGACGCCGCCGTTCACCTACCTGGTGACCGGACCGGACTGGCACGGATCGGTGCCGGACGGCATGACGCAGCTGCCCGTGCCCACGAATACCTCCTGGGTGATCGGACGCATCCAGGTCAATGGCGCGGCCGATGTCGACCGGGTGCGCGCGCTGCAGGATCAGCTGAAGCTGGTACCGCTGAGCGCCTGGCTGCGCGGTGAGACCGACTCCCCCGGCCGGGTGTACGCGGTGGACCAGTCCGTGCCCCCGCCGCCCAAGCAGGTGGCGGCCATGGACGGGCCGGCGTTCTTCAACAAACTGTGCGCACTCATGGCCGCCGAACCGCCCGCGCCGGAAGATGCCCCGGCACTGGAGCGTTTCGCCGAGATCGGTATCAAACCCGGTGCGACCGTGGACAATGTGTCCGCGGATCTGCTGAATTCCGGTGTCACCCAGTCGAAATCGCAGATCACCACCTTCGACGATCCGCAATCGAAGAACGAGAACGGCTGGAAGTTCTCCACCGACCTCGGCAGCTACGGCACCGATTACGCTTTGCGCGCCGTCACCGCGGTGCAGGCGCTCGGCGCGAACCTGGCCGAGGATGCGGTGTACCCCAGCCTCTTCGGGACCGCCGACAAGGACGGTCACCCCCAGCGCTTCCGCCTGCACTTCCCCGCCGGCCAACTCCCCCCGGTAGCCGCCTTCTGGTCCATCACCGCCTACGACGGCGACAGCTACCTGGTCCCGAACACCGCCGACGTCTACGCCGTCGGCCACCAGATCCCCCCGGTCCCCAACCCCGACGGCTCGGTAGATATTGCCGTCCAAAGCGAGGACCCGGGTTCCACTGTCCCCCAGGGCAATTGGCTCCCCATTCCCCCAACCGGAAAATTCTCCCTGAGTATGCGCCTCTACGCCCCGAAAAAGCAGGCCCTGGACGGCGACTGGCAACCCCCCGCCCTCGAACCCGTCAGCTGACACGCTCCCCGTCATCCCGGCATGCTTTTGGCCGGGATCCACATTTCCGGCGTGGATCCCGGCCAGAAACGCACCGGGATGACGGGGGATCAGTTACGGCTGGGGAGGTGTAGTCGCTTGAGGGACAGGGCATTCAGAGCGACGATGACGCTGGAGCCGGACATCGACAGAGCCGCGATTTCCGGGCGGAGGGTCCAGCCCAGCGCGGGTTCGAAGACGCCGGCGGCGATGGGCAGGGCGATGGTGTTGTAGCCGACCGCCCAGGCCAGGTTCTGATGCATTTTGCGCAGCGTGCCGCGGCCGATGCGCAGGGCGGTGGGCACGTCCAGCGGATCCGAGCGCATGAGGACCAGGTCGGCGGTCTCGATGGCCACATCGGTGCCGGCGCCGATGGCAATGCCGAGGTCGGCGCGAGCCAGTGCGGGAGCGTCGTTGACGCCGTCGCCCACCATGGCGACTTTCCTTCCCCCGGACTGCAATTCGGCGATCTTGTCGGACTTGTCGCCGGGCAGCACCTCGGCGATGACGGTGTCGATCCCGAGTTCGGCGGCAATGCGCTCGGCGGTGGCGTGGTTGTCGCCGGTGAGCATGACGACCTCGACGCCCATCTCGTGCAGATCCCGCACGGCCTTGGCCGAGGTCTCGCGCACCGCGTCCGCAATGCCGATGACCGCAGCCGCCTTGCCGTCCACCGCCGCGAGCACAGCGGTCTGACCGCCGCCCGCCACCCGATCACGCGCAGCGGCCAAGTCCCCCAGTGCAATTCCCTCGCGCTCGAGCAGCCGGCGATTGCCGACCACCACGCGGCGGCCGTTCACGGTGGCAATGGCGCCGTGCCCGGGAATGTTCTCGAAGTCCTGTGCCCGTTCACCATTCGCGCCCTGCCCCTCGGCATAGCGCACCACCGCCGCCGCCAGCGGATGCTCGGATTCGCGTTCCACGGCCGCCAGCAGCGGAATCAATTCCGCGGCGGTGATCACGCCGTCGGTGACGATTTCGGTGACCTCCGGCTCACCCTTGGTGAGGGTGCCGGTCTTGTCCATGACCACGGTCTGGATTCGCGCCGAACTCTCCAGCGCCATCGCATTCTTGAACAGCACACCGCGTTTCGCGCCCAGACCGGTGCCGACCATGATGGCGGTCGGAGTGGCCAGTCCCAGCGCGTCGGGGCAGGTGATGACCACAACGGTAATGGCGAACAGCATGGCCTTGGCGAAGGTGGCCCCGGCCAGCAGCCACACCACGAGAGTCAGTGCGCCACCGATCAATGCGACCAGCACCAGCCAGAAGGCCGCGCGGTCGGCCAGTTTCTGGCCCGGCGCCTTCGAACTCTGCGCCTCCCGAACCAGATTCACGATCTGCGCCAGGGCGGTATCGGCGCCGACCTTGGTGGCCCGCACCCGCAGTACGCCGTTCTCGTTGAGCGTCGCGCCGATGACCGTCGCGCCCGGATCCTTGTGCACCGGAAGGCTTTCGCCGGTGACCATGGATTCGTCGACTTCGCTCTCGCCCTCGAGCACCTCACCGTCGACGGCGATCTTGGACCCCGGCCGCACCAGCAGCACATCGCCGACAATCACGTCGGCCGTGGGGATTTCGACCTCCTGCCCGTCTCGGATCACCACGGCCTGCGGCGGCGCGAGATCCAGCAGCGCGCGAATGGCGTCATTGGCCCCGCCGCGCGCCCGCATCTCGAACCAGTGCCCGAGCAGGACGAAGGTGGCCAGCATGGTGGAGGCCTCGTAGAACACCTCACCGCCGCCGGTCAGGGTGATGGCGAGGGAGTACAGCCAGCCCGCGCCGATGCCGACCGCGACCAGCACCATCATGTCGAGCGTGCGCGCCTTCAGCGCGGCCACCGCACCGGTGAAGAAGATGGCCGAGGAGTAGAAGATCACCGGCAGGCTCAGAATCAGCGCCCAGATGTCCTGCCGCAGCCCGAACGGGGTCGGCAGATCCAGCCCGAACATATCCTTCGCCATCGGCGACCAGAACATCACCAGCACCGAGAAGACCAGCGCGACCAGGAATCGATTGCGCATGTCCTCGGCCATCTCGTCCATGGACATGCCGCCGTGCCCGGCGTGCCCCATGGCGGCATGGTCCATATCCGCATGCGTGGTGTCGGCGATCGCGGCGTGATCCATTACCGCGTGCGTGGAGTGATCCATGGCGGAGTGGTCCATCTCGGCGTGACCGCTATGCCCGTTCTTCTGGTCCATACCCTGACCATATACCCTCCGGGGGTATATGGTCAGTAGATGTGACGGGCGAGCCACGCGGTAACCGGGATACGTCCTACCGAATGCCCGGCGTCGCGGGATCGGTTCCGAAGCAGCCGACGATGTAGCAGCCGGGCGGCCAATCCGACACCGGCGGCGCCAGCGGTTTGTCGAGGCAGGTCAGCAACCCACAGCCGGGATAGGCCATGGGCCCCAGACCCAGCGCGGCGAGAGTCGCGTCCGGATTGGAGATCATGGGATCGGACAGGCTGATATCCGGCCCGGCCACATAGGGCCCCGGATCGGGCAGCACCGGATCCCGGAAGGCAGCGGTCAGCGAACGCATCGCCTCGTGCGGGAAGCTCACCGAACCACCGGGCACCGTCACCCCGGTCCAGCTGATCAGTAGGCCCAGGCTCGGCACAATGGTGTTGTCCTGCCGCATCATTCCCGACATCTGCACGGCGTCGGCGGGCATGCCGGGGAAGATCGACCCGCAGTCCGGGCCATTGACCACGAAGAGGAAGCCGTAGCAGTCGTTGGCGGCGATCGGCGTGGTGGCCTGGGTCAGATAGTCGGCGGAAATCACCTGTGTGCCATGCCAATTCCCATGGTTGGCAACCAGGAGTCCGAGCTTGACGAAGTCATCGGGCGGCAGCACCAGATGCGCGTAACCGTAGGTGTTGTTGCTGCGATCCCGCGCCCAGTGATAATCGGTGCGCTCGATCCCCAAGGGCTCGAAGAGTTTTCGCTGCGCGAACGCCTGAAAGTCCTCCCCCACCGCCTGCTGCACCACATAGGCCAGCAGGTCGACGGCCCGCTGGCTGTACTGCCACTGGGTGCCCTGCGGGTGCACGATGGGCATGGCGAGCGCCTGCGCCACCACATTCGGATCGAGCTGCACCAGCCCGGTGACCCCCTCCGAGGCCACCGCCACCTCCATACCGGAGGTCTCGGTCAGCAGGCTGCGCACGGTGATCGCGCGATGTGCCGAATCCCCCAGCCCCGCAGGCAGATACCTGTCGATCGGATCATCGATGCGCAATCGCCCCGCATCCACCGCCAGCCCCGCCACCATGGACACCACACTCTTGGTGCTGCTCCACAGATTCCACGGCATCCCGCCCGCGCGTTGATTGTTCGGCCCGCTCGCCACCAGGCAGTTGTTCCGATACACCGAGACCGTGAACCGCGAAGGATCGGCCACGAACCCCATCGCCTGCTGCAATCGCTGCGAATCCAGCCCCACCGCTTCGGGTGCCGCGGTCTCCGGCGTTCGGCCGGAGCTGACCGCACACTGCTGCAGCTGCGCCGGATCGGCCCGCACGCCGGGCGCACCGACCAGCAGCATTGCGGCGGCGACCACCGTCACAATACCGACCGTCCAAGTCCGAATCACACCAAACCACCTCTCCCGAAGTCCCATTCGGGACATCGGCAGGTAGAGCGGCTCGTTATCTTTCCGTGACCCCCGAATTATCGGGGCGGAACTTCCAGGGGCGCACTACAGCGACACTCCCGCTATCGCCGCGGCGGTAAACAGCGGCCTCCCACCGGTTCCCCGTGTTGCGCACCCACCCGGGCATACGATAAGAAGCTGACGATACGTGGTCCGGGGGTTTCGGGCGCGTGCGTACGTAGTCCGCTCAGCCGCAAAGGAATCGCCCGATCATGGCCGCACCGGTCGTCTTCACCAGCTCCTATTACGACGAGTCCAATGACAATGGGTTCCAGTGGGAGTTCCGCTGCGATCGCTGCAGCACCGCCTACAAATCCCCGTTCGAACAGAACTACCTCTCGCGAGGGCGCGGCGCGCTGCGCGTGGTGCGAGATCTGCTCGGCGACCACTTCAGTTCGATCACCAAGGTGTCCAACGCCGCCGAGGACTTCTCCAATACCTGGGGTGGCGGCTCGGCCTCGGCCACCAAGGACAAGGCGTTCAACAACGCGGTCGCGCACGTCAAGGACGACTTCCGGCTGTGCAGCGGCTGCGGGTCCTGGGTGTGCGCCCGCATCTGCTGGAACGACCATGTCAGCCAGTGCACCCGCTGTTCGCCGCTGGTCGCCAATCAGATCGCGCAGGCGCAGGCCGAGGCGCGCGGTTCGCAGATCCGCGATGCCGCGCACCAGCAGAATTGGACGCAGAACCAGGATCTGTCCACACCGGCCCGGGTCACCTGCCCGACCTGCGGGACCACCACCACGGGTGGTCGCTTCTGCGGCACCTGCGGGACCGGTCTCGATATGCGCGCGCACTGCACGGGCTGCGGGCATCAGCTCCAGGTGGGCACGGCCTTCTGCTCGAACTGCGGTCAGTCGCAGTAACTTCGGGCCCGCATGAGAAAGCCCCGTCCGGTCCTCTGGGACCGGACGGGGCCTTTCAGGCAGCGCTCGTTACCCGGCGGAGCCGGTGTTGAACGGAACCGGGAACGGGATGCCCTGGTTCCAGTCGCCCGGGTTGTTCCAGTCGTGGTCGTGGTGATCCCAGTCATGGTGATCGCCATGATGATCCCAATCGTGGTGGTGCCAATCGACATCGGTGGCGCTGGGCACGGTGGCATCGGCCGAGGCCGGAATGGCCAGCGCCGTAAGCGGCACCGCGGCGAGGACACCCGCGAACGCAACGCGGACAGCGATCTTTCGGGTCCCGGACGTCCTCATCAGGTTGGAGAGCATCGGAATTCCTTTCTCTCTAGCGATGAATCGCAGCAATACGATTCATTCACCTATCGAACGAGGTATTCCTCAAGGACCCATCCGAGGAGCCTGGCAAGACCCTGGGAATCCGGCTGAGCGGGACGCCGTATTTCTCAGGCGACCTTGTGCAGCGCCGGTGGCTTCCAGGTGCCGTCGATGACCTTCTGATCCGGCGCGTAGAGCCGCAGGGTGAGCGAGAACCGGCCCGAGACCGGGATGGGCAGCCAGTTGCCGGGCGGGACGGCGGTGCCCGGATCCGCGTTCTGCACAGTGATATCCACCGAACCGTCGGCGTTCTTCACCACCGGAATCTGATGGCCGATCGCGTAGATGCCGGCCGGATTGTCGATGAGGAAACTGTCGGCGTCGTATGCGGTGATCGACCAGAAGGCATGGGCCGGCGGCAGCTGACCGTCCGGGAAGTGCAGGATGTAGCGAATCGGCGTGCCATTGTCGTCGGCGGTGCTGAAGACGGTCGGGTAGACGGCATCCTTGGCCAGGTTCGCGCCCAGGCCCTGCAGGGCGATATTGGCGCGCAGCAGGTAATCGGTGTCGTAGGCACCGACATTGGTGGCGAAATCCCACCCGTTCTCGTCCTTCATCTGCGGATTCCGGTAATTGGCGATGGTCGTCTTGGCCGCGGCTTCGCCGGCGTTGAGCACATCGGCGGAGACCTTGTCCGCGGTGCCGCCGGGCGATACGCCGATCTTGGCGAATCGCTCCATGGCCGGGGCGTCGGCCGCGGCGGGCGGGTCGGCGACCATGAGTTCGTTCAGCTTGGCGAAGAAGGCCGGACCGTCCATCTGCGCGACCTGCCGGGACGGGTTGATCGACTTGTCACTCGGGGCCGCGGGGGGAGGATTGTCATGATTGCCGCTCACCCACTGACTCAGCGGCACCAGCTTCATCCGGCTCTGAACGGCTTTCACATTCTCGACATCGCCGGGCCCGTTGATCTGTACGCGGCCCAGCAGCCATGCGGTATCGGTCGGCATGGCCAGCGGGGTGACATCATCCGGCAGCGTGCCCGTCCAGCCCGGTCCGGTGATCGCGTAGGTGAAGGGACCGGTCTTCGCGCCCGAGCGCAGCTGCGGATCGACGCTGCCGGGGTCCTGCTTCGTATTGGACCAGGCATCCAGGAACTGCATGAGCCAGTACCGATTCGGGTCCATCTCCGGCACCTGGAGAATCATGGGCTCGTTCTTCACATCCAGCCAGGCCTGCGAGTAGAAAGTGTCCAGATTCAACCGCACCACCTGCCGGTCGGCGGGGGTCGGCAGGGTATCGGCGTGATCGAAGTGATTGGCCGCCGCCGCCGAGGCGCGGGTGGCGTCCATCAGGACCAGCGGATAGCCGAAGGTGAAGGCATCGGCCGCAATGTCTTTCGGATCGTCCGAGGCCGCGGCGGTCGAAGTTGCCGAACTATCGCTCGATGACGAATCTGTACCGCAGGCGCTCAATCCCACCGCGGCCAGGACCACCGCGAGCGTGGTTGCCGTAGCTCCCGCCCATGCCCGTCGTGAACACATCCTGCTGCGAATAGTCATCGGACTCCTTGCCTCAGCGCGACTGGCGCGACACGATCACGAGCGCCGACAGTTTGCCAGCAGTGCGCTGGGGCAGTGAGCCGACACTCCACGCTGGCATGATCGGTCAGGAGCGGCCTCACCCGAAGCGGGTGAATTCACCTCTACGGCTCAGGGGGCGTCGCAGTCCAGGAGCGTCAGCGCGATCGAGCACAGCGGCGGTGCGAGGCCGGGCAGCGCGGCCGGTCCGACTGTCTGCATGCATTCCCGAATGCGGTCGTCGATACCGCCGATGAGGAAGTCGTAGACCACCTCCGGCAGCTGCCCGCTGAGCTCGCCCTGCTGCACGGCGAGTTCCCGCGCCGCGCGCATGCGATCAGCGAACACCGTCATCAGACGCCTGCGGTATCCGGCCAGCGGCGGACCCGCGATGAGCGCCTCCACGTGCAGCGCCCGCGCTATGGCCGGCTCCTCCGCGAGAATGTCGAAGTACGCGGTGAGCGAGGTGCAGACGAGCTGCCGCCAATCCAGTTGGCCCGCAGCCTTGATCGCGGCGGTGAGCCGCCCGTTCGCCACCTCGACGACCGTTTCGAAGGCCGCGGCGAAGCATTCCTCCTTCGAATCGAACAACTCGTAGAAGGTGCGGCGGGAGATCTTGGCCCGCGCCACCAGATCCGCGACAGTAACCGGGTGATAGCCGGATTCGGCGACCGCATCGAGCATGGCGATGAACAGGCGCCCGCGCTGCGATTCGGCTACCTCTGCGCGCGTCAACCGGTGCGGGCCGCGCGGCAACCGGTCGTCGGGAACTGACACCTTCACCTCGACACGATAGCAACCGTGAACTGCGCGATTGTCATGCCGCGCCACCCGTAATGAGAACCGGCCCAGCCGTTTTGCTTGCCCTCGATAGTGAGGAACGTTACGGTACCCGACAGGTAGTGAGGTACAGCACTGTTTTTATCCGCCTCTACAGCGGATGTCCAACGAAGGGCTGGTCGGGTTTCGATGAGGTTGTTCGCACGATTAGGGGCAGCAAGCGCTGCCGCGGTCGTCGCCACACTGGCGCTGACCACACTGACGGTTCCGGCGGCCCATGCCGATCCGCCGGACAATGACCCCGCCGCCGCGTGGACGGCCGCACAGGACGGGCCGCCACAGTATCCGGGCGTGCATGTCGACTGGGATGTCCCGATCACCATGAGCGACGGAACCGTCCTGAAGTCCAATGTGTATCGGCCGATGGACGCGGCCGGCCACATTGTGGACACCCCGCTGCCGACCATCGTCAATATGACCCCGTACACGAAACTCGCGTACATGCTGCTGGATTCGGCCGTCTCGATCCCCGGCCTGTTCGACGGCGTCACCGATCTGATCAACCGATTCGATCTGTTCGACCTCAATGGCACACCGCTGTCCAGCCTCGGCGATCAGATCAAGGTGCTGTCCGGAGGCGGCGGGCGCGTGGTCGCGGCCGACCGCCATCTGATCCAGAGCGGGTACACCGAGATAGTCGCCGATGTCCGCGGCACCGGATTCTCCGAGGGCGTCTGGCCGGTCTTCGGTGAACGCGAACAGCAGGACACCGCCGAAATCGCGCAGTGGGCAGCGAATCAGCCGTGGTCCGACGGCAAAATCGGACTGGCGGGCGTCTCCAATGGCGGCATCAGCGCACTGCAGGGCGCCGAACAGCAACCCGAATCGGTCAAGGCGGTGTTCTCCGTCGTTCCCGGCAGCGATCTGCTCCGCGATACCGTCGCGCCCGGTGGCGGATTCGATATCGGGTTCGTCCCGTTCTGGCTGCTCGCCGTCAATACGGCCAAATGGTTGCCGGATCTGTCCTCGATCGCCACCGGCAACTTCGATTGGAAGTGGCTCGCCGACCGGGTTGCCAGCCCCATCACTTTCATCGACACCCTGCTGCGCGCTCTCGTCGTGCCATCGGTCGACGCGATACCCGCTGATATGAAACAACTTCTGGATCCCGAGGGCCCGTTCCGGTCCGGGATCACCGGACATCCCGATCGGATCACCGCGCCGACCTTCATCGTCGGCGGCTGGCACGATATCTTCAACAACTCGGAATCGACTGCCTACAACGCGATTCCGCTGCCGGCCGATCAGAAGAAGCTGCTGATGGGCGATTGGTACCACGTCACGCTCGGTTCCGGACTGGGTGTCGCCGGTGCGCCGCCGCGCCTGGACGTTCTGCAGCATGCCTGGTTCGACAAGTGGCTCAAGGGAATCGACAACGGTATCGATGCGTACAGCCCGGCGACCCTGTTCCAGCAGGGTGGCGGGTGGACCAGCAGCGACCGGTACCCGCGTGCCGGAATGACGTACGCACGCCAGTACCTGTCGGCCGATCCGAGCGGCACCGCGGGCACGGTCGTGCACGATGGATCACTCAGTGCGACAGCACCTTCGGAGCCGACGACGCTGACCGTCTCGCCCGGCCTGTCCACCGTGTGCTCTCGGGACGGAGCACAGGGCACCGCGGGGGTCCTGGGCATTATCGATGCCTGCGGCAAGGATTCCCGACTCGCCGAGGTCGCGGCGCTCACGTTCACCGGACAACCCGTCGGCGCGCCCACCGCCATCTCCGGATCGGTGAACGTGCACTTGAACACCGTCCTGGACGCGACCGACGGATACTGGTCGGCCACGCTCAATGATGTTGCGCCCGACGGGCAGTCGACCGTACTGACCACCGGACAGCTCACCGCGTCACTGCGCAAGCTCGACGAGGACAAGAGCAAGAAGTCGCCCAATGGCGATTACACCGCCCCCTTCCCGACCCTCACACTGGAGGATCGGCAGGCCATCGTGCCCGGCGAGCCCACCACACTCGAGGTGGGACTGGAGCCGACCGATGCGGTGCTGCAACCGGGTCACCGGCTGCGCGTCGATATCTACGCCGCCAATTTCCCCAAGGGCATGATGATTCCCGCACTGCTGCTGGAATCACAGCTCCGGCCACAGCACCTGGTTCTCGACCCCGCCGCACCCAGCTGGGTGAATGTGCCTTCCAGCACAACGTTCTGACGGCTCGCGCCCCGCATGGATGCCCGCTGACCTGTCAGCGGGCATCGACCGTCGCGAAGGCGGCCCAGACGAGCGGTGAGTGCTCGATGCCGCCGGTGGCACGCCAGGCCGCCAACCGGCTCCGCTGCCAATCATTGAGCGCCGCAACAGGATCTGTCTGCTCGTGGGCGGCATCGATGGCGCACACCGCCTCCTGTAGCGGACGGCATTCCGGCCCCGCGCCGCCCAGCCGCTGGAAAGCCAGATCTGTGGGCAGTGCCCAGCGTCCCGCCGTCACGAGTTCCGCACCGCCGGTGAGCATTGCGGCGACCAGGCCGAGCGCCTCACCGAAGCGCAGATCGCCGCCGCTCTCACAGGCGATCAGTGCCACCCGGCTCGGAATCGGCCACAACTGCGGGCCGCTGCGCGGTTCGGCGGACAGCGTATAGGTGCCGAGCAGCAGATCCCGCGCCGAGAGCGGCCGGTGATCACGCTGCGCGGGTGCGAATCCCACGGTGCCGGCCGTGCAGGCCAGGTGCATGGTGGCGGACTCGCTCTGCCCGGAGGACGGAGGGGCCGCCGTCACATGCCCCACGTACAGCAGCCGCGCCGCGCCGGCGCGCAATACCTCGCCGAGCCACACCCGATCCACATCGGTGCGCCGGAATGCGGCGACCGGATCACTCACCCTCGGCACCAATCGATCCCGCGCCGCGAGAGCGGCGACCAGGGCCGCCAGCGGCGCGTCCGCATCCATCCGCCCGAGCACCGAGCCCAGCGCGGAATCGGCCCGGAATCCCGGCACCCGGGGATCGAGCACGGCGACCACCGGCTGCTCCCGGGTCTGCGCCCAGGACCGCGCCACCCGGGCCGGCGCATGCACAATGCCCGGCGGCGCAAGCAGACTCACCTCGGCGATATCCACCAGCCGCAGCCCCGGATCCGGCGCCAGCAACTCCCACGGAATCTGCGCCACCCGCGGCGAAGGCTGAATCCGCAATCGCGGCCGCACGCCCCGCACATGCAGCTCGTACAGCGCCACCGCCAGCTGATGCGGCAGAAAGGTCGCCGAAAGCACCTGCGCCAAGGCATTTTCCGCCTCGTAGGACGCCAATTCCCCACTGGTGAGCGCTGCTTCGAGCCCACCCCCCACCCCCGGCGCCGGCAGCGCCCCGGCGAACCGCTGCACCGCCTTCTCCACCTGCGCCTCGGGAACCACCCCCACACCCCCGGGCGCATCGTGATCGACCCACCGCCACGTCAGATACAAATCCCCCGCATCCGCCATCCGCACATACGCGGTCGGCTGCACCCCTGTCATGCCCGAACCTCTCGTCCGACAGCGGATACCGTCGCTTCGAACCGCTCATACCGCTGACGGCCCGCTGCCATCCATCCCGACGGATATCGGCCCTCTGTCACGCACCAGCGACGCACTCGTCGCGGCGATTGCGGCCGTAGCGCTGCTCGTATATCCCAGCCGCGCACGCGATCCGGCCGTTCGGCGACGAATGTTCCGGCCCGCGTCATGCCTGGACGACCCGATCGTCGCGGATGCGGCGGCCGTAGCGCTCTTCGGCGGCGGCTATCCAGCCGGCGAGGGCTATGTGGCCGTCGGGGGCGACCGCGACCTGTGGGGGCGGGGTGACCGGGAGCCCGGCGCCGGCGGCGACCGAGGCGAGGGCGGTGCCGAGTTGGAGGGCGTCGTTCACCGGGGCGGAGCTGGCCGGTGGCGGGGCGAGCGGGTCCAGGGTGTCGAGGGGGAGGCGGGGCGGGGCGGCGGAGAGCCTGCCGATATCGAGGGTGGTTCCCGCGCAGGCGGTTTCGATGAGGTCGGCGACCAGCAGGGCGTCGCCGGAGAGGTAGGCGTAGCGGAAGGCCAGGCGCAGGGCCGGATCGGCCATGCGGCGGTTCCAGGTTTCGCGCTGTGCGCCGTCGGGGAGTTCGTAGCGAACCGCGTCGAGGGCGAGGGCCGCGGGGATGGCCAGGTCCACGGCTTGGGCGAGCAGGCCGGGCACCGAATCGATGAGCGGTTCCGCCAATCCCGCGTGCCAGTAATCCAATTGGGCGCACAGCAGACCCAGGCCGTGTTCGGCATAGGTGCTGCGGGCGGCGGCCAATTCGGCTTCGCCCTCCTCCAGCCGTCCGGTGGCGAAGGCGACGGTCGCCAGCCGGGTCCGCACATCGGCGGCGTCCACCACCGCACCGGATTCGTCGAAACGCTGCAGCGCCTGCCGGTATCGGGTGACCGCCAGCTCGGGCTGGTCCCGGTCCTCGGCAATGAAACCCATGACCTTCCAGCCGATTCCGGCGCGATGCGCATATCCGGCCGCCTCGAAATACTCCTGCGCGGTGATCAGCAGTCGCTCCGCATCGTCGAAACGGCTGGAGCGCGTGTACATCACGGCCAGGTTCTGGCGGGTCTCTGCGACACCGTCGTGGTCGGCCGCGGCCTCGAAGGCGACCAGCGCCTGACCCGCGAAATCCTCCGCCAGCTCCCAGCGTCCCGTCTCGAAATGCGCGGTCGCCAGATTCATCAGCGAATGCCCGACCTGCCCGGGCGCGAAATGAATTGCGGCATCCAGTGATTCATTGGCCAGCTCGATCCCGCGCGCCCACTGCTGCCGATGCAGCGCCACCGCGGTCAAGGACACCAGACAGGCGTACCGCAGCTCACCGGGCGCGGTATCGGCGCTCAGTAATTCGCGCGCCTGCTCCAGCGCCTCCTGCGCACCGTCCAGATCACCCAGGCGCTGCAGGGCCTGGGACAGATTGATCAGCGCGGCCGGCCGCATCCGCGGCGCCTGCGGACCCATCTGTCCCAGCGCGTCCCGGAAGCGCACCACCGCACCGGCGTGATCACCCAATTGATCTGCCACACAGGCGGCATTGACCATGGCGCACACCTGGATATCCCCGGTCTCGGTGCGCACGGCATCCTCGAAGATCCGCAGCGCCTCCCCCAGTTCACCGCGCGCCATCGCCTCGGCCCCGGCGCGCAGTACCGCGGATTCGTCGGCGGCCCCCCGGCCGGTTGTGCTCACCAACTCAGAAGTCCGAATCGTCGGCGGCGGCGGCGATCTCGGCGAGCAGCGGGGCATCGGGCGCCCCGTCGACCGAGCCCGGAACGGCGGTGCGCCGCAAGCGCTCGACCGCGAACGCACGAATCCGCTGCCGCATTTCGGTGGAATCAGAGCCGGGGTTCACTCCGAACCCGGGCACGTGAATATCCACGTGCACACTCGGATCCGCACCGGCCACGGCGAGTTCGCCGACCCAGGCGCCGCCCTCGGCGCGTAGTGCGATCTCCCCCACGCCCGCACCGGTATCGATACGCGCCCACGGCCGCAGATGCGCGGGCACGTCGGCGGGAACTCCCGGGGCCGCCACCGCGCTGACCGCCACGGTCGTCGCACCCGCCTCCCGAACCGCCTGCCAGGACACCGCCCGCTCGGACGCATCCACCAGCCCGGGCGGGCACCGCCGCCAATCCCAGCCGCCGACCCCGCGCGCCAGCACCAGCCCATCGGCTGTCTTCTCACCCGCAGCCAATGCGTAATCCGCAGCCCGCAAACGAGTTTCGACCATCTGGGCCACCGCCGGAACCAGAGCGTCCGCGCCATCCACCAGCGATTCGCACTCCAGCGTGAGCGCCGCGATATCGCGCTCCAGCAGCCCCGCATCGAGCGGCGCGATCCCATCCAGCGTCGAGGCGGGCCACCATCGAGCCGCCCAGTGCGCGTACGCAAGTCGCCAGGCGCTCACCGCCAGCGCCGGTAGCGCGGGCGCCGCCGTCGCCTCGCCGGCCTGGTCCCGATCGAGAGCGAGCGCGATCGGCGCGCCGTACATGGCCCACACCCACTCCTGCGCGAGCTCCAGATCGTCGATCACCGCCGCCGGAACCGATTGCCCGGCAAGCACACTCCAGCTCAGATAGCCACCCGTGACCTCGAGCACCATGGTGTCCACCTCGGCCGCCGCATCGAGCACCGTCGCGGCGCCGGCGGGCACAATGCCGCTCAGCCCGCCCCCGTAGCGCCGGATCTGCAATGCCGAGCCGCTCATCCCACCCTCGATTCCAGGTCATCGAGTTCGGCCGCGACCGCTGTCGCCGCCAAGGCCCGCTTCACCCGCATACGGTGATCGAGAATCACCGAACGCGCCACGCCATCGAGCAGATCCCACAGCTCATCCGGCGCGTACACCGGCATTTCCCGCACATCGCGCCCGTGTAGCCGCGGCCAGAGCCGGCGCAGATACGGCCGCCAGGGCACCTGGAGATCCGCCGCGATCACCGCCAGCGGTCCCGCCGTCGCATCCGACCGCACCACCATCCTACGAGCCTGCAGGACATACGCTTCCCGCTGCCAACGCCCATTGATCACCCGCGCGGCGCCCGCCGTCGCGACGGCCCGGTCCTCGTCGATGGGCCGCAACTGGATGGCGAGCACGGTGCCCGCGGCGGCGGTGACCCGCAGCGATTCGTCCAGCAGCGCCCACGGCGCGCAGGCCCGGGCGATCTCGGCGTCCACCAGCTCCGGAATCGGCGGCAGGTCGGCGCGTTCGCTGGCGGCCTGCAGCACGGTGAAGACCCGCTCGTGAATGGTGCGGTCGAACGGCAGGCTCAGGCTCGCCTTCGAGGCCGACTCCCCCACCCGCGGCGGCTGCGGCAGCGGATGCGTGGTCAGCCCCAATTCCGCTGCCGCACCGCCGTTTTCCTCCCGCCACAGCCGAATCCCGCTGTGCGTTCCCATGGACGCAGCCACCAGATCGTCGATATCGACGTCCTTACCGCCGTCACCGAGCCGCGCCGCCGCGCAGCCATCGAGCAGTTCGGCCAGCGCCTGCGCGTGGTCGGGGGTGGCCGTGAGCGGCCGCCGCCGCCAGGCCGTCCCGATCAGCTCGCTCACCTCGCGTGCCCGCGCCGGATCGGTCAGATACTCCTTCAGTGCCTGGGTGGTGCGCCCGGCGGTCAGATCGTGGATCTCCCGCAGGGCGGCCTCGGCCGCGGCCCCGTCCCGCGCGGCGTTCGGCATGCCCGAGACGGTCGCCAGCTCGAAGCAGCGCTGGAAGTACAGATCCTGCGCATTGCCCTCGGTGATGCGCAGCGCCCGCCGGGTCTGCTTGAGCAGGGTGAACCAGGCGGCGGTGGCCCGCAGGACGTCGGCGGCGGCGTGGATGCGGGTTGCCAGCAGTACCGCCCCGTCGGCGGTCAGGATCGTGCCCGCACACAGCGGATGCTGCACCGGGCGGATGACCAGCGGATCCAGAATCAACTTCACGGTGCGGCGCAGCGGACCGCCATTCGGCCCGCTCAAGGCTTCGACACCGGCCAGCCGGCGCCAGACCTCATCAAGCACCATTGCCCGCGGCTGTCGCATTCGCCCAGGTTAGCGGAGTTTCCCCCACTCTCGCGCGCTGAAAGTTGGTATCGGTAGGGCGTGGGGTGCTTCCTACGGTTCTCTCATCGGCTCCGACAGCGAACCGAACCAGAGAACAAGGAACCACCATGAACACCAAGTCGATTCGCCTGACCACCGCCGCCCTCGCCGCCACCGCCGCCACCGCGATGCTGGTCACCGGTTGCAGTAGCAACTCCAGCAGCTCACCCTCCTCCTCGGCGGCCCCCACCACGTCGGCCTCCGCAGCCACCTCGGCCGCACCCGGCACCGCCGCACCCGCCGGAAAGTCCAGCGCCTCCGTCGACGGCAATGCCCTGACCGCCAACTTCACCACCACCTGCGCCAAGCAGGGCGGCACCCTGGCCCTGGCCCTGACCGATACCGGCAATTCCACCTACGGCCAGCTCAGCGTGAGCGCCGCCATCGTCGGCGACAACACCGTGCAGGCGGTCGGCATCGCCGGCTCCAAGGGCGGCCAGAACGGAATGCCGTACGCGGTCGGCTACGGCAACGGCGCTCCCGGCGGCTCCGCCACGGTCACCAAGAGCGGCAATACCTATCACGTCACCGGTGAGGGTGTCGGCGCCCCCGACCTCACCAATCCGACTGCCGGAGTCAAGAACTCGAAGTTCGACATCACCTTCGCCTGCTCCAGCATCGTCGGCGGCTGATCCCGCGCAACGGCGATTCCACCCGCCCCGCTCATGCCGCTCCGGGCATGAGCGGGACTCATACTTCTTGCCCAGCAATTGATTTCGAGGAAATCATGAAGACTCCGATCCGTATTGCCGCCGCCGCGTTCCTGGTGCTGTCGGTCGCCTACTACCTGTGGCACGGCCTCACCTCCGATGACTTCCTCCCCTGGGTCGGCTGGCAGATGGGGCTCCCGATCGCCGCCCTCACCATCGTCCCCATCGTTTTCGCCTTCACCGGCGACAGCATCATGTCGGCCCTGACCGGCAACAACAGCTCAGAGTTCCGGCACGGCCCGATCGGTCTCGGCACCGTCGAATCGGTGCGCAATACCGGCGTCTCCCTCAATGAGCAGCCGCAGGTGCGCATCGACTTCCGGGTCGAGGGCGTCGACGGCAAGACCTTCCCCGCTTACGCCAAGATGATCGTGCCGTTCACCGAACTGGCCCTGCTGCGCCCCGGTGTGGTGCTGCCCGTCCGCTATCTGCCCGACCGCCCCGGCCGGGTGGAGATCGACCTCTCCGGCAACAGCGCCGCAGCGCAGGATGCCATGAACCAGGCCATGATTCGCAAGGGCATCACCACCGAGGCCAAGCTGAATATCGCCCGCAACGGCATTCCCGCCCAGGCCGTCGTCCGCGCGCTCTCGGTCCCCGGTGAAATCCGCGACGGCCACCCCCGCCTGGACCTGACCCTGATCGTCACCCGCCCCGACGGCAGCAACTTCGAGGCCCGCACCGAAAAGTTCCTGCCCCCGACCCAGGTCGGCCTCGTCCAGATCGGCCGGGTGGTGCAGGTGCACTACCTCCCCCAGAACGAACAGGACCTCGTCATCTCGCTGCCGGTCAATACCGGAGCCTGAGGGCAGTGACCGACAACCGAAAAGCACAGCGCCGCAGGCCGAGAGCCTGCGGCGCTCCTGCGTATCCGATGGTGCCGTCAGTGTGCCGTTCTGCGGTCGAAGACCTGAGGTCGAGCAACGCGCAGCGCGGTGGCTATGGCCCCCAAAAGCACTGCATCGTCGCCTAATTCGCTGGAGGCCACCCGGGGCCGCAACGGCGTCGATCGGGCCAGAGCCTCGCGGACCTGGTCCAGGTACAGGTCGGCACTGTGGCCGAGCCCGCCGCCCAGGGCGATCACATCCGGGTCGAGTACCGCTGTCACCGCGGCTACCACCAGGGCGACGCGTTCGCCTTCCTGCCGAACGACATTCGCGGCAATGGGGTGTCCCGCACGGGCCTGTTCGAAAACACGCTTGGCGGTGAGACGTCCCGTCATCCCCTGCGCCCGGGCGGCGCGCACCACAGCCTCCGCCGACACCGCCTCCTCGAGGGCACCCCGGCGCGGCGGATCAACCTCCGGGACACCGAAAGTCGTCGGCAGGAACCCGACTTCACCCGCCGCCCCGTGCGCGCCGGTGAACAGTTCCCCCTGCGACACGATGCCGACACCGAGCCCGGTGCCGATCAGCACGTAGACGAACAACCGGCTGCCGCGACCGACCCCGAACACGTATTCGCCCAGCGCCGCGAGGTTCGCGTCATTATGCACCGACAGCTCCGGCCCGCCGAGCCGCTGCCGGATGGTGTCGAGCAGTCCGGCACGACCCCAGCCGGGCAGGTTCACCGCGAAGTGCATGCGGCCGTCCTCGGGATCGAAGACGCCGGGACTGCCGAGCGCCGCGTGAATCACCTGATCGGCCGTGACATTCGCAGCGGCCAGCACCTCTTCGGCGGCCTGCACCGCGCTGTCGGCGACAGCGGTCGCGGTGCGCGCCCGGTTCGCGATATCGGTGCGCGCCAGCACCTTTCCCGACATGTCGGCGACGGCGGCACGCAGATTGGCGCGGCCGATATCGATGCCGAGCACATATCCGGCGGTCGGATCGGGCTCGTAGAGCACCGCGGTCCGGCCACGTTCCGGGGACACCGTGCCCCTCTCCCGGGCCAGCCCGCTCTGCTGCAGTGCCGCAAGGGCACTGGACACCGTGGGCTTGGAAAGTCCGGTGTCCCTCGCGAGTTGGGCACGGCTCGACGGGCCCGCGGTGCGCAGCTGTTCGAGCAGGAGCCATTCGTTATTGCTGCGCAGGCGTTGCCGGTTCCAGGGGACTTCGTCCATCGCCTTCCATTTCTCGCTCGGGTTGCCGCCCCAACTCTAGGCAGTCGAATCTTGATGACCTCTTGACGCCAATAGTAAAGGAATTTAACTTTACTAAACCACTCGCTCCGCTCCCACCGGAGGAACCCATGTCCGGCCCCCGCCAACTCCCCCGAAGAATCGGCCTGTTCCAGGCCACCGCCATCAATATGAGTCAGATGGTCGGCATCGGCCCCTTTGTCACCATCCCGCTGATGGTCGCGGCATTCGGCGGCCCGCAGGCCGTCATCGGCTGGGTCGCCGGCGCGGTACTGGCCCTCGTCGACGGCCTCATCTGGGCCGAGCTCGGCGCCGCGCTGCCCGGCGCCGGCGGCACCTACATCTATCTGCGCGAGGCGTTCCAGTACCGCAGCGGACGGCTCATGCCGTTCCTGTTCGTCTGGACCGCAATGCTTTTCATCCCGCTCATCATGTCCACGGGCGTGCAGGGACTGGTCCAGTACCTGGGCTACCTGTGGCCGTCCATGAGCACCGGCCAGGGCGATCTGGTCGGCATCGCGGTGGTCGTCGCGGTGGTGCTGCTGCTGTGGCGGCGGGTCGAGAGCATCGGGAAGATCACCGTCGTCATGTGGACGATCATGATCATCTCGGTGGGCGCGGTCATTCTGGCCTCGTTCACGCATTTCCATCCCGACCTGGCCTTCACCTGGCCCGAGCACGCCGTCGAACTCGGCCACGGCAGCTTCTGGCTGGGCTTCGCCTCCGGCCTGACCATCGGCATCTACGACTACCTCGGCTACAACACCAGCGCGTATCTCGGTGCGGAGGTGAAGAATCCGGGCCGGGTGCTGCCGCGCTCCATCGTGTTCGCCATCGTCGGCGTCATGGCCGTCTACCTGCTCATGCAGATCGGCGTCCTGGGCGTGACGCACTGGCAGGACATGCTCGACCCGAACAATGTCGCCTCCCAATCGGTGGCGTCGGCGGTACTGGAAACCACCATGGGCAAGGGCGCCGCCCAGGTGGTCACCGGACTCATCCTGATCACGGCATTCGCCTCGATCTTCACCGGACTGCTCGGCGGCTCGCGAGTGCCGTTCAACGCGGCACACGATCGAGTGTTCTTCCGCTCCTTCGGAAAGCTGCATCCCAAGCACGAGTTCCCGGTGCTCGGACTGCTGGCCATGGGCGTGGTCACCGCGGGCGGCTTCCTGCTGGCCCGCCATATCGGCACCAGCGCCGCGCATCCACCGCTGACGGTGCTCATCTCACTGCTCACCACGGTCATGGTGATCGTCCAGGCCTTTGCGCAGATCGCCGCGGTCATCGTGCTGCGCCGCCGCCAGCCGGATCTGCCCCGGCCCTATCGCATGTTCCTCTATCCGCTGCCCGCCATCGTCGCCGCGATCGGCTGGCTGGTCATCTACGGCTATGCCGACAAGTCGAATCCGGGTGTGCATCCCATCGAATGGTCGCTGGTGTGGGTCGCGCTGGGCATTGTCGCCTTCGCCGTCTGGGCCCGGGTCGAACACGTCTGGCCGTTCGGCCCCAAGGACATTCGAGAGGAGTACCGCAACCCCGAACCCACCGAGGCCGTCGTCGACTGACCCGCTCCCGCCGGGCCGACGCACTCGCAGGGCCCGGCCGACTCCGAGGATTCCGCATGCACGAAGCCAGCGAATTCGCCGTCATAGGCGTCGATTTCGGCGGCACCAAGACCGAGATAGCCCTCGCCGACGCCCGCGGCGCGGTGCTGGAGCGGGAGCGCCTGGACACCCGCACCGATCTCGGTCCCGACCACATCCTGGCCCGCACCGCCGCATCCGTGCGACGACTCGAGCAGGCCGCGCATGAGGGGCTCGGTCTGCCGGTCACCGCGTGGGCGGCGGTGTGCCCGGGCGTGATCCGGGCCGACGGCATCGCGCTCACCCCCAATCTGCCGGGTTGGGAAACGCTGGCGCTGTCGGCCCGGCTCGCCGCCGAATTCGGAGTGGCGCGGGTGCAGGTGGCCAATGATGTGCGGGCGGCGGCGCTGGCCGAGGTCCGGTTCGGAGCGCTGCGCGGCATCGACACCGGGATCTATGTCAGCCTCGGCACCGGGATTGCGGCCGCGCTGATCGTCGGCGGGCAGGTGGTGCCGGGCGCGCATTCGGCGGCGGGCGAAATCGGTTATATGAACCCCGGTTTCGCGCGGGTCGGGGCGGTCGCCGCCGGGCGCGCCCCCCTGGAGGAGTACGTCGCCGGGCGCGGGCTGGCGCAGCGCGCCTCGGCAGCGCTGGGCACCGAGATCACCGGCGAACAGCTCTTCCGGCGCACCGATCCGGAGGCCCGGAAACTGGTGCGGCACATGCTGGAAACCCTTGCCACCGCACTGGGCAATCTGGCCGCGCTGGTGGACCCGGCACGGATAGTCATCGGCGGCGGCATGATGGCCGCCGCCGATGTCATCCTGCCGCCGCTCACCGATCTGGTGGCCTCCGCCACCGCCTTCCCGCCCGAGGTCCGGGCGGCCCACTTCCTGGCGGACGCCTCCCTGCACGGGGCCGTCACCCTGGCCCTCGCCGCCGAAACCAGTACGCCACCACTACCATCGACCACCGGAGGACCCTGATGAATGCCACCCGGCTCGGCCGCCTGATGGATGCCGAGATGCGCCAGCAGCCCGCGGTTCTGGCGGCCATGGCCGATCGCTTCGCCGATGTCGGCGCCCAGGCCGCCGCGCTCTTCGGCGGCGGCGGCGGTCCCGCCGGTGTCGCCTTCCTGGCGCGCGGCTCGTCGGACCATGCGGCGCTACTGGGCCGGTACGCCGTGGAGTTGCAGACCGGACTGCCCACCTGCCTGGTCGCACCCAGCCTGGCGACCGCCTACGGCCGTGAGCCCGAAGGCTTCCGGGGCTGGCTGCTCATCGCCCTGTCGCAGTCCGGCCGCACACCGGAGATCGTCGACCTCACCCGGCGCTACGCGGCGGTCGGGGCCCGGGTCGTCGCGATCACCAATGACCCGGACTCCGCACTGGCCCGAACCGCGCACTACACCGTCGGGCTCGAGGCCGGGCCGGAGCGCGCGGTTCCGGCCACCAAAACCGTCACCAGCCAAATGCTCGCCGTCCTCGCCCTGGCCTCCGGTCTCGGCACCGGCGGCATGACCGCCCCGCAGGCCGCCGAATTACCCGCTGCCGCAGCACAACTCCTCACCGATACCGCCGGCGTCGATCGCGCCGCGGCCCTGCTGGCCACCGTCGACCGCCTGGCCGTCGTCGGCCGAAGCGCCTGCTACCCAGCCGCATTGGAGACGGCCCTCAAACTCCAGGAAACCACCGGCCTGATGGCACACGGCTTCTCCACCGCCGATTTCCGCCACGGCCCGATCGCCGTCACCGGCCCCGGCACCCCCGCCCTCCTGCTGGCCGGCTCCGGCCCCGCCGACACCGACACCCTCGACCTCCGCTACCCCCTCACCGCCCGCTACGCCCCGATCGTCTTGGCGGGCACCGCCAACGAAGCCACCCTCACCTGGCCCACCCTGACCCACCTCGGCGAATGCCTACTGGCCACCATCCGCGGCCAGCAACTCGCCCTGGCAATCTCCCGCACCCTCGGCATCGACGCCGACCATCCCACGGGCCTCGCCAAAGTCACCCTGACCCACTGAACCTGAAGCACAACAAGTTCGGGATCAGCACAGACCGCCCCCGACCTCTACCGCGAGCCACCACTCGTTCACTCATCGAGTGGGCTCTCATGGTGGCGACACGCCGCGAATGGCCACCGTGAGAGCCCGCTCGATGCGGCGCTCCATTGATTGGAGCGCCGGGGCGCATCGCTGATGGTTCGCCCCAGTTGGCATGACGCGGAGGGTGTTCGGGGTCAGGGGAGGTTTTGGGGGATTCGCTCGAGTACGCCGCCGGCGAAGACGTCGTAGAGCGGGAGGGTTTCGAGGTGGACGTAGCCGATGTGGCAGTCGCACAGGGCCAATGGGCAGGGGCGGGGGGTCAGGGCGGTGCGGTAGGAGCCGTCGTAGAGGTTGCCCAGTTCGGTGCGGACGAAGTGGCAGCGGCGGACGGTGCCGTCACCGTCGACGGAGATGACCGATTCCCCGGTGCGGCAGGGCATTCCCGCTGAGGTGTGCGGGTGTCTGCTGTATTCGAAGAGCGGGTCCAGGGCCAGCCAGTCGGCGGACTCCTGCTCCGAAAGCTGTTGTCCCTCCGGTGCGTTCACCCACAGATAGACATGGCCGGGGAGATCTGCGCGGAGACGGCGCGCGGCTTCGAGGTGTTCCGGGAAACCCACCACGCCGACGCTGAAGCGGATGCCCAGGCGTTCGAGGTCGGCGATTTTGGCGGTGAAGCGGTCGTACGGCGTTTGGCCCGGGTGGTAGGTGCACCACAGCGCCAGGGTGCCGGGGTCGGCATCGGCGAGCCAGTCGGTGCGACAGCTCAGATTGGTCTGGATGGCGACTCGGGCGACATTCGGCAGATGGGAGAGTTCGGTCAGCGTGCGCCGGTACCAGGAGCGGACCAAACCCTCACCCCACGGCGTGCACAGGATCGACAGCCGGTCATCGTGCTGCTGCGCGACCCAGGCGGCGAACCGTTCGAGAGCCGCGCGATCGGCTCGCAATTGCTCGCGGCTGTCGCGCCGCTTGGCGAAGGGGCAGTACGGGCAGTCGTAATCGCAGGAGGCCAGCGGGCCGCGGTAGAGAATGGTCAGGTCCATCGGCTCACTTCGGTTCGTAGGCCGCCATGGCGGCGTGCACCGCGGGCGAGAAGAGCCTGGGGCCCAGCGCATCCGAGTAGGCGAGACCCTCCGGGGTGAGGCGCAGCAGGTCCGATCCCGAATCCAGCCAACCTGATTCGGCGAATTCGTGTAGCTCCGCGGCGAAGTGCTCGGCCGGATGCGCGCCGAAACGCGTGCGATAGGCGGCGATATCCATGCCCTCGGCCTGCAGCAGCGATTGCAGCAGATGGCGGCGGCGGGCCTCGTCCTCGTCGATCCGGCGACCGACCTCGGCGCGACTGAAATCGCTTGTCCGCGTGTAGGTATCGATAATGCCGCGCACCTCGCGGGTCTCGACCGCGTAATCGAACGAATAGTGCAGACCGGCGGTGTACGAGCGTGCGCCACAACCCAGGCCGATCATGCCGTCGGTCTGGCACGCGTAGTCACCGGGTCCGGCACTCACGGAACCGATTCGGCGGAACATGCGCATGGAGGTCTGCTCATACCCGTGTGCGAGCAGATGATCGCGGCCGAACGCGTACAGCCGCAGTCGCTGCTCGTCCCAGTCGGCATCCGCATCGCGTCTGCTCAACCCCGTCAGCGGCCGCACATACAGCGGGTACAGATAGAGCTCCTCGGGCCGCCAGGTCAGCGCCGCATCCAGTGAGGTGCGCCAGGTCTGTTCCGTCTGCCCGTCGATGCCGTAGATCAGGTCGATGTTCAATATCGGAATCCGTGCTGCCCGAATGGTTTCGAGCGCGGCCTCGACCTCCGCCCGGCGCTGCGGCCGCACCGCCGCCCGGGCCTCGGCATCGACGAAGCTCTGCACACCGATGCTCACCCGGGTGGCGCCGCGCTCGGCCAGCACCGCGAGCCGATCCGCCGTCGCCGTCGCCGGTGAGGTCTCCACGGACAGCGGAATCGACCGCAGATCCGCGCCCATCTGCCGCTCGGCGATATCGCAGAGCCGCGCCAACTCCGCGGCCGAGAGATAGGTGGGGGTGCCGCCACCGAAAGCCGCCGCCGCGAACCGGACCGGGCCGTCATCGCCCAGGGCCGCCCGCACCGCCCCGGCCTGCCGCTCGAGTGCATCCAGGTAGCGGCCGGTCAGGTCATCGGGCGCGCCGACTCGGGTGAACAGATTGCAGAAACCGCAACGGTATTCACAGAACGGAATATGCGCGTACAGCGAGAGCGCGTCCTTGGGCTCGTTCGCCCACAGCTCGCTCAGCAGCGGACTGTCCGCGCCGAGCGGCCGGTACGCCGTCTTGTGGGGATAGCCGTAGACGTAGTTCTGATAGGGACGCGGTCGGGTGATCGTGCTCATGTGTGGGCCTCGAGAAAGAACTGGGCATAGGGAACTGTCCACACGGCTTCGTGCCCGAGCCGGTGCCCGGTGAAACCGTCGTCGCCGTAGGCGGTTCCGTGATCGGAGCAGACAATGGTGAAGCAGCGGCGGCGGCTTCCGGCGGCGGCGAACAGGCGGCCGATATGCCGATCCACGTATTCCAGTGCGGCGGCATGGGTTTCGCGGGAGTCCCCCGCATCCCTGGTCGCGCCCGGCAGATGGAACCAATTGGGCTGGTGCAGCGCGGACACATTGACGAACAGGAAAAGCCTGCGCTCCTGCGGCAATTCGGCGATCACCTGCTCGGCGCGGGCGATCTGCGCCTCGAAGGAAGTCTGCGAGGCGACGGAGAACTCCGATTCCCAATGGCTTTCCTGGAACATGCCCGGCAGCACCGAGCCCAGTGCACCCTGCTTGTTGAAGAAGCCGACACCGCCGAGGCATACCGTGCGATACCCCGCCGCGGCCAGCGCGGAGACGAGATCGGGAGTGTCATAGACGAAGGTGCGCCCCGCCGTCGTCTCGCTGCCCGCGAATCGGGAGGCGAACAATCGTGGATGCGGGCCGGGCGTCGCGGGTGTCGGGAGGAAGCCGGCGAATATGGCCTGATGCGAGGCATAGGTGAAACTGCCCGGCGCATGGCGTTTCTCCCACCCGCCGGGCAGATGGCGCGCCAGATTCGGTAACCGGCCCGCCTCGAACAGTTCGGCGGCCACATCGAAACGCAGCGTATCGAGGGTGACCAGCAGCAGATCGTCGCGGCCGATCACCTCGTTCATATCCGGCTGCGCGCTAGGCGTTGACATGGTGCTCGTTCCTGGCTTTCCGGACTATGGCGGTGACCTGCGCATCGTAGGTGTCGCCGGATTCCGCGCCGCTGCCGTCCAGGCCCCGGAGGCCGGGCAGCAGGTCGCCGAAGGCATTCACCTCACCGACGGCGAAACGCCGCCAGCCTATTCCGGGCAGCACGTCCACTCCGACCCGGGAGAAATGCGGGAAGCAGGCGGCGGCGCGTTCGCACAGCGCAAGCATCTCGGCCCAGCTTCCGCCCGCGGTCTCGATGGCGGTGCGCGCCGCGGTGAGATCGCCGCGGGCTCCGCCGAGATGCAGGTTCGTCATGGGCGAAGGACTGGTCCGCACCACGGCATGGGTGGCTGTGCCGTCCACGACCACCACTCGCAGGTCGGCGCTGCGGCCGCCCTGCGCAGCCTTGGGCAGCCAGCGTTCGATGTGCAGACCGTCCGGTGCGAGGGTGTCGACCATGGCCGCCAGCTCCATCTCAGTGCGGTAGCGCCGCACCCGCAGCGAGTTGAAGAGCCTGCCCTGCGCATCCCGCTGCACGGACGTCGTGGCCTGCACCCGGCCACCACTCGCCGTTTCGACGGCCAGCACACCGGACGCCGAGGAACCGTGCGCGAGCTTGATGAACACCCGGCTCGCACCGGCTTCGGCCATCAGGCTGCGCGCGTGGTCCCAGCCGCGCACCGGCGTCGATACCCCCGAGGTAGGCGAAAACGGCACGGCGACACCCGCATTCCGCAGCACCTCGTGACACCGGCGCTTGTCGAAGAGCACCGCGAGCTCGGACGGGTCGTCGAGAAGTGTTGCGCCGCATGCGAACACTTGGGCCGCGACCGATCGGGCAGCCGCGGTGAAGCGCTCGTACCAGAGCGCCGTGCCCTCCACGCGGGTCGGATCGGTGACACCGCGCAGCGCCAGCTCGAGCGCCGGATCCTCACCCGGTGAATCGAGGCGAACCAGCTCACCGGCGTGGAATTCGGCCCGGCCGGCGAGCACCTCGGCCCAGCCGACCGGGCGGGCCTCGGGTAATCCCGCCCGGTGCACCGCATCCCGGAACAGCGCTACCCGGCGATTGCCCGGATTCCCGACTATCGCGATCCGGGGCGGGTGCGCAATGGTCACTCCGAGACGGCGGTGTAGCGGCGATCCTCCGGATCTTCCTCTTCGTCCTCGACCTCGGCGTCCGAGAGATCCAGGACGACACCGGCCGGTTCCAGCGCCGCGAGCAGCCGCTTCTGCATCTCCGGACCGATGAAATGATGGTGCAGATCGAGCTTGCGCAGGTGGGTGAGGGGCTGCCCGGCGAGCAGCGCCTCGGCGCCCTCATTGCCGAGGGTGCCCATGGATAGGTCCAGTGTGGTCAGGCGTGCCACCACCGGCGCACCCGCCACGGCGGCGGCGACCTCGTCCTGAATCTCGCTGTTGCGCAGGGCCAGATGCGTCAGGCGCGGAAACTTCGCGCCGGACAGGATGGGTTCCAGATCGGCGATCGTGGTGGTGCCGCCGTACCAGGAGACGCCGAGCCAGATATCGAGCGACTCCAGCGCGGGCAGTTCACTCGCGCCGATACCCTGTACTACCTCCGCACCCAAACCGCCGGCCTGCACCGACAGGGTGCGCAGCGCGGTATGCGTGAGAACCGGGAACGCGAGTTGTTCACCACCGCGTACGCCGAACTCCTCGAGCTCCGGAAAGCCTGCGAGCAAAGGCGATACATCGGACTGGTGGATCCAGGAGATCTCGTTCTGCTCGTAGGTGATGTCACCGAGGAAGACGCCGCGCACTGCGGGCAGTCGATCCTTCGCGTCGACCAAGGCGGCGATGATCGGCGCGGAATCCTCTTCCGACTCACCCCAGGAGCCGATGACCAGGGCCCGAACCTGCGTGCTGTCAACCGTTTCGAGGAAGCGTGCGAAGGCCTCCGGCCACGTTTCCGCGGAATCGCCGTACGGTTCGATCGCGATACGCCACGCCACGGTCGCGGGCTGCGGTAGCTCGACTTTCGCAGCGGCGTCGGGGAACTCGAACACGGGCAGTCCGTGGAACTGCTGCAGGTGGTCGGAAATTGCCATATCGCGTGTACTCCCCCGCCAAGGCTGTGGGTGGTCTGATGTGCCAGCCAGTTCTATCAAGTCCCTCCGACAGGCCGGGGCGCGGGCGGTGAACAGCTCGGGGCCGCCGCGAATTGTCGTACCCCACCGCTACTTTCGATATCGAGCCGGCGCACGGGGTGCCGGCACAGGAGGGAAGCGCTCATGTTCCGACAGGGGGATGTGCTGGTCGTGCCGATCGCCACCGAAGGAGTGCCCGCATCGGCGCTGCAGGCGCCGGGCGAGCCCCGGGATGCCCGCGGGCGCATGGTGCTCGCACTCGGCGAGGTCACCGGCCACGCCCATGCGCTGGCCGCGCCGGGACGACTGGTGCGGGCGAGCGCGCCGCATATGTTCCTGCACCTGCCCGAGGGCGGGCGGCTGGTACACGAGGAGCATGCGGCGATCGTGCTGCCGCAGGGCTGGTTCCGGGTGGTGCGCCAGCGCGAGTATCTGCCCGGCGCCGTCCGCATTGTCGCGGACTGACCGCCGCGCCCGCCGAATATCGAATCATCACCGCACCGGCCACAGACGGGATTTCATGCAGACCATCGATGAGTGGCGCGCCGTGGCGACGGCCACCGCGCCCGCCGACCGCCGCGCCGCCGAGGCCGCGGTGCGCCGCGCCTATACCGACGCGGGACTGACCGCACCGAGCCGCTACCTCTGGGTCGATTCGCCACTCGCGGCGGTGGCCGCGGTGCGTGCCCTGGAGAACCCCGGCCGCGCCGTGCTCGGCGAGATCCGCACGCGGCCGTGGGCGGCCGAACGCCGGAGTGTCCATGCGGAACTCGGCCCCGAGGGGTGGGCGGAGCGGTGGAATGCCACCGGCGCGCAGCTGTGGGACAACACCCGCATGCTGACCGACCGTATTCGCGCGGGCGTCGTGGCGGCGCTGCTCGGACCCGAATCCGAGAACGAGGACCGCAAGGTCCGCGCCGCCGCCGCGAGCGATATTCGCGGCCTGCTGCTGGATGCCGTACTCGGACAGCACGATGCGCCCTGGCTGGCCGCGTTCGAGGGCAGCGACCGGCTCGCCGGGCTCGCCGCGGTGGCGCGCAATGCCGGCTGGTGGTGGCCCTTCGAACAGGTGGTCGTCCTCTCCGAGCGCCCCGTCCGGCTGCTGCGCGACGAGGCGGGCCGACTGCATGCGGCCGACGGCCCCGCCCTGGTCTATCCCGACGGTTTCGCCCTGCACGCCTGGCGCGGCATGCCCGTCCCCGCGGACTTCCTGGCGAATCTGAATGCGCTGACTCCCGGGCGCATTCGCACCGAGGAGAATGCCGAACTCCGCCGCGTCATGCTCGAGATCTTCGGCTACGACCGCTACCTCGCCGAATCGAACGCCGAACCGGTGCATCGTGACGAGACCGGAATCCTCTGGCGCATACCCCTTCCTGACGACGAGGACGTGGCCATGGTCGAGGTCGTCAATTCCACCGCCGAGCCCGACGGCACCTTCAATACCTACTGGCTGCGCGTGCCCCCGGGCACCCGCACCGCCAAGGAGGGCGTCGCCTGGACCTTCGGCCTCACCGCCGCCGATTACGAACCGCTGCGCCAGACCTGAGTGTCGAGCGACACGCCCCTGATTCCTCGCACACGCGTGGCGGTCCGCCGGCTATCAGCGCACCGCCGAACTGAGGCCTGGGTCACTCTGAAACCGGAGGCAAGCGACATCACATTCGGCGGATGGCTGGGAATCAGCGGGGTTGAGCTATGGTTGTAGCCGTCGAGTAGCGATCTTGCATACTCCACTCCGTCGTGGATGTCTTTTCTTCGCGTCGGCCACGCAGCGAGGTCAGCAAGTGCGGACGACAGTCCGGCACGCCCCTGCGATTCACCCCGATGCTCGAAAGGCACCAGGAACCTTTATGACGACTCCCTCATCCAGCCCCACCACGTCTTTCGCCGCTCTCGGCGTACGCAAAGAAATCATCGCCGCGCTGGCCAAGGGCGGTATTACCGCACCGATGCCGATTCAGGCCGCCACGCTGGTCGACGTCCTCGCCGGCCACGATGTGCTGGGCCGCGGCCGGACCGGTAGCGGTAAGACGCTGGCCTTCTCCATTCCGCTGGTCGAGCGGCTCGCCGGTGGCGCCGGAGGCGCTCGCCGCCCGGGCCGCCCGGTCGGTCTGATTCTTGCCCCGACACGTGAGCTGGCGACTCAGATCGCCACCGCCATCGAGCCGATGGCCAAGGCCACCGGGCTGACGGTGACCACCATTTTCGGCGGCGTCCCGCAGAACCGCCAGGCCAAGGCCCTCAAGGCCGGTGTCGACATTGTCGTCGCCTGCCCCGGTCGCCTCGAAGACCTGATGAAGCAGCGTCTGGTGTCGCTGGACGGGGTGCGGATCGCCGTGCTCGACGAGGCCGACCACATGGCCGACCTCGGCTTCCTCCCCGGCGTCACCCGGATTCTCGCGGCGACCCCCGCCGACGGGCAGCGCCTGCTGTTCTCGGCCACCCTCGACAATGGCGTGGACAAGCTGGTCAAGCGGTTCATGCGGAACCCGCTGACGCACAGCGTCGATTCGGCCGATTCGCATGTCCCGGATATGACCCACCACGTCTTCGAGACCAATGGCGCCGACGCCAAGCGCGATCTGGTCTATGCCCTGGCCTCCGGGGCGGGTCGCCGAATCCTGTTCATGCGCACCAAGCATCACGCGCGCCGGCTCGCCAAGCAGTTGACCGCCGCGGGCATTCCGGCCACCGATCTGCACGGCAACCTCTCGCAGGCGGCCCGCGATCGCAACCTGGCCGCCTTCTCCGCGGGCACCGCCCGGGTCCTGGTCGCCACCGACGTCGCCGCCCGCGGTGTGCACGTCGATGACGTCCAGCTGGTCGTGCACGTGGATCCGCCCGCGGAACACAAGGCGTACCTGCACCGTTCGGGCCGTACCGCCCGCGCCGGCAGCTCCGGCGATGTGGTCACGGTGGTCCTGCCCGAGCAGCGCAAGGATGTCGCCATCCTGCTGCGCAAGGCCGGCATCAATGTCGAGCCGCAGCGCGTGACCGCGCACTCCCCCTCCGTGGCGGAGCTGGTCGGCCCCGTCGCCGCCCTCGTAACGCCCTCCGCCGCATCCCTTTCCGATGACCGCATCGACAACCCGCGGCGCGCGGACAGCCGTCGCGGCGCGTCCGGTGGTCAGGGCGCCCGCCCGCAGCGGGCCCGCACCCCGGGCGCCGGAGCGTCGCGTGGCACCGGCAACGGCGCGGTACGTGGCACGGGCGCCGGAAACGGCCGCAGTGGTGGTACCGCCGCCGCACGCAGCGCCAATGGCGCCGAGCGCCGTGGTGTCAGCGGTGGCCGCGGCTCCGGCTACGACCGTGGCGCGAGCGCCCCGAGCACCTACTCCACCAGCACGGGCGATGACCGCGCGAGCAGTGGAACCTCCGCTCGCAATGCCGGTTCCACCGGAAACGCACCTCGCGGCGCCAGCGCTGCCGGCACCGCCACCCGCGGCGCCGACCGCGCCCATGCCGCACCTGCTCGCCGCCGCGCCTCCCGCCCCCAGGCGGCCGCGTCGCGCGATCAGTCCGCCTCCCCGCGCACCGGTCGCCGCTGATACCAGCGCCCGACCCGCAAGACCCGAAACCGGCCGCCCCTTCCACAGGGCGGCCGGTTCGCGTTTCCGCATACCACCCGTAACCCCTGCCCGGCCCGTCATCCCGGCACCGGCCCGTCATCCCGGCGCGTTTTTGGCCGGGATCCACACCGGCTGCGCTCCAGCGGTTTCAGTGGATCCCGGCCAAAAACATGCCGGGATGACGGGGGTTACTGCGAGGCGCGGCGCTCATTGTCGAAGTAGGGCTGCAGGTAGGGCGCGAGGGCGTGGGCGAGGTTGGGGAGGGGCATGCTCTGGAGGCAGATTTCCCCGGGGCCGGTGAGTGCCACGAGCAGGAAGCCGTCACCGCCGAAGAGCTTGTTCCGAATGCCGGGCACCGTGGTCATCTTGAATTGCACGCTCTGGTCGAACATTCCGACATGCCCGGGATGCACCAGCATGGTCTGACCTTTTTCCAGCGTGTAGCGGGTCAGCTCGCCGGAGAGCTCGATCCAGGACCGGCCCTCGCCCTCCAAGCGCTGTAGCTGGAAACCGGTGCCGCCGAACAGACCGCCGCTGAACCGCTGCTGCAGTGCGAGACTCACGTGCACGCCGGGCTGACTGGCCAGCCACCCGTGCCGATGCACCAGAATGCTGCGCTGCGGCGCGATATCGACCGGAATGATGTGACCGGGCAGTTTGGCCGCGAAGGCCACCAGCCCCGTCCCGTCGTTCGCCTGATACCTGGTCACCAGCAGTCCGCCGCCGCCCGCGACCCGCTTCACGGCTTTCAGCAGCCCGCCGCTACCGGTGCTCGCGGTCTGCGACATGGCGATATTCGTTGTCATCCAGGACAATTCGCCGTGCGGGGTGATCACGGCCTCCCCGGGCTCCGAGCTGGATCTCCAGCACCGGGAGGGTACTGCCCCTGACATCTGCCCGCATATCCCGCTCCCCGGCCGCATCGCACTCACCCGAACGCCAGCATACGGCCGCTGCCACGCCTGCGCCGCTGCCCGAATTCCGATCACCGGGCATTCCCGGATTCGGCGTCGTACAGTGGCGATGGTCGTCATCGGAAGGGCAGGAACCGTGCAACCGAATACCGGATCACCGCTGGAACCGACCGCGAGTGAACGCCTGTCCCATGCGGGGCGGATCTTCACCTCGGACCTGTCGGTCAATGAGTTCGCGCTGTTGCACGGTGCGGGCTTCGAGCCGATCGACCTGGTCATGGGCGTTTCGGTCTATCACGTCGGTTTCCAGTTCACCGGTATCCGCCAGCAGCAGGAGCTGACGGTGCTCACCGAGGCCACCTATCGGGCGCGCTGGAATGCCATGTCGCGCATGCAGGCCGAGGCCGACGCACTGCACGCGGACGGCATTGTCGGGGTGCGGTTGCAGTGGCGTCATGTGGGCGCCGAAGCCAGTCATCTGGAGTTCATCGCCGTCGGCACCGCGGTCCGCTTCACCGGTGAGCCGGGTAAGTTCCGCCGCCCCAACGGCCAGGCCTTCACCAGTCACCTCTCCGGTCAGGACATGGTGACGCTGCTGCGTTCCGGCTTCGCGCCGGTGGCGTTCGTGATGGGCAATTGCGTATTCCACATCGCCGTACAGGGTTTCATGCAGTCGCTGCGCCAGATCGGCAACAATGTCGAGATGCCGCAGTGGACCCAGGGCAGCTATCAAGCTCGCGAACTGGCCATGTCGCGCATGCAGGCCGAGGCGGAGCGGGACGGCGGCGCCGGTGTGACCGGGGTGGAGTTCCGGATCGAGAACTACGCCTGGGGCGCGCACACGGTGGAGTTCTACACGGCGGGAACCGCGGTGCGCCGCATCGGCAGCGGCGAGACCATCACCCCGCAATTCGTGCTCCCCATGGGCGGCTAGGCGATGACCCTTCCCGGATTCGATCCGGAGCGCGCCGCCGGTGTCATCGGTTCCGCGCTGCACGGTCCCGGCGGTGTCGGCCTGGTCTTCACGGTGTTCGCCGGAGTGCCGGGCGCGATCCGCACACCGGCGCGGCGCGGAATGTTCCGCTCCGAACCCGAACGCCTGCAGCTGGGTAGCTGGCGCTACGAGGTCACCGGCGATCAGCGCATCCGTGCCGCGCACGTGGTCAACGGCATCGTGCTCGCCGAGGACGTGCTGACCGCCGCCGCGGTCGGACCACATGTGGCGCGGGCGCTCGCGGATCTGGTCGCGGGTTTCGGCCCGCCGGTACTGCCACAGATCGCCGCGGCGCTGGAAGTTCTGGAAACAGCGGGCTGAAACACAGTTCGGCCGATTCCGGCTATTCGCCGGTGATTTCGCCGCACCATTGCACGATGCACACCTCCGACACCGTTCTCATGCCGCGATTCATCCTCTCGCGCGCGGCAGCGGCGGGTATCGACCCGAACCGGCTGGCGCGCGAGGCGGGGATGCCGACCTGGCTACTGGCCGACAACAAGTCCCGAACCCCCAGCGACTATTACCCGCGACTGTGGGAACTACTCGAACGTGAAGTGGGCGACCCGAATACGACGCTGCGGATGGTCGGCACCTACCGCGTCGGGGAGCTGGGCCTGTTCGACTATCTGATCTCCACCGCCGATACCCTCGGTGAGGGCCTGGCAGTGGTGGGCCCCTACGTCGGCGCGGTGAGCACGAATTTCCGGATGGACCCGGGCGAGCAGACCGAGACCGAGGCGACCTTCGATCTGCATATGATCAATGCCGAAGGGCGCGGCCGGGACCTGGCCGTGCAGTCCTCACTCGGCATTCTGGTTTCGCGCATCCGCCAGGTGACCGGACGGCCTGTCAACCCGGTGCGCATGACGTTCCGGCAGCGGGCGCCGCAGGAGCACAGCGCTTTCATCGAGCACTTCGGTACCACCCGGCTGGATTTCGGTGCGCCGGTCGACAGCATGACCTACCGGCTCACCGACTTCGAACTGCCGCAGGTCACCGCCGATCCCATGCTGGCCGCGGTGCTGCGCCGGTACGCGGCGAGCGCACCGCCGCCGCCCCCGCACGCCACCGAATGGCCGGACCGGGTGGCCATCGAGCTGCGGCGGGAGCTGCGTCACGGCGAGCCGTCGCTGGATCAGGTGGCGCGCAGGCTCTTCACCAGTCCGCGCACCTTGCAACGACGCCTGGCCGATTCGGGGACGACCTGGCGGCTGGAAGTGGACCGGGCGCGCAAGCGGCAGTCGGAGACGCTCGACGTCACCGGCGATCCGCACGCCGATGCCGAACAGCATTGAGACCGCCTCTATCCGGTGAGTTCCGCCGGTGAGTACCCGCTCGGATCGAGCCGACAGCATTCTCATGGCGCGGTTCGTCCTGCGGCGCGCCGCGCGGGCGGGACTCGATCCCGACCGCCTGGCGCAGCGAGCCGGAGTGCCCGGCTGGTCCGACGGCGGTGAGCGGGACCGGGTCTCCAGCCGGCACTGCCTGCGGCTGTGGGAGTTGCTGGAACAGGAGTCGAACGATCCGGATATCGCGCTGCGCTCCGCCACCGGCACGGACGGTGAGCTCGGGCTGCTGGAGTACCTGTTCCTCGCCGCACCGACTCTCGGTGCGGCGCTGGATGATTGCCTGCGCCTGTCCGGATCGCTCACCACCAGCTACGGCATGCGCATCACCGACCGCAGCGATCGGGAGGTCACCTACGAACTGCAATTGCTGGTGGAGGAGGGCCGCGGTCGCGAGCTGACCGTGCACGCGGCCTTCGCCTTCCTGCTGGGCCGGGCTCGTGCGGCCACCGGCTGCCGCGTGGATCCGGTACGGGTGACATTCCGGCAGCGCGCACCCGATTCGCGGCGCGCCTTCGACGAGTTGTTCGGCACTGCGGCAGTCGATTTCGGGGCGATGAGCGACAGCTTCACCCTGGGTGTGGCCGACCTGGCACTGCCGCTGCGGACCGCCGATCCCGACCTGTCCGCCGTCCTGCACGGCTATGCGGCCACCCTGCCCGCGACACCGCCGTTTCCCCCGACCTGGGCCGACCGCTTGGCGGAGGCACTCGACGCGGCCCTGGCGCAGGGCACGGCCACCCTCGATGCCATTGCGCGCGAACTTCATACCTCGCCGCGCTCACTGCAGCGTCGACTGGCCGAGTCCGGGACGAGTTGGCGTCGCGAGCTCGATCGAGCCCGCCGCCGGCGCCTGGATCGCGCCGGGCCGGTCCCGCGCGCCGCGCAGGCGGAGATCCTCGGCTACTCCGACGCCGCCAGTCTCCGCCGTGCCATTCAGCGCTGGCAGGAACCCGGCCGGAGCTGAAAACTCCCCTGCGAGAGCGCATTCCAGCACCCTCACAGCAAAGTTTGGCGTGTTGCCGACCGAGTTGGCGCTTTCGGTCCTCCCCCGCACCCATGCCCCGAATGAAACTGAACGGAAACGTTTTCGGCCCGGTACTTCGATTGGAGCTCTCCCATGCCCCACAGCGCAGCATCCGCCACCGTCTATGTCATCACCGCACTCGAGGCCACCGGCGCCGCCACCCGCAATGATTTCGATATTCCGGCCATTGTCACGACCACCTACAGCGTCACCGACACCTGGGATTTCGACAGCGTCGACCCGACGATCTTCTGGAATATCGCCGCCACGTTCATCAACCAGTAGAACGGTGGCACGATTGAGGTGTGAAGCGCGACGTCTCCGTACATCTCGACGTCAAAGTCCATGCCTCGACCGTCCTCGAATTCCAGATTGCCGTCGCCCGGCAGCCGGGAATCGAGCTGAACGAATCACTGGTGTTCGAACTCAACGGCAGCCCGCTGCAGCCGCAGGAGGTACTGGGGCCGCACGGCACCCGGATACACGTAATACACAGTGGCGCAGGGAATCTGCACGCGTACTACAGCGCGACGGTATTCGGCGCGGCGGCGCCGGAACCCGTCACCGACTACGACCGCTCGATCTATCTGCGCCCGAGCCGATTCATCGACTCGGATAAGATACTCGGCTTTGCCGCAGCCGAATTCGGCTGCGGCATAGACGATCCGGAGATGCCGGCCCGAGTCTCGGCCTGGGTGGCCCGGCGCATCTGCTACGCGCCCGGCAGCAGCCTGCCCAGCGATGGCGCGGTGGAGACGCTGCTGTCGGGAACCGGTGTGTGCCGGGACTTCTCCCATCTGGTGGTGGCCCTGCTGCGCGCCATCGGCGTCCCCGCCCGCGTCGCATCGGTCTACCCGCCCGGCTGCTTCCCCATGGATTTCCATTCGGTCCCGGAGGCCTATGTGCGCGGCGCCTGGCAGGTCTTCGATCCCACCGGCCTGGCCCCGCGCACCAGCATGGTCCGAATCGCCACCGGCAGAGACGCTTCCGATATCGCCTTCCTCGGCAATCACGGCGGCGACATCACCGTCAACGGCCTCTGGGTCAAGGCCTTCATCGACGGCCCCCTACCCCGCGACGATTTCAGCCAACCGGCCACCCTCTGGTGAGCCTCAGTCGGCGTCGTGCGCGGACTCGTACTCGCTCTCGAACGAGCGCTCGCGGCGGCGTTCGCGCACCTTCCATACGATGAGCGCCACCACCACGATGACGACGGCCGCGATGGCGGCGTCGCGCCCCACGGTCTTCGCGACCTTCTCATAGGACTGTCCGGCAACAAATCCGAGCACCACGAATGCCGTGCCCCAGACAATGCCGCCGAGTGCGTTGAAGGCGAGGAAACGGCGGTAGGGCATCTTGGAGGTGCCGGCGAGTGCGGGCATCATGGCGCGGAAGAAGGCCACGAAGCGGCCGAGGAAGACGGCCCAGCCGCCGCGGCGGGCCAGGAAGTCCTGGGCCTGGTCCAGCCGGCCGCGGTGCCGATCCAGGATGGAGACCTGCAGCAGGCGCGGGCCCACGCGCTTGCCGATCTCGTAGCCGACACTGTCGCCGAGGATCGCCGCGACCACCACGAGCAGGATCATCGCCCACAGGTACACGTGCCCCTGACTCGCAGCGACCCCGCCGAGCACCGCGGCGGTCTCCCCGGGCACCACGAATCCGACGAATATCGCGTCCTCGACGAAGACCAGCGCCGTGACGATGAGGTACACCCACACCGGGGCGATATCCAGGATCCGGTGCAGCAGCGAGTTCATGACCGCAACGGTACCCAGTACCCGGCGACACTCCTCGCCCGCAGCCGACTCACTCGGCCGGTTGCGGGCGCTGCGCCCCGGGCCAGCCGCCGCTGGTGGCCGCGTACACGGCCAGCGCCACCATATAGAGCACGAGCGCCACGATCGGCTGCACCAGCCCGATGAGCGCGATCACGTCGAACGCGATGAATCCGATCCACGCCAAACGGCTGTGCACACGCACGAATTCGGCATCGTGTCCCGGCTTGAACAGCGTCGTATCACGTCGCAGCGCCACCCACATGATCAGCCAGGCCATTGCCTGCACCGCGGCGACCACACCGTAGAAGGCGGTCGCGACGCGTGCGTTCCAGGGGTCGCCATCGATATGGTGCGCCAGCGCCGTGGTCGGGAACGGCAGAAAGCCCACACAGAGCAACAGCAGCATATTGCCCCACTGCAGCAGCGAATCCACATGCTGGATACGGGCGAAGAAATTGTGATGGCACACCCAGATGACCCCGACGGTGGCAAACGAGGCCACATACGCGAAGTAACTCGGCCACAGCGACAGCAACTGATGCAGCAGATTCTCCCGACCGTCCTCCGGCAGCCGAATCTCGAGCACCAGCAGCGTGATCGCAATGGCCATCACACCATCGCTGAACGTCTCCACTCGCGCGGGCGTCCACCGGGTACGAACTTCGGCGTGGTCTGTCTCGGCCGTCGAGCGCGGAAACTGCATCGTCGAATTATGGTCGATGATCACCAACCCTGAACATGCCATTTCGAAGCTGCCGAGGGTGCGATCGGCCGTCCGCAACGGATACCGATTCTCCGGACCGGAAAACACTCCCCAGCAGCGTCTTTCGCCCTGCTACCCACCGGAGTGGGACGGCGCGGACATTCCGGACTTCATACGATGCGGCGGTGGCCTGGTTCCAGCCCGGCCACGCGGGGTGCCGGGCTGGGGCCGAGCTGTGGCGCGGTGGCGGGTCGGAGCGGGTTGGTGGTGATCGTCGACAAAGATCTCCAGGGGGTGCGATGATGCTGGTCGGAGATCGTGGCCGCTTCGCGATCGAGTACGAGCTCGATCGCCTGCCCGGCGGCTCCGCGGGACTAGGACCGGGGCTGGGACACTGGATGTTCGGTCGAATTCGGTGGTGGTGTGGCGGTGAGAAGATCGGTCGATATCAGCCGAACACCGCGATCAGAGATGTGGCGGCCGCGGCCGAACGCATACTGCTGTGCGATGGCGCCCGCCGCAGTCCGGCATTGATGGCGCTGCCCGCGCCCGAAGTGGCACATATCGTCACCGCGGCCCTCTTCGCCGACGACGATCGCTCCGATGAGCAGATCGCGGCGGACGGCGCGCGGTACTGGCCGTTCTTCGTAGGTCCGCGCACCGAATCCTTCGAGCCGTGGGACATTTTCGTAGTCGAGGACGATCTGGCCGCCAGACTCATCTGGGGCCAAGCGGGTCTGCCGGAAGTCCGCGAACGCGGTCTGCGTCGCGGTGAATTCGCCGGGGTCCTAAGGGATTTTCTGGGCACACTGGAGTGGGGTGATCGGCAATGACCGGATCGAAGCCGGTATCGACCTCCCGCCTGGCGCGGGGTTCCAAGCTGGGCGCCGTGGTGGCCGTGCAGGCGGTGCGCAAACGCCGCACCAAGCTGTCCATGATCGGCCGTTCCGCCGAGGTCCGGGCCCGGATGGCCGATGAATCGGTGCTGCGCCTGGCCGAACAGCTGGTGGGCGTGTTCGGTGAGATGAAGGGCCTGGCAATGAAACTCGGGCAGCTGCTGTCGCTGCTCGATCTGGAGCTGGTGCCGCCCCGGCAGCGCGAGGAATTCCAGCGCCGCCTGGCGGTGCTGTTCGATCATGCGCCCAGCGTCGAATTCGATGCCATGCGCGAGGTCATCGAGGAGGACCTCGGCGCACCCCTGCGGCAATTGTTCGCCGAATTCGATCCGGAGCCGATTGCCGCCGCCTCGATCGGACAGGTCTATCGCGCAACACTTTTCGACGGCACCGAGGTCGCGGTGAAGGTCCAGTACCCCGGCATCGATCTGGCGGTGCGCGCGGATCTGCGGAACCTGGGGCTGCTGCGCGTCATGCTGCAGCAGGTCGCACTGCCGGGCTTCACCCTCGCGGTACTCGACGAGCTGCGCACCAATTTCGAGAAGGAGCTGGACTACACCGTCGAGGCGAACACCCAGCACCATGTGGCGACCATGTACGCCGGCCACCCGTTCATCACTGTGCCGCAAGCCTTTCCGGAGCTGAGCAGCCGCCGCGTCCTGGTCACCGAATACTCCCCCGGCATCGATTTCGACGCCATGCGACAGCTCCCGGACGCCGAACGCGATCGCATCGGCGAGATCATCTACCGGTTCTATGTGGGTTCCCTGTTCGAGCTCGCCGAGTTCTGCGGTGATCCGCATCCGGGCAATGTGCTGCTGCGCGCCGACGGCCGCGTGGTCTTCCTCGATTTCGGCCTGTACAAGCGAATGGCCCCGGAGCACATAGCTTTCGAGGCCACCTGCCTGCGCGCCGCGGCGGAGGATCAGTACGACGAGCTCTTCCGTCTCATGATCGAGCGCGGCGTCATCGACGAGCACTCCGCCGTGACCGCCGAGGAGTGCTACAACTACGTGCTCTCGGCGGCCGAATGGTGTCTGGTCGACGAGGAACTCCCGATCACGCCCGAACTGGCCTCCGGCGCCTTCCTGCACGCCATCGACCCGCGCATCACCGAATTCGACGGGATGCGGCGACAGAACCTGCCGCCGGAACATCTGTTCTCGCGCCGCGTCGACTTCTGGACCTGCGCCACGCTGGGCCAGCTGCGCGCCACCGCGAACTGGCACCACATCGCCCGCGAGTGGATCAACGGCGCGGATCCGATCACCGAATTGGGCCTGCAGCACCGGGATTGGAAGATCCGCCGCCAGACCGAGACCACTACCTAGCGGTATCGGGCACCGGCAGATCCCGCCAGACACGGCGCTTCTTCCAGCGCACCTGGATCTCGCGCACCAGCCGGGTCGCATCGACATACGACACCACCGCATCCTGCGGCGCGCTGAATTCCCAGAGCGCGCCGAGCTTGTCGAGCAGTTCGGCCTGGCCGGGACGTTCGCCGATCTCCCGGAAGGTGGCCAGCAATTGCTGCACCAGATCGGCGGCCCCGGCATAGTCGCCGGCCTTGTACCGGACCAGCCCCAGCCCCATGAAGGCGTACACCTCGCCGAGGCGGTCGCCGATCTCGCGGAACAGTGCGGGCGCCTGTTCCACCAGTTCCGCAGCACCGGCGAGATCACCCGCCTGATAGCGCAGCAAACCCAGGCCGATGAACGAATACGCCTGGCTGACACGATCATTGATATCGCGGAAGATCTCCACCGCCTGTTCGGCGAGCTGGGTCGCGGCGGCGAAGTCACCGGTCGAATTCCGCAGAATGCTCAGGCCGCCCAGTCCGAAGGCATGTCCGAAGCGGTCACCGATCTCCTGATAGATGGTCAGCGCCTCCTGCACCAGCGCATCGGTGCCCGCCGCATCACCGGTGGCGAAGCGCAATCGGCCCAGACTGCTCAGGGCGTAGGCCTCACCGACCCGATCACCGATCCCGCGAAAGATGTCCAAGGCCAACTGCACCCGCCGCACCGCACCGGGCAGATCACCCGCCGCGTATTCCAGTCGCCCGAGACTGCACAGCGCATACGCCTCACCGACCCGATCACCGATCTCCCGGAAGATCACCAGCGCCCGCCGCATGAGATCGCCCGCACGGTCGTATTCACCACCGGCATACCGCACCAGCCCCAGCACGATCAGCGTGTAAGCCTGCCCGACCCGGTCACCGATCTCGGTGAAGATGGCCAGTCCCTGCTCCATCCGATCGGCCGCGCCCGCGTAGTCGCCGGTCGAATACTGCACCAGGCTCAGGTCATTGACGGTGTACGCCTGCCCGACCCGATCGCCGATTTCGGCGAAGATGGCCAGTGCGGGCTCCATGCGCTCGGCCGCGCCGGGCAGATCGCCGGTGGCATGCCGCAGCCGGCCGAGGCTGCAGAGGGCGTACGCCTCCCCCAGCCGATCACCGACATCCCGGTAGATCGCCAGCGCCTGCCGCACCAGCTCGGCCGCATCGGGATAGTCACCGGTCGCGAAGCGCACCGAGACCAGATCCTCGAGCGCGTTCGCCTCGGTGAAGCGATCGCCGATATCCCGGTAGATGGCCAGCGCCTCCTCCACCAGCTGCACCGCGCCCGGGTAGTCGCCGGTCGAATACCGCAGCACGCCCAGCTCATTGAGCGCATGGGCCTCGCCGAAGCGATCACCGATCTCCCGGAAGATGCCCAGAGCCTGCCGCAGCAGTTCCGCCGTCCCCGGATAGTCACCCGTCGAGTAGCGCACCACGCCGAGCCCGATGAGGGCGTACGCCTGCCCGCGCCGATCGCCGCTCTCCTGATAGATCGCCAGCGCCTGCCGCACCAGATCCGCCGTCGCCGGATAGTCACCGGTCGCATATCCCAGGCGTCCCAGGCTGCTCAGCGCGCGGGCCTGTCCGATCCGGTCCCCGATCTCCTGATAGCTCACCAGTGCCTGCCGCACCAGATCCGCGGTCCCCGGATAGTCACCGGTCGCGTATCGGACCATGCCCAGATCGCTGAGCGCATCGGCCGCGCCGACCAGATCACCGCTGTGTTCGGCAATGGTGGCCGCGCGCCGATGCAGTTTGATGGCCAGCGGCCAGGGCCCGTCCAGCCGCAGCAGCCCGGACAGCACGCTGGTCAGCCCGACCACCCGGGCCGACTGATGCTGGGAGGCAGCGTATTCCAGACAGCCGAGCAGATTGCCCCGCTCGGCCCGCAGCCACGCCAGCGCCTGCGCCCGATCGGAGAAGTGCGGTGCGCCGGTATCGGCCGCCGGGCGCAGCTGTCCGGCCAGATAGCGGTCCGCGCCCTCGCCGAGGTGCTGGTAGTGATCCAGCAGCCGCTCCACGACCTCGCGCCGGTCCTCCACCGGATCGGCCGCGACGAGCGCGACCGCGTACTCCCGCAGCAGATCGTGCATCCGATAGCGCCCGCCCGCCGGTTCGTCCAGCAGGTGATCGGTGAAGAGCGCGTCCAGCTCTCGCCGCGCGGCGCTCACCGGAATGCTGTCCAGCACCGCGGTGGCGTGCGTATCGATATCGGGACCCGGATGCAGGCTCAGGCGGCGGAACAGGCGCTGCCGCTCCGGCGGCAGATCACGATAGGACATGGTGAAGGCCGCGTAGACGGCCCGCTCCCCGGCCTCGAGCTCGCTGAGCCGATCCTGCGCCGTCGCGACATCCGCGGCCATACCGGTAATGGTCCAGGAGGCGTGATGCGCCAGGCGACTGGCGAGCAGCACAATGGCCAGCGGCAGATATCCGCACAGCCGGACGATTTCGGCAACCGCCGGGCGTTCCTCCGGACCGGGTGTGCGGCGCGCGAGCGTGCAGAACAGTTCGCCCGCCTTCGCCGGATCCAGGGTGTCCAGTGCGAAGGGCTGGGAACCGTCCAGTGCCACCAGTCGCCGCCGGCTGGTGATCAGCGTCAGGCAGCCGGGACCGTTGGGCAGCAGCGGCTCCACCTGCGCGTGATCCAGGGCGTCGTCCAGCACCAGCAGAATTCGCTTGCCCGCCAGTCGATCTCGCCACATGCTGCGGCGATTGTCGAGGCTGTCGGGAATGCTGCGGGGGTCTGTGCCCAGATCGGTGAGCAGCCCGGCCAGGACATCGGCGGGTTTCGCGGTGACATGCCCCGGGGTGTGCGCATGCAGGTTGACGAAAAAGCGGCCGTCCGGAAACTGGTCCGCGAGCCGGTGCGCGGCCCGAGTTGCCAAGGCGGTCTTGCCGATTCCGGGCATACCGTCGATGGTGTGGATGGACACCACCCGCTCGGCCCCGGCGACCGCGAGAATGCGCTGCAGTTCGTCCTCGCGGCCGATCAGTGTGTCCACATCACGCGGGAGGGTGTCGGTCAGGGTGAGGCGCGGCGGGATCGCCTGCTGCGGGACCGGCGCGGCCACCGATCCGGCGCCGGCCTCCACCAGGGCGTCTTCCCAGAGCCGGTGCCAGGCAACAACATTCAACTGCACCCCGGCGACCTGATCGCGCTTCTGCTGCGTGAGATAGATCAGCGTCGCCAGCACCGGTTCCAGTGAGGAGAACTTGGCAGGCACATTCTTCCCGGACCGCCAGTCACTGAGCCGCTGGATCGTCGGCGTTCCCTGCGTGCGGCGCATGCGGACCTTGGTCATCCGCACCACCTGGTCCAGCGTCGGATTTCCCGCCGCCTCGAACAGTTCCGACAACCGCTGTGCGAACAATTCCCGTGCCGAGACGGACTTTCCCTGTGCGCCCGCGCGGGCCGATAGTGCCACGCAAACAGGCTAACCGCGCTGATCATCCACGGGAATGGCCTAGACCGTTCTGCTGTCCCACATCCTTTGTGCCCGTTGCTTTTTCAATGGTTGCCACCGTGTAGCCGAAGTCGTGATCATCATGTGACGACAATCACCCGGTTAACGGTGGGGCACTCCAGGAAGATTTCATTGCGAATAATTCGTCCGGAAGCTCCGGGCGACGCGCACTGAGATTATCAATCTCCTGGGAGGCAGCGTGCGATCGATCATGAAACCGTCGGTTGAGGTGGGGCGAAAGCGCCGTATTTGCACCAGCATCGGGGCAGCGATGCTCATCGGCACATCCGCACTATTACTTACCGCGTGCAATGACAAGGACACCAAGGCGGGCCCGACCTCGGAGGCCGCGGCGCCGATGGGCACCGGCCAGCCCGGGGAAACCACCGCCGCCGCCAATGGTCAGGCCACGGTTCGCACCGTCGGCAAGACCGGCTGGTACGACGGCTTCGACATCACGGTGGACAAGGCGACCGTGGTGCCGGACCAGTACGGCGGGGCCAAGGTGCGGATCGACCTCACCTACAAGAACAACACCACCGACAACAAGACGCTGAGCGAAAACCCGTACCTGCAGGTCGGCAAGGAGGTCGATGCGGGGGCGAGCTTCGATAATCCGACCGTGCCCGGAAAGGGTTCGGCCGCAGGCGATATCACCACCTCGGTGCAGAAATTGGGCGATGCCCAGCACCTGCTCGATACCATTTCGGTGGTCTACGGTCAGGCCGCGGACAACCAGACCACCATTCCGCTGCAGGCCGACGGCAAGGTGGACAGCATTGCGCCGAAGACCCTCGATGTGAATGGCACGCTGGTTCAGGATCAGACCACCATCCAAATCACCGGCGGCACACTATCTCCCAGTTACACCAAGAACGAGCACGGCAAGATGGATCTCGCGCTGCATATCAAGATCATCGGCGGGACCGGGATTTCGGATGGCGGGCTGAATATCTTCACCGAATATTTCAGCGTCAAAACACCGGACGGCCAGTCCCTCACGGCCGATGATCGCTCGCCGATCAATGAGTTGCTCGCACGGAGCCAAACCATCGACAATGCCAAGGATTTCGTCGATTTTGTGGTCCCCGCCCCGGGCCCCGGCACCTACGTGGTGGCCTACGACGCCACGAAGGGTGCGAGCACGGCGCCGACGTTCTCCTTCACCGTCAGCTGATTCGGCAGTCGCCCCTCGTATGAAGTACAGTCAAACTGCACAGTTTGACTGTACTTCTGTTTCGAGCGGAGGCGCCCATGACGGACGAACTGATCGCCTGTGAACTAACGGTAGCCGGGCGAATAATGCACGAGTGGACCAGTTTCGCCGCACACGGCCACACCTGGCCGAGCATGTCGGTGCCGCCGGAGTGGGTGAACAGCCCGGACGCGGACAACACGCGGGAGTTCGACGCCGCCGTGGAGATCTACCGCTTCGCGCGGCCCCTGCGCTTTCCCGCAGACGCACGAAAACTGTGAAAACCGCTCTATCCCAGGGAGTTTCTCTTGGCCATCATCGGAAAGCTGCTCAAGAACCGGCGCGCGGGCGAGGACGGATTGGCATCGAATCTGCCTGATCTGGCCGGAGGCAAGACCTTCGAGCTCACCAGTCCCGACTTCGCGCACGAGAGCGTGCTCGACAAGATCCACGCGTCGAAGCGGGTCGGCGGCCAGGACCTCTCCCCCGCGCTGGCCTGGTCCGGACTTCCCGGTGACGCGGCCCAGCTGCTGGTGGTCATCGAAGATCCCGATGCGCCGACCGGTCTGCCCTTCGTGCACTGCGTCGCACTGCTGGACCCGGCGCTCACCGCCCTGCCGCAGGGCGCGCTGCACGCCGACACCACAACACCCGGTGTGCGGGTGCTCCGCTCCGGAATGGGTCGCGGCTATCAGGGTCCAGCACCGATCAAAGGGCATGGCCCACACCGCTATACCTTCCAGCTCTTCGCCCTGACCACCCCGATCACGGAGGTCGCCGGCAAGTCCCCGGAGTCCGCCAAGCCCCGCGACGTCCTCGCCACCGCCGAAGCCAATGCACAAGCCCGGATCGACGGCTTCTACGAACGGCGCTGACCCCGGCTTGCACCTCCACCTACCCAACCGCCCCCTCCGCTCGAGCTGATCGGCCACACCAGCCGATCTCCCGCGCACAGGAAGCTGATCTCTCGCGCATGAAGCCGAGTCCCGCGCATGAAGCCGATCTCCCGCACAGGAAGCGGCTCGTGAATCATGCGCGGGACTCCGAATCGTGCGCGAGGCATAGGCGACTCGGTGCGGTGGCTAGGCCGCCGCGACGAGCTGATCCGGAGCGGAATCCGTTGCGGCAGTAGGACGCCGCAGCACGGTGACGGCTACGACCAGCGCGGTGGCCAGCAGTCCGGCGGCCACCGCGAAGGCCAGCCGGTAACCGCCGGTCAGTGCCGCCGCCTCGGAAGCGCCTGCGGCCAGCTGATTTCCGGTGCGAGAGGCGGCGAGGGTGGACAGCACCGCGACTCCGATCGCCATCCCGACCTGCTGGGTGGTGTTGAACAATCCGGAGGCGAGTCCGGCGTCGTCGGCCGCCGCGCCGGACATGCCCAATCCCGTCAGCGCGGGCAATGCCAGACCGCCACCGGCGATCAGCACCATCATCGGCAGTAGATCCGGGACGTAGGCGGCGTGCACGGGAAGCCTTGTCAGCCAGAGCATTCCAGCCAGCAGCAGCACCAATCCCGCGATGAGCACCGTGCGCTCACCGAATCGGGTGATGAGCCGCGCGGAGATGAACAGCGAGACTCCGCCGATCGCCAGGGCCGCGGGCAGCATGGCCAGACCGGTCTGCAGCGCGCTGTAACCGAGTACCTTCTGCATGTACAGCGCGACAATGATCTGGAAGGCGAACATGGCCGACAGTGTCAGCATCTGCGCCAGGTTCGCACCGGAAACATTGCGCGAGTGGAAGATCCGCAGTGGAAGCAGCGGGGTCTTCGCCGTCTTCTGACGCACCACGAAGGCGACCAGCAGCGCCAGGGACACCGCGCCCAGGCCCAGCGTATGCACCGACAACCAGCTGTACTGCTCGACCTTGACCACGGTGTAGATGCCCAGCATCAGTCCGGCGGTCACCAGCAGCGCGCCGAGCGCATCGGCGCCCGCGGCCAACCCCACCCCGCGATCAGCGGGCAGCGCCTTGACGGCCACAACCACGGTCAGCACGCCGATCGGCACATTGATCAGGAAGATCCAGTGCCAGTTCAGCGCATCGGTCAACACCCCGCCCAACACCTGACCGATCGAGGCTCCAGCAGCCCCGGTGAAGCTGAAAACGCCTATGGCCTTTGCCCGTTCGCGATTGTCGGTGAAGATCGTCACCAGAATGCCGAGCACCACCGAGGCGGCGATCGCACTGCCGACACCCTGTAGAAAGCGGGCGGCGATCAGCATGCCGGGACTTGTCGCCGCACCGGCCAGCAGTGAGGCGGCCGTGAAGACCGCATTCCCGGTCACGAACATTTTCTTGCGCCCGATCAGGTCACCGAACCGCCCGGCCAGCAGCAGTAGACCGCCGAACGCGATCAGATAGGCATTGACGGTCCAGCTCAATCCGGCGGGCGTGAACCCCAGATCACGCTGGATCACGGGCATCGCCACGGTCACGATACTGCCGTCGAGAATCGTCATCAACGCGGCGGCCGAGAGCACCGCGAGGGCAATACGTTTGGACACGGTCATGGTCTTCTCCTGTTCGAACCCACAAGAGAGACCGTACTAGATAGTTCCGTTACAGACAATCTCCAACGGACTATTGCCGCGCCCGGCGTGCCGTAGATGCCTCCGCCGCAGTCGAAAGATGGCCGTCCACCAGGCGATTCAGCGCCTTCAGTAGAATCTCGCGCTCCCGCACGGGCAGTGCGTCGAGCGCCTCCCGATGGACGCCGTCGACGATTTTCGCGCTGCGCCCGGCGAGTTCCGCACCCTTCGGAGTGACCGCGATAATCCGCGCGCGCCGGTCCGCGCTGGAGGGCCGGCGCTCGGCCAGCCCTGCCTTCTCCAGCGCGTCCACGGTCACCACCATGGTGGTCTTGTCCATATCCCCCAGCTCGGCGAGCTGCGCCTGCGTGCGCTCATCCTCGAGCGCGTGCACCAGCACACAGTGCATCCGCGCCGTCAGTCCGACCTCCGCGAGCGCCGCCGCCATCCGGGTGCGCAGCACATGACTGGTGTGGTCGAGCAGATACGACAGGTCCGGTTCGGTACGCGCGGGCGCCAATGCGGTCATGCCACCATCATAGTTTTGTTGCAGATAATCTGCATTGCCCTCTATACGACGGTGAAGGAGGCGCTGCGCCCGCGTGCGTCGAGCCGCCCGTCACCCCAGCTCGCACTGCCGTAGGCATCGATCTCGATGGCATACTCACCGGCGGCCAGCGCCTCTGACAGTTGGAGCGATGTCGCAGGGTGCCGGTCCACTATGTCGAGATAGATCCGCTGCGGCTCAGTTCCCAAGGCCACCAGGAAGATTCGCGCGTACTCGAGCTTCTTGCAGTGCGCGCCCGAGACCGTATCCGGCGACCAGCTGACCGCGAGTGATCGCGGTGCCGCAGCGGAGAATTCGATGGCGACTCGCAGTGCCGCCGTTCCCCCGAGCCCTGCCCGACAGCTCACGACCGCCTCCTCGAGTAGCTACTGCCGCCCAGCCTCCACAATACGTCCCGCCTGCGCCTGAGCGATGATGGCGGAGCCCATCCAGCGGCGGAGATATCGGCGGAGATCGGCATCGCTGCGCGGCGGATTGCCCGGGGCGATGAAGAACGACTGCATGGTTCGCAGCAGGTATTCGACGAGTTCGTGCAGCGATTCATCGTCGTAGCCGTAGTGCTCCCAATCGACGTCGAAGCGCCGGATCATGGTCATGCCGAAGGCCTGCGCCTCCTCCGAGGTGATGCCCTCGGGATGGACGCTGGAGTAGGTGGCCGAGAGCAGAATGCCCAGGTGCGGGGTCCGGTGCACCTGCGTCAGGGTGTAGACCACAGCTTCGGTCATGGCTTCGACCGGGTCTTCCATCCCCTTCACCTGCTGCGTCAGCCGATCCAGGTAGCCGTCGACCGAAGCGATCGCCGAGGCGCGCATGAGCGCATCCGCGCTCGGGAAGTACCGGTACACCGTCTGACGGATGACACCCAGGGATTCGGCGACATCGGCAATGCTGATTTCCGAGCCGGTGCGGTCGATCAATTCGACTGCGGCAGCGACGATTCGACGCGATGCCTCGTCATCGGTCTCCGGCGGACTGCCGCCCCACCCGCGCCTTCTTGCCACTGCGCCGACGCTACCAGGGGGTTGTCACCTCTTCGTCGTATGCCTCGCTGATCGAGGCAATCATACACTTGTACGTTGCGCTGTATGTTTGTATGTTGACCTGATGACTGATCTGGTTGTGCGGAAGATGAATTTCGCCTTCGAGGACTACGACGTCCCCTTCCTCTGGAACGAGGAGAATCCGGCCTTTTCGAGCATGGCCAATGCCGTCTCATTCCTGGCCATCGGCTTCGAGAAGATGATCGTGCAGCTGATCACGCAGCTGAAGCCCGTGATCACCGATCCCGAGGTCGCCGAGGAGGCCGATGCCTTCATGCGGCAGGAGGGGCAGCACTCCACCGCCCACCGCCAGCATGTGCGCGGGCTGATCCGAAGCCATCCGGGACTGCAGGAAACGCTGGATGAGGTCATCGGCGAATTCGACCGGCTCACCGCGAATACGTCGCCGAACTACCGGCTGGCCTACACCGCCGATCTGGAGGCGACGTTCACCTCGGTGTTCAAGCTGATGCTCGACAATGAGGCAGCCCTTTTCCGGCCCGGCGACGATCGCGTCGCCTCCCTGTTCATCTGGCACTTCGTCGAGGAGGTCGAGCACCGCAGTTCCGCGCTCATCATCTTCGATTCCGTTGTCGGCAGCGATCTCTACCGGATGCGCATGGCTCCATCGATCTTCAAGCATGTGCTGAAGGTCGTCGAAATCGCCTGTGCGGGCTTCAATAAGCATGTGCCGCTGGAAGATCGGAAGGTCGACGCGGAGGCCATGTTCGCCAAGTACCGGAACAAGCAGCACCTGCGCAGATGGCTGCCCGGCCTGACACCGCAGAACACCGGCCCGATGCTGCGCGCGTTCGACGCTCTCCCCCTCGGCGAGCAGCTCATCGCACTGCGCGGCATCATTCGCAGCCAATTGCCGAAACACAATCCCGCACACGAGAAACTGCCGGCCCTGGCGGATGTGTGGTTCAAGCGCTACGACGCCGGATACGACGTCTCGCGCTGGTACACCGCGGATGCGAAGGTGCAGTGATGTCCGACCATTGCGCACCCACCTTCGACCAGCTGGCGAAGTCGCTCGGGTTCTCCTGTCAGCAGGCCGGTGGCCTCGTCGAGTTCCGAAATCCGTTCGGGCTGGAGAACTGGACCCTGCCGGTGCTCGAATGCACCGTCATCCTCGGCTCGATCCTGGCGCTCGTGCTCGCCATTGTGCGCCTGCGCCGCGGTGATCCCACCAACCTGGTGCTCTGGTTCGGCGCCACCGCGTACCTTTTCATCATCGAACCCCCGCTGTACTTCCCCGCGGCGTTCGGCATCAGCGGTCACGTCGACACCATGTTCGCGCACAATGTGTTCACGGTGGACTTCCTCTGGGGCCGCCTGCCGCTGTACATCGTGGCGATCTACCCGTTCATGGCCACGGTGGCATACGAAATCGTCCGAATGCTAGGCGTTTTCAAGCAATACGGCGCCCTCGTCGGCGCAGTCTGCGTCGGCTTCGTCCACCACGCCTTCTACGAGATCTTCGACCACCTAGGCCCCCAGCTCCGCTGGTGGGAGTGGTCGACCAAGAACTCTTTGAACCAGCCCTTCTTCGATTCGGTCCCCCTCCCGAGCGTGGTGGTATTCGCCGCCCTGTGGCCGATGTCCCTGGCCTTCTGCGTCTACTGGTTCGCCGGCCGCCACTCAGACCGAGGCCGCAGCTTCACCGGCCTCCAATTGGTCTGGCGCACAATAGTAATCGGCCTACTGGCCTCCCTGGGCACCTTCATCCTGCCCCTCCCCGCCACCATCGCCGGCTCATTCAGCACCACAGCCGGCGGCGTCCTCTACGCCGCGGAACTGATCATCCTGAGCGTCGTAGCCGCCATAGTCCTGTTCCGCCAATGGCAACGCCTGCGCCAAGCCCCCGCCGACACCCCCCACTACACAAACAACCTCATCCGCTACTACAGCGCGGCCTACCTGGCCGTCTTCGCATTGCTCTGGGCCACAGCCCTACCCGACTTCTTCCACGCAGTCGACGGCAAAACCTCCAACGGCGACCCCATAGGCAACCTCTGGTACACCCTGGCCTGCTTCGCAGTAGCAATCCTCTGTGTCCTAGCCACTTTCACCGCGCAGCACAAAGCAACTCGAACCACCCCCGCCCTAGCCACAGTCTGAAGCCACCTCTCCGACGCCCAGCGGCCCTCACCCTCAGCAACGGGGTGGGGGTTTGGTGCATTGAACCGCGATCCGGCGGCGGTCGGTGGCATCACGTTCCACCCGATTGTCAACCACCCGACTACCTGGACCATCTGATCTGCAGCGCCTGGAAGCCGCCATCGCCAGCATTCGATGTCGAACCTACCGTCTCGCGTCGCAACATCCGGCGGACCTTTCGGTTCGACTCCGAGCAGGATCGCTGGCTGTGTTTTGCGTGATCTTGTTCGAATTTCCGGGGGTATGGCGTGACCACATCTGATGAGGCTGTTGCGGATCCGAACGCGCCGGTCGAACGAAAAGTTCGGACCCGGGGCGGCCGCTTCGAGTTTCTGGACGCGCTGCGCGGTCTGGCGGCATTGGCCGTGGTGATCCACCATTGTTCAGAAGTGCTGTGGCCAGGCTATATTCGATTTTCGACGGAATATTTCGGGGCCGGCGTGTTCGGGGTCATCGTCTTCTTTATCGTCAGCGGCTTCATCATTCCCGCCTCGCTGGAGCGCGGGCGGTCGCTGGGCGCGTTCTGGGCAGGACGGTTCTTCCGGCTGTTCCCGCTGTTCTGGGGCTGCCTGATCGCGGCGCTGATCCTGCATGCCGTGGGCGTTTACGGTGGGCCGCCCGGATGGATGGCCAGCCCCGCCTGGAACATCTTCACGAATTTCACTATGGCGCACTGGTTTCTGAGCGGCCCGAACTCTCAGATGGTGATCGTCGCCTGGACACTGTCCTACGAGCTGGTGTTCTACATGTTCGTATCGCTGCTGTTCATCGGCAGACTGAACCGCCGATCGGTGCCCCTGGCCGTGCTCGCGATCGGTGCGATCTTTCTCGCCGCACTGTTCCTGCCGGTCTCGATGATCAACGGCTCCGGCGCGACCCTCACCACCCGCCTGGCCGTCGTGATCGCGACAGCAGTGGTCGCCGTCTTCTTCGCTCGCCGGGCGGCCACCAAACGCTCAGCCGCCGCCGCGGTCCTACTCGCATCACTCGCTATTCCGTTGGCGCTCAACCAACCTGGGCCGTCCGGGTACTCCGCCGCCATCTTCGCCACGATGTTCGTCGGCACGGTGATGTATCGGATGACAGCGGGCGAGATCTCCGCCAAGCTCGGCTGGGGAGTGTTCGGACTCGCCATCTGCGCGATCATCGGACTCGCGCTCCTGCAACGGCCCGACCTGGAACCGGTGGGCGGCGCCGTCGTCATCTGGAAGAAGTACGGCATCACCATGATTGCCGCCTACCTCCTCTTCGCCGCGGCACTACTGCTGCGCCGCCATTCCTTCCCCCGCCCATTGCTGTTCCTGGGCCGGATCAGCTACTCGCTCTACTTCGTACACGCCCTCGCCATCAACTTCCTCCCGAAGTGCCCAGTGTCGGTCGCCGGCATCGCCGCACCCTGGCTCACCTTCTGCCTCTGGGTATTCGGCTCGATCGCCCTAGCCACCCTGACCTACCACAAGGTCGAAAAACCCTTCCTCGACCTCGGCCACCGCCTGATCGCCAAGCTCGATGCGAGAGCACAACCCCGGTAGCGGAAACGGCTACAACCAGGGCTGCAATGAATTCACTCCGGAGCCCCGGAGATCGGGGGCATCGACTGTCGGGGCTGTCGGAGGTGAGGCGCGGGTTGAATACTGGCTCGCGCCGGGGTTCGACAACTCGCGCCAGGTTCGAGACATTGTGGGGTCCTGATGAATTCGAAGAAGACCGCCGGAGCTTTCGCCGTGGCTGCAGCATTGTGCACCCCGGTCGCGATGCTGGCAGGGCCAGCACAGGCGGCACCGGCCAGTGCGATGCAGCCTGTTGATTCGGGGATCCCCATGGGGTCGGCGGATTCGGCGTCGGGGATTCTCGGGCCGCGCACCGGTTCCGCCTATCAGACCCTGAACCATCTGGTCTGCGAGCTGTTCCACACCAGCTTGGACGGATCCGTGGGCATTATGCGCTGCTGACAGATCGGCGAATGGGGGAGCATTGAGACATCTCTCCCGTTGTGCTGAATAGCATTTCGTGCCTTTCGCGAATGAAATCAGCCCGCGCCGACACCGTGACCTGGGGCGGGCCGTCTTCGACGGCAGGACGAGCGCGTGAGTTCGTCAGTGAAGGCGGCCCGCTCGACTTTCCGATTGTGCGAAATGACATTTTATGGCTTCCGAGGCTGTTCGATAGCGTCGAATTCATGGAATGGAGTTTTCTTGCAGTAGAAGAACTTTCGGCCGCGTTGCGGGCCGGTGAGGTGACCTCGGTGGAACTGACCGAGGAGGCGATCGCTCGTATCGAGCGTGACGACAAGGCGATCAACGCGATCTGCGTGCCGGACTTCGATCGTGCACGGGCCGCCGCGCGCCGTGCCGACGAGGCGCTCGCCCGCGGCGAGGAGCGGCCGCTGCTCGGTATTCCGGTGACGGTCAAGGAGTGCTACAACATCGCCGGGCTGCCCACGACCTGGGGCATGCCGCAGTACGCGAACTATATGCCCGCCGAGGACGCGGTACAGGTGGCGCGACTCGAGGCCGCCGGCGCGGTAATGCTCGGGAAGACCAATGTGCCGCTGGGGCTACAGGATATTCAGAGCTTCAACGAAATCTACGGCACCACCAACAATCCGTGGGATCACGATCGCACGTCGGGCGGGTCCTCCGGCGGATCGGCGGCGGCCCTGGCGTCCGGATTCGGCACACTGTCCATCGGCTCCGATATCGCCGGTTCGCTGCGCACCCCCGCGCATTTCTGTGGCATCTACGCGCACAAGCCGACACTCGGGCTGGTGGCGAACCGCGGTATGGTCGCGCCGCCGGAACCGGCATTGCCGCTCGACCTCGACCTGGCCGTTGTCGGCCCGATGGCGCGCACCGCCCGCGACCTCACGCTGCTGCTCGATGTGATGGCCGGCCCGGATCCGCTGACACGCGGCGTCGCCTACGATTTGGCGCTGCCGCCCGCGCGCCACGAGCGGCTCGCCAACTTCAATGTCCTTGTCCTCGAGGATCATCCGCTCATACCCACGGGGTCCGCCGTGCGGGCGGGCGTGAACCGGGTGGCCGATGCGCTTGCCGACGCCGGCGCCCGCGTCGAACGGCACAGTCCGCTGCTGCCCGATCTGACCGAAGCCGCGACGCTCTACACGCAATTGATGTTCGCGAGCTCCATCGCTCGTTTTCCCGTCGAATCGTACGAGCAGCTGCAGACCCGCGCTGCCGGACTGAGTGCGGACGATCAAAGTCTCGATGCAACTCGGTTGCGCGCCATGGTGTTCAGCCTCCGCGACTGGCTCGAGGCGAACAACCGTCGAGAACTCCACCGCCACGGCTGGCGGCAACTGTTCGCCGAGTTCGATGCCGTGGTGTGCCCGATCACGCCGACTCCCGCGTTCCCGCACGACCACAACCCCAATCCGCTGGAACGCCGGATCGACATCGACGGTGTCGAGTACCCGTACTTCGACCAGCTGGTGTGGGCCGGTGTGGCGACCATGCCCGGCCTGCCCGCCACCGCCATACCAGCGGGCCGGTCTCCCGAGGGCCTGCCGGTGGGAGTGCAACTCATCGGGCCGATGTTCGAGGACCGCACCCCGCTGCGGCTGGCCGAACTGCTCGAGCAGCGGATCGGCGGGTTCCAGGCACCGGAACAGGACCTCCCGCGCGGCCCGGAACGGTAGTCGGAAGATCAACGGGCAGTAGCCATCCGGCCTCCTCGAAACAGATTCCGTACCGCTTCGCCCCTCGAGCCGCTCGCGAATCCGGTGTCAGGACAGTTTCGCTTCGGGTGCGAATGCGGGCAGCTTCTCGAGGCTGCTGCGCACGGCCTCGGCGCCGTACTCGAACATCTGCCGTTCGTAGTCGTCGACCGCGGCCAGCAGATCCTGGCGGCCCTCGTCGGCCTGAATCAGGCAGCGGCGCAACAGGTCTGCATCGCGCAGTGCGGTGTTAGCGCCATTGCCGCCGGTCGGGGAGGTGGCGTGGATCGCGTCGCCGAGCAGTGTGACCGGGCCGGACGCCCAGCGCGCACCGGGCTTGACCACCCGGATGGACAGCAGTGCGCTGTTGCCGAGATCGGCCTGCTCGATCAGCGCGCGTAGCTCCGGATGCCAACCTTCCATCCTGGACAGCACGGCGTCCTGCGCGGTCAGATCCTCCAGCGAGCCGTTCGGCGGCAGGATCATCGCCCAGCGCACGTAGTCGCCGATATCGGGCAGCGTGACTTCGGGGGCGAGCTGTTCGGCGGCCTGCTTCGGCGGGGTACGGAAGCACATCGCGCCGAGCAGCAGGCTGACGCCGTCGCCTGCGATCTTCGAGCCGTAGGCCTTGGACAGGCTCGCGAACTCGTCGGTCAGCGGGGTGCGGCCGATGACGAACCGGACGCCGGTGTCGGTCGGGACGGTCTGCGGCGACAGCACGCCGCGGACCGCGGAGGTGACGCCGTCCGCGCCGACGAGCAGGTCCGCGATGGCCGGGTCGCGGTGGGCGAACCGGGCTTCGACCTTGCCGTCGGCCAGCAGGTCGTAGCCGGTCAGCGCGGCATCGGTGTGCACGGTGAGGCCGGTCAGCAGCAGGTGTCGCAGCATCTGCCGATCGACGACGATGCCGGTGCGGCCCGCGCCGAGCTTGCCGATCTCGTTCAGCTGCGGGTCCAGGATCAGCTGCTCGGCGGAGGCTTCCATGACGATCTCGTCCAGCAGCGGGTGCCAGCGTGTCGGCAGGCAGTCGCGCACCGCCTGGAAACCGATCGGGTTCAGCACGAGCCGGTAGCCCTGGAACCGGGCGACGATGCCCGGGTCGCGTTCGAAAACCTCGGCCTCGATTCCGGCTCCACGCAGACCCTGCGCGAGAGCCAGACCACCCAGGCCGGCTCCGATAACGGAAACTCGCATCACACACCTCCGGGATATCGTGACGAACTTAGTTCGTTGTTGACGATCTAAGTTCTACCGAACGAACTAAGTTCGTGTCAAGCTATAGTTGTCGCCATGCCCGCCGATCCCCGCCAACGCCGCGCAGCTCGCCACGCCCAATCCGCGACGGACGCCGCCGCACCGGCGCCACGCAAGAAGCCGATCACCATCCAGCGGATCACCGATGCCGCCCTGGAAGTCGTCGCCACCGAGGGGTATGACGCGCTGACCATCCGCCGGGTCGCCGCCGTGCTCGGCACCGGTCCGTCGTCGCTGTACGCGCATATCGTCAACAAGGACGATATCGACGATCTGCTGATCGGCAGGCTCTACTCCGAAGTCGTTCTCCCCGAACCGGACTCGACCGTCTGGCGCGAACAGCTACTCGAGGTATACACGCAGATCCGCGACCTCTACCTGAAATATCCGGGAATCTCGCGCGCCGCCCTGGCCATGGTGTCGACCAACCTGGAAACGCTACGGGTCGGCGAAGGAATCCTGGCGATCCTGCTCGCGGGCGGCATCGAACCGAAGACGGCCGGCTGGGCCCGAGACGCGCTATCCCTCTACGTCAGCGCCTATGCACTGGAGCAGTCACTGGTCCAGCAACGGCGCCAGCACCAGGACCAGGAATGGGTGCTCAGCCACGAAGAGCTACTGGACCGCTTCACCGCCCTGCCCGCCGAGCAATTCCCCCAAACCCGACGCCACGCCGCCGACCTGATCTCCGGCACCGGACAAGACCGCTTCGACTTCACCCTCGGCCTACTCACGAACAATCTCCGGCCGGCATCCGACTGACCCGCGGCGTGGGCTGAAATCCCGTCAGGCGCCCGCGATCTCGATGATGAACACCGAGTTGCCGTCTGGATCGGTGAAAGGAGCCTTGCGTCCTGCTGCGCCATCCGGTCCGACGCGGAACAGTGGTCCGGGATCGATTCCACGCGAAGCGATTTCGGCTACTGCGGTGTCCAGGTCTGATACCGCGATGTTCACGAGTGCCTGGCCGGCGTGGTCTGGGTCGACTATGAGGTAGAGCAGCGCCGTGTCGGTCAATTGCCACATCACCTCGATGCCCGGTGTCACGAGTACATCGGCTTCGCGCCCGAAAAGTCGGGTGTACCAGTCGACTGCGGTCTCGAAGTTCGTCACGGCCACACCTGTGAACAGGAATTTGATGTCCATGCCTCTATAGAAGCTCAACGACTGTCCTGTTGCGGGGACCGCCACATCAACCACACTCTCGGGCCGCCGAAGCGCATCGTGATCTCATCGAAGACCGTGAATCCGAAACGCTCGTAGTACGCGAGGTTCTCTGGATTGCTGGTTTCCAGGTAGGCGGGGGTGCTGTCGTGGTCACAAGGAGTGAGTCGAGTCTGTAGAAGCGAGCGACCATAACCCAGCCCACGTACACCCGGCGACGTTCCGATTGCCTGTAGGTACCAGTGCGGCTTGCTCGGGTGTACCTGCTGCTTTTGACGATCGGCCAGTCCCAATCGCGGGATACGCGGACCGAATGCCCGCACGAGGCCGGGCATCATGCTCATCTGCGCGCGAATGGTGTGCTGCCAGCGACCGGGTGGCGTCCACAGGGTCGCGCCCTGCACGGTGCCGGTGTCGTCGACAGCAATATCGACACGACCGTGCAGCAGATGGTATTTCGTCAGGGCCTTGAACATGTGCGTCGCTCGCGCCACCCGCCGCTCCGAGTCCGGAAGCAGCCACCCGACATAGGGATCGTCGTCGAATGCCGTCGCAAGCACGCCTGCGACGGCGTCGATATCGCAGGTGTCGGCAGCCCGGATGACTACGGCCATAACCGCATTCCCAACAAACCGACCCCCGTAAGTCGCCGCACCGGCCCCCGCGCAGCTTCAAACCTGTTGATACACACCAACAATCAAGTGCGATCTTCGCTATCGACATGCGACGTTACCCCAACCGATGCTGCATCCACCCGACAACGCATCCAAGGGGTCGGCCTGAGCGGTCAAAGATCGCACCAGAACGGCATTTTTTGCCGCCGCGACGGGGTTTGTGACCGCTCAGGCCCGATGCAGCCGCCGTCGATGTCGAGAACGCTCGAGTGGCTCCGTCCCAGGGGTACGAGCAACCGAACCGGCCTCGACAACACCGACGAAGGAGCGACCGCCATGGAACCGAACCAGATCACCGCGATCCTGAACCTCCCGATCAGCCAGGAATTCCTGGCCCGTGATCCGCTGCGAATGGCCTACGTCGCCGAGCGTCAGCACGCCTGAACCGAACAAGCCCGGTCAGAATGGGCCGAAGCGAATCCGAGGAGGACATCATGACGATCCAGCGGATGGATCACGTCGGCATTGTGGTCGACGATCTCGCGGCTGCCATCGCGTTCTTCGTCGAACTGGGACTGGAATTGGAGGGCGAGGCAACGGTCGGTGGCCAATGGGCCGACGACCTGCTCGGGCTGCACGGCGTCCGAGCCGATATCGCCGTCGTACGCACTCCGGACGGCCACAGCCGAGTCGAACTCTCGACATTCCACTCGCCGAAGACCACCGGCACTGCGCCGAACGTGGCGGTGAACACCCCGGGCATCCCGCGCCTGACGTTCGCCGTCGATGACGTCGACAACGTCCTCGACCGCCTGCGCCGCCACGGCGCCGAACTCGTGGGCACGGTTGCTCGATACGAAGACATCTACCGGTACTGCTACGTCCGCGGCCCCGACGGCGTCATGATCGGACTGGTCGAGGAACTCCGCTGAACGACACTCCTCGCCACGAGGCTCCCGGGTGATCCTTTGCGGTCATGACCCGGGTAGCGCCGTCCGGAAGGCGTTGAGGGTGGCCGCTTCTGGGGTTCGGTCCAGTATTGCGAAGGTGATCTCGTCGAAGTGCCCGTCGAACCGCCCACCGTCGGCCAGCAGTGCGAGGAAGACACCGGCCACCAACCCCGGGTCGTTGCCGTACGCGCCGCAGCCCCAGGCGCCCAGCACCACACGCCGGTAGCCGGCGGCTGTTTCGAGAATGCGCTCGGCGCGGGCGGCCAGCACCGCGGGAATTCGATACGCCTCGCTCGGCTGCTCCTGCACGATCACGTTGGTCCGGGGCGCCGGGCAGGTGAGGAAGCCGACCTCGTAGGGACTGTCGAGCAGGAGGCCCGTGTCGTCGCGGAAGACGGGCACGGCGGGAGACAGGATCACGCGGTCGCTGTAGAACGGGTCCGGTGTGCTGCGGTGATGCTCGTAGTACTGCGGCACGGCCAGCAGGGTGGTGTACAGCGCCGACGCTCGGCACAGGGCCTCTTCTTGAGTGCGAGCGCCGATGAGGTAGTGGCCGCCGGGATTACGAGCGGATGCGAAATTCAGGACGGCGACCGGCTCCGGATCGGTGTCGAGCATCCGGCGCGCCGCGGCAAGGCTGCTCTCCGCGGTCACCGTGATGACGGTGGTGGCCTCGCTGCGAGTGATGACCGGGACCGGTTCAGGACCGTACATCCGGGTGCCCTGAACGGCGGCGTGCACCCTCGATGTCAACGACACATAGTGTCCACCGGACGTCCGGTAACCGCCGGCTGCGATGATCCGCTCGTTGTCGGCGGCAATGGCTCGCAGTTGTTCGGTCACGCCCACGATGCTCTCACGGCCCGAGACGAACCGGGCATCACCGCCGGACGGGCACCATCCCTGCACCCGAAGACCAACGGGCTCAGTTGATCTCGGACGCGCGAGAGCACTGAATGGCGCACTGGGTTCAATGGACTCAGTGGAAGTCCGTGTTCGAATGGGCCGAGTTCGCCTATAAGGTCCAGTCCGCCACAGCGAAGGCTAGTTTCCCGGCTGTACCGAGTCGCGTTGCTCGGCGATCCGGCGGCGGATCTCATCCCACGACATGGGTAGTTCGTCGGCCGGCGCGGTGAAGTAGACGAAGGTGGCTTCCTTCATGACCTTTCGCTTGCGCTCGACCGTCGACTTGTGCGGCTCGGCGCCTGCGTAGGCGTAGATGGCCGCCTTGTCGGTCCACGCCGAGTAGGTCCAGAAGGTGCCCTTCAGGATCTCCGCCTTCAAGGCGACACCCAGTGCTCCCGGGGAACGTCGCGCCTGCCGCCACAGCGCCAGTGAAGCGATCAGGAAGGCGGGGGCGTTGAGCGGGGACTTGACCTCGAGGCGAGAGGCCATGCATTGCACCTCGGGTGCGCTGGGCGTGCCGACTGTCATCCACGGAATCGTGGGCATGGGCCACTCTTTCGATAGCAGGGGGCGGATCACCGACCGCTCCTGCAATACTCCACAGTGGAATGAATCTTGTCAACAGCAAGTTCGCCGTTTGCGCGCCACGCGGGGCTGGTACGGACTATGCCGACTCTTGCCGGGGCAGCAGTATGGCGCGCCCGGTCGCCAGTAGCGGCTGCAGGTTCTGATCATCCGGCAGATCGAGGTAGGCCGGGCGGACGCGACGCCAGCGGGTGTGGCCGGGCTGCCGACTCATGACTGCGATCCTCCCGTTGGTGGTCACCACCGTGACGCATTCGGGGCCGCAGCCGCGGCGGTGCCCGCGACAGCCTTCCAAACTCCAGCCGACCAGCGTGATCGATTGCGCCCGACCAGGCATTCCGGGCTGAAAATGCTCCGTCGGCCGGATCCCCGCGTGGGCGAGTTCGGCGATGAACGCGGCGATCTCGGCTCGGATTTTGACCCGGCCGCGGTGTGGGCGGGGGTTTTGGGGCGAGGCGAGATCGGCTGACATATCGGCTCTTTCGGTGAGGCACTCCGAAACAGGGGTGTGGGATGGACTTGCCCCTCCACGATCGAGTCGAAACCGCCCGGGCGCAACCTCCATCGACGTGCACCGGCGCAGCGGTAGGAACAGCGCATTCGGGCAGGATCAGGGGTGGGGCGGGAACTGGCCGCTGGCGGTGACGGTGGTGCCGTTGAGGGTGAAGGTGACGACGCTGGGGCCACCCTGGGGGCAGCACATCGGATCGCTGCCGACCGTCCAGTGGTAGGTGAGCGAGATGCTGGTGCGGGTGTGGGCGGTCAGCATGGTGAACATGTACGGGTCGGAGGTGGTGGTACCGAGGTAGGCGCCGCCGGTGAACAGCAGGACCTGCGTGTAGGGGTGATTGGTGTTGGTATCGGCCATCATCCAGGACAGCAGGCCGTCGCAGCCGGAGCTGATCGGATCGTTGCTGGTCTGCCCGATGGACCAGGTGCCGATGGGTGCGGCGGGGAGTTTGGCCAGGGCGGATTGCGCGAGGGCGGAATTCGGGTCGAAGCACAGTCCGTTGGCGCTGCCGTTCGGGGCGCTGCGCTGCTGCGCGACGGGGGCCACGGCGCTGGTCGGCTGCGAGGTCGTGGAGGTTGGTGAGCAACCCGTCGCGATCATGGCGACGGCCGCCGCGAGGACACCGATCGCCGCCGGCCGGACTGTGCTGAAGATGCTTCGAGTGCGCGCCACGTGATAGAGATCGCGGCGGTTGCCGATTGTGTTAGCGCAGGTAGAAGGGTCGCGATTGCCGGGGGTCGCGGATTCGGGGTGCGGTGTCGTTGAATCGTTTGCGCGGACGGCGGTTTCGCCGACCGGTGAATGAACGGAGACGGATATGACAGGGCGTTTCGATGGCCGGGTCGCAGTGGTGACCGGAGCCTCGTCCGGGCTGGGACAGGCGGTAGCTCAGTCCCTGCAGGCGGACGGGGCGAAGGTGTTCGGCGTCGGACGCGATAGGGAACGCCTCGGCGCCACTCTCGACGGCCCCGAAACCGCCTGGCTGGCAGCCGATCTCACCGATCCCGCCGCGAGCGCCGCGGTGATCGAAGCCTGCGTCGAGCGTTTCGGCGGAATCGACATCCTGATCAATGCCGCAGGTGCCCACACCATGCGTCACACCGCACAGACCTCCGACGCCGACTGGCAGCACGACCTCGCCATCAACCTCAACGCCCCCTTCTTCCTCTCCCGTGCCGCCCTCCCCCACCTGCTCGAACGACAGGGCAACATAGTCAATGTCGCCTCCATCGCGGGCCTCGAAGGCCAGGCCTACTCGGCCGCCTACTGCGCCGCCAAACACGGTCTCATCGGCCTCACCCGCGCCATGGCCCTGGAATTCGACAGCCGCGGCATCCGCATCAACGTCGTCTGCCCCGGCGGCATGACCACCCCCCTCCTGCAGAACTTCACCTTCCCCGAAGACCCCGACTACACCCTCATCATGAAAACCGCCGCCGCCCGCGGCCTCATGGACCCCACCCAGGTAGCCAACGTCATCACCTTCCTCTGCTCCCCCGAAGCCTCCGCCGTCCACGGCGCCGTCTACACCGTCGACAACGGCAAAATGGCCCTCTGAAACCGCTTTGCGGGATGTGCGATCGCTGGTTACGGTGAGGCCGTGATAATTTCTCGCGGGAAAGGCGCCGTGCGCCTCAGCCGTTGACCCCCGGAAAGGCCCCGGCTGCTGACGCACGTCGTCGTGCGCACGCGGTCAGGGATCGAGAGCGCTTGCGGCAGAGGCGCTTAATCGCCACCGGCGATTTCAGATTCGACTACCGCTCTGGACCCGGTGAGGTCCGGCGGGTCATCCCCTGTATCGACACCATCCCCCTGACTGATCTCCTCGGCACTTTCGAGATCAACGCGGGTATGCGGCCCGCTGGCGGTTGGTATGCCGGTCTCGCTCTGCGTTTCGGCCGATTCGAGCGACCGATGGCCCACTTCCACGGATCTGCTCCCCACACCGAGGAACACAAGACGCCTGTACTCGTGTGCACCTGTGGGGAATTGGGCTGCGGCGGGCTACTGACCCGCATCTCTCTGACCGGCAATCTCGTCGTGTGGGATCGCTTCAGCCTGCCCTACCCCACCGATCGTGACTACAGCGCATTCGACCCCTTCCTGTTCGACCGCGGCCACTACGACAAAGCCGTCCGTGCGCTGGGCGCCGAACTCGCCACCGACAAATCAATAGGAGCTATCGCTACATGCCCGGTTCGCTGATCATTCGCCGCATACTCGGTGACCGCCCTTTCGCCGAGATCGGCGAGCCTACGGCTGTAGTTGTCAACGAGGAGCGCGACCGTATTGCCGTAGGCGGTGACATGGGATATTTGATGTGGTCCGGCTGCGGGACCACCGACTACCGGTGGCGCCGATACCGCGTGGGAATCTATGGTGCACAGGATCTTCGGTGCCGGTGGGTCGTGGATTCCCGGTGGCCCGTGCATTCGGTGGCGTTTCACCCGACGCTGCCGATAGTGGCCGTGGGGACCGGGTCGTACGACGGGGGTTACTTCTACGAGGGCGAACTGCTGATCCTCGATCTGCGGTCGGGACTCTCGACCTCGGTGCTGCGCTGGGCTCGGGAGCTGATGCACGTCGAATGGGCCGGTGAGCGGGCTTTACGGGTCCTGGCCGCTCCAGTAGACAGCTTCCCCGGCGGCCACTACGACGCGACGGCGCACTCCTACGCGTACTCCGCGGTCCTCGAACGGTCCGACTGGAGCGATGTCGCGGGCGGCTCGGTGCAGCAGGAAGAGCTCATCGGGCCGCGAGTCGAATTCCAGCACCTGACAAGGGAATCGGTGAGCAGTCGAGGAATCGCGGCGCTCGCCGCGTTGACCGGGACGCAATGGGAGCCGCGCCGGCAGGTGTGGGATGTGCAGCAGCTGCCGGACGGGCGGGTGCTGGCCTGCGTGGAAGGTGTTGTGGCCGAATCATGGCTGCCCGACGGCCAACTGCAGTGGTGCATCAGGGACGAGGGCGACGGCCGACAACTTGTGATTCGATCCGATCAGCTCGAGGCCTGGGTCAATGTGCCGTGGCGATCGCGCCGCGTGGGCGCGGAATGGGTCACCGAGCCACCGCTCGTCGCCCGAGTGTCGCTCGAGGACGGAAGAGTGCTGGACTCCCTTCGCCTGGACTCTGCCGTCACCCTCACCACACGCGAAGATGGCTGGCTCGCACTGCGTTCCACAGACCACGAACGCAGCAACGGTTGGCTCGCACTGATCGACCCGGCGGGCGAAACTCCCGAATTGCAGGTGCCGCTCGGAGGATTCGAGGCCTGCAACAATGCTTTTCCGATCCGCCGCAGCAGGCAGTTGCTCATCCTGCAGGGCAAAGACCATGAGGAGCCATGGCAGGACAAGCACGTTGTTGCCGTCGATCCGACCGGACCCGATGGCGAGCCATCGGTGCGGGAACTGTTCCCCCTCGAATGGGATACCGCACGCGCCGGTCAACTCTTCGGCGGGCCCGGCATCGAAGTGGGCAGTGCAGGGAACCGAGACCTGGTGCACGCCAAGTTCGTTCACGACGGTGCCGGACTATTGCCCGCCAATGTCTTCGTTGTCCGGCGCAGCGGGCTGTACGGTGCTGTGCGGTGGGTGTTCACCGCCGACTTCCCTGCCACCGCGCTGGACGGGGACGAAGACACGGTCTACGTCGGGTTCAATTCCGGTGAGCTGGTCGCCCTGCACACTTCGGACGGGACCGTGCGGTGGCGGCAGCATCTGGAAGTGGGCGGCCAACCCGTAGTTCCCCTATCCCTCACACTTACCGGACCGGGGCGGCTGTTGATCGGAACCGTCGACGGACGGATCTTGGACTGTTCAGTCGAGTAGGCCGGACGGTGGCGGGGGTCTCTGTTCGCGAAGCGGGCGATGGCTACGAAGGCCGCGAGTAGTGGCGGGACTATTCGGTCAGGAGTAGTCGGGGAGGTAGTGGTAGCCCGGGATTCGCTTCTGGCCGTTGCAGTTCGGGCATACCAGACGCTTCGGCATGCCGCTGGGGTAGCGGTCTGTGTCCGAGTGGACATAGCCCCATCCGGAACAGAGGTCACAGGGGACGATGCCCTCGACGCGGCGGACCTGGCCGGTGGCGTTGCAGGTTTGGCAGTGGCCCAGCGGCTTGTAGATATAGCCGTTTCCGAAGCAGGCGCCGCAGCGGACCGGGCGGGTCACCCACTGGGCAGAGGTTTCGAAACCTTCTTGGGTGGAGTACTCGCTCCAGCCCCGTCCATCACACTCACCGCATGGTCCGGAGAGTGTGCGGTGACCCGCCCCGTTGCAGTCCGGGCACTTCATCGAACTACTAAGCGCTGCCGAATGCACCGAGGATCGCGTTGGCGGCACCGTTGCCGAGACCCCAACCGAGACCATTGACCAAGCTGTTGGCAAACATCTGAATCAAGTTATCCATATCGCTCCATAGCCTTTCGATCCGAAATCTTCGCCGCCATCCTACGCCGAGAAAAACGAGTAGATCGGTCTGTTCATGCCGGAGGAAAATTGAACGACCCTTGATCCCGCTGCGGCACAACGGATTCGATCTATTGCACGGTGGTGAAGGTCGCCATCATGGCCATATCCTCGTGCTCCAGATTGTGGCAGTGCAGAACGAACCGCCCCGCATAGTCGGTGAACCGAATAGCGACTTCGGCCACCTCGGTAGCCGCCAGATTGAGGGTGTCCTTCCAGCCCGCATCGGTCGCATGCGGCGGATTGCCATTGCGGGAGAGCACCTGGAACTGATTGAGGTGCACATGGATCGGATGATTGAGATCGGTGCTGAATCGCCAGATCTCCACTTCCCCCAGCTTCGGCTCGGCGATGACCTCGTCGACGGCATACGCGCGGCCGTTGATCGTCCAGCCGACCATGCCGCCGACATCGCCGCGGCGAAAGTCGAACAGGCGGGTACGCACCGCGGCCGCCCGGTCCAGCCGCTCGATCGGAACGAGCGCGTCCGGGACCACCGAGGGATCATCGGCGCGCTCCCCCACCACAAAGCGCATGACCTGCGCGGTCTTTCCGGAGCCGAGATCATTGTGAACGGTCACCTGATCGCCCGGTGCGCAACCGGAGAAGTCCACCACCACATCGAAGCGCTCACCCGGCGCGATATCCAACGCCGAAAGATGTTGTGCGCGTTCCAGCAGACCACCGTCGGATCCGATCTGCACGAACCCGCCCGCCCGGCCACCGGGTGAATCGATACGCAGCCGATAGACCCGAGCATTGGACGCATTGAGCAACCGCAGCCGGTAACGCACACCCGCAATTCGATGCACCGGCCACGGCACGCCATTGACGAGAACGACATCGCCGAGCACACCCTGCACGTACTTCCCTGTCACACCGGGCTTTTCCATCATCGCCGGGTCCAGCGCCGGATACCTGAGCGACCCGTCCGCACGGAACGCCCGATCGGTGATCATCAGCGGCAGATCACGCTCCCCGGAGGGCAGCCGCAGCCGGTTCTCCGCCTCGTCCACGATGAGATGGAATCCGGCCAGCCCGTGCCATACCGAAGCGCCGGTGAAATCCATCCGATGGTCGTGGTACCACAGCGTGGCCGCCGGCTGCTGCGTCGGATATTCGTAATCACGTTCGCCGGTCATGGTCCGCGCCAGCGAATCACGCTGCATACCAGCCATATCGGCCATTGAATCCGAGCCGACCGGATACAGCAGATCGGTGGGATAGCCGTCGGAATCGTGCGGCACATGGCCGCCGTGCAGATGAACGACGGTCGGCACGGGCAACTCATTGCGATGAGTGACAACCGTGCGCCTGCCGCGCGCCGAGACGAGCGTCGGACCGGGAAAAGTCCCGTTGTAGCTCAAAATCGGTGTGGCATAACCGGGCAGGATCTGCGCCATCGCCCTGCGCTGGGTAATGCGGTAGTAGTCCGTATCCGCGTCCCGGCGCTCCGGCGCCAGCACCGCGGGCACCACAAGCGACTGCGTGAACGGTTCGGGCAGTGCCACTTCCGAGGTGAGCTGCGCGCCGACGGTCGCGCTGTCACCGGCGAACCGGAAGCCCGCGGCCACACCCGTCGCGCCCACCACACCGAGCGCCCCGGCCAGCCGGAAGACGTCCCGGCGGCTCATCGCATTCATCTGTCCCCCAGCGCATCAGCGCCGACCAGCACCGGAGTACGCCACGCCTGCACGAGCAATGCCAGCAACCCGGCGATAATGAGCACACCGAGCGGGACATGTATCGCCAGAATCGCCTTGTGCCCCAGCATGATCTCGATACCGCAGGCCAGGGTGAGCCCCAGACTCGTCCAGAAGGTCCACGAGAGCGCCCCGAGCCGCCAGGCGACCGCGAAAGCAATGGTCAGCAGTAGTGAGATGACCCCGAGAATGAGCCCGTTGAGCGAATGCGCGTCCAGCGCACGGTAACTGCCGGACATGAATCGCCCCGCGAACATGGCCTGCGTCAGTCCGTCCACCCCGGCGAGCAGCGTCAGCCCGCGCAGCATCCAGTGCAGCGTCCGGTTCATCACGCGCTCTTCCGAGCGGTGAGCAGCCATGACGGGATCGAGGCGGGGCCGCGTCCGGGCAGCGATCCCAGCATCTCGCCGCGGCGCAGCACCTCGATGGCCCAGCCGGTGGCGAACGCTTCGCGCAATTCGGCTTCGGTAATGCGGCGCGGTCCCGGTCCAGGCGGTGCCGCATCGCTGACCGCCAGGATATGCACTGCTCCAGCGGAATTCGTCACCCGGCGCAGGGCTGCGACATAGCGAACTCGATCCGGTCCGGTGAAGGTGTGGAACAGACCGGAGTCGAGAACGGTGTCGAAACTGTCCTCGTAGCCGGTGAATTCACGGGCATCGGCGGAGTCGAACTCGGCCCGGATGCCCAGTCGCGTCGCCTTCGCCCGGGCATTCGCAATGGCGGTAGCCGCGAAATCCAGTCCGGTGACGTCATATCCGCGGCCCGCGAGATACAGCGCGTTCTCGCCGGTACCGCAGCCGGCGTCCAGCACCCGTCCGCGGATCCGGCCGGTATCGGCCAGTTCGACCACCATCGGCTGCGGCTGACCGATATCCCAGCCCGCGGCCGAGACGACGGCCCCGGTCGGTGGTTGCGAACGGTAGACGGATTCGAAGTACTCCCCGGCTTCCGGCTGCTGTGGACCTGTCATGGCCATCCTCCCGACGCCCCGGCGCACACCGGGATCAGATAGTTCATATTTAAGAACTATTCAGAAGTTTGAAGTTGTAGAGTGACCCTGTCAAGGACGGATTTTCGAGAGCACAGGGGAGGACGGGTGGCCGAGCCACAACCGGTCAGCGCCGAGGACCGCAGCCGATTGCAAGCGGTCGTGCCGATGATCTCCAGCTATATGCGGCGCGCACACGGCGATATGCCCACCGCGCTGCGAGAGGCCTTCGAGGCCAACGGGCTCGGCCCCCGGCACGGCGCGGCGCTGGTCTACGCCCTGTCCGCCGGCCCGGTCGGCGTCGGCGATCTGGCGCGCAAACTGGGTATCGGCCTGACCAATGCCAGCCAGCTCACCGGCGACCTGTCCCGCGCGGGCTGGCTGCGCCGCGACAGCGATCCGGCCGACCATCGCCGGACCCTGCTGTCGGTTCCGGAGGAGCGCCGCGCGGATGTCGCGGAATTCGTCGGCCGCAGGTCCGAACCCCTGATGCGTGCCATGGCCCGCCTGACCACGGAGGAGCGCGCCGCCTTCCTCGCAGGCCTCACCGCCTGGGTGGACGAGCTCAGCAGATGAGCAGCAACCCGTGTGAGCCCCCGGTTTGCGGAGATCTCATGTGAAAGTATCGCTGGGATAACGGAATAGGTATGTTGTGGGCTACGGTCGGTCGTGTTTGCGTAAGTGCGCCTGACCTTGGTGTAGCCGACAGGATTGACGAAACCCCTATGGCCGTGATGTTTCTCTGGATACTTGTTCCCCTACTTGTGCTCGCCGTCGCCGCGAATGCCTATACCGCGGTGCGTTTGCGCGCGGAGCGGACCCGCGCCAATGATCTGACCGCGCAGGTGCGGGGCTGGGAGCAATTGCTCGAACAGCTGGTCCGCAAGACGCTGCCGTCGGTCGCCGAGTCGATCCGCCGCCCCGGATTGCCGCTGACCGCCCTGGAAGTGCCACCGAGCCTGGAAGATTCGGCTCTGCCCCCGCTGGCGTGGCAGGGCGTGGAATACCACGCGGACGATCTCCGACTGCTCTGCGCGGAAGCCGCGGATCAGGGCAAACGGGAGATCGAGGCGGAGGCCCGGCTCGCAATCGCCAACGCGGAGCAGGCCGTTCGCGCCGAGATGCAGACCGTGCGCGACGCCGCGCAGGGCGCCTCGCGCGATGTGACCGGCGCCGCCGTGCGCTCGTTCGGCACCTCGGTGGTCAGCCTCGGCGCGGACGTCGGCAAGGTGGTCAGCGCCGCCCTGCGCGAGCATCGTGATGACGCGGTGTACGAAACCCTCATCCGCATCGACCACAGTGTGCAGCAGATGATCCGGCAGGCGCAGTCCTATGTGATCGTCAGCGGCGGCCTGCCCGGACGCCGGTGGCCGCAGCAGTCGGTGACCGATGTGGTCGGCGGCGCCACCGGGCGCGTGCGCGACTACCTGCGGGTGCGTGCCACCCAGGCCGATCGGGTGGTGGCCAGCCGCGTGGTGGAGCCGCTCGTGCACACCGTGGCGACGCTGCTGGACAATGCGCTGCGCTATTCGCCGCCGACCTCGTTCGTCGATATCAGTTTCCAGGAAGGTCACCACGGCGTGACAATCCTCATCGACGATGCCGGGGTGCGTATGAGCCCGGAGCAGTTGGAGGATGCCCGCCAGGTCCTCGCGGGCGAGCGCTCGATCGATATTCTCGAGCTCGGCCCGGCGCCGAAGATCGGCTTCCCCAGTATCGCGGCGCTGGTGCGCCGGTACGGATTCAGCGTCTACGTCGACGGTCCCAATATGTACGGCGGTGTGCGGGCGATGGTGTACATCCCCGAATCCCTGCTCATGGCACCGCAAGAAGTCAAGGAGGAGCCCGCGGCGGCAACGACGACAGCAGTGTTCCCCGTGGAAGAACCCGCAGCCGACAATGCCGAGATCGCCGCGGCGCTCACCGCGAGCGGACTGGCGAAACGGCGGCGGCGCACCGTGGTTCAGCCGGGCGTGCAGCAATCCTCCACCCCCGCACCGACTCTCCAACTCGCTCGACCCGATATCGCAGTGGCGTGGCGCAGCGGTTCGGTCAGCGGCCGCGTCGCCGCCGCCGAAGCCGACCAGACCGAAGGGATGAACTCGTGAACTCACCGACAGCGACCGGCCCGCACAATGCGGCGCCGTCCGCGAGCCCGGCCGACAGCTCCAACCGGCTCGGCTGGATGCTTTCGGACCTAGATATCCCGGGGGTGCGGTTCGCGGTACTGCTGTCCGAGGACGGCCTGCGAATCGCGCACTCGGGCAATATCACCCGGGACAATGCCGAGCGATTCGCGGCGGCCGCGTCCGGGCTGCGCTCGCTGGGTAAGGCACTCGGTGAATTCTGCGGCGGCCCGCACGACAATGTGCGCCAGAACGTCACCGAGTACGACGACGGCATGATCTTCATTACCGCCGCGGGCGACGGTGCGGTCATCGGTGTGTCCGCGACCGTCGAGGTCGATGTGGCGCTGGTCGCGCATCGGCTCAACGAGCTCGCCGCGCGGGTCGGGCACGAGCTCGGCGCTGTGCCGCGCGGCGGCGCTCTGACATGACCGGGCCGCGACGTGATCCCGATCTGGTCCGGGCGTACGTACGCACCGGCGGACGTTCGCGTCCGACACGCCTTTTGGACCTCGTCACCGTGATCGTCGCCGCCGATGTCCCGCTACAGGGCGGGACTCCCGACGGACGCCGCATCCTCGCGCTGTGCCGCAGTGCGCTGTCACTGGCCGAGGTCGCGGCCCATCTCGATCTGCCGCCCTCGGTGGTGAAGATCGTCGTCGCCGACCTGCTCGACAGCGGTCACCTGATAACCCGGACGCCTGCGCACACCATGCCGGACGTCAGCTTGCTGGAAGAGGTACTGAATGGGCTTCGCGCCCTTGCGGTCTGAGTCGGATCGACCGCAAATACAGCCCCCGGGTGTCGAATATCTGCCGCCCACCGTGACCAAATCGGTAAAACTCTTGGTGGCGGGGAGTTTCGGCGTCGGCAAGACCACCTTCGTCGGCAGTGTCTCGGAGATCAAGCCGCTGCGCACCGAGGAGACGATCACCGAGGCCAGTGTCGGCGTCGACGATCTGGCGGGCCTGCGGGAGAAGACCACCACCACGGTCGCCATGGACTTCGGCCGCATCACCCTCAATCCCCAACTGGCCCTGTACCTTTTCGGTACGCCCGGCCAGCGGCGCTTCATTCCGCTGTGGGAGGAGCTGGCCATCGGGGCGCTCGGGGCGCTCGTGCTCGTCGACACCCGCCGGATCGAACAATCCGATGAGGTGCTGTCGGTGCTCGAACAGCGCGCGGTGCCGTATGCGGTGGCGGTCAACGAATTCGAGGGCGCGAAGCGGTATCCGCTCGCCGAGGTCCGCGATGCCCTCGATCTCGCCGAGGGCACCCCGCTGACCGCCCTGGACGCACGCGATCGGCGTACGTGCGTGCAGTCGCTCATCACACTCGTCGAGTTCTTGTTTCAATCTCGTCAGGAGTCACACCTTTGACCACTTCGACCGAGCCGTCGGCGGTAGCCGGCGCGACGCGCTTCCCGATCTACACCGAGGAGTTCGCGGCCGACCCGCAGGCGAGCTACCGCGAAATGCGCCGCCGCTACGGTTCGCTGGTGCCGGTGGAACTGGCGCCCGAAGTGCCCGCCACCCTGGTGATCGGCTATCACGACGCGGTGCGGATCCTCAATGATCCGGACCACTTCCCGGCCGATCCGCGCATGTGGGAGCAGACGATTCCCGCCGACTGCCCGGTGAAGCCGATGATGCAGTGGTATCCGAACGTGCTGCGCAATGCGGGTGCGGCGCACTGGCGGTACCGGCAGGCGAATGTCAGCGCGGTCGACGGGGTGGACCTGCACGGGCTGCACGCCATCGTCGAGCGCGAGGCCATTCCGCTGATCAATACCTTCTGTGCCAGTGGCGAAGCCGAGCTGATCACGCAGTACGCGTTCCCGCTCGTATTCGCCGGTCTCAATGACATGCTCGGCTGCCCGCCCGCCATCGGGCAGCGGGTCGCGCAGGGCATGGCCGCACTGTTCGATTCGGTCGACGAGAAGGCCGAACAGGGCATGGCCATGCTCAGCGGCGCGCTGCTGGAGCTGATCGAGCTCAAGCGGCGCGAACCCGGCGACGATATGGTGACCCGGCTGCTGCAGCACGATGCCGGGCTCGACGACACCGAGATGCTCGCCAACATCATCAGCCTCTACGGCGCCGGGCTGGAACCGCAGCAGAATCTCATCATCAATACGCTGCGGCTGATCCTCACCGACGACCGTTTCGCGGGCGATGTGCTCGGCGGAAGTCTTTCCACGCGTGACGCATTGGACGAGGTGCTCTTCAACGACCCGCCCATGGCGAACTTCCCCACCTCCTATCCGCGCCAGCCCATGCTCATCGGCGATACCTGGCTGCCCGCGCACCAGCCGGTCATCATCAGCCTCGCCGGGTGCAATAACGACCCCGCGATCAGCGGTGGTGAGCGCATCGGAAACCGCTCCCACCTGGCCTGGAGCCTCGGACCGCACGGCTGCCCGGCCAAGTCGGTGGCCACGCTGGTCGCCCAGGAGGCGATCGACCAACTCCTCGACGCGCTGCCTGAGCTGCGTCTCGCCATTCCGGTTGATGAATTATCTTGGCGTCCAGGGCCTTTCCACCGCGCGCTGACCGCGCTGCCGGTGGTCTTCCCTGCGTGCCCGCCGTTGAATGTGAAGTAGGAGAACAGCAGTGACGATCGAACCCCTGGCGCTGGACCTCACCGGCGTCGACATTCAAGGCGAGAATGCCCGTATCCGCGCGCGCGGACCGGTGACCCTGATCGAGCTCATGGGCGTGCCCGCGTGGTCGGTGACCGATGCCGATGTGCTCAAGCGGCTGCTGGCCGATCCGCGGGTGTCCAAGGATCCGGCGCAGCACTGGGCGGCCTTCGGCAATGGTGAGGTCACCCCCGAGTGGCCGCTGTTCCCGTGGGTGGCGGCGACCAATATGTTCACCGCCTACGGCGCGGACCACCGGCGCCTGCGCAAGCTGGTGTCGCCGGCCTTCACCAATCGCCGGACCCTGGCGCTGCGCCCGCGCATCGAGGAGTTGGTGACCGACCTGCTGGACCGGCTGGCCGCGACCCCCGCGGGCGAAACCGTCGACCTGCGTGAGGGTTTCGCCTATCCGGTGCCGATCCAGGTGCTCACCGAGCTGATGGGCGTGCCGGACGATCGCGAGCCCGCGCTGCGCACCTGTGTGGCCCGGTTCTTCGATACCGAGATCTCGCCGGAGGCCGCCGGGGCCAACTACCTCGAAATGTTCGGGCTCATCGAGGAACTCGTGGCCTTCCGCCGCGACAACCCCGGCGAGGATATGACCAGCGTGCTGATCAATACCCGCGATGAGGACGGCGAGCGGCTGACCGAGAAGGAGATGGTCGATACGCTCATGCTGGTCATCAACGCCGGTCACGAGACCACGGTCAATCTGCTCGATCAGGCGATCTTCGCGCTGCTCACCCATCCCGAGCAGCTCGCCACCGTGCGCGCGGGCGAGGTCAGCTGGGACGAGGTCATCGAGGAGACCCTGCGGTACGAATCCCCCGTCGCTCATCTGCCGCTGCGCTATGCCGTGGAGGACATCGAGATCGACGGTATTCGAATCCCCAAGGGCGAGGCCATTCTCGCCTCGTATGCCGCCGCCGGACGTGATCCGAAGATCCACGGCGAGACTGCCGACTCCTTCGATATCACCCGGGTGAACAAGGATCATGTGGCCTTCGGTCACGGTGTGCACCACTGCATCGGCGCTCCCCTGGCCCGGCTCGAGGCGAGCATCGCCCTCCCGGCGCTGTTCGCCCGCTTCCCGGAACTGCGACTGGCCGGCGATCCCGCTGACGTAGCCCCCGTCATCGGCTTCATCTCCAATGGCCACCGCGAACTCCCGGTGCGCCTCACCGCCGAGTAATCAGCCCAGCAACCGACCGGGTCCGGCAGCTGCCGGGCCCGAGCCGGTTCGGCGACCCGATGCCCTTATGCCGGTAGGACTTTCAGGCCGAGGGTGAAGGCGAGGGTGATGGCCTGATCCGGATCGATCACCGCGCGCGCCACCTGCACGTTGTACGGATCCAGCGCCGAGATATCGCTGCCCCGCAGATCCGAATCGGAGAAGTCCGCCTTGGTCAGCCAGGCGCCGGAGAGATCGATATCGCGAAAGGTCGCCTTCTGGCAGCGGGCTCCGGTCAAATCCACCTCACGCATGCGTAATTCGCGGAACGAGGTGCCTCGCAGATCGGCGCCGGGCAGTCCGGCAAACGACCAGTCGCCGCCCGAAGCCTTCAGTAGCGAGTAGGTGCACCCGTCGAACATGCTGCCGGTGAGCTTGCAACTGGTGAAGGTGGCGTCGAAGAACGAGCAGGCGCTGAACGTGCAGTTCAGGAACCCGCTATTGGTATGCGCCGACAGATTGAACGCCACCCCGCGGAAGCTGCACTCGTCGAAAACCGTATTCTCCGTGGTTATCTCGGCCATATCCACATCGAGGAACTCGACCCGCCGGTACTGCTCCGCCCTCAGCGTCCGGCCGTACCAGTCCGCACCACGAATGGTGCTGGTGGTGGGCGGCGCGGGCTCACCGTACTTACGGTCAGCCACAACGATTCCCGAGTTCGCTCATACGGGAACCGTAGCGACAGCCACCGACAACACTTCGGATGGAAACGGGATGCCGACATTCGCCTCGAGTGAGAGCGATAGGCGGATCGGCGCGGCTAGCCGATCGGCAATGCGCTCAGGACCGGGTCGTAGGCCCAGTTCAGCATGCGCTCGGCGTCTTCCTTGGCTGCGATGCCGCTGCCCGGTGAGCTGTGCAGAACCACGCCGATCAGCGGGATTCCGGCCCGCACCGTCTCGAACAGCAGACAGGCTCCCGCGGCGTCGGTGGATCCGGTCTTGATGCCGATGGTGCCGGGATAGTCCCGCAGCAGCAGGTTCGTGGTCCGCCAGACGTGATCACGATTGCCCGGACCGGCGGGCAGGTGATAGTCCCGCGATCCGGCGACCTCGCGGAACATCGGCTGGCCCATCGCACGCAGACCGAGGGCCAGCAGATCCGCGGGTGTGGAGTAGGTGGAGTAGTCGTCCGGGTTCGGCAGTCCGCTGGGATCGGCGAAATTTGTTGCCATCATGCCCATTTCACGCGCGGTGGCGTTCATCTTGGCGATGAACCCGTCCTGGCCGGGTCCATACCCCTCGGCCAGGGTATAGGCGGCATCACACCCCGACGGCAGCACCATCGCAAAGAGCAACTGTCGCGTGGTGAGCACCTCGCCGGGGGCCAGGCCCGCATTGCTGCCGTCGTACCTGGTGCAGTAGGCAATGCTCTCCGGCGGCACCGTGATCGTCCGGTCCAGGTCACCGGCATTGATCACGACCAGTGCCGTCATCACCTTCGCAATACTGGCGATCGGCACCGGCGTCGTCGCCTGTCGCGACCACAGCACCGTACCGACCACCCCATCGGCCAGAGCCGCCCCCGGCGCCTGCACCCCATCCGGCTCGGCAGTCGGCCACGGCAACGGACCGAACGGGGCGCTCGCGGCCGGCGCGGCCGTGACCCCATGACTGAACGCCACAACCAAGGCCCCCGCGACGCTGACCTGCAACAATCGGGCAAATGTGCGCATGGCGACATTGTGCCTTCAGCCCCCGCCAACCAGCGGGATTTCACCACCCGAATCACCGCAGCATGGGAAATACCGGCGATGCCGCCCGCATACAGCCCCGGAGCCGCGTGCGGTTGAGGTGGCGTCGGTGAGGCGCGGTTCTGGTCTCGGCGATTTCCGGCACCGGGCAGCTTCATCCGAGCTGGCCGGCTCTGCGTCGACAGCTGTTGGAGAGTCTCGAAGCGCTCAGCGCGTGAAATAGCGAGGACGGGCTCGAGGCTTCCGCGCGACCGTCGCGCCGAATGGTGGTAATACGAGTGATTTGTGCGCATCTTCTCGAAACTGCACCGCCGCAATGGGTTCCGTCATACCGCTTGGCTATCGACGGTCTTGATCGCCGCGGCGTGTACGGCGCAGGCCAGCGCGCCCGAGGGGCTTGCTGTGCACGATGGCCTGGCGGCGAGCTTCGCGGAACTGCAGGCGCATGTGCCCGGCCGTCTGGGGCTGGCGCTCATGCCGGTGGGCGGAGACCGTGCGCTGACCTTCGGTGATTGGACCACCGGCATTGCCTGGTCGACCATGAAGGTACCGCTGGCGGTGGCCGCGCTGCGCAATGATCCGGACATTCAGCAGGACGATCTCACGGCGGCGATCACCACCTCGGACAATGACGCCGCGCATGCGCTGTGGACAACGCTCGGCGACGCGGAACAGGCCGCCGAGGCGGTCGAGCGGGTACTGCGCGAAACCGGCGACACCACAACCGATGTCGCCGATCGGCACAACCCGGCGACCCCGGCCTGGGCCGAGGACCCGCTGGTCTTCGGCGCCACCGTCTGGCCGCTCACCGACCAGGTGCATTTCGCCTCACGGCTGCCGTGCCTGCACAGCACGGCGAGTGTGGTGGACCTAATGGGCCGGGTTATCGCCAGTCAGAGTTGGGGATTGGGCGGCTTCATCGGCGCCTCGTTCAAGGGCGGCTGGGGTCCGGACGAGATCACCGGCGCCTACACCGTCCGCCAGTTCGGCCTGATTCCCACCCGCACCGGATCTGTCGCGGTAGCCCTTGCCGCACAACCTGATTCGGGGACATTCGACGATGCCGCGGCCGCACTGTCGAAAATGGCGGTGGTGCTCGCCGAGAACGCCGCCGAACTCACCGGCGGTCACTGCTCGTGACGCCCCGGACCGGCGCTGCATGACCTCCGGCTCCGGATGGTATTCGACCCGGTACGGCGATCAGATTGATCCGGCCGTGACCCCACCCAGAGAACTCACGCGCCGGAATCTACGCGATAGCAGTGACCGGCGCAGAGCGACGGCGGCGTCAGCTGATGGTTGTGGATGTACCCAGGGTGAAGGTGTGGCCGTGTGAGGAACAGGTGAGTGCGCCGCCGTGCGGCTGGCCGCCGAGGCAGCTCGCGCCCGCATAGTCGAATCGTGTTCCGGAGTAGATATTTCCGTCGGGCCGGGGCACATCGGTCAGCCAGCGGCTACCCGGGCGGCCGTGCTGGCCGCCGAGGCCGAAGGTCGGATGGGCCGGCAGGAACGATCCGTCGATCACGATATCGCTGATCGGCAGAATGCCCCACAGCTTGTTGCCGGGACTGAGATCGCAGCCGACATTGCCGTCGGCGGTGATCGCGCAGTTGTTCACGCCGAGCCAATCCGAGAAGTACAAGGTGTCGCCGACCATGAAGTCGGCATTGTTGGCTTCGATAACTCCGGAATCGGCGGCGGCCACGCCATTGCCGGCCAGGGTCAAGCCCACAGCGGCCACAGCGGCCCACAGAAATTTACGAGTCATGGTCGCCCACTCTATGGCAACCATGAATAACCGAAAAACGGTACTACACAATCGAATCCGTATCAGATTCGACTCCTCGGCGAATGCCCCGGATTGCCGGGGCAAGTCCTCACACGCCCCCGACGACCCGAACCACGCCCGGCGGCAAACCAGTGGCGCACAGGCGACCGATCGACCTCGAATCCGGGCCAGCTATCGGACAGAAAATTGGCTACTGTTCGCCTCTATCCCAGCGCCCGTGTCCGTGCAACAGTGGTGCACTACAGCGGGATCGGATAGAACCGGGAAGTCGAACCATGATGTACGTGCTATGGGTTCTCCTACCCGGCGCCGCGCTCGCCTCGTGTATCGCGGGGCATGTCTGGCGCTACCGGACCGATAGGTTCCTCGGCTACCTGTACTGTCCGCGCGCCGATCGGGGACAGCAGTTCGGGAGTGTGGCCTTCCGGCTCGGGGCCGCGGGGATGTTCACGGCACGAATCGCCGAAGTGCTGCTGGCCGGACCGCATTCACGCACCACCGGCAATGCCCACCTGCTCCTCTCGGCACTGCAGATCATCGCCGTCCCGCTCGCGGTGATCGGCGCCGGTGTCATCCTGATTCCGCCGTTGATCTCCGCCGAGGCCCGCCCCCGGATCACGCCGATCGACCGCATCACCATTCCGCTGGTCGTCGCCGCCCTGCTCTCCTCGGTCCTGATCACCTTCGACCCCTACTCCACCAACGACCGATATCGCACCGCGGAAACGCTTTTCACCTGGTGCCGCTCGCTGGTGGCACTGCATCCCAACCCCGGGGTCATGGCGCACGCGCCCGCCATCTACCAGGCGCGCGGCCTGATAGTCATGCTGCTGCTGGCCATTTGGCCCTACACCCGGCTGGCCGGGATCTTCAGCATCCCGCTGCTGCGCCTACTGCGACGCGTCGGCCGGGTGACGCAATCGTGGCAGGTCGCGATGCCGAGTCGGCTACGGCAGTCCGTGTGAGCCGGCATTCCGCATGAGCGCCGAGGTCACTGCGCGCGGTATACGACGATTCCGGGAGTCGTCCGCACGTAGTCGCTGAACGACGAGTCGACCACCTTGTTGTTCGCCGACAGCGAGGACGCATTGCGGAAGACCGGGCCGGCGGGAGTCGAGACGAAGATCCCCACGTGCGTGACATCCAGGCCGGGCTGGTCCGCGTACGCGCCGATGTAATCACCGGTGCGGAGCTGTCCGATGACATTGCCGTCCACCGCAGAGCTGGGAATGTAGGTGATTCCCCGGGCCACCACCGGCAGCCCCGGCAGGTAGTTGCTGCCGTCGGACTTCTCATTGAGGTTCTTGTCCACCGTCACCGCGGCGGGACTCAGGGACCCGGTGATATCGGCGGCGGCGATGCGCGGGGCGTAGGCCCAATCGCTGAAGAAGTGTTTGCGGTGCAGGAAGTCGACCTGCCCGTCCCGGTACCGCGTCTGAATCAGGTTCGCCACGAACTGATCCCGATCGGCAGATCGGCTGAGCGCCTCCACATAGTCGAGGTAGGTGAAGCAATCCACCCCCCGGAAGTCGATGACCAGCTGTTCGGGCTGGTTCGCCGAGCCGATGAGCATATCCGCGGTGTAGGGCGTACCCAGGAACTGCCGCGACAGCAGCTCGACCAGGTCGCCCTTGCTCGCACCGCTGCTGCGCGCCGCCAGCAGTTCGTCGATCTTCCGCGAGGTGAAGTCATCGATATTCGCCGCGTTCGGTGTGGCCAGCGCGGCCGGCAGGATCGATGCCATCCCGCACATCACAGCCAGCATAACGAGCAGTACCCGAGCAATTCTGCGCAAGACGCCTCCTCAAGGTGAACACGTCGATCGTTGCACACTCCGATCGCCATCTGCCTGAACCGCCCGCTCCCGGCACTTCCGCACCAACCGGCCTTGGCGAGTCATGGCCGAACGGTGTTCATATTGACCGTTCATCGGGCCGTCACACCGGGGTTGACACGCGCGCAGCATCTGACCATTCTGAACCTTGTTCAAAATGAACCGTGCTCCACGGCTGTCAACGAATGAATGAGGGTCAACGATGACGTCTCTCCCGTCACCGCCCACGCAACATCCACTGGTTCATCACCCGATCGCGCGGGGGCTCGCCCACCTCGTCGGCCCGCGCGGTCTGCGCGGCGACAACCGGCTGCGGTCGGAGGTTGCCGGAAAGGTTGTTGTCATCACCGGCGCCTCCTTCGGTGTCGGCGCGGCGACCGCGCGACTGTTCGCCGCGGCGGGCGCGACCGTGGTGCTCGGCGCGCGCAGTATGGACGCGCTGCGCGAGCTGGCCGCGGAGATCGACAAGGCCGGCGGTACCGCGCGGGTGTACCCGCTGGATCTGACCAGCGAGCAGTCGGTGACCGAGTTCGCAGCGTCGGTCCTGTCCGACCACGGCCACGTCGACCACCTGATTCACAATGCGGGCAAATCATTACGCCGTTCCATCCACCTGTCCTACGACCGCCCCAAGGATCTCGCGGCGACCACCGGCGCCAACTACCTCGGCCCGATGCGCCTGACACTCGCGCTGCTGCCCGGAATGCGCGAGCGCGGCAGCGGGCACATCGTGAACATGTCCACGGTCGGCGTGATGTTTCCGGTCGTACCGAAGTGGGGCTTCTATCTGTCCTCGAAGCTGGCGTTCGACTGCTGGATGCGGGCGGTCGGCATGGAGGCCCGCGTCGACGGGGTCACCCTCACCACCGTGTACGGCGGATTGATGCATACCCGGATGAGCGCGCCCAGTCGATGGATGCGAACCCTGCCGGGCCAGACGCCCGAGGACGCCGCGCGCGTGATCGCCCGTGCGGTGGCGCGGAAACCACGCACCCTGACACCGATCTACGGGCATCCGTCGGCCATCCTGTCGGCGGTCGCGCGCACCCCGCTCGAGGTGCTGATCGGCTTCGTCTACAGCCATCTCGGCGATACCAGGGAATCGCTCGCGCGGGTGCACGCCATCGCTCCCGATGCCCGGGAGGTCCGCAGCAATGTTCAGTGACCGTGGTGCTGCGCGTCCGTGGCGGGCCGCGATATCGGCACTGCTCACCTCCGGTCTGCTCAGACCGCCCACGCCCGCCCAGGCGACCCGAATTGTGCGCGGGCTGTGGCGATTCGGGCCGACACCGGCATCCCTGCTCGCCACCGCCGCCGCCCGATATCCGGCCCGGATCGCGGTCATCGACGATGCCGGGACGATCACCTATGCCGAATTGCAGGCCAGAGCCGAAGCGATTGCCGCCGGACTGCATGCCGTTGCGCGCGAACCCCGGTCGGTGGGCATCCTGTGCCGCAATCACCGGGGTTTCATCGAAGCCACCGCTGCCGCAGCACAATTGGGCTGTGAACTGATCTTCGTCAATACCGAGCTGCCCGCGGCGCAGCTCAGCGCCGTGCTGCGGCGGCATGATCCGGACATCCTCATTGCCGATGACGAGTACGACGATGCGATCGCGGCATCGGATTTCGCCGGATCGCATATTCACGCCTGGCGCGACGGACAACCCGCAACGGCGCGCCCGAGCCTGGATTCCCTTGCCGCCGAGCGGCATCCGCGCCCACCGCGGGTGCGCAGCAGCGTGGGCGTCACACTGCTCACCTCCGGAACCACCGGACTGGCCAAAGGCGTTCCCCGCTCGGTGAATCTGCGATCCATCCTCGAAATGGGCGCCAGCGCAATGGGTATCACCCGCTTGCGCTCCGGGGATACGATCTGGGTGGGGCCGCCGTTCTTCCACGGCTTCGGCCTGGTGGCCATGTTCGGCGGTATCAGCCTCGGCGCAACCGTGGTGTGCCGACGCCGATTCCAGGTGCAGCAGATGCTCGACGATATCCGCACCCACCGCGCCGATGCTCTCATCGCGGTACCGGTGATGTTGCAGCGATTACTGCGCGTACCCCTCGAACAGCGGCAGGACATGTCATCGCTGCGGGTCGTGATGACCGGGGCGTCGCCGATCAGTCCGGCCACCATCTCCGAATTCACCACGGCCTACGGCCCGATCCTGATCAACGGGTACGGCTCGACGGAGGCCGGGATCGTCTCCATCGCCACCCCGGCCGATCTGATCGAAGCGCCGGGCACGCTCGGCAGGCCCGCGATCGGCGTTTCCGCCCGGGTGCTGCGCCCCGACCATACCGATGCGGCGGTCGGCGAAATCGGGTCGATCTTCATCCGCAGCGGGTTCGTCTACAGCGGTTACTCCCCCGACCCGCAGGCGGCGGTGCCGGCGAAAACCGTTGTGCACGACCATGTCGACACCGGTGACAAGGGCCATTTCGACCGGCACGGCCGACTCTATATCGACGGCCGCAGCGATGACATGATCGTCTCCGGCGGGGAGAACGTGTTTCCCGGTGAAGTCGAGAACGCGCTCGCCGCCCATCCCGCATTCACCGATGTGGTGGTGATCGGCATGCCCGATCCCGAGTACGGGCAGATTCTCAAGGCCTTCCTGGTGCTGCACGAGAACACCCCGCAGCCCAGCGTCGAAGATCTGAAAACCCATGTTCGCCAACGTCTGGAGCGCTACAAGGTGCCCAAGGAGTTCGAATTCGTTCCCGAGATCCCCCGCAATGCCAGCGGCAAGATCCTGCGGAATCAACTCCGATGACCTGGGCGCCGCGGCGGTTTGACAAGCTCCGCGGCACGCCAGCATTCTGAACCGTCCAGTGATGAGCGGCATTTCGAAAGGCGGGCGATGGCGACCAAATGGGGTGACCGGGACAGCCGCCGCCGGGACATTGTGGCCGCGGGCCGGCAGCGGCTGACCGAAGCCGGTTATGCGGCACTGCAAATGCGGGATGTCGCCCGGGTCGCCGGTATCAGCACGGCCACGCTCTACACCTATTTCGCGAACAAGGAAGCGCTGTTCGCCATGCTCTACGCCGAACGCCTCGACGAGCTCTCCGCCGAGATCGGACCGGCCTGCGAATCGGTCAACGATATGGAGGAGCTGTTCGCGACCGTCGCCACCGCGTATCTGCCCGTGTATCAGGTGTTCGGGCGCGAACTCAATATCTGGGTGCTCATCGCGGGCGAATCCGGTCTGGACCCGGAGGCCGCGATCGCGCTGGCGGGTTCGGCGGGACGACTACTGGGCACGCTCGGCACCACGGTGGGCAGGCTGGCCCGCGAACAGCTCGACGTGCCCGAGGACGAACTCGGGCTGGTGCTGCCGCTGGCCTGGTCCACCATTACCGGCCTGGCCGATCACTTCACGTCGGTGCGGCAGACGCTGCACCCCTACACCTGGGATCAGCTGGTCCGGTTCACCGCGCGCACCTTCATTCGCGGACTGAGCCGGACGGCGGCGGATATTCGGCCGGGTGGGTAGCCCTCGGCCTGGCGAAACGCCGACCGGTCCGCAATGCCTGGAGCGCCTGGCGCGGATACGTTGGTATTCGTGGAAGATCGACGGGTAGTCGGCGAGGTTCGCCGGGGGGACGATGCCGAGCCGTTCGACGAGCTGCGGCCGCTGCTGTTCACCATCGCCTACGAGATGCTCGGCAGCGCGGCCGATGCCGAAGATGTGTTGCAGGACAGCTATCTTCGCTGGCGCGAGACCGATCCGGAAACCGTGGAGAATACGCGCGGCTATCTGACGCAGATCGTTACGCGGCAGTCGCTCAACCGATTACGGTCGCTGCGGCGGCGGCGCGAGGACTATGTGGGCGCGTGGCTGCCCGAACCTATCCGCATGGAGCACGACGCCAGTCATGATGTGCTGCTTGCCGAATCGGTGTCGATGGCCATGCTGCTGGTACTGGAGACACTGGGCCCGACCGAGCGGGCGGTCTTCGTGCTGTCGGAAGTGTTCGGCCACAGCCTGGTCGAAATCGCCGACATGATCGGCAAATCCGATGCCACCGTGCGCCAGATCGCGCACCGGGCGCGGGAGCATGTTCGGGCCCGCCGCAAGCGGTTTCAGCCCGACAGCGATACCAGCCGGGCGGTAATCAGCCAGTTCGTGCGGGCCGCCAATACCGGTGATGTGCAGACCCTGATGGATGTGCTGGCGCCGGACGTCGTGCAAATCTCCGACGGCGGCGGAAAGGTCCATGCCGCGCTCCGCCCGATCAGCGGCGCCGCGCAGGTGGCCAATTTCCTCATCCGCCTGGCCCGGACCAGCATGGCGGATATGCGCGCCGAATTCGGCATCTTCAATGCACTGCCCGCGGTCCTGTTGCGATCCGCCGACGGGCGGCTCGATTCCGTCCTCATGGTCGAAATGGCCGATGGCCGCATCACGATGCTGTATGCGGTCCGCAACCCCGACAAACTGCATTCGACCGATACCGTGCGCACCCTGCGGCGTGACGGAGACCACAGCTGACCGGATGTCACGGTCGCGCGGCGGGCGGTGTCTCAGAGGTATGGAAACAATCACCGTCGAACGTGTCATCGCCGCCCCGATCGAGCAGGTCTTCGATTGGTGCGCAACAACAACGAACTATGAGCGCACCCGCTGGGTGCTGCGCTGCACCCTGACCCACCCCGGTCAGGACGCGCCCTACGGCGTCGGCGCGATCCGCGTGCACACCTGGCTGATCGGGCGCTTCGACGAGCGGGTCACCCGCTACGACCCGCCCCGCTCCTTCGACTACGTCGTCGACCGCAGCTTCCCCCCGGCCCGGCACAAGATCGGAACCATGACCTTCACGACGGTCCCGACCGGCACCAAGGTGGTCTGGTCGACCACCGTCGAAATGGCGATCCCCGTCGGCACCGCCTTCGCCACCCACTGGATCAGCCGACCGGTCATCAGCCACGTCTTCGGCCGAATCCTGCGCGCCTGCGCCGCGGATCTCGAAACGTCGAAGACCTCGCAGCGGTCTACCGGCAGCGCCCGGTAGGACAGCGCCGGAACTCGCTCGACGCCGCGATGGATGATTCGTCCGCGGCCAGCCGGTGGCCGCCGTCTGCTACATGAAGGACGATTCCTTTGTGAGACCGAGAGATTCGTCGCCGCCGGTGATGATCGGCTGGCAGTTGCCGTAGCCGATCGCGCCGGAGGAATCGGTGACGCGGATGACGGTGTCGCGGATCTGGTGGAGCCGGCGGGCGGCCTCATAGGTGGAGCAGTCGGGGATGCGTTCGCCGTCGATGTGCTGCTGGGGGCCGCGCCAGGATCCGTGGTGCCGGCCGTCGAAGCCGAAGTAGAGACCGGCGCCGAGGTGGAAACCGGTGTCCGACACCGCTTCCAGCGTGAGCACCCGCTCCTTGCCGTCCTCGGTGGTGGCGAGGATCTCGCCGCCGCGCAGGCGGCGGTTCACCGGGTCGAAGGTCAGGTCGGGGACCAGATCCTTCCACTTCTCGAACCAGGTGCCGTGCTCCACGCCGCCCATGACGGTTTTGCTGAAATAGCCGTCCATTTGGATGATTTGGTAGTGCAGGTGCAGGCCGTAGCGGGAACCGTCGGGGCGGGTCATCAGGATCGGCGCCCAGATCATCCGGAACGACACCTCCGGCGGCAGGTCCATCGATTCGACATCGGTGAGCGGCGCACCGACGTCGTAGCGCACACCCCAGGAGTGGTCTCTGGTCGAGATCCAGTCGTCGAACGAGGTGCGCACACCGTCGACGCTCACCCAGCCGGAGGCGGTGCCGATCTGGTGGTAGCGCACCAGATCCGACATCACGCGGTAGCCGCGCCGCATATGGGTGCGGTCCTCCAGCTGCGCGGGCAGGGCGGCCTCGAACAGCCAGTCGAAAGCTATGGGCTGGCAGTCGTTTTCGTCGAGGCGGAACCGAATCTTGCGCAGCGGCTCGATGATCTCGTAGTGGATCGGCCCGATCGAGGTCAGTTCCGGTTCGGGCGCCAGCGTGCGGCTGCCACGCACGGTGATCTGCTCGACGCCCTGCGAGATGCCCGCATACGCGTCGAGCACATTGCGATTCTTGTACTGCCCCAGGCCGAAACCGAGCTGCCGCGAACCGTCCGGCGCGCACGCCATGGCGCACACCTTCTCGGTCCAGGCCAGGTCACTGGTGGCCACCGTGGCGACGGTATCGGCGATCTGATGATTGAAGCCTTCATCGCCGGGGCCGAGCGGTCCGATCGGATTCATCCACAGGACTCAACGCACTCCGCGGGCAGGCGTGAAGTAGCGGTCCCGGCCAGCGGACCGCGCGCGATCAGGAAGCCGTAGACGAGCACGGCGAGGAACACCAGGACGTGGGAGTTCTCCAGAATCGGCTCGCTGTGCCAGGGCTTGGGGAGCAGGAAAATGCCTACGGACACATAGTTTTCGCCCCAGTGGTAGGCCCAGGCGCCGGTCGAGACGAACAGCAGGGCGGCCGCGATCCACCAGCGCGGGTTCGACTGGGCCCGGTGTACGAGGTGCACCAGCAGGGGGACGAACCACACCCAGTGGTGGCCCCAGGAGAACGGCGATACCGCGCAGGCCGTCATACCCGCGATGGTCACGGCCAGCAGCCGCTCACCGCGGCGGTGCAGTGCGGCGGTGAGGGCCAGGCTCGCGATCGCTACCAGGCCGGTCAGCACGACCCACAGCCACAGCGGAGACGCGCCGTCGGTCAGGTGTGCGAGGAGACCGCGAATCGATTGATTGGCCGGATTGGTATCGGGCGCAATGCGATCGGACTGGAAGAACGTCGAGAACCAGTACTGGTGCGAATCTTCGGGCAGGACGATCCAGGCCAGCGCGATGGAGCCGAGCAGTACCGCCGTGGCAATGCAGGCCGAACGCCATTGGCGCAGAGCGAGATACTGTGCGATGAAGTAGGCCGGGACGAGTTTGACCCCCGCTGCCACACCGACGCCGACGCCGCGCAGCCTGCTGTTGCCGGGGCGCGAGAAGTCCCAGAGCACCAGCAGCATGAGCACCAGATTGATCTGGCCGTAGAACAGCGTGGTGCGCACCGGCTCGAGGAAGAGGCAGGTAATCGCAAGCAGCGCACTGATTCCCGCTAGTCGGCCGGAGATGCGGTATCCGAGGGTGCGCCAGCACAGCAGCACACAGCCGTAGAGCACCGCTACGTTCAGCAGCAGTGAGGAATAGGTGAGCCAGGTCCAGGGCACCACGACAATCGGCAGAAAGACCAGTGCCGAGAACGGCGTATAGGTATACAGCAGCCCGAAGAAGGTCGACTCCGTATACAGCGGCCGCCCCTCCAGTACGCGGTCCCCGCCATCCCGGTACACGTGCGCATCCAACCCGCCGGCGAGAATCCCGCCCGACTCGTTCAACCACGGATCAACCGTGGCGAACACCAGCACCAACGCCACCACCGCACTCACCGACAGCACGAAAACCGTTGACACCGAATATCTGAACTCCCACAACCCCACTCTCCACACGGGTCTTTACCTTACGTAAAGAACTCGCTGGGTCATGACCCCGAAACTCGGGGTGTCGGGTACCACGGCCCCTCAGCTGGTGCGGATCCGCAGCCCCGGATTCTCCGCGACGATATCGGCGACCGCTTGGGCGGTCATGGTGACCTGCGGCACCAGCGGTAGCAGCTGTGTGATGAAGGGGGCGATCTGCTCGAGGCGTTGCGGGCCGATCTGCTGCAGAATGCGCCCGAGATCGATCGGAGGTGCGGGCGAGCCCGGGGTGCCGAGCACTCCCGGCTTGTCATCGGAGAATCCCGGTTCGCTGCTCACGCCGCCCTCGCTGACGAGGCCCATGGCCAGAGTTCCGGAGATGAGCGCACCGCCGCTGTCGCCGGGCAGGGCAAGTGCGGTGTGCTGGAATCGGATCGGTGGCCGCAGCGGATCGGGCTGATCCACGGCGGTGATCACACCGCAGGTGAATCCGGTGGTGACACCCGACTTGCACACCGGAGCGCCGACAACCGGAATCCCGACGCCGGTCACGGCGATCGCGGAGGCGCCGACCGGCCCCCGAACCAGATTGTTGTCGAACGAGTCCCGCGCAGCGTCGTCCAACCGAACAATCGAATAGTCACGGGTCCCGTCGACGACCGACTTGTCGAACGAACCGAGACGCTCGCCGAGCTTGCGGTCAGGCAAGAGCTGATATGCCTTCTGATCGCTGATATTCGGCTCGTCCGCGAGCGCCAGCAAATTACAGTGCCCCGCCGTGAGCGCCACCGATGTGCCATCACCAGCCGCCGCATTGAACGCCCAGGAGCACAGACTCCCCTTCGGATTCGAACTCGGCGGCACCCCTGTCGGTCGCGCGACAGCGATATACCCATCACCGCCCGCACTCTCGCCGAGGTCAGCCGCGTCCGACAGCCCGGAAACCCGCTGATCGATCCGATCCGCACGCGGATCCCACTGCGCCGCAGCGGTATCCGCCAAGTGAAAACCGGCCTGCCGAGCCGCAATGCGAACGTCATCGTGGCCGGGCTCCACCGAGACCACTCCCCCACCACCAGAATCGAGCCAGACTCCCCCCAACGCCCCGGCAGACCGCCTGTTCTGCTCCGCCGCGAACAACCCCAGCCGCTGAGCCACCTCAGCCCGGCGCACATACTCCCCCGGCGACAGTCCCAAATCACGCCCGACCGCCGCACCCAGCGCCGCAGGCAAACCCACCTCCGGCACAGCCTCCCCACCCGCCGAACCGACCGCCGGCGTGGACAAAACCAGAGTGAACAGAGCAACAACCGCACTGTGACACATCATGTTTTTGACCTTCACACCTACGAAAGTACTGCGTGCCACTTCCCGTAGCGGTGATTTCCCAAGCCGCTCCGGCCGCGCCGGAGGTGCGAACAGTTCGGATTCAGCCGAACGGCCGGGTGGCGGTCAGTGGGTCGGGAGGACTCGGGAGAGGAAGGAGGCGGTGTCGGGGTCGGATTGCTGAAGGACTGTGAAGTGGGTGGCTGCGGGGTAGAGCAGGAGTTGGCTGTCGGTTGCGCCCTGTTGGAGTTGTTGTTGCAGCAGGAGGGTGGTGGGGATCGGCTGGAGGGTGTCGGCTGCGCCCTGGAGGAGTAGGACCGGCTGGCGGAAGCCGGCTGCGGGGACGGTGAGGTAGTCGCGGAGGGCCTCGGTTATCGCCGGGTCCGAGAGGGGTTTGGTGAAGAGTTGGCCGGTCGGCTGGGTTGCTGCTGCGCTCTCGAAGGAGGTTCCGCAGTCCTGTGCGGTTTCGGCGATGGCGAGCAATTGGTTGCCGAGGGGGGTGAGGTAGTCGGTGAGGTGAAGGTCCGGGCGGGCATGGTCCAGGCCGGCCACGCTCATCAGGAGTCTGGTTTTGAAACCGTCGAGGAATGGCAGGGCGGGCACACCGGGGCGGGCGAGGGCGGAGATCAGGTCCTCGACATTGCTTGTCGGGGCGTAGGCGACGGTGCCTCGCAGATCGAGTTCCGGGGCATAGGACGGGGACACCTGCGCACCGGCGAGTACGGAGTGGCCGCCGATCGAATGTCCGGCCAGGACATACGATTCCGACAGTCCGGGGTCGAGGGTGTGGGCGGCACGGACGATATCGAGGACCGCGTGCCCGTCTGCTCGTGCGGCCAGGTATTCGTAGAAACCCGGTGCGCCGAGGCCGATGTAGTCCGTGGCTTCCACCGCATATCCCTGGGCGAGATAGGTTGACAGCTCGGGCCTTTCATTGAAATCACCCGCCATTCCGCCATCGAGATTGGGGGCACAGCCCGGTGTCATCCCGATTGTGCCGTGCGCCCAGGAGATCACCCGCCAGCCGCCCGGCGGGGGCGTTCCCGCGGGCAGAAAGACATCACCGCCGCTGACTTCCGGCTCGCCGCTCTGTCCGGTGGTCCGGTAGACGATTCGAAATCCCTTGGCGGAATTGGTGATCAGCTCGGATTCGGGCAGGGGCTGGGACTGAACAATCGTCCCGGGACCGCCGAGGTCCGGGGGCTGTGCCGTTGATACAGCTGCGGTGACGGTTGCCGTTGATACGACGACAAGCGCCGCTAGAACCACGCTGCGCATAGCAGATCTCTCTTCGATGGTGTCGGTAATGCTTGTTTCAGCGACGATGCTCAGCGACCGGCCGCATAACCTTGCATCCCACGCGGATTGGCGGCCGCCGACAGCACGCCCGTCGCGGGGTCGCGGGCGACAGCGCATATGCGCCCTTCCGACCACGGGTCGCCGACGGTGATCCGGTGGCCGCGGCGGCGCAGGTCGGTGACGATTTCGGCGCCGACCCGCGATTCCATGGTCACCCCGCCCGGATTCATGGCATGCGGATAGAACGAGCCCGGGAAACTGTCCTGATGCCAGTTCGGCGCATCGATGGCGCCCTGCAGATCCCAACCACCGCGGACCTTTCCGCCCAGGGCCACGGCCAGGAAGAAGTGCAGACTCCACTGGTCCTGCTGATCGCCGCCCGGAGTGCCGAACGCCAGCACCGGCTCGCCATCCCGTAGCGCCAAGGTCGGGCTGAGCGTGGTGCGCGGGCGTCGGCCGGGAACCAGCGAATTCGGCAGGCCGGGCTCGAGCCAGGCCATCTGCAGCCGGGTGCCCAGCGGGAATCCCAGTTCGGGGACAACAGGATTCGACTGCAACCAGCCGCCGCTCGGGGTGGCGGCGACCATATTGCCCCAGCGATCCACGACGTCGAGATGACAGGTGTCACCGCGGGTGGCACCCGTCCTGGCGACGGTAGGTTCCCCGGCTCCCAGTGGAATCTCGTGCAGTGCAGCAGAATCCACATGTTCGCCCAGCATGGGCAGCCGGCCGTCCGGAGCGCCGGGCCGCAGCCGGTAGGACGCTTCCTCGCCGATCAACGCTCGACGCGCGGTGTTGTAGTCCGCGGAAAGCAGCGCGTCCAGCGCGATATCCGCACTGTCGCCGTACCAGGCCTCGCGGTCCGCCATGGCGAGCTTCGAACCCTCGATCAGGGTGTGGAAATAGTCGGCCGCGCCGTAGTCCAGTTTTTCCGGCAGCAGGGCGAGCTGTTGCAGGAATACCGGGCCCTGGCTCCACAGTCCGGGCTTCGCAATCGTCCACCCGTTCCAGGTGTAGGTGGCCGGATCTTCATACACCGCCCGGTAATTCGCGAGATCGCCGCCGGTGAGCGTGCCCGCGTGCCGCTCGCCGGAGGTGTCCATGGCGGGCCGTGCGGCGCATGCGACCAGCGCCTCGGCAATGAATCCCTCTCGCCACACGCGCCGCGCGGCCTCGATCTGGGCGTCGCGGTCCGTGCTCGCGGCCTCGGCTTCGGCGATCACGCGGCGCCAGGTCTGCGCCAACGCCGGATTCTTCAGCAATTCCCCTGGGGCTGGCGGCTTTCCAGCGCCGAGGTATACCGGCACCGATGTCGTCCACTCGGTCTCGAACAGGTGCCGCATCGCCGCTATGGTGGCCCCGACGTCCTCCAGCACAGGATGCCCCTGCTCTGCGTACCCAATGGCGTAGTCCAGCACCTCGGCCAATCGCTTCGTGCCGTGGTCACGCAGCAGCAGCATCCAGGCATCGAAGGCCCCCGGCACCGCCGCGGCCAGCGGCCCGGTGCCCGGCACCATATCCAGGCCCAGGCCGGAGTAGTGCTCGATGGTCGCGCCGGCCGGCGCGGGTCCCTGCCCGCACAGCACTTTCGGCGCCTGTCCCGCCGGTGCGAGAATGATCGGGACCTCACCGGCCGGACCGTTCAAATGCGGCTCGACGACATGCAGCACGAACGCCCCGGCCACCGCCGCGTCGAAGGCATTGCCGCCGTCCTCGAGCACCGCCATCGAGGCGGCCGAGACCAGCCAGTGGGTGGATGACACCATGCCGAATGTGCCCTGCAATGTAGGACGCGTAGTGAATGTACCCATTTCCGACCCTTCAGATGACGCTGTTGTTCTCGATGACTTCTTGGGCAGCACGGTGCCCGGATTCGATCGCGCCGTCGATGTATCCGGCCCAACGGGTCGCGGTTTCGGTGCCCGCCCAGTGCAGCGGGCCGACCGGGCAGCGCAGTTGGGATCCGAAGCGGGTCAACGTCATCGGAGTCGCGAAGGCGCCGTAGCAGCCTCGGCTGTAGGTTTCGGCGGCCCAGTCCTGCTCGAGGTAGTGCACCGGATTGCGCGCTTTGGGGCCGAAGTAGGCAGCTAGATCGTCGATGACCAAGTCGCGCCGCTCTTTCGGCGTCAGGCGCGCGGCGGCCTGGGCGTGACCAGCTTCGAGGAAGCCCACCAGGGCTGCGGGTTCGGCGTCCGGCGGACCGGCGTCGAAGACGGTGCCGAGGGCGCGGCGGTCGCTATTGGCTTGTCCGGACTGCCCGTCCGTACGCCAGAAAGCTTCGTCGTAGACCACGTTGACCTTGATCGTCCAACCCATCGGCAAACGCTGCAGCAGCTGGGCGCGCTCGGACGGCAGGTCCGGCGCGAACCGGATCCGCGATACCAGCGGCGGCGGGACCGCGATGATCGCGTGCCGCCCGCGGAACCGCCGATTACCGGCTCGCACAAGGACTTCGGCATCACCCCACTCGATCTCCGACACCGGAGCGCCGAGGATGACGCGATCACCCAATTCCGCGGCGACGGCGATCGACAGTCCCTGCGTACCGCCGATCACCCGGTCCTGCTGCGCACCGCCGGTGGTATTGATCAGCGAGTCGATGCCGCCGCCGGAGTGAATATAGAACTGCGCCCACAGGGCTGACATATCCTCCGGCTCCGCGCACCACACCGCATTGGTGACAAGGCGGAAAAACGCACGGCCGGTGGCGGTATGGGTGTGGTTCCGCAGCCAGGTGCCGAAGGTCTGACCGTCGAGCTCGGCGGCATCGGGCGCGGTCCATGGCGATTGCAGCGGCACGCGCCGTGCGGCGCGATCGAGCCGCAGCTGCGCGATTCCGATATCAGCGAGGGCCAGCGGATTCAGCTTGGGAATGCGGCCCTGATAGCGGGTGACCCGGCCACCGAATTCGCCGATGTGGACGCCGGTGTCGTGGGTCCGGTAGGTGGAGGCACCGAGCTCCTCGATCAATGCGAGCACTCGGTCCTGCCCCGGCCCGACCCACATGCCTCCAGCTTCGACATACGAGTCGCTGCCCGGTATCTCGACATTGAGTGTGCGCCCGCCGACCCGATCCCGGGCCTCGAGCACCACCACATCACGACCGGCTGCGGTGAGCGCACGTGCGGCCGCCAAGCCGGCCGCGCCGGCTCCGACCACGATGACATCCCTGAGATCAGTCATTCATATACACCTTGCATCTCAAATACACGTTGTATGTGAGAGTACTATTGCCGGTGTGGCTGTCAAGGGACTACGTGCGGAATACGCGGAAGCGACCCGGTCTGCCCTGCTCGACGCAGGTCGCCGGCTGTTCATCGAACGGCGCTATGCCGACCTGTCCGCCGAGGAGATCGCCCGCGCCGCCCGTCTCACACGCGGCGCGCTGTACCACCACTTCGGGGGCAAACAGGGATTGTTCGAAGCCGTCTTCGAGCAGATCGAAGAGGAATTGACCGGCCGCCTCGCCGCCTCGCTCACCGAAACCGACGCCTGGCACAGCGGACTTCAGGCCTTGGACGCGTTTCTGGACGAGTGCACGAGCGTGCCGTATCAGCGCATCGTCCTACAGGAGGGTCCGGTCGCCCTGGGCTGGGATCGCTGGCGCGAACTCGACGAGCGTCACATGCTGGGCCTGGTCCGCAATCTGGTCGACGATCTCACCGAGGCCGGCATCTTCCAGCCCCGCTCGACCGACCTCGTCGTGCGCGCCATATACGGGCTACTCACCGAAATGGCCTGGGGTATAGCCGAAGCCGACGATGCCGCCCAGGCGCGCCGCGATGCCGGACAGATCGCCCTCGACATGATCGGCGCCCTGCGCCGGAGCACGCCGGCGTAGGGCGCCGATGAATACCGACAGCCCGGAACCGGACTGCGGCGCCGGGCGGTGCGACGCCCGGCGGTAGCTCGACGAGGTCAGGGCAGCGGAAACCCCAGTGCCCGTGCGGCTTCCGCGGGTGTGGGCTGTGCCCACCGCTGCTGCAGATGCTCGTTGGTGGTCACCGATCGGGTCTGCGCCTTGTCGATGTAGACGATGCCGGCGAGGTGGTCGGTCTCGTGCTGGAAGATGCGGGCGGGCCAACCGGTCAGCTGCTGGGTGTGGCGGGTGCCGTCCAGATCCTCGTAGGTCGCGCGGATGGATTCGGGGCGGGCCACCACCGCCTGGTATCCGGGCATGCTCAGGCAGCCTTCGTAGAACCCGACCTCGTCGCCCTCGGCGGTATACGCGGGATTGATGATGGTGAACTCCGGCAGCGGCCGCCGCCCGCGCGCCACCGCCACCTCCTCCGCCACGCCCGCCGGATCCCCGAGCACCGCCACCCGCAACGGAATTCCGATCTGCGGTGCGGCGACACCCACCCCCGGAGCCGATCGCATCGTGGCGAACAGAATCTCCACCAGCTCCCCCAGCAGTTCGGCCCCCACCTGCCCGTCCACCGTCTCCGCCACTCGCCGCAGCACCGGATCGCCCATCTGCACCAGCGGCGCGGGCCCACCCCGATACGCAGCAACCAGTTCCGCCACCAAGCCCGCAGTCTCCATACCGGTCATTATCGACGGCTCCGGATGCCCGCAGCCGGTCGCCCTGTTGTGTAAGCGCGGATACACAGTGGGTGTTGTCGCGGTGGCAGAACTCTGCTCCGAGTGGGGCCAGTATTGGTGTCAGACCGAACGCCGGCCGACAGGGCAGGTGAAATTCCTTGGAGGACAACATGATCAATGCATTCCGCCGGACCGCCGCCACGCTCTCCGCTCTCGCCGTGATCGGCGGCGCCGGAGCCGGAATCGCCAGTGCGGCAACACCGGATGCAGGTGGTCCGATGCAGACTTCGGTGACAACAGGTGCGCGCACCTGGTTCGAACCCTCCTGCCAGTGGGGCGAAGGCTTCGACTGGCATTACTACCGCTACTGCGATACCAACTACTGGCACGGCGGCCACTTCAACGACTGGCAGCGGTTCGACCACAACAACCGCGGCTACGACTACGGCTGGCGTCGCTGAATCCGACGCCGTACTGCGGTGGCGCCACTGGCAATTCGACAGCTGGAGTCCGGTGGGTAGAGTCCAATAGTGTCGAAAGTGAGCGTGCTCACCTGGGCCGCGGCGATAACCCTTCCCGCGGCCGGGCTCTGGTTGCTGCTGTCGCATCCGAAGCTCGACGCTCACTACGAACACCATCCGCAGCACTTCTGGCTGGTCCTGGCCGCGGCGGCGCTGGCGATGACGCTGGGCGTCATCCTGTTCCGCGCCGCACGCGCCCGCCGCGATGTGCGACTCATCCTGGTGTCGTTGATGTTCCAGTTCGCGGCGGGCTTTCTGGGCCTGCACGCGATCGCCACGCCGGGTGTCATTATCCAGATGCCCAATGCCGGATTCGTCTACGCGGTTCCGGTCGGGCTGACCCTGGGCGGATTCGCCGCGCTGGCCTCGGCGATCGAATACGGTCCGGTCGCCGCGGCGCGACTGAACCGGCTGGTGTGGTTGCTGTCGGCCTTGCCGATCCTGGCGCTGGTGGTGTGGGCGGCGTTCTCGCTCACCGGATTACCGCCGTTCAATGGGATGCCCAGCCCCACAGAAACATCGCGGCCGCTGGTCATCCTCGCCTATCTGGGTTCGCTGTCGTATCTGGGCGCGGCGATCGCCTACGCCCGGCAGTTCTCTCGCCGCCGCGGACTGCTGCTATTGAGTGTGCTGACCGCATTCGTGCTGCTGATCGAGGCACTGCTGGCGGTCGGTTACGGGCGCAGCTGGCAGGCGTCGTGGTGGGAATGGCATGTGCTGATGGTGGCGGCCTTCGCGCTCATCGCACTGAGCAGTCACGCGCAATTCCGGCGGGAGGGTTCGGCACTGGGTCTGTTCGACAGTGTCACGCTCAACCAGACCATGGCCGCGCTGGAGCGCGACTACAGCCGGGCGCTCACCGAGATGGCGGAGGTCTTGCGCCAGCGCGCGGCCGTCGGCGTGCCGGCGGATCAGCCGCTCGGTTCGGTCGGTGTCGAGCTGTCGAAACGGTTCGGGCTCACCGAGCGCCAGTTCGCCGTGCTGGAGCAGAACGCACGGCTGTACCGGCAATTGGATGAGCTGTTCCGCTCGTACATGTCTCCGCAGGTGGCCACGGCCTTGCTCGCCAATCCGGCCGAGGCCGATCTGGGTGGCCGGATCGCCGAGGTCAGCGTGCTGATGGCGGATCTGAGCGGATTCACCCCCTTTGCCGAGCACACCGATCCTGCGCTCGTGGTGCAGATGCTGAACACCTACTACGGCGCCATCGTCCCGGTCATCCTGGGCGAGGGTGGTGTGGTGGTGCAGTTCGTCGGCGATGCGGTGATGGCGGTGTTCAATGTGCCTACCGCACAACCTGATCACGCGCTGCGCGCCGCCCGGGCGGGGCTGGTGCTCCAGCAGGCGGTCGCGCATATTGCGGCGGGACGGCCGGACTGGCCGCGGTTCCGGGTCGGGGTCAATACCGGACCGGCGCTGGTCGGCAATATCGGTGCGGCACAGATGCGCAACTACACCGCGATCGGCGACACCACCAATACCGCGGCCCGGCTGCAGGGCGTGGCGCAGCCCGGTGATGTGGTGATCGGGCCGCTCACCCAGACCCAGCTCGGTTCCCGGGCGCTGGTGCAGCCGTTGCACGCGATCTCGGTGAAGGGCCGCCGCGAGCCGGTGACCTGCTTCGTCCTGCGGGGTCTGCGGTGACCACCGAATTCACGCTGCTGCGCAGTCTCGATCCGGCCGAACGCCGCGAGGTCCTCGCCTCCTGCATTCCCCGCCGCTTCAAACGCCGCGAAATCCTCTGCCACGAGGGCGATCCCGGCGACTGTCTGCATCTGATCAAGTCCGGATTGCTGCTGATCCGGGTCGCGACCCCGCTCGGCTACACCGCCACCCTGACCATGATCGGCCCCGGCGATTCGTTCGGTGAACTGGCGGTGCTCAGCCCTGATGCCGTCCGGACGGCGACTGTGGAGGCGGCGGAGAATGCCGAGACCCTCACCCTGAGCCGGGCTCAACTCGACGTGCTGCGCGCCGCCAATCCCGGTATCGACCGCATGCTCACCGCCACCCTGGTCGAACAGGTGCGGCGACTGTCCGCGAATGTGCTGGAAGCGCTTTACCTTCCGGTCGAGGCGCGAGTGGTGCGCCGACTGGCCAACCTCGCCCGCATCTACGGCGGACCCGCACCGATCGCCGAAATCCGGCTCACCCAGGACGATCTGGCCTCGATGGCCGGAACCACCCGGGTCACCGCCAACCGAGTGCTGCGCGATCTGGAACAGCGCGGCATCGTCGCACTGCGGCGCGGGCGGATCATCGTCACCGATCGCGCCGGACTGCTGGCCGCGGCCAACTCCCAGCACTAATCCGAATCCCCCTATCCGCAGCCCATTTTCGGACCACAATCGTGATGTTCCAGGAATTTCCCAGGAGGACACCATGATTCGCAAGATCGCAGCGGCAGCGGCCATCACCACCTCACTTCTCGGAGCCGGCGCGGGCATCGCGCAGGCCGAATCCCCCACAGTCGAACCCGTTGCTGTGCAGCCGGTCGCCGCGGGACAGAATCAATCACTCGCCGGCGAGCAGGTCGGCACGGTTGTCGGAACGGTCGTCGGCGTCGGCGTCGGCGCGGTCGTGGGCGGCGCCATCGGGTGCGTTGTCGTAGTACCCGTCTGCCCCGCCACCACGATCATCGGCATCGGTATCGGCGGTGTGACGGGCGGTGCTCTCGGCGCGACCCTCGGGGCCGGCGCCGGAGCAGCTCTCGGCGCACAGATCCCGGGTTAGCCCTCCTGCAAGCTCTTATGGCTCGAGTCTTGCGAGGTGGCATCGAGCCGGGGGCGCCGGGTGCTGAACAGGAACAGTGCTACCAGTAGGACACTGAACCAGACGTAGGTGTTGCCGATGATGTGCTGCATTGGCGTCCAGTGTGATTCGCGGTGTTCGCCGTCGGGGAGCCAGTTCTGCGGGCCGATCACGAAGATCGCGGCGGTGATCGCGGTGACCAGGTACCAGCCTGCGGCTCGGCGCCAGGGTAGTCGGGTGGCGTAGCCGACCATTGCCAGGAGGGCGGGGGCAATCCAGATCCAGTGGTGCGACCAGGAGATCGGGGACACCAGCAGTGTGAAGACGGCGTTGATCGCCAGGGCCAGGGGCGGGAAGTCCGCGGCGCGGCGCATGGCGGGCAGCACCAGTGCCAGCAGTGCGGCGCTCAGGACCAGCCACAGGACCGTGAGCAGTGGCTTGTGGATCTCCAGTCGAGCCAGCACGGCTTGAATCGACTGGTTGGTGTGGAATGCCGAACCGCTGAGGCCGGACACATTGCCCAATCCGCCGAACCAGTACTTCATCGACGCGTGCGGCAGGACGGCAAAGGTGAGAGCGGTTGCCACGGCGCCGGTGATCGCAGCGGTGACAGCGGCCTTGTAGTCACGCCGGATCAGGAAGAAGAGGATGAACGCGGCGGGGGTCAGTTTCACCGCGGCGGCGATACCGATCAGCATGCCGCGCCGCCACGTCGGCTTCTCCGCCAGGCAGTCGGCCACCACCAGCACCATCAGCAGCAGATTGACCTGGCCGAAATCCAGCGTCGAGTGCGTCGGCTCCAGCAGTAGGCCCAGCGGCGTGGCACAGGCGGCCACCCACAGCCCGAGGCGCCGGCGGCTCTCCCCCTGCCACACCCGCCGCGCCACCAGATAGAAGGAGATCGCCAGCGCGGCCACCGAGGTCACAAAGAATGCGATACGAGCCGCATCCCAGGGCACCAGCGCGAACGGCGCGAGCACCAGCGCGGCGAACGGCGGATAGATGAACGGCAGCCCGATCCCGATGGTGGTCTGCGGCAACTGCCCATACATATCCCCGCCGTGCCACAGCGCCTGCACGCCCAGCCGATACACCTGCAGGTCTATGAACCCACCCGTGATCTTCTTGAACGGCCACACCGGCAGCATGAGACACAGGGCGGTGAAGCCCACACAAAACGCCGGAACCAGCCACATCACTCGCCCTAAACGGCGGTCCAGCGACTTCGGCACATCAACAGCGGTAGAACTCGTCATCCGCGACTACTTTATCGGCGTCCTCGACCGGTGTCGCACCCGCACCGACCGGGGCCTCCCGCGAGGGATCGCGGCCTGGTCGCAGGCGCGAGGATTCCGCGATGGACAGGCGAGAGGGTGAGCCAGCAGTCACCGACGACCGGGCACGCTCGCGCTGCTCGATGACCTCAACGTCATGCAGACGCTGGAGGACAACCGCACAAACTGCGCTGCCGAGTCAGGGCGAGTCGGCCAAGCGAGCCGATCCGTGCGGAGCCGACCCCTGTCCCGACCCGTGGTCCAGGAAGTCACCCACTTGATTGCGTCGACGGCTATCTCGGGAATGCAGCTCTGGCCGCGGACCGCAGGAATCCGGCCTGAGCGGTCAAAGATCGCACCTGGACGGCAAATTTTGACGCCGAGAAGGGATTTTCGACCACTCAGGCCGGATGTACGACCGAAGTGCTTCTCTCACAGGCGAAATGCCCGGCGGAAGGCCGGCGGGTGACAACGATGGCACCTATCGAGCCGACCGGGCCGCGAGAGCTTCGGTCTTGTACCCGCACCCTGTCCCGACGCTTTCTGTCGGATGAGGCACGGACGCGAGGTCAGTTGTTGTTCTGGAACAGCAGCTTTCCGAGCATCGAGCCGATGGCGTGGCCGGACCCGGCGGCGCTGCCCGAGCCGAAATCGCTGATCTCGGAGTTCTGCTGGGTGTTGTCGATCGGCTGCAGTTGCACGTCGGCGCCTGCGGCGGCTGCGGTGCTCACGAGGGCGGCGGCGATGGCGGCCGTGCCCAGCGCCGTGCGGACGAGTGCGCTCTTGGTGTTCATGGTTCCTCCCCGTGCCGCCGGTGGGCGGCAAAAACGATCTTGACGCAAGGGATCATGCACTGCCACAACGCTTCTACACAAGCCTTGATTCAGGTCGTGAGCGGGCGAGTCTTGACTTGTCTGAATCAAGATGGTTCGATCTGAATCATCATGGTTCCAGTAAATCAGCCGACACAGGGCGCGACCGAGGCGGCAGCACCTGCCGCGAATTCGGTTGCGTACCAGTCGCGTCCGCGCCAGCAGTTGGCCGCGGAGCTGCGTCGGCTGCGGGACCTGGCCGGAATTTCAGGAAGGGAGCTCGCCAAACGAGTCGGAATCAGTCAGTCGACGTTGTCTCGGATCGAAGCGGGCACCGTGGTTCCACCGCTACCGCAGGTGCTCGAATGGGCCAAAGCGGTTGGGGCGGACGCGGATTGTCAGCAGTCGTTACGCGCTCTCACCGAAGCGGCACACTCACCCGAGGTGCATGACTGGGCGGCCTCACTCGCGGAGCGCCCGCATCTACAGGACGATGTGCGGGCATTCGAAGAGGACGCGCACGTGGTGCGGAACTTCCAGCCCACGCTGGTGCCCGGACTGCTGCAGACCGCCGACTATGCCCGCCGGGTGTTCGCGACTTTCGATCCGCCGTATACGCCGGACGCTCTGACGGCCGCGCTCGCCGCGCGCCTGGATCGCCAGCGTGTGCTGTACGACCCCGCGAAACGCTTCGAATTCCTGATTACCGAAGCGGCCCTGCGCTTTCGGCCCGGACCGCATCGCATACTGCTCGCCCAGCTGGACCGCATCATCTCGATCGAGACCCTCGATACGGTCGTCATCGGGGTGATTCCGCAGGACGTCGAGGCGAGCACCACGATCCCGCACGGATTTGTCATCTACGAGAACGAGGACCACGCGCTGGCCTCCGCGGAACCTATTCCGGGAAGTATGGTCACGCGCGGCCCCGAACTTGTCGATGCCCATCGCCGACGCTGGGTGGCTTTGACTCGAATGGCTTTGTTCGACACCGATTCCCGAGAATTTCTCGCGGAACTCCGGGACGAAATTCACCACATCACAACCCATTGACCAGATTCCAGCGGCCGTCGAGGGGTCGGCCGCATGTGGGGGTGGTGGGGGGGGGGGGGGGGGGGGGGGGGCCCCCCCCAAAAACAAAAAAAGAAAAAAAAAAAAAATAAAAAAAAGCACCCCCAG
>NZ_JBEXOK010000009.1:0-455327 GCF_040611495.1 Nocardia sp. NPDC006630
TTGCCCTTGTTCTCCAGGTTTTTGAACAGGCCCGCGAGTTCGGACGGGAAGTCCGACTCGATCAGCACCTGGTAGCGGCGCATATCGATGATGTGATCCACATGCTCGATATCGACCGGGCACTGCTCCACACACGCACCACAGCTGGTGCACGACCACAACACCTCGGGATCGATGATGCCGTTGACCTCCGCACCACCGACCAGCGGCCGCTCCGCCTCCGCCCGCGCCTCCGCCGAAATCTTCGACAGCGCAACCTCATTCGGCTTGCCCTCGGCTCCCCCGGCGAGCAGGTAGGGCGCCTTGGCATACGTGTGGTCACGCAGCGACATGATGAGCAGCTTGGGAGACAACGGCTTTCCGGTATTCCATGCCGGGCATTGACTCTGGCAGCGACCGCATTCGGTGCAGGTGGTGAAGTCCAGCAGCGCTTTCCAGCTGAAGTCCTCGACCTTGCCGACCCCGAACACATCGACATCGGGATCGGCGGTCTCCATCTCCAGGACCGCGCCACCGGACATCATGGGTTTGGCCGCCCCGAGCGCGACTCCCCCGTCGTCCTCACGCTTGAAGTAGATATTGACGAACGCGGCAATCCGGTGCCAGGCCACACCCCAGGTGAGTTTGCGGCCGATGAGATACAGGAACGCCGCTCCCGCAAGCATTTTGACGAACGCGAAGATCGAGATCAGCAGCGGACTGACCGGAAGCAACCGGGCGACCTGCATGGTGAGCGGATCGGTCGATACGTGCCCACCGCCGTAGGTCGCGATCTTGCCCGCCTTGACCAGGACATCACCGAAACCGTGTGTCAGCACGATCATTTCGATGGCATAGGCGGCGGCGAAATTCGATCCGCCGAATCGCGAGAGGCGCTCGGGCCGGCGCGGATGATTCAACTGGCGGACGGTAATCAGCGCCACGATCCCGATAATGGTGCCGGCGCTGAGAAATTCTTCCAGCAGGCGGTAGCCGAAGGTATCGCCGATGATCGGCCAGTGGAATGCCGGATCGAAGGTCTGCCCGTAGGACTCGAAGTAGAAGATCATGCCGAGCAGAAATCCGACCATCACCAGCCAGTGCGCCCAGCCCACGGTCCGGAACCTGTTCATCCGCGTATGCGCGACAACCTCGACGGCAACGGTTTTCACTCGGGGCAGGAACGGGCGCATCCGCGACCGGTCGGGCTGACCCGCGCGGAAGAGGCGAATCATCCTGCTCAGCCCGCCGAAAAATGACCCCCAACTGAGCAGCGTGACGAGGGCGCCGATGACCCCCAGTGCGATCGTCGCTGTGCTCATAGTGCTGACCCCCCGGTCCCGAGAACGCTCCGGGGCGGCAGCAGGAGTTATGTTACCGCCCAGTAACTTACGTGTCTGATGTCAAGTTATCATTGAATCGACACGGGGGAAAGCCCGGTTCACCGTCACCTCGCCGATGCGGGTGTGGACCAGTTCCGTTGTGGCGATGGGGAGTTCAGGAGATGATGCGGATGGCGTACGGCATGATGCCGCCTTCGCGAACGGCGGCGACGCGGACGACCTCGCCCGACTCCGGCGCCTCGACCATTTTGCCGTTGCCGACGTAGAGGGCGACGTGTTCGGAACCGCCGGAACCCCAGAACAACATGTCGCCGCGCTCCCGATCCGCCACGGGCACACGGGAACCCATGGAGTACTGGTAGCCGCTGTAGTGCGGGAGCGAGACGCCGATGCCGGCGAAGGCGTAGATCATCAGGCCCGAGCAGTCGAAACCTGTTTTGTTGTAGTCACCGTAGGAGTCGGCCACGCCGCCGTCGCGAATGCCGAGGGTCGCACCGTCCTCATCACCACCGCCCCAGGCGTATTCGACCCCGAGCTGGGACATGGCGCGGTCGACCACGATCTCGACCAGATCCGAGCGGCTTCCGCTGGGACGGGTCGGCGGCTGACTGCTGCGGGGCGGCGCCGGGGAACTGTTCAGCTGGGTGTGCGGGCGGCGGCCCGAACCCGTTTCCGCGGCACGATCATTGGACGCACGATCGGCCGCGACGCGGGCCGCTGCCGCGACGGCGGCGGCGCGGGCTTGCGCTTCCTCGGTGCGGCGCTGCTGATCCCAGGCCAGGTAGGTATCGCGCTGACTCTGCAGTCCGGCCACCTGTGAGCGGGCCGTATCGAGCCGCTGCTGCGCGGAATCACGTTGCTGCTGCAGATCATTGCGGCGCGCGGCCTGCTGGTCGAACTCGGTCTTCGCGGCCGCGACGGCGCCCTGCGCCTCGACCTTCTTCGCATCGGCGTCGGCCGCGGCGGCATCGGCGGCCTGCTGCGCCTGCTTCGCGGCGGAGGTCTTGTTGGCCTGATCGACCTGCGCACGGCGCAGACCGTCCACCACCTGCTGCTGACTCTTGGACGCGATGGTGAGCACCTGGGCGCGGGCGAGCGCGACCTCCGGAGTCGGGGCGGCCATATAGCTGATGAGCGAGGTGGATCCGGGTCGCATGTAGACCTGGGAGACGAATTTGTCGAACTCGTTGTGCGCGTCGCCCACCTGCACACCGGCATCGGTGAGGTCGCGCTGGCAGTTGGTCACGGCGTGCGCCGCGGTATCGGCGGCATCGCGGGCGACCTGCAGATCCACCAGGGCCTTGTTGACGGCTTCGCGGCGTGCGGCAACGGCATCGTCGAGCAGTTGCAACTGCTGTTCGGCGGTCGCCACCTGATTGATGAGCACACCGACCTGGCCCACGGTGGCGTCGACATCCGCACCGGCCTGGGCGATATCGCTATCGCTGGGATTGGGGGGTGGTGGGGGCACAGCGTGTCCGGTGGCTATCCCCAGAGTCACCACTGTGATCGCTACCAGCAACTCGGTAGCGATCCGAATCGGTCGCCCTGCACGTTTCGCCGGTATTCGCATCGCACCTCCCTGGATCCCGTTCTGGCCCCGGGGAGCGACTCACAAGCCCCATGCGAACCATCCGGATCACCGGAAACTCGAGGCCCTTCTGACACTTCATCCCCAACAGCGTCGTTTCGAAACCGTACGACACTTCCGACACAGGATGAATCAGCCACGCGGGAATGACTCGCAGACAATTCAGACGTAGCCAGCCATTTGCCTGTTTGCTCGGGCGATACCACACGACGCCGCAGCCGACCCTCCGGAAAACCTTCCGGATGTCAGCGAAGACTCAGCGAACGAGACCGGACCGCAGCTCGGGCATGCCGAGGACTGCGGTCCGGGAAATGAGCGAAAGATTCAGGAGACGGGCGTGCGCGGACGGCCGGAGCCGGCCGACTCGACCGCGGCGCGGCGCACCTTCACGGCGTACAGCCCGCCGATCACCGCGGCGAGCGCGAGCACCGCGATCAGCGTGATCAGGGTCCACGACACGGTCTCGGGCTGTTCGAGCCGGTTCACGAAGGTCTGGGCCGCATCCTGAGTGTGGTCCGAGCCGCGATACTTGGACTTGTCCTCGGCCCACTCCAGGCGGGCGCGGGTGAAGGTATCGCTGTAGGTGCCGACCCAGTCGTCGCTGAACACCACCACGGTGCCGTGCTCGGTCTTTCCGACCTCGGTGGCGAGATCGCGCAGGTTCGCCTCCATGCCCGGATTGCCCTGCACCACAACGATGTTCAGGTCGATGCCCTGATCGCGCGCCGCAGCGGCAATGGCGGCCAAGCCGTCTTGACTACGCCCCTGGGGTGCGGCGACATGATTGTCGTCCAAGTCCACCAGAATGGCGTTCAAGTCGGTGTTCGGCGGCAGTTCCGCCTTCATAGGCGCGAAAACCGAGGTGTGCGAGACGGTCACGGACGCACAGTACGCGACTACTTGTCGCATCACCTCACCACGGCACGCCGTAAGCTGGCAGCGGTCCCGCCGTGTGAAGCTCGCGCAGCCACCGCGAGAACCTCCCCGGGCCGCTCGGGCACGCCCCGATGCGCTCACAGGACAAGCGTACTGTTAGGGTGAAGCACGGACGAGGCCAGCGCCTCGACGAGCCATCGGCACAGCCCCGCCGGTGGCCCTCCCATTCACAGACGAGTGGAGCTGACAGTGACGAGTATCGATTCCTTCGGCGCCAAGAGCACCCTAGAGGTCGGCAAGAACTCCTACGAGATCTTCCGTCTCTCGGCCGTGCCCGGCACCGAAAAGCTGCCCTACGCCCTCAAGGTTCTCGCGGAGAACCTCCTCCGCACCGAGGACGGCGCGAACATCACCGCCGACCACATCCGCGCGATCGCGGCCTGGGATCCCAATGCCCAGCCCGACACCGAAATCCAGTTCACCCCGGCCCGCGTGATCATGCAGGACTTCACCGGCGTGCCCTGCATCGTCGACCTGGCCACCATGCGCGAGGCCGTCGCCACCCTCGGCGGCGATCCGGACAAGGTGAACCCGCTCGCCCCCGCCGAGATGGTCATCGACCACTCGGTCATCATCGACGTCTTCGGCCGGGCCGACGCGCTCGAGCGCAATGTCGATATCGAGTACTCGCGCAACCGTGAGCGCTACCAGTTCCTGCGCTGGGGCCAGGGCGCGTTCGACGACTTCAAGGTCGTCCCCCCGGGCACCGGCATCGTGCACCAGGTGAACATCGAGCACCTGGCTCGCACCGTCATGGTCCGCAACGGCCAGGCCTACCCCGACACCTGCGTCGGCACCGACTCGCACACCACCATGGTCAACGGCCTGGGCGTGCTGGGCTGGGGCGTCGGCGGCATCGAGGCCGAGGCGGCCATGCTGGGCCAGCCCGTCTCCATGCTGATCCCGCGCGTTGTCGGCTTCAAGCTGACCGGTGAGATCAAGCCGGGCGTCACCGCCACCGACGTGGTGCTCACCGTCACCGACATGCTGCGCAAGCACGGTGTGGTCGGCAAGTTCGTCGAGTTCTACGGCAAGGGCGTCGCGGAGGTGCCGCTGGCGAACCGCGCGACCCTGGGCAATATGAGCCCCGAATTCGGTTCCACCGCAGCGATCTTCCCGATCGATGAGGTCACCGTCGAGTACCTGCGCCTGACCGGCCGCACCGAGGAGCAGCTCGCGCTCGTCGAGGCGTACGCCAAGGAACAGGGCATGTGGCACGACGCCGAGAACGAGTCCGCGTACTCGGAGTACCTGACGCTGGACCTCGGCGACGTGGTCCCGTCCATTGCCGGCCCGAAGCGCCCGCAGGACCGAATCCTGCTGTCGGACAGCAAGACCGCGTTCCGCAAGGACATCCACAACTACACCAACGATGCGGAGTCCGGCCCCGCCGCCGTCACCCCGCACACGCACCTGGACGAGGCCATCGAGGAGTCCTTCCCGGCTTCCGATCCCGCGGTGCTGTCCTTCGCCGACGATGATTCGGTGCTGATCCCCTCGGCCGCGAACGGCGCCGTCGGCCGCCCGAGCAAGCCGGTCAAGGTTTCCTCGGAGGAGTACGGCGACTTCGTGCTCGATCACGGCGCGGTCGTGGTCGCCTCGATCACCTCCTGCACCAACACCTCCAACCCGTCGGTCATGCTCGGCGCCGCGCTGCTCGCGCGCAACGCCGTCGACAAGGGCCTGACCTCCAAGCCGTGGGTGAAGACCTCCATGGCCCCGGGTTCGCAGGTCGTGAACGACTACTACGAGAAGGCGGGCCTGTGGCCGTACCTGGAGAAGCTGGGCTTCTTCCTGGTCGGTTACGGCTGTGCCACCTGCATCGGCAACACCGGCCCGCTGCCGGACGCGGTGTCCAAGGCCATCAACGAGAACGACCTGTCGGTCACCGCGGTGCTCTCGGGCAACCGTAACTTCGAAGGCCGTATCTCCCCCGACGTGAAGATGAACTACCTGGCCTCCCCGCCGCTGGTCATCGCGTACGCGCTCGCGGGCACCATGGACTTCGACTTCGAGACCGACCCCCTGGGTCAGGACACCGCCGGCAACGACGTGTTCCTGAAGGACATCTGGCCGTCCTCGAAGGAGATCGAGGCGACCATCGCCAGCTCGATCAACCAGGACATGTTCATCAAGTCCTACGCCGATGTCTTCAAGGGCGACGAGCGCTGGCGCGGACTGGAGACCCCGGAGGGCAAGACCTTCGAGTGGGATCCCAAGTCCACCTACGTCCGGAAGCCTCCCTACTTCGACGGTATGCCGTCGACCCCGGCTCCCGTCACCGATATCAAGGGCGCGCGTGTCCTTGCCTACCTGGGCGATTCGGTCACCACCGACCACATCTCCCCGGCCGGCAATATCAAGCCGGGCACCCCGGCCGCGCAGTACCTCGAGGGCCACGGCGTCGAGCGCAAGGACTACAACTCCTACGGCTCGCGTCGCGGTAACCACGAGGTCATGATTCGCGGCACCTTCGCGAACATCCGGCTGCGCAACCAGCTCCTGGACGACGTCTCGGGTGGTTACACCCGCGACTTCACCCAGGAAGGCGCTCCGCAGGCGTTCATCTACGACGCCTCGCAGAACTACCAGGCCGCGGGCATCCCGCTGGTCGTGCTGGGCGGCAAGGAGTACGGCTCGGGTTCCTCGCGTGACTGGGCCGCCAAGGGCACCAGCCTGCTGGGCGTCAAAGCCGTCATCACCGAGTCGTTCGAGCGCATCCACCGCTCCAACCTCATCGGTATGGGCGTTGTCCCGCTGCAGTTCCCGGCCGGCGAGTCCGCCGCGTCGCTGAAGCTGGACGGCACCGAAACCTTCGACATCGCCGGAATCACCAAGCTGAACGAGGGTGTGACTCCGAAGACCATGAAGGTGACCGCCACCAAGACCGACGGCACGAAGGTGGAATTCGACGCGGTCGTCCGCATCGACACCCCCGGTGAGGCCGACTACTACCGCAACGGTGGCATCCTGCAGTACGTGCTGCGCAATATGATTCGCGGCTAGAACTGCTCGAAGGCTCGGCCGGGAAGGGCTGTTTCCCGGCCGAGTTATGGTGGCAGGCAACGGTTTCGCGCCGTCGCCGGTAACGCGGTCCAGCCGGATCGCTTCGCTCGTCGCTAGTGCGGGACGTCCGCACCGGTCCATGATCGGTGGGGACGTCCCGCACACCCCGTTTCGGAGGAGTCCATGCCCAAGGTCAGTGACGACCACCTCGCCGCTCGTCGCAGCCAGATTCTCGACGGAGCACGCAGCTGCTTCGCCGAATACGGCTACGAGGGCGCCACCGTGCGTCGCCTGGAAGAAACCACGGGTCTGTCGCGGGGCGCCATCTTCCACCACTTCCGTGACAAGGACGCGCTGTTCCTGGCGCTCGCGCACGAGGACGCGGCCCGCATGGCCGAAGTGGCCGCCACCCAGGGTCTGGTCCAGGTCATGCGCGATATGCTCGCGCGCCCCGAGGACTTCGATTGGCTCGGAACACGTTTGGAGATCGCCCGCCGCCTGCGCAACGATCCCGAATTCCGCGCCAACTGGGAGGAACGCTCCGAGGAGCTCACCGCCGCCACCGTGGCCCGCCTGGAACGCCGCAAGGCCGAAGGCGCCCTGCGTGACGACGTCCCCACCACCGTATTGCTCGGCTACCTGGACCTGATCCTCGACGGCCTCATCGCCCGCATCGCCTCCGGCCACGCCAACGACAATCTCTCCGCGGTACTCGATCTCGTGGAAGCCTCAGTGCGCCGCAAGAATTGAGCGCGCTACTCCTGTTCGAGGTCCGCGAGCAGTAGCCGGGTGATCCGGTCCAAGTCCATGCGGTCCTTCGCGGAAAGCACTGAGAGGATGCGGGTTTCGTTCTCGACGTGTTCGGTGATGACCAGATCGATGAGTTGCAGGCCGCGGTCGGTCAGGGCCACCCGCACCGCGCGCCGGTCGCCCGCATCGGCGATGCGCCGCACCAGTCCGGCCTGTTCCAGCCGGTCCAGGCGGCCGGTCATGCCGGCTCGCGAGAGCATGAGCGTATCGGCGAGCACGGAGGGATTGAGCTCATAGGGCTCCCCCGAACGCCGCAGTGCCGCAACCACATCGAACTCCCCGCGCTGCAATCCGTGCGCGGCGAACACCGATTCGATCTGCCGCCCGGCCACCAGTGAGAGCCGGCCCAGGCGGCCGATGATGGCCATGGCCTCCAGATCCAGATCCGGCCGCTCCCGATGCCACTGCGTCTCGATGAGATCCACCGCGTCAACCTTCTTCGCACCCATGGACAACATTCTATTCGCTCCTATATAGTTCGATAGCGAACTATAACTCATCGAACTACTTGGGAGACCGCCATGAACGCCACCACCCGCGAGGCCGCCATCCGCCTGCCGCACGACGCCGAAACCCTCGGCACCGAAAGCACCCACGTACGACTACTCATCGACTCCAATGACGCCGGTGGATCGGCCAGCACCCTCGAGGTCACCATGTCCCGGGGCGCCGACGGGGCCACCCCGCACTTCCACACCAAATCCGATGAGCTCTTCTACGTGGCGGACGGCGAACTGCAGCTACTGGCCGGGGATCGCTTCGTCACCGTCGGCGCCGGCGGGTCGGTCATCGTGCCCAAGCTCATGCCGCACGCCTTCGGCGCCAGCCCCGACAGCTCGGCGCGCATCCTGATCGCCCTCATGCCGGGCGTCGAGCGCTTCGAATACTTCCGGCTGCTCGATCGCATCGCCAAGGGCGAATCGACCTACCAGGACCTCCTCGATTCCCAGGAGGAGTTCGACAACCACTTCATCGATCGCCCGGACTGGTGGGCCGAGCGCAACGCCAACCGCCGCTGAGCATTACGCGCCAACCTGCGGCTATGCGTCCACGCCGGTGCTATCCGCGGGTAGCCCGGCAATCGCCGGAATGTGCCGCAGACCACTGAATTTCCGGAATCCTCCGGAAAATGCTCTGGTTGTAGGTTTTATGGTTTTCTCCGTTCCTGTCACCGTTCGCGGCTATGAGCTCGATGTCAACGGCCACCTGAACCAGGCCGTCTATCTGCAGTACGCGGAGCATGCGCGGTGGGAGCTGCTGCGATCGTGCGGGGTACAGGAGGACAAGCTGATGGGGTCGGGCATCGGACCGGTGGTGCTGGAGAACACCATCAAGTACCTGCGCGAGCTGCACATCAGTGACATAGTCACGGTGAGCTGCGAATTCGTATGGGGCGGGGGTAAGACCTATCGGATGCACCAGGAGATCCGGAAGCTGGACGGGACACTGTCCGCCGAGGTGAATGCGGTCGGCGGCATTCTGGATCTGAAAGCCCGCAAGCTCGTTTCGGATCCGGCCGAGCGATTGCGTGAGATCTCCGAAACGCCCGAACTGCTCGGGCTCTAGTTCGCGCGGCGCGTAGCGAAAAACTCTCAGGCCGAGCGGTTTCCGTCGCCCCGGCAAGGTTTGCCAGGGTGGCGGAAATCTTTCGTTGCGAACCGAACGAGCGGCCTTGCGGGATATGATTCAGATCGAGCTCGGCCCCGCAGCAAATCCCGAGCAGATCGGAGTTAAGCATGACCGGCGCCCTCCATCACCTCGCGTCTCCCCCTATAGACGCCACCGCGCCACCGCTATCTGGCTATCTCGTAGCATCCACCGATAGGCACATCAGCGTGCGCGTCACAGACGGCATGTGGACCTTCCGGCGGACCGACGTTCTCGATCTGACCGACTGGGAAGTTGCGGCAGCACAGGGAATTTGCGAGGGACGCCCGGTACTGGTGCGGGTACGCAACGGCGCCACAGCCGATTTCACCCAGCGCCGGCGCATCGAACTCACCGAACGCCCGCCGACCCTCCCGCTCGCCTACTCCCCCACCCGCGGTGACGACGAGCTCCGCGAGCTCACCGAGGCCTGGGCCCGCGGCCTGGAACTCACCGCCGGGCCGGGTGTCGGCGGCGCCACCATGACTTGCTGCCAGACCCGGTCGCTCAATGGCAGTGACGACGGCGTGGCCTGCGACAGTCTCGACTGATAGGCCCCGATATGGCCGCCCGTACAACGGGTTCGGTACTCATTGTCACCGAAGCCGACGACCTTCACGGCGATGCACTCGCCGCCACACTGCGGAAACATCACGGGCTCAGTCCGATTCGGCTCGATATGCGCGACTTCCCGCGTGAGAACGGCACTTTCCGCGTCAGCCGCGACGGCACCTCGCGCAGCCTCTCCCATATTCTGGGGCTCGACGACGCCTCCTCGGTCTGGTGGCGACGGCCGCAGCCGTGCCTGGTTCCGGGCAGCGCCCGCGGCGAGGACGACGACTATCGCCAGGCCGAATGCGACGGGTTCCTCCAAGGTCTGCTGTGGTCCATCCCCGCCCTGTGGGTCAATGATCCGGGCGCCGATCGCACCGCGAATCGTAAACTCGTGCAATTGGAGACGGCCTATCGCGCCGGTTTCGCGGTGCCGGAAACACTCATCACCAATGATGTGGACGAAGCGCGCTCGTTCATCGATTCGCGGCCCGGTCCGGTGGTCTACAAGCGCGCCGGCACCGGCCGCGGGGCCTTCACCGAGACACGCATAGTCACCGCAGCCGATCTCGCGCGGCTGGAGACGATCCGCAACTCCCCCACCATCTTCCAGGACTACATCCACGCCGAATGCGATCTGCGCATCGTGTGGGTGGACGGTATGGAGTGGGTGGTGCGCATCGACTCGCAATCCGGTGTGGGACGGGTCGATTCGCGTCTGGACACGTCGGTGGACTTCACCGCGGATCGGCTGCCCGCCTCGGTGAGCAAGTCGCTGACCACCCTGATGGGCGCGCTGGGACTGGCTTTCGGCGTGCTCGACCTGCGGGTCGGCCTCGACGGCGAGTTCTGGTTCCTGGAGGTGAACCCCCAGGGCCAGTTCGCGTATCTCGAAATCAAGACCGGGCTGCCGATCTTCGAGAGTCTGGCGAATCTGCTGGTCCTCGGCGACGGCACCGTCAACACCTGAGCGTGGATACCTGAGCTTCGGTATCGTGCACGGCTGAACGCCGCCCCGGATCAGCGCGCGATATCGCAAGCGGTCGAACGGTTTTCGCCCCTCGACCGCTTGCCGATGTCGCTATCAGCTACTACTTGCTTTGACCTTTGCTGCCTTGCGGCGGTTGGCACCACCACGGCTGCGGAGTTGCACATGCGACTCCACCAGCACGTTGTGGATGAAGCCGTACGATCGCCCGGTCTCCCGGGCCAGTGAGCGGATACTCGCACCGCTCTCGTACTGCTTCTTGAGCTGGGATTGCAGGCGATCTCGCGACTTTCCCGTCACGCGTGTGCCTTTTCCCAATACGGCTTTACCCTGTGCGGGCCTGTCACTCATGACTTCCTCCGAGTCGCCGTGGGCGCCTCATTCAAGGTTAGAGACTCGGAGGGCGGTGATCAACGAAATCGTGTGATCGGTATCACGAACTGTGACACCCGGACCGTGAGAAGGCGACACAAACCCCCACTTCCGCTGCCAGTTTTCCACTGCCAGTTCAAGTTACCGAGACCTGCCGGTTCGCTACGGCGTACTCGATACCGCCCGTAGCAGCTCCAGGTATGCCGAGGTCACATCGTCGGCACCGACGGTCACCATCTCCGCTGCCGTCGGCTCGCCGGTGTCGCCGTACTTGTCCGCAAGTCGCAGATCGCGCACGGCGGCGGCCTTGCGGGACAGTTCCCGCGCGAAGCGGCCATTACCGAGCGAGTCGATGAGATCCTGGCCGACCGCATCCTGACAGCACGCTCGCAGGGCCGATTCGGCGGGCGAGTCCAGCGTATCCATCTGCGCCGCCAGGAAGGTGTGGGTGATGGCGACGAGATCAGCGGCCGAGTAGGACGGAAACTCCACGCGCGTACTGAATCTCGACGCCAGCCCTGGGTTGGACGACAGCAGTTCGGCGATCTCATCGGGATATCCCGCCAGCACGACAACCAGGCGGTCGCGATCGTCTTCGGCCCGCTTGAGCAGCACCTGTAACGCCTCCTGCCCGTATGCGTCCTTGCCGTCGACATAGCCCGAATTCTGCAGCGAGTAGGCCTCGTCGATGAACAGCACGCCATCAAGAGCCGAGTCGATCACCTGGGTCGTCTTGATCGCGGTCTCGCCGAGGTGCCGGCCGACGAGATCGACCCGCTGAGCTTCCACCACATGCCCCTCGGCCAGCAGCCCCAAGCCGTGAAGGAGCTTCCCGACAATGCGGGCAACCGTCGTCTTACCGGTTCCGGGCGGTCCCGTGAACACGAAGTGCTGCAGCATCGGGGCTGTCGAAAGCCCCCGGCTTCGCCGCAACGCCGCCATACGCAGTTGTGCCGACAGCATTCGGACCTGGTCCTTCACCGGTTGCAGCCCGATCAGATTGTCCAGTTGCTCCATCGCATCATCGAAATCGCGCTGCGCTCCGGGTGCGCGACGGGTGGACACACTCGGGAACGGGGTACGGGCCACGGCGTCGGGCTCCGGCCGTACGACCTCGGGTTCCGGCTGCGCGAGCTCGGTATTCTCCGATGGCACTTCGATGTTCACTCGTGCGGCAATGATCGAATGCTCGGGAAAGTAGCGGTATGCCTTCTCGAACAGCGCGAGCGCCCCGCTCGAATCGCCGAGCCCATCGCGTGCGAGACCCCGCAGAAAGGCTAGTTCCCCCAGGAACTTCCGATGCGCACCGAGCAGCACCGGCAACGGCCGGAGCACCTCCAGTGCCTCGCCGAAGACCTTCCGATTGATCAGCGCAACCGCCACCCACAGCTGTGATTCCTCACGCAGGAAGCGGTCGCGAATAGGTTCGGCGACAACGAGAACTGTCGACCAATCCTTCCTCAGCAGTGCACATCGCCCGACCAGGAAGCGAGTTTCCTCCCTATCGAGCCGAGCCTGTGCCAGCGCGGCCCAGGCCTGCTCCACCTGCCCGCCGGCCAGCATCGAAGCCATACCCGCCAGCCAGAGATCGTGTGGCGACTCCAACCGGAAATCGGCGTACTCGCCGATCATGAACCGCGACTCGAGTGGGGTGTGCAGCCTCGTGCGAAGCTCACCGAAGCTGGCCACCTGGCGTGCCATCGCCTCGACGGACCGGTCGCCGCCGTGTCCGGTCGCGTGCAGCCCCAACCACGCGTCCGCGGCTGTCGGATCCTGAACTGTGGCGGCCTGAAATGCCTGGGCCGCAGCGTCGAGATCGCCCCGCCGCAGTGAGGACACACCCTGCAGCCACAAACTCTCGCACCGCTTGGCAGCGGCCCAGTCGACCGGCATCTGCGGTGCCGCCTCCTTCACCCCTCCGGACACCGAAAAACGATTCTACATGCGGATATTCAGAATCGCTTCGCAGCCGATGATTTCGGGCTGAAGGGTGCCGACTCGATGATGGCGCCGACCGGCACCGCCGGACACGAGGCGGAGCCGACGGCGATCACGCCAGCTGAATGAGTTCCAGATAGTCCTGGGACCAGTGGTCCTCGGTGCCGTCCGGGAGCATGATGACGCGCTCCGGATTCAGCGCCTCGGCAGCGCCCGAATCGTGCGTGACCAGCACAACCGCACCGGCGTAACTGCGCAGCGCGTCGAGGACCTGCTCGCGGGAGATCGGATCGAGGTTGTTCGTAGGCTCGTCCAGCAGAAGGACATTCGCGGCGGAGGAGACCAGACCGGCCAGTGCGAGACGGGTCTTCTCACCGCCGGACAGCGTGCCGGCGAGCTGATCCAGCTGCGGACCGGTGAACATGAACGCGCCCAGCAGGCCGCGCAGATCCTGTTCTCCCGCATCGGGGGCCGCGTGCCGGATGTTCTCCCAGACGCTCGCGTGATCGTCGAGGGTGTCGTGCTCCTGCGCGAAATAGCCGACCTGCAAACCGTATCCGGGCACCAGCTCACCGGCGGTGGGCTGTTCGACGCCGGCCAGCATGCGCAACAGCGTGGTCTTACCGGCGCCGTTGAGGCCCAGCACCACCACGCGGCTGCCCTTGTCGATGGCCAGATCGACGCCCGCGAAGATCTCCAGCGAGCCGTACATCTTGGTCAGGTTCTCGGCCATCAGCGGCGTCTTGCCACAGGTGGCAGGAGTCGGGAACTTGATGCGCGCCACCTTGTCGGCCACGCGCACCTCATCGGCCTCGTTCAGCATGCGCTCGGCGCGCTTGATCATCTGGTGTGCCGCAGCGGCTTTGGTGGCCTTGGCGCCGAGCTTGGCGGCCTGCTGCTTGAGCGCGGACGCCTTCTTCTCCGCGTTCGCGCGCTCGCGGCGGCGGCGCTGCTCATCGGTGGCGCGGGCGTCGAGGTACTTCTTCCAGCTCATGTTGTACATATCGGCCTCGGCGCGCACGGCGTCGAGGAACCAGACCTTGTTGACCACATCGGCCAGCAGATCCACATCGTGGGAGATGACGATGAGGCCGCCGTCGTGGCCCTGCAGGAAGCCGCGCAGCCAGGTGATGGAATCGGCGTCGAGGTGGTTGGTGGGCTCGTCCAGCAGCAGGGTGGTGTTGGATTTGCCGCCGCTGCCGTCCGAGGCGGCGAACAGGATGCGCGCCAATTCGATACGACGGCGCTGACCACCCGAGAGCGTCCGCAGCGGCTGTTGCATCACCCGGTCGGGCAGGCCGAGGTTGCTGCAGATGCGTGCCGCTTCGCTCTCGGCGACATAACCGCCGAGCGAGGAGAAGCGGTCCTCGAGCTGACCGTATTTGCGGATCGCCTTGTCCCGCTCGGCCTCATCGACCACTTCGGCCATGAGCACCTGCTGCTTTTCCATATCGCGCAGGATCTTGTCCAGGCCGCGGGCCGAGAGCACCCGGTCCCGGCCGAGCACATCGAGATCACCCTCACGGGGGTCCTGCGGCAGGTAGCCGACCTCGCCGGAACGAATGATCTTGCCGGCGTACGGCTCGCCCTCGCCCGCCAGAATGCGCAGCGTGGTCGTCTTCCCGGCGCCGTTGCGGCCGACCAGTCCGATCCGGTCACCGGCCTGCACCCGCAGTGCCGAGCCGGGCACTGTCAGCAGGGTGCGGACTCCGGCCCGGACCTCCAGGTCGGTCGCGGTGATCACAAGTGTCTCCTCGTGCGGTGATGTGCTGGCGGATAACTGCTCGATTGTGGGCCGTCACGACACACAAGAAAACCCGATTTTATCTCATGAACGGCATACCAAAAGGTCAGGGGCCGGTACGATGCGTCACCGCAGGCTCTGGTCCAACTTTGCTCCAACTTTGGACGGCTTCAGGTCCTCCAGCGCGTCGGCATTGTCGACGACCGGATGGATGTACCTGTTCGGGTCGATATAGCTCCCCGTCGCCGCCCCAGCGCCCTCCGAATGACCCAACTGCGCACTAGCACGACGAGCGTCCCCTATCCTGCCCGCGACGTGCGTGGCAACCGTATCCCGAAGGTTGCCGAACGTCACCCACGCCATCGACGTACCCGTGCGTACGCGAACCAGTACCCGCTCGGCCGTGCACGGTCATACAGAGTCTCCGCGCCAGCCTGTGCTCGCCCAGTGCGGTCAGCGTTGCTACGGCTTTACGTTGTGCGGGCCTGCCAGCGGGTGCGCCCGGCCCGGGCAGCGTGATCAGCCGGATGACCCAACCGGACCGGGCAGCAGCACGAAACTCATCGAGGGCCAGCGCCGCAATTGCCACAGCCGACCGGCAGGTCGCTGCGTCCGGAGTCCCGTCGAAGCTCTTTCCTACCCACACAAGGAGACGCGCCGATGCGCACCAACCAGGCGGCCTGGAATCGCCGCACAGTCGACGATCCGATGCACCACGGTATGGGGCGGCAGCGGTGACCCTGCGAATCATCGACGCCGCGCGGGTGCTCACCGGCCACGGCACCGCCCACACACCCGGCAGTGTCGTGGTCGACGGCACCTCGATCGCCTGGGTGGGCCCCACCCGTGATCTCCCGCCGCAGTGGAGCGGCCGAGCCGCCAACCGATTGGCGCTCACGAACGCCACACTGCTACCGGGGCTCATCGACGCCCACGTTCATCTGGCGTTCGACTGCACCTCCCAGCCGCCGGACGCGCGCGACGACCTCGCCCGCGGCGCCGTGTCCGACAAGATTCGCACTGCGGCAACCGCATTGACGAGTTCGGGAGTCACCACGGTCCGAGATATGGGCGCGCCCCGATACATCGACGCCGACACACTGCCGGTGCAGCCCGGGCCTCGGGTGCTGCCCGCCACGATCCCTCTCACAGTGCCGGGCGGACACGCCGACAGCCTGGGCGGTGCTGTGACCACCATCGCCGACGTCGAACAGGTCATCGCGGAAAACGCGCGCCGCGGCGCCGCATGGATCACGACGGTGGTCACCGGAGGCTTGAACGGCGGCGGCCGCCGCTCACCCTATAAGCCGCAGTTCAGCGACACAATGCTGGCCGCGATTGTCACCATCGCACACCGGCACGGGCTGCCGGTCGCCGCGCAGGCACACGGCACCACCGGAATTCGCCAGGCCGTCGAGGCGGGCGTCCACAGTATCGAGTACTGCACTTGGATGGCTCCCGGCGGGTTCGACGTCGATCCGGGGCTGATCCGGGAAATCGCGGCACGCCGAATCCCGGTGTGCCCCATTATCAATCATCATTCTCGCGCCGCCTCCGGCCGGCTGCCATGGCGACACCGGCGCGAGCACCTGCGTGACATGCTCGCCGCGGGCGTGCATCTGCTACCCGGAACCGACTCCGGAATCACGCTCACTCCGCACGACCGATTCGGGCACGCACTGAGCGCCTACATCGATCTCGGCCTCACCCCGGCGAGCATCATCGAACTCGCCACCCGTCGCGCCGCCGACGCACTCGGAATCAGCCATCTCACCGGCACACTCTCCACCGGGCTGTCCGCCGATATTCTCGCCGTCCACGGCAACCCGACCCAGCACCTGCATTCCCTCGCCACACCGATCATGGTCATGACCGCAGGACACCTGTACCGCTCTCGGGCCCTGCGCGACAACGAGATCGGACACCGCGTCTGACCAGGAGCGCCCAGCAAGCGTCCGCGATTGGGCGATGCGGGCGGCTCGATCGTCGCCCGCTAACCAGTAGGCGCGACCGCGGCGGCGCCGCCCTGCCGCGCGGCATGGACGGCAGCCTCGTGAACTGCCTTGCCGACTTCTTCGGACTTCGCATCGACCGGGCTGCCCGACATGGTGTACCACTCGCGTATCTGATTGTCCCGCACTGTCACCAATGCCTTGTTATCGGAATCGGACCAGAATGTCTGCAACGTAACCTCACCCGCTATGACACCGGCTTCGACGGTCAGAATTCCACCTGCGCCTGTAGTCAATGTCGTCGTCCAATCGAGCGTGGCCATGAATCGTTCTCCCTGATATAAAGCGGATTTTCGCGATGAAGTGTACGCGGGCGCATAGGAGAAAACACCGCGATTGGGCGATCTGTATGACTCCGGAACTTCCGGCAAATTGCCTGCAGCAGAGGCATTTCCGATAGGCCATATCGACCTGTCGGTATTTCCTTTCGGTTTCGATTCACCTTGTTGATTGCGGCTATTGTTTGCAAACGCTAGTGGTCCGCATCCCATGTCCCGGCACGTAGGACCAGCACCGTTACATTAGCCAGTTGGTAGCTGTACGGTGGATCCTGTGCGCCCGGCCGTCGGGCGTGACCGATCGATTCGGAGGTTGTTCCGCGACCGCCGGACTCGCCGGCCCGGCGGTCGCCGAGGCACAGTTCGCCGGCCGAAGTCATGGAGGCTGTATATGCGGTGTGTCGTGTTCGGCGCAACCGGATACATCGGCGGCCGGCTCGTGCCGGAATTGGTGGACATGGGCCACACCGTGCGGGTGCTGGCCCGCAACCCCGGCAAGCTCGCGGAGGTGCCGTGGCGTGACAGCGTCGACATCATCACCGGTGATGTCACCGACCCCGATGCGGTCGCTACCGCACTGGCAGACAGCGATGTCCTCTACTACCTCGTCCATTCCCTGACCCGGCGCGACTTCGTCGACCTCGATCGGCGCGCGGCAACAACAGTCGCGCAGGCCGCCGCCGCGGCGCAGCTGTCCCGGATCGTCTACCTCGGTGGTATCAAGCCCGACAGCGAGAAGCTGTCAGCGCACCTGTCCTCACGGGCGGAAGTGGGCGAAATCCTGCTCGCCTCCGGTGTTCCCACGGCCGAGTTCCGGGCGGCGGTGATCATCGGATCCGGTTCCGCCAGTTTCGAAATGCTGCGCTACCTGTCCGAACGACTGCCCGCGATGATCACCCCGCGCTGGGTGCACAACCGTATCCAGCCGATCGCCATTCGCGACGTGCTCTACTACCTCACCCGGGCCACCACACTGCCGCCGGAGGTGAATCGGCCCTTCGATATCGGCGGGCCCGATGTGCTGACCTACCTCGACATGTTGCGCAGATACGCCGCGATCGCCGAACTGCCGCGCCGCGCCGTCGTGCCGGTACCGATCCTGACGCCATGGTTATCGGCACAGTGGGTGAACCTGGTGACCCCGGTTCCGCGCGCCATCGCCGTACCGCTGGTGGAATCACTGATTCACGAGGTGATCTGCCACGAACACGACATCGCCGAGCACATTCCCGACCCACCGGACGGCTTGATCGGCTTCGAACACGCAGTACAGCTCGCGCTGACCCGAATCCGAAGTTCCGACGTCTCGACCCGCTGGTCCGACGCCGACACCCCGGGGGCACCCTCGGACCCGCTACCCAGCGACCCGGAATGGTCCGGCGGCTCCCTCTATCAGGATCTGCGCGAACGCCACACCACCGCTGACCCCGACACCGTGTGGAAGGTCATCGAATCCATCGGCGGCGAACACGGCTGGTACTCCTTCCCCCTGGCCTGGTCGATCCGCGGCTGGATCGACAAACTCGCCGGCGGCGCAGGACTGCGCCGAGGGCGGCGCGACCCATACCGACTCCACACCGGCGAAGCCCTCGACTGGTGGCGCGTGGAATACCTCGACCGCCCACGACTCCTGCGGCTGCGCGCCGAAATGCGAGTCCCCGGCGATGCCTGGCTCGAACTATCAGCAATACCTCAACCCGATGGCGGCACACTGTATCGGCAACGCGCGATCTTCGAACCCCACGGCCTGACCGGACACGCGTACTGGAAAGCAATCGCACCATTTCACGGAGTGGTATTCGGCGGCATGATCCGCAACATCACCGGCACCGCCGAGGCGAATATTGCTGGCCGCCGAAGCCACTCGTGAGAAACAGCGGCCCCCGTTCGGCACCAACCCCACGCCGGTGAGGTCGGCCCGTCCTTCCGATGCGGAGTCCGACCATGCGGTGACATTTCACCGGATGTTGTCGTCGAGCACGACTTCCGGCTGTCTTGCCTTCCGGATCGCGGTCCACGGTGAGCCGTGATTCTGATGCACGCTGCCCTGCTGTCCGGGGCGTTTCCCACCGTGCTGCGGTGGTGCGGGGTGGCCGCGCTGGCTTGGCTGCTCCTGCACACAGGCAGGCACAAGGGGTATCGGCCCGCGCCCGCGATCCTCGTGTGCGCGATTGCCGCCGTCGCCGCGACCGAACTCGGGGCGCACCTGGTGCGGAATGTGTGGCGCCTGTTTCCCGACTCCCTCGAGCCGCCGATTTTCGCCGCGGTCGCGCTGGCGGTGTTCGCGCTCGCCCTCATCGCGAACCTGGCAATCGGCCGGCGCAGCGTGCCCTATCTGATCCGAATCATGGTGGCCGCCATGATCGTCGTGGCCGCCGATACCAACGAAATCAATCTCTACTTCGGGGCCTATCCGACACTGGCCGATGCTCTCGGCCAGGAGACCTCCACCAAGATCCCGTTCCCTGCCCTGGCGGCCACCGAAGCGCTTGCCCCCGACAACCATCCGGTGTCCGCGTCGTGGACACCGACCTCGGTCCTGCCGGTTCAGGGCCGTCTCACCTCCGTGCGCATCCCTGCCACGCGTTCCGGATTCACGGCCCGCGATGCCGAGATCTACCTTCCGCCAGCCTATTTCGCCACGCCACGACCTCGGCTGCCGGTGCTGGTCCTGCTCGCCGGTCAACCCGGTGCACCGCAGGACTGGCTCACCGCAGGCGGTCTCGTTCACACCATGGACTCGTTCGCTGCCACGCACGGCGGCCTCGCCCCGATCACCGTTGTCGCCGACGGGACCGGTGGCCCGTTCGCGAACCCGCTCTGCCTGGACTCCCGGCTCGCCAACGCCGCCACCTACCTCACCGCGGACGTCCCGGCGTGGATCAGGGCCCACCTCACCGTCGACGAGCACGCCAGCGCCTGGGCCATCGGCGGGCTGTCCTACGGCGGTACCTGTGCGGTGCAGCTCGCCACCAACTACCCCACCGTGTATCCCACCTTCCTGGCATTCTCCGCCGACCCCGAACCGCGACTCGGCAGTAGGTACGAGACCATCGTCGCGGCCTTCGCGGGGAATGAACACGACTACCAGCAGGTCAATCCCACCCGCCTGCTCCAGACCTCCCGATACCCCGGCAGCGCAGGCGCTTTCGTTGTCGGGGACCGCGACCGCGACGGCCTCAGCGGCGCGCGCACTCTGCTGCAGGCCACCCGTTCCGCCGGAATGGACACGCACTACACCGAACTCCCCGGCGGTCACGATTGGCACGTATGGTCCGCGGCGCTGCACCGCGAATTGTCTTGGCTGGCTACGCGTCTCGGTCTGGTGCCCTAGTCAGCGCCGGAAAACGAGCCAGCGCATCGAGGTGTACATGAAGAGCGCCTCACCGAGCCCGCCGAGGATCCGCGCCAGGTGGTATTCGAGACCGAGTCCGGCCAGACCGCTGGTCACGCCGAGTATGAAGACCAGATAGTTCACCGTCACCACCCCGATGTAGATGGCTATCTGCGGACCCACGCAGCGTGCGAGGCGAAGTTCAGGGTCCGATTGAGCAGGTAGCTCAGGGCGAATGCCGCAACATAGGCGGCGGTGACCGCGATCGGCAGCGGCACACCCAGGCCGCCGTGCAGGGCGGTGAGGATGAGCAGGTCGGCGGTGAAGGTACACCCGCTGACCAGCACATACCCCACGAATGTCGGGGCCACGGCACGATCGAGCCCGAACGGCAGCCACTCGACGACGCGTTCGCACAACCGGTGAAACGAACGAATCGACCGCGAGCGGGCGGGCCCGGAGTCTGTCGCTATTCGCACCCGACCACGCTGCCATCACCAGGTGGCGCGCAGATGAGCACGCGGCCAACTTCGTCTACACCCTGTGGGATGCGGCCGCCTCGGCTTTCCGCTTGCTGTGGTTCTCGGGGCGCAGGACCGTCCCCGCCGTTATGGCGATCACCCCGAGCAGGGCCGCGGTCGGGGCGAGGGCCGATGCCCCGCCGACCGCCAGGACGCCACCACCGAGCGCGGCGCCGACCGCCGCGGCAAAGTAGATCGCAGATCCGTTCAGGCCCATGGCAATCGGGGCGAAGGCGGGGACGAGGGCGAACAACCGGTGTTGCTGGGGCACGAGCGAGATACCGGCGCCGGCGCCGAGCCCGAACATCGTGACCACCGCACCGACTTCGAATGTGCGCGTCAGGGTCAATATCACCGCGAAAACGGTGACAACGCAGCCACCGAGAACGAGTACGAAGGGCGAACCTCGCCACCGGATCAATCGTGGAACGGCCGCGGTGCCGAGCACCTGCCCGCATCCGAAACCGAACATCGCTACGACCACGAGCGTGCCGGAGATATGCAGGACGGTCGGCAGAAAACTCACGATGAGGAAGGCGGGAACCATCACCGTTGCCGTACCGACCAGAATGCCGCGCACACGGGTATCGGTGAGCACCCGCAGCCGGCCGCGCAATCCGAGACTCGGCGCATGCGCGGCGGGAAGGAACGCCACCGAGACGCAGGAGATCACGGCCGGCACCACCAGAATCCACATCGCACTGCGCCAGCCCCAGGCTTGGCCGACCAGGATCCCGAACGGCAGCCCCGCCACCAGTGCCAGCGACCCACCACCCGCGACAACGGCCAGCGACCGTGCGCGATGCGCATCATCGCTGAGCAGTCCGGCCGTGCTGAACGCGTTCGACTGATACGCCGCCGCACCCAGCGCGGCCACCACACGACCCCCGGCCACCGTCGGAAAATTCGATCCGGTGGCTTGCAGAATCATGCCGGAAATGAACACCGCCATCCCGCCCGCGAGCAGCACCCGGCGGTCCCAATTGCCCGTGAGCGCGGCGATAATCGGCGAGCCGACCGCATACACGATGGCGAACAGCGAGGTCAGCTGACCGGCCGTGCTGACCGATACGTGAAGATCGGCCGACACCTCCGGCAGTAGGCCGGACATGACATAACCGTCCACCCCCAGCGTGAATGTCCCGACGGCCAGAATCAGCAGGTCGACCAGCGACAAGTAATGCTGCCCGGACCTTGTGCCCTGCTCTGTCGTCATTCCCATTGCGCCCCAGCCACCATGGCCCCCAGTCTTCAACTCTGTTGCGCCGGGCAGCGCCGCCCTCGGAATCTCCTATCGCTCAGGCGCTTTCCGCAATCGCCGATCCGGCGGCGCCTGGGGCTCCTCAGCTGCAGCGGCCACCTGGAGAATTCGAGACGCTGCCGGTTTATCCATCGACCGAATCAAACAACGAATCACCACCGGGCGAATCCGGAAAATGCCCGCATGCTTGCTCGGACTAGATAGCTCACACAGCGATCAGCTCCCTCCTGTGAAGGAACTCAGCCATGAGCCTGGCCAGCACGCCGACGCAGCACACTCCAGCACCGGGTGAACTGTCGGTGGAATTGCAATTGATGCTGCAGATATTCAACCCGGCGAATCGGCACAATCCGTTCCCCTTCTATCGGCAACTACAGGACCTGGGTCCGGTGCACCGGTCACCGCTGGGGCTGAGCCTGCTCACCCGCCACGACGAGATCGCCACGGTGCTCACCAGTTCCGAGTGGGGCCACGACCAGGAGGTCCAGCACCTGCACTCCGGCCAGGAGGAAGTCTTCCCGCCTGTGTTCATGTGGATGGAGCCGCCGGACCACACCCGGCTGCGCGGCCTGGTCTCGAAGGCGTTCACCCCGCGCCGGATCATGGCGATCCGGCCGCGGATCGAGGAGATCGTCGACGAATTGCTCGATACCGCCTTGGCCGCAGACGAATTCGACGCGATCACCGGTATCGCCTACCCGCTGCCGCTGACCGTGATCTGTGAGATCCTCGGCGTCCCGGCCGTCGATCACGACCGCATCCAGGAGTGGTCGCAGATCCTGTCCTGGGGTCTGGATCCCGATCACCTGCTGCCGCAGGAGGCCAAAGACGCTCGCGCCGAGGCGACTCCGAAGTTCCTGGCGTACCTGCGCGCGCTCATCGCCGAACGCCGCGCCGATCCCGGCGAGGATCTGATCAGCGGACTGGCAACCGTCGAGGAGCAGGGTGACCGGCTCACCGAGGAGGAGATGCTCGGCACCATCATCTTCCTGATCGTCGCCGGCCACGAGACCACGGTGAACCTGGTCGGCAACGGCCTGCTCGCCTTCCTGCGCCATCCCGAGCAGCTGGCGCTGCTGCGGTCCCGGCCCGAACTGCTCCGCCCGGCCATCGACGAACTGCTGCGCTATGACGGTCCCGCACACCTCAATTCCCGCTCCGCGAAGGTGCGCACCACCCTCGGCGGCCAGGTCTTCGAACCTGGCGACGGCGTGGTCACCCTGCTGGCGTGCGCGAATCGCGATCCCCGGGCGTTCGCCGATCCGGACACGTTCGATATCACCCGGTTCGACGGGCACGCACCGGTGACCAAGCATCTGGCCTTCAGCCTCGGCCACCACTACTGCCTGGGCGCACCGCTGGCGACTCTCGAAATGGAAGTGCTGCTCGAGGCCATTCTCGCGCGGGTCGGGTCGATGGAACTGCTCGACGACAATCCGCCCTACCGGCCCAATGTGCTCATTCGCGGGATCGCGGAGCTCCAGGTCCGGTTCCGCGAAGGTCGCCCATGACCGTGGTGACCGAAGTGAAAGCCGCACAGCGGCACGGGAACTGACGACGGCAGACTATCGGAAAGGTGCGATCCATGCGTCAGGCTGTGGTACTCGGTGCGGGCATCGCCGGGCTGTTCTCCGCCCGGGTGCTCGCGGAGGCCTTCGACCGCGTGCTCATCATCGAACGGGACAGGCTCGAGGGTGCGATGCCGCGCCGGGGCGTGCCACAGGCCCGGCATGTGCACGGCCTGATGGATCGCGGCCGGCAGATCATGGAGGAGCTGTTCCCCGGGCTCACCGCGGAGCTCGCCGCCGCGGGTGCGCCGACCACCGACGTACTGCGCGGATCTCGCTGGTACATAGCGGGATTGCGCGTGCACCCGACCGATACCGGGCTGACGGCTCTACTCGCCAGCCGTCCGATGCTCGAGGACGCGATCCTCACCCGGGTGCTTGCCATGCCCGGTGTGCAGCTGTGGCAGCGGCGGACGGCGGCGGGACTGCTCGGCGGCCGGACGATCACCGGCGTCCGCCTGTCCGACGGTACGGAAGTTCCGGCCGATCTGGTGGTGGACGCCACCGGGCGCGGTTCGCGGGCCGCGGATTGGCTCGCCGCCCTCGGTTATCAGCGCCCCGCAGAGGAACGCATCGACGTCGATCTCGGCTACACGTCGCGCATGTTCCGCCGCAAGCCCGATCACCTGAATGGTGATCTGGCCGCAGTGGTTTCGACCACGCCGGGATTCCACGGCGGGTCCGCGATCACGTTGGAGGGCGACCGCTGGCATGTGACGCTGAGCGGAATGCTCGGTGACCACCCGCCGACCGATCCGATGGAGTTCGAGCAGTTCGCCGCGACGCTGCCGGTGCCCGATCTGTACGAGATCGTGCGGTCGGCCGAACCACTGGACGCCCCTGTGCCGCACCGCTTTCGCGGCTCGCTGCGCCGCCGCTACGACCGGATTTCCGCGGCGCCCCGCGGGTTTCTCGTGCTGGGCGACGCGATGAGCAGTTTCAATCCGCTGTACGCGCAGGGTATGACGGTGGCCGCACAGCAGGCGCTCGCTCTGCGGTCCTGCCTGCCCGATCCCGTTCCGGCACAGTTCTATCAGCGTGCCGCCGTGCCCATCGATATCGCGTGGCAGATGTCCACGCAGGCGGACCTGCGGTTCCCCGGCGTCGCAGGACCGCGCTCGCTGCGCAGCAGGATCCTGAGCCTCTACACCTCGAGAATCCCGATGGCCGCCCACCACGACGCCGAGGTGGCCCGCGCCTTCATGCGCGCCTCGAACCTGACCGCCCCGCCGAGTTCACTGCTCGCTCCCGCGATCGTTCTGCGGGTACTGCGTACGAGCTCCCAGGAACGGAGTGCCCGATGACCGTCGTATCCGACCCGTTCGCCCCCGAGTTCCGGGCCGATCCGTCACCGTCCTACCGCATACTGCGGGAGGCGGGCCGGCTGCACGAGTACCGGCCCGGGATCTATCTGGTCCCGCACTATGCCGATTGCAGTGCGATCTTCGCCGATCCGGCCTTCGGGCACGGCTACTTCTCCGGGATCAATCCGTTCCGCCCCGGTGTCGATCCACGGAACCTTCCCGGTTCGTTTCTGCTGATGGACCCGCCCGATCACACTCGATTACGCGCAATGGTGGCTCCGGCCTTCACTTCCCGCGCGATCGCCCGGTTGCGGGATCAGATCACGCAGACGGCGATCACACTGCTCGACGCCGCGGTGGCCGCGGGCGAGATCGACTTCGTCGCGGACATCGCCTACCTGCTGCCGCTGACCACGATCTGCACCATTCTCGGGATCCCCCGGTCCGACCACGCGACATTCGGGATCTGGGCATCGGCGATCAGCCGCGGCTTGGATCCGGATGCGCTGTTGTCCGACAACGACAAACAGGCCCGGGCCACCGCCGTGCTGGCCTTCGCCGAGTACTTCACCGATCTCATCGCGCGCCGGCGTGCCGACCCCGGCACGGACCTGCTCTCCACTCTCGCGACGGAAACACCCTTGGAGATAAAGGAACTCGTCGACGTCGCCGTGCTCCTGCTCATCGCCGGTCACGAAACCACGATGAACCTGATCGCCACCGGTCTGCTCGCCCTGGCGCGCAACCCGCAGCAGCGCGAAATCCTGCGCGCCGACCCGGATTCGAGCCGGTTCGCCGTGGAAGAGTTCCTCCGCCTCGACACCCCCGTCCCATTCCCGACCCGCGTCGCCATGCAGGACATCGAACTCGACGGCCGAACCCTGCCCCGGGGAACAGGATTCATACTTCTCGCCGGTTCGGCGCACCGCGACCCGGCCGCATTCACCGATCCCGACTCACTCGACATCACACGATTCACGCCTGGCCGACAGACATCACGCCACCTGGCCTTCAGCCACAGCCCCCACTTCTGCATCGGCGCTCCCCTGGCCAGGCTCCAAGCCGAGGTCCTGTTCACCGAACTCATGCGCCGCACACCGGATTTCACCCTCCTCAACCCGACTCCCCCATACCGCGAATCCGTATCGATGCGCGGCCCGCAATCACTACCGGTCCGCATTCCCCGCTGAACAAATCTCCCTCGCAACTACGGCAACCGGCCGCGAGATCAGCGAATTCCTCTGCCTGGCAACCACAGTACGATCTCGCCGACCCATCGCCGCTGGGCAAGATCGCATACCCGGCGGTCTGCGGAGACGTTGCTGTCCCTCTCGTTCAGGCAGCGGGTATTGCCGTGAGTGGGTATGATCATGTGGCTAACCCGAGACTTGCTGTGGCCGAACCCTTTTGATGTAACTGCGGGTGCGGGTTAGCGAGAGTCACGCCGAACACAAGCCGAGCGAACAAGGGAGTGGAACATGACCCGAGCTCTCTGGACGCATAGTTCGCAAGGTTCCCTATCTCTCGCATCACCTCGGCAGATACATACGATGACCGACACCAACCTGCGCTCCGACCAGCGGGTCGCCGATCTGTAATCGGTCATAGCCTGCGGTCGCATTCGAGCACGCGAACCTCTCGCCTATTTGGAATGCTCTTCTTTCGCATTTGCTGACAGGAGCCCTGCTTTGACCATGTCACTATGCCCGGCGCCGGTTACCAGCCCGCTCTTCTCGACTGATGCCGAGGATGTTTGCCGGTGAGGCTGTATTCGCCGAAGTTCACCGATGATCCGCACAGCGCATATGCGGAAATGCGCCGTATTCATGGTGAATTGGCGCCTGTCGAGGTGGCCTCCGGCGTGCCCGCGACCCTGGTGACCGGGTACCACGCGGCGCGCCACATCTTCGGTAATCCGGCGCACTTCCCCGCGGATCCGAGGCTGTGGCAGTCCACCACCCCGGCCGGTTGTCCGGCATTGCCGATGATGCAGTGGCGACCCAACGCGATACGGTCCGCGGGCGAGGAACACTCGCGGTACCGGAACGCCATCACAGCGAGTCTCGACCACATCGACCTATACGCGTTGCGTCACACCGTCGAACGGACCGCGGTCTCGCTGATCAACGAAATCTGCAAGGCGGGGGCCGCCGATCTGCTCAGCGATTACGCCCTGCCACTCACGATCGAAGCATTCGACGCTGTGCTGGGCCTCTCGCCGGAAGCAGGGGACGAAACGTACGCGGCAATGATGTTGCGGCGCGGTGCGGTCGACATCTCCGCATCCGACCGGGCCGAGGAGATGCTCGTCGTCGCGATGCGGAAAGTGCTGGCGGGCAAGCGGATAACTCCGGCCGCGGATGTGGCGTCACGACTGCTGCAGCGTGCCGCCGAACTGTCGGAAGAGGAGATGGCGCACCAGCTGGTCATGCTGTACCTGCGGGGCGCGGAACCCACCTGGAACTTGATCGCGAACACCCTGCTGTCGATGCTGACCGATGACGGATTCGGCGGCGACCTGCTGGGCGGCGGATTGCTGGTCCGGGATGCGATCGATGAAGTGCTGTTCACCGATCCACCGGTAGCGAACGCGTGTATCAGCTATCCGCGGCAGCCGCAGATCGTCGGCGAGGTCTGGCTGCCGGAACATCGACCGGTGATCGTCAGTTTGGCGGCGTGCAACACCGACCCCGCGGTGGCCGGTGACCGCAAAGGTAACCGTTCGCATCTGGCCTGGGGTGGAGGGCCCCACGTGTGCCCCGGCCAGGCAGCGGCCACGGTCATCGTGGAGGTCGCGCTCGAGCAATTGCTCGACGCGCTTCCGGACATCGCACTGTCGGTTCCGGCGACACAGCTGCGGTGGCGCCCGGATCCGTTCCATCGTGCGCTGACGGCGTTGCCGGTCACATTCGCTTCCGCTCCACCACTTCCCGTCGTCTAAGGAGACCGACCCCCGTGCATCCACCCGCGCAAACGCAATCTCGGCCCCACTCCACCCCACCGGTGCCGATAGAAGCCGTCGGGCCCCGAATTCCTATCTACACCCAAGAGTTCGCGGCCGACCCACACCGGTTCTACCGGGCGATGCGCGAGGGCTACAGATCATTGGTGCCGGTCGAAATATGGGCGGGGGTGCCGGCCACCCTGGTCATCGGCTATCACACCGCGGTCCGGATCCTCGGTGACACGCACCGCTTTTCCGCCGATCCACGCCGCTGGCAAGCGACCGTACCTGCTGATCTGCCGATCATGCCGATGATCGAGTGGCGGCCGAACGCGTTGCGCAGCAACGGCGCTGAGCACACCCGCTACCGCACCGCGACGAACGACGCTTTGGCCGGGGTCAATCTCTATACCCTCCGCAGCACGGTGGAGCGAGCCGCGCTCCCGCTCGTCAATTCCTTCTGCGAGACAGGGTCTGCCGACCTGATCGGCCAGTACATACTGCCGTTGGTCTTCGTGGTGCTCAACGAGCTGATCGGCTGCCCGCCGCATATCGGCCAGCAGGTCGCCCAGGCCAGCGCCGCACTGTTCGAGGGCGTCGACACCGACACCGTCAACATGATGCTCGACAAGGCGCTGCGTGAACTCACGGTGCTCAAACGCTCCCAGCCTGCCGACGACATCGCCACGCGGTTGGTGCAGCATCCTGTCGGGCTGACCGATACGGAAATGGTCCACCAGCTGGTCACCTGCTATTCCGCGGGCATCGAGATTCCACAGAACCTCATTGCCGGCACCCTGCTGCTCATGCTGACCGACGCTCGGTGGAACGGTGAAAACCTCGGTTTCGCCCCACCGACCGGATCCGCACTCGACGAAATTCTCGCTACCGACCCGCCGCTGGCGAACTACTGCATCGTCTACCCCCGCCAGCCCATTGTGGTCGACAACGTCTGGCTGCCCGCCGACCAGCCGGTGATCACCAGCACGGCGGCATGCAACACCGGCCCGGAGATCAATACCGGACACTTCGCCGGCAACGGCTGGAATCTGGCCTGGGGCGCCGGACCGCACGCCTGTCCCATGCAAGCACGCACAGCGTCGCAGCTGATCGCGCAGGAAGCCATCGATCAACTACTGGACATCCTCCCGGAGCTGCGATTGGCCGTCCCCGCAGAGCAACTGCAGTGGCGGCCGGGCCCGTTCCACCGCGCACTGACAGCGCTGCCGGTCACCTTCCCGCCGTCGAACCCGCTGCGCATCACACCTCCTCCCCCGTTTTCGCCGAATCATGGGTAAGGACAACGCATATGAGATGACCCCCGACATTCGATTCAGATGAACGACCTGGGCAGCGGGTCGGACCGACCCTCCGCCCAGGGCAGTACACACTCCGCACGCCGGTCGGGCGACCACCGATAGCGCGACCGCGTGCGGGGTTCTCGACAGCAGGGTGAGTGCAATGACAACTACAGACGTTCTCCTCCACGGATTCTCCGCCGACGAACCGCCGTTCCGCCCCACCGACAGCGCTGCGACCATGAGGGCCCTGCGGGAGGTGATCTTCGGCGAGTACGGGGAACTACACAGATCCGTGCGCGATGTCATCGTCGAGCTCGCCGACACCCCACGATCCGGGGCGACCTATTCCCAGCAAACCCAGGACGCCCCCGAGCTGTTGCGGGCGGTGATCGCCGGACTGGGCCGGCCCGCCCGTGAGATCGCCGCCGACACCCAATTGCGAGGTGCGCTCTGCGATTGGGCCCAGATCGCGGCACCGCGGCTATTGCTGGTCCTCACAGGCCATTTCGACCTCGTCATCGGCGCGATCCTCGGCCTCGGCAACGACTCACCCTACCAGCGGGAATGCCTGGCCGAATTGGACTCCGGCGCCGCACTCGGCGTGCTCATGCTGACCGAACTCGGCGGCACCAACGGCGCCGACCAGCAGACCACCGCGACATGGGACGCCGAGACAGGCGGATTCTGGCTCACCACCCCCTCGGCGGCGGCCACCAAGTTCATGCCGAACGTCGCCGAGGCCAGCGCCCCGAAGACTGTGGTCGTCACTGCGCGTCTCCTCCTCGACGGCAAAGACGAAGGCGTACTTCCCTTTCTGCTGAAACTACGCACATCGACCGGACTCGCCGACGGTGTCGACGTCGTCGCATTGCCCGACAAGGCGTCCGCGCCGATGGACCACGCCATGATCAGATTCCGCCGCGTGTGGGTCCCCCGCGAGGCCTTGCTGGGGGGCGACTGGGCCCGCCTCAGCCCTGAGGGCCTGCTCGAGTGTGAACTGCCGCCGCGCAGACGATTTCACACCGCGATCACCATGCTGGGCAACGGCCGGCTCGATCTGGCCAATGCCGCCGTCGCCAGTGCCCGCGCCGCCCTGGCCGGGCTGGCCAACTACACGCGCCAGCGCCGTCCCGGCTCGGGAACGCTGATGGCAGATCGGAGTGCGGTACAGCTGGGCATGGTGTCCGCCCTTGCCGCCGTCTACGCCACCAGCGTGCTGGGCAGGCGGATCCGTGACATGCGCGCCGAATCCACCACCGTGGACCCCGAGCAGGCGATCTGGTCGATGCTCGCAAAACCGTTGCTGTCCAACACCGCTCGCCAGGTGCTGACGATGTGCCGCCAACGCGCCGCCGCCCAAGGTGCACTCCGCATCAACTACCTCGTGGACTGGATCGGCAACCTCGAAGCCATCATCACCGCCGAGGGCGAAAACCAGATCATGCAGATCACCGCAGGTAAGTCCATCATCAACCTCCCCGCGCTGCGACTACCCGGCACACCGGCCCAGATGCCCTGGTATATCGAGATGCTCGCCGACCGGGAAACCACACTGGCGCTTGAACTGCGCAGCAGCACAAACGAATCGACCGGCATCGGGCCGGGCGCGGACTGGAGAGCCATCGAGTTGGCCACCGCAACCGCCGAACGCCTCGCAGCCACCGCCCTGCTCATCGCCGCACTCGGCACCGAAGATCCCGCAGCCGGCGAAATGGCCGCTTCCGCGGCGGCGGCATACTCGCTGCAACACATCTACGACCGCGGCGCGTGGTACACCGAGCACCTGCGCATGACACCGGACCTCGCAGTCAAGGTATCCGGCGAACTACACCATCACCAGACGGTGCTGAGCGCCCACCTGCCGGCAATGGTCACCGCCTTCGACATTCCAGAGCTACCCGGCCCGATATTCTCCCCGGACTACATCCAGGCCTGGCTGAACTACGCCGACTGGGACGACACCACCTTCGCCGCAGACGACCCGATCCAATAATTCCAGCGGATATGACAGGCGCTGCCGAGTCCAGCGATGACAGTGCAGCCGTTCATCGTTGACCTCGTCAGGACTGCGGGCTCGCCGCAGCAGACGGGCACCTGCCGGCCGTGACAGTGGTGCGGTTCGCAACGGGGTTGCGAACCGCGCGACCGCGGCCGATCAAGCTCCGGCGAGCCCGATGACATTGCCCTGGGCATCATTGACGATGGCAACCAGCTTGCCGCCGCCGACGTCATGAACGTCCTCCGCGACAGTCCCGCCGGCCGCGACCAGCGCCTTGACCTGACCGTTGATGTCATCGACGGTCCAGAACGGTGTGGCCCCGGTCATCCCCCGCTGCTGCCCGTTCGGCACCAACCCCACGGCCAGCCCCTCCGGCGTCTCGAAGTGCACGTAGTACGGCTGGTCCATGGCGGGCTCGACTCCGAGCAATGCCGTGAACTGAGCCTTCGCCGCCGCGATATCGCTCACCGGGTACAGGATAGCGTCCAGTGTCTTTGCCATCAGAAAACTCCTTCGCACAGTTCCGAACTTTGTCGCTGCCAACGTTATGGCTGCGGCCCTGCCCGCGGCTTCTCGATTCCTGATCGATCGACCGTCGAGCCGTCGGCGGCAAAAGCAGCGGCGCTATGCCCCGCCGGACAACCAGCGACGGAGGCGGCCGGGCGTTCCGGCCTTGCGCGGTTCGGGCGAACCTGGTTGAGCCAGCTGGGCAATGGCTCGCGTGCGGTGAGCCAGGTGTGCGGCACACCGCCGGTGTGGGCGGCGACGATTCCGCCGACGATGGCACTCGTGGTGTCGGTATCGCCGCCGGACGCGACACAGGTGGCGATCGCGGCGCGGTAGTCGTCGAAATGCGTTGCCGCGACCCAGATCGCGAACGGCACCGTGTCCTGCGCGGTGACCCGGACTCCGATACCGAGTTCGGCGGCGGCCTGTTCGGCGGAGGCGCCGAGCAGCGCTCGGGCGCGCCCGATCACCTGCGTCGTGTCACCGGTGTCGAGTCGATCCAGCACAGTGGTGATGAATTCCTGTGGTGCGGGCCGCATTCCGGTGAGGCGGGCCTGTGCGGCTCCGGCGGCCGCCAGCGCCACCGCGACGGCGCCGATCACCCCTTCACGATGCAGGTGCGTCACCTGCGCCGACCGGATCGCCTCGGCGACAACCTTTTCCGGATCGCCGGCATAGAAGGCGCCCAAGGGCGCGACCCGCATCGCCGCACCATTGCCGCACGAACCCTGGCCGTCGAACACGGCCGCGGACACCTTCCGCCAGGGCACGCCGCGCTGGATCCGGCCCAGCGTGTCCACTGTCATGAAGCCGTAGTCCCGGCGCTTGTCGAACCGTGCGGCGAAGGCCGCGGCCAGCCGATCCTGGTCTATCGCACCGTGTTCGCGAAGTTCACCGACCACCGTGCACGCCATTTCGGTGTCATCGGTCCACTCCCACCGCCCGGGCGGCAGATCACCACTGTGAAGATCTGCGACCGGGCGCCCCACCACGGGGAACTCAGCACCCACCGCGTCTCCGACGGACAGTCCATCCAGCGAATCCAACATCAAGTCGACATGCATCGCATCCGATCGTAGTTGGCCCGGGTGGATATCTTCTATGGCGTTGTCCCGGGCTCGGATCGCCACGGATACGCGAACTGCTTGATGTAGGAGTGCGCACGCGACCAGGGGTCGAACGCGAATTCTGCGCGCGTGGGGTACCAGTGCCGGGCGCACAGCTCATCGATTTCCATGCCGAGCGGCTGCGATTGATAGTCCATCGCGGGTTCGGCTGCCCGCGAGACCGCTATCAGCTCACTTTCGAGCGTCCACCCGCAATGATCGAAAGCCCAGGTGCCGTCGGAGATGTACACATGGCCAGGGTCGGCTATGCCGTGAGGCCACAGTCCCATCGCCGCGAAGCCGTGCGGATTCTCCTCGAGAAACGCGAACGCCAAGATGTGACAGGCCCCGGCGGCGAAAAACCATTGGTCGGCACGATCCCAGGCCAGGCGTTCGTCGGCGCGTTCCAAAGGGCTGCGCCGGAAGACCGAACACGGAATGTACACGGGCCCAGTATATTCCGTGTTTCAGATCGCGAATCCAGACTGCGGGCAGACCGGGCGGCACTGTCGGTTGGCCCACAGTCTCAGCGCGGCGGCGGCAAACGTGGCATAGTTGCCTGTTGAGAACGGGCGCATTACCAAGAAATTTGCTCGGCTCACTACAGAGAAGAAGTTGTAAACAGCATGGCTCAAGGCAGTGTGAAGTGGTTCAACGGTGAAAAAGGCTTCGGCTTCATCGCCCAAGACGGAGGCGGCCCCGACGTCTTCGTGCATTACTCGGCCGTCAGCGGCTCGGGTTTCAAATCCCTCGACGAGGGTCAGCGTGTCGAGTTCTCGGTAGAGCAGGGCCAGAAGGGCCCGCAGGCCCAGGACGTCCGCGCCATCTGATTCAGCGCGACTTGATAGAAGCTCCGCACCGTTTTCGGTGCGGAGCTTTTGCGTTGCCACACATTTCCCGCTCGGCTCACTGAGCGTGCAGTCCCGCGATGAGAAGTCCGACCATGCGACGGGCGTTGTAATGGGCGTTGTTCTCCGCGCCGATGCAGAGGTTTCCGACACCGCGCATAAGTTCGACGGCTTCGATATCGCGCCGGATCTCCCCCGCTTCACCTGCGGCGCCGAGCAATTGGGCGCAGACCGGGACGAGGCGGTCGAGGAAATACGCGTGCAGGGTCGCGAAGGCGGCATCGCCGGACTGCAGGGCACCGGCGAGGCCGTGCTTGGTCACCAGGAAGTCGACGAACAGGTTGATCCACGCCGCCAGCGCAGCATGCGGAGAAGCATTGTCCGCCAAGAGAACCGGACCGGCCTCGGCGCAGGCCTCGACCTGGTGCCGGTAGACGGCGACGATCAGATCGGCGCGGGTCGGAAAGTGGCGGTAGATCGTGCCGACGCCGACGCCGGCCCGGGCGGCGATATCGCGGACGGGCACATCGACGCCGGAGGCGACAAACGCCGCGGCCGCCGCATCCAGCAGCGTCTCCGCATTGCGCCGGGCGTCGGCCCGCTTCCGCGGTACTGCCGACCCTGATCCGCTGTCGATTTCGGCCACTGTGCCGCCACCTCCGTCGTTTCCCTTGGCAAACGGAACAACGTTCCGTATGTTGGTTATCGGAACAGCGTTCCGTTTGACCAGTTTGCCACAGGAGGACGTCATGCAGTACCGCACCTTGGGCCGCACCGGTGTGCAGGTCAGCACCCTCGCGCTCGGCGCGATGAACTTCGGCAGCATCGGGCGCACCACCCAGGACGAGGCAACGGCCATTGTCGACGGCGCTCTCGAGGCGGGGATCAACTTCATCGATACCGCCGACGCGTACAGCCGGGGCGAGTCCGAGGAGATGGTCGGCAAGGCCATCGCCGGGCGCCGCGACGATCTGGTGCTGGCGACCAAGGCCTACCTGCCGATGAGCGAGGAACGCAATCATCGGGGCAGTTCGCGGCGCTGGCTGATCACCGAGCTGGACGACAGCCTGCGGCGCCTGGGCGTCGACCATGTCGATCTCTACCAGATCCACCGATGGGACCCGGCCACCAGCGATGAGGAAACCCTCTCGGCGCTGACGGATCTGCAGCGCGCGGGCAAGATTCGCTACTTCGGCTCCTCGACCTTTCCCGCGTACCGCATTGTGCAGGCGCAGTGGGCCGCCCGCGAGCATCATCTGAGCCGCTATGTCACCGAGCAGCCCGGCTATTCGATTCTGCAGCGCGGCATCGAAACTCACGTCCTGCCGGTGACGCAGGAGTACGGACTCGGCGTGCTGGTCTGGAGCCCGCTGGCCTCGGGGTGGCTGTCGGGCGCGATTCGCGAAGGCCGCGAAATCACCACCAGCCGTTCGGCATTCATGCCGCAGCGCTTCGACACCGCCGTACCGGCCAATCGAGCCAAGCTCGAGGCCGTCGAAAAGCTGGCCGTTGTCGCCGAGGGGGCCGGGCTGAGCATGATTCAGCTCGCACTCGGATTCGTCACCGCGCATCCGGCCGTGACCAGCGCGATCATCGGCCCACGCACCATGGACCACCTGCATTCTCAGCTCGCCGCCGCGGACACCGTGCTGTCCGCCGACGTGCTCGACGCGATCGATGCCATTGTCGCCCCCGGCGTCGATCTCGCCGCCGACGAGAAGTCCGACACCCCACCCGCCCTGCTCGATCCGGCCCTGCGCCGCCGCTGACGAGGATCAACCCCCATGTCCCACACCAGTTTCGGAATCATCACCGCCCCGATGCAAGTCGACTACCAGGACATCCTGCGGGTCTGGCGCGAGGCGGACGCCATCCCGGAGATCGAGCACGCGTGGCTCTTCGATCACCTCATGCCGATCGGCGGCGACCCGGACGGGCCGATCTTCGAAGGCTGGACACTGCTGTCCGCGCTCGCCGCACAGACCGAGCGCCTGCGCATCGGACTGCTGGTGACCAGCAATCGCTTCCGGCCGCCCGCACTACTGGCCAAGATCGCCACCACCGTCGATATCGTCTCCGGCGGGCGGCTCGACTTCGGCATCGGTGCGGGTTCCCGGCCCAGCCATCCACTCGCCAGGCGCGAGTACGACGCCCACGGCCTGCCGTATCACAATGCCAAACATGCCGTGGAAAGCCTGGCCGAAGCGTGCACGGTCATCCGGCGGTTGTGGACCGAGACCGAACCCTTCGATTTCGAGGGCGCCCATATCCATCTCACCGGCGCCTTCGGCAACCCCAAACCCGTGCAGCGACCGCACCCGCCGATAGTCATCGGCGGCCGCTCGACCGCGGTCCTCCGCGTGGTCGCCGAACACGCCGATGTCTGGAATATCCCCGGCGGCGATATCGACGATGTCATCGAGCGCAGCGCGCTGCTCGACCGCTACTGCACCGAGATCGGCCGCGATTCCGCGTCGATCACCCGGTCCATCCACCTGCCGGTCTCCTATGACGAGCCCGGCACGACCAGGGCGGCGATCGCCACAGCGATCGACGCGGGCTTCCGGCACATCGTCCTCGGACTGTCGACGCCCTACCCCGCCGAGGTCGCGCGGTGGGTCGCCGACGAACTCATCATCCCCTCGACCTGAGTTCGTAGTCCCCGCGATGGTGCAGACCCAGAATCGATGACCGTAAGTTAGGATAGGCTTACATATATCGAAGGGAGTTGGGCGTGCGCGTCGTCGTTCTGTTCGGATCTGAACTGGGTACCGCCGAAATGGTGGCGGAGGCGCTCGCCGACGAACTGTCCGCCTATGACGTATCGGTTTTCGATATGTTCGACTTCGATCCCGGCGACCTCGACGCGGACGACTTTCACATTGTGGTCTGCTCCACCTACGGCGATGGTGAATTGCCTACGGGCGCAGAGCCTTTCTTCGCTCTGCTGGATGCCGCACAACCGGATCTGGCCGGACTGCGGTTCGCCGTTTTCGGGCTGGGCGACACCATCTACGGTGACACCTACAACCGGGGCGGGGAGATCGCCGCCGAGAAGCTCATCGCCCGTGGCGCGATCCAGGTCGGCGAGCATGCCCGCCACGACTCCTCGACCGAGGTGCGGCCGAAGGATATGGCGCGCGAATGGGCTGGGACACTGCCGATTCCGGCGCTCATGACCGGTTGAGCCGCGGCGAATCAATCGCCGAGCGCGGTGAAGGTCATCAGCGCCGCCTGCGAGGAGCCGAAACGGATCCATTCGAGCGCCTGCACGCAGTATCTGCGCAGCGGACTTCCCACCATGACGGTGGTCGCCTCGCCGGACGGCGTCGGGGCATTCGGAAGCAGCGGCGCCGCACCACCTCTGGCTTCGGGGGTGAGGCCGGGGATGGGTTCGGAGATCCAGCGGATCACCCAGCCCGAACGCACTTCGACCAGGGCCGTATAGGAGCCGGAACTGCGCGCGATCCGATGCGCGATATCGGCGTCGGCGGTTTCGATCTCCAGCAGCGGTTCCTGACCGGGCGCGGTGACATCGTGATCGATTCCGCGCAGCACCACACCGTCCGGGCCCGAGACGCTGCGGCGGACGTATCGGATCAGCCGCCGGCGGCCGCTGTCATGACGCGCGATCAGGTGACCGGACCGGACGTCCCCGGCCACGGCGGAATCGACGCCGTTCATGACGACGGCGACGTCGGACATGCGCGGGATGCGTCGATACAGATCTGCCAGACCGAATTCGGCATCCTCGGGCCGATCGTCGAGAATGCCGTAAAGATCCCGGAAGTCACTGGTGAAAGGCGTGCGCATCGGCGCGCCAATGGAATTCGTCCGCCATGTCCAGGCCGCGGCGCGCGGCGGGTGCGGCGCCGCGATATCGGGTTCGCCCAGGTGGACGTGCACACCGAACACCTCACCGCAGGGCGCGATGAGCGGATGCGCGATGAGCGGGCAGGCGTCGGCCTCGGTGCTGGACAGGTCCCGGACGAGCGGTTCACGAGAGCTGCGCACCTGGGCGACAACCTCGCTGACCGATTCGAAGATCTTGCCGCGCAGCACGTTTCCGAGCGGGCGCAATTGCCGCTGGCGATCGCCCTCGGCAATCACGGTCGGCACCTCGGAAAGCGTCTCGATCAGTAACCAGTTACGACTGTCCCGTACTTCCAACACGGCCCCCTTCGACGACGTCGTACGCATCGTCGCACCCGGATGCGGGCGGGGCATTCCTTGGAAATGTGATGAACGAAATAGTGCGCCGCCAAAGGTTCGACTTGTCTCGAACCTCCGGGCATGCGACTCTAGGTTCGATCACAGCCGAACCTTCTGGTCGCATGTCTGGCGCTCGTTACGCGGGAGGACGCACATGAGCACTGATCTATCCACGAACACCGACACCGGGGCGAAAGCACCACCGCCGAAATCGCTGGTCCTGGGGACCGTCCTGCTGGCGGTGTTCGTCGTACCGATGTCGATCTCCGGCACCGCGGTGGCACTGCCGGCCATCTCGGCGGATATCGGCGGCGGCACCGCGGGCCTGCAATGGGTGGTGAACGCGTTCAACCTGGCCTTCGCCTGCTTCACGCTGGTCTGGGGATCACTCGCCGACCGCTTCGGGCGCGGCAGGCTCTTCGCCCTGGGCGCGGCGACCTTCGCGGTCGGCAGCGCGGCGAGCGCGCTCGCACCCGGAATCGGCACGCTCGATATCGCCCGAGGCATCGCCGGACTCGGTGGTGCGGCGATCTTTTCGTGCGGAGCGGCCATCCTGTCCTCCTCGTTCGACGGGCCTGCCCGCCACCGCGCATTCGCACTCTTCGGCACCACGGCGGGCATCGGTGTCGCACTCGGGCCGACAATCTCTGGCGCACTTGCCGATTCGGCGGGCTGGCGAGTGATCTTCGCTATCCAGGCCGCCGTTCTGGTGGTCGTGCTGGTGCTGTCACCCGCGGTCGGCCTGCGCGCTCCGGCGGTCAAGGTCGACGGACGTTTCGATATCGCCGGCAGTGTCCTGCTGGTGCTCGGACTGCTCGCCGCGATGATCGGCATCGTGCAGGGCCAGCCCTGGGGTTGGGGCTCGCCCGGCGTGATCATCGCGTTCGTGCTCGCGGTGCTACTGCTCGGCGCGTTCACGGTTGTCGAATCACGGCTCGCCACACCGCTATTGGATCTGCCGCTGCTCGTTCATCGACGCTTTCTCGCCCTGTGCCTGGTGCCGGTGGCGGCTTCGTTCGGCTTCGTGACACTGCTGACCTACTTTCCGACGTATCTGCAGTTCGTCGCCGGTGACTCCTCGGCGAAGGCGGGCGCGACCATCGTCCTGCTGACAATCCCCGTGGTTGTCGGACCGCTGGCGGCCGGGCGGGCGGTCAGTGCGGGCGTGAATCCACTGGTGGTGATCTGGCTCAGCCTCGCCGCGCTGGTCCTGGGTGATCTCGGCCTGCTGCTTGCCGGACCGCACACCCTGGTCGCCGTACTGGCACTGCCGCTGCTGCTCGCCGGATGCGGCATGGGCCTGTCCGCCGGTCTGGTAGATGGGCAGGCCTTGGCTCTCGTGCCGGAGGAACAGGCGGGAATGGCTGCGGGCGTGGTGAATACGCTGCGCCTCGGCAGCGAGGCGATCGCGGTCGCGGTGTATGCGGCAATCCTGTCGGGCCTCGCTGCGAGCCGAGCGCGGGACGGCCTGTCGGGCATCGCGGGGGTCACCGATCCCGACGCCGTGGTCACCAAGACCGCCTCCGGCGATCTCGGCAAGGCCCTCGATTCCGCGGGAGCCGCTCGCGCCCAGGTGCATTCGGTGGTGGTGGATGCGTACAACGGCGCCTTCCACACCACGCTGGTGACCATGACGGTCGTGGTTCTCGCACTGTCGGGCGCCATTGCGCTCCTGCTGCGCGGCGGCCGTAAGGCATGACATCCAGCGCGCACTATGAGGTCGTGGTCGTCGGTTCGGGCCCGGTCGGTTCGCTGCTCGCGGCCGAGCTCGGCCGCTGGGGTGTTCGAGTCCTGGTGATCGAGGCCGCGCCGACGACAACACTGGTACCCAAGGCGGGCACGGTCCACGCGCGGAGCATCCAATTGCTCACTCGGCGCGGCTATTTCAACGCGCCGAACGCGGGCCTCGGGCCGCAGTCGACGGTGTTCCACTACGCGGGACAGCCCGGGCTGGAGATCGCCGTTCCAGGCGGCGAGGGCCCCGCGATCGCCGGTATCGGCCAGAGTCAGCTCGAAAGTTCCTGGAGCGCACTGCTTCCGCGCCTCGGTGTGGAGGTGGTGCGACCGGCCACCGTGACCGGCGTGGTCGACTCCGGTGACGGAGTAGACGTCCATTACCGGCGGGCGGGAGTCGACGAGTCGGTCTCGGCCGACTGGGTGGTCGGCGCCGACGGTGCGCGCAGCACAGTGCGGCGCAGTGCGGGCTTTCCGGTCACCGAGGTACCGCCGACCGCGGCCGCGCTGCTCGGCCTCGCACGTTTGGGCAACCCGGCGCAGGTGGTGGACGGCTGGGTGCGCACACCGCGCGGCTGGACGGTGATCAACCGGTCGCTGGGCCACAGCCGGGTGATCACGTTCGACATGTCCGGTCCCGAACGCGACCACCGGCGCCCACTGACTCCGGCGGAACTGCAGCAGAGTGTGGAACATATTGTCGGCCAACCAGTTCCGATGCACGGTGTCACCCACCTGTCCCGATTCAGCGACTTCTCCCGCCTGGTCGACAGCTACCGGCACGGACGGGTGCTGGTGATCGGCGACGCCGCGCATGTGCACTTCCCGCTCGGCGGGCAGGGCCTGAATCTCGGCATCGCCGATGCCGTCCAGCTCGGCTGGCGACTCGGCCTGATCACCCGGTTCGGCGCACCGGCGAGGCTGCTCGACGCGTTCTCGGCAGAGCGCCGCCCCGCCGCCGAGCGGGTGATCGCGAATGTCGCCGATCAGGCCGACCGCATGCGGTCCGGTCCGGAGGCCGATGCCCTGCGGGCCGAAATCATCGATGTCTTCGGCGATTCCGCGCGCAGCCGCGCTCTCGGCAATGAGATCAGCGCACAGGTGGACGGCGTGCCGATGCCGATCGAGACATCCGCCGCGGGTTCGTTCCTGACCAACCGGCAGCTCACGACGACCATGGGCGTCACCTCGGTCATCGAACTGCTGGCGGAGCGCACACAGGCGATCCTGCTGGTCGCGGTGAGTCGCGCGGAAGAACGACGCGCCGAGCTGGGCCCGTGGCACGACCGAGTGGACATCGTCCCGGTGCTGTATCCCACGCTGAATTACGATGTGCTGCTGCGCCCGGACGGTTTCGTCGCCTGGTCGTCGGCCGAACTCAGCGCCGACCTGCGAGACAGCCTGACCGAAACATTCGGTGCGGCACAGGAACCGCGGACGCCATTGTCCGCCGCTCCTGTCTCGTTACCAGCGCACCGGCAGTAGCGTCGGCCGGCGGAGCAGGACTCCCGAATCCCAGGGCAGCGATTCGGGATCCGCCGCCAGCCGCAGCCCCGGATACTCGGCGGTCAGCCTGCGAATGACCACGGTGAGCTCCATCCGCGCGAGCGAAGCGCCCATGCAGTGGTGCATGCCGTAGCCGAACTGCAAGTGCCGCGGCCCTTTTCGCTCCGGGTCGATGCGGTGCGGTTCCGGGTATTCGCTCGGATCACGGTTGGCGGCAAAGGCATCGGCGTAGACGACGTCCCCCTCATAGATGACGCCGTCGCCCACGGGCAGATCACGAGTCGCCACCCGGGGGAAGGTCGAGATGGTACCCAACGGCAGCACCCGCAGCAGTTCCTCGACCAATTCCGGTGTGCGGTCCGGGTTCTGCACCGCCCACTCCCACAGCGGCGGCGCCGAAAGCAGCACGTAGACCGCCTTGGCGAGCACCGACAACACATTGTGATCCGCGCCCAGCAACGAGCCCATGAGCAGTCCGACCAGCTCGGCATCGGACAGTCGCGGTTCCACACTGTCGCGCCCGGCGATAAAGCGGTCCACCAGGCCACCCTCGAGCACTTCGCGTTTACCGGTGACCAGATCAGTGAGGTAGTCGTACACCAGCCAGAAATGTTCCAGCAGCCCGGGAACATCGGATTCGGGCGCCATCTGCACCACCCGCGATGACGGCCGGAAGTAGTCGATATCGCTGATCGGCAACCCGAGGAACGCCATATTGACCTCGACCGGGATCCGGTTCAGCACGGTGCCGAAGAGATCGGGCTGCTCCGAGCGCCGCAGATTCGACAGTGCGTCATCCAGTATTCGGGTGGCGGCCGATTCGAGCGCAGCCACACCGCGCGCACTGTAATCGGAAGTGACATACCCCTTCATGCGGGCATGGTCGGGCACATCCAGATTGAGCGGAAGTTCCGGCGGCATGGTGGTGGGCAGAAAACTCGCACCGTCATCGGTATTGGTGACACTGCGACTGAACGTCGGGTCGGCCAGCACCGCCAGCACATCCCGATAGCGGGTCAGATGCACAGCGGTGTGACCGCTGGGCAGCACAATCTGCGGCAGCGACCCCCTACTCGATGCAGCGAGGGGCGTGTACGCGGGCGGTGGGTCGAGATTCGGAATGTCGGTCAGTAGAACGGGAGCCGATGCGAAGATCGGCAGCTCGGCGAGGGTCATGAGCATGCTCCTTCGAGACGGTCGTCAAACGACGCTGTAGGTTCCGGTGCGGTACGACAGCTCACGCAGGGTCTGTTCGTTGGAGGTGAATCTGATGGCCTGCCAGCCCGATTCCTCGGCGGCCGCGCAGTTCTCGGCGAGGTCGTCGATGAGCAGGCATTCGGACGGCGCGACGCCGAGCGCTTCCTCGGCAATGCGGAAGATCCGCGGATCCGGCTTGCGCACGCCGACGAAGCACGAGTCGATCAGGGCGTCGAGCTCCCCCGCCGGCTCGATCATCCGATGCCAATGCGGTTCCCACTCCACGACATTGTTGGACAGCACGCCCACCAGGTGACCCTGGGCGCGCATCGACCGGACCGTCGAGGCCATGAGGGAATTGCAGCGAATATCCGAGAACCATTGGCCGCCGAACATTTCTAGCTCGGCGCGCGACAGATCCAAGGCGGGATTCGCGGCCGCGAGATGGGTGCGCAGGCGAGATCCCCACTCGTACTCGGTGATCGAGGCGAGTTCGATCGGTGCGAGTGGATGCGCCCCGAGATCGGCGCCCACCGCGTCCATCGCGGCCCGCAGCGCACGTGGCGTGATCCCGGTCTTCAGCTCGTACGCGTCGAAGAGCTCGGACAGCGGCGGCGACAGCACTCCCCCGAAGTCGAACCAGATCGCCCGCGGCGCAATCGCGTTCATGCCGGGATCCGAATCGCGCGCACCCGCGGTGACGTGCCGACCCGCTGCAGCAGAATGGTGGCGGCGGCGATCACCCGCCCCTCCTGATGCAGCGATGCGGCGAAGGCGAGCTGATTACCGCATTCGGTGATCTCCGTCGTCACCTCGCAATCCACCGGCAGTTCGAGCTCGCCGATGCTGACGAACTGGACGGAGCACTCGACCAGCAGTAGTCGATGCGGCGAGAGCCCGAACAGTTCGTGCGCGGCGACGAGCGCGGATTGGCGGACCGCTTCGAAAACCAGCACACCGGGCACATGGTCGAGAGGGTGGTCGAACAGTGCGGGATGGTCCTCGTCGACGAGAATCCGCGTCGAGATCGCATTGTCGTGCACCTCGAAACCCGCGATGAGCACATTGCCGGTCAGGCGCCGCGCGACTTCCCGGGGATCGATGCGAGTGTCGAGACCGTAGGCCCGCACCGGTTCGAGCGCCAGCGCCGCCCGGCCTTTGGTGCGCAAACGCGCCCAGGCCGCTCGCGGCATCCACTGGATCACCATGTCCATCTCCGCCGCGGGCCGATTGTCCAGGGAGAGCGTCATTTTCAGCGTGATGCCGACAATGACGCCGTCGCGGGTCTTCTCCTCGACGATCTCGGCATCGAGGACGCCGTCCGCAGGGCGCGGTCCGATGGCCAGCGCGTCCAGCGAAACAATGCGGAGTTCACCGATATTGAAGATGAACGCGGAGTCCGGCGGCGCCTGGACATACCGGTGCGCGATGAGAATCGAGGCCTGCCGGAAGGTTTCGAGCAGTAGCAGCGGGTCGTACCGCTGTTCCACGCAATCGTGATCGCTGTAATAGCTGTGCACCCGCGGAAGCTGCGCTCCCAGACGGAATTTCGGATAGCGATCGCACACGATATCGGTGAGGAATACTTCACAGATGGCGGCGCGATGTACGTCTTCGCGGGGTATCGAACTGCGATAGGACAGTCTGGGTTCCACAAATGTGGTCACACGTATCTCCTAAAACGTCGCTGGACCGAACGGGTGCAGGAGAATTCGTCATGCCGGACGCGGTGATGGATGCAATGACGGCGGTGGGGGGGCTGTGCCGCATCGCTGCGCCGGGCATAAGGAGTCTCCGAGAAGGAGCAATCCTGCACCGGACGATGGGCACAGCGATCAGGGTCGCCGTGCTGTCCCGAGAGAGGGAGTCCGACTGAAGTAAAACAGACCATCCGACCCGCGGCAACCCGAGGAAGACCAGGTCACATCCACGGCCTGGTTCGATGAAAGACGAACCACTGGTAAACTGACTACGTGCCCGATCACGAAGGTCACCCCGAAGTCGACGAGATCGAACTCGTCGACGTCTTCGCCGCTCTCGCCGATCCGCTGCGGCTGAAAGTCGTGCGCGATCTGCTCGCCGAACCCGACGGCGTCGAACGCCACTGCACGTCCTTCGGCCTCCCGGTCTCGAAATCGACCCGCAGCCACCATTTCAAAGTGCTGCGCGAAGCCGGCCTGATCCGTCAGGTCGACCGCGGCAATTCCCGAATGGCAACGCTCCGGCGCGGCGATCTCGAAACACGTTTCCCGGGGCTGCTCAGCTCCATCGTCTAAACCGTCACCGAAGGCCGCGCCGACACTGCTTCAGCCAGCCGCCGATGCGAATTCATGCGGGCCTCGCGGTCGTAGGTGCTGGTGTGCACGAGGATTTCATCGGCTCCGGTGTGCGCGATAAGGCGATCCAGGGCGGGCAGGACAATCGACTCGGGACCGTGGATATGCCCGCGAAGGGATTCTTCGAAGAGACGGCGCTGGCGGTCGGTCATGGGTTCGCGCTCGATGTCCTCCGGTGACAGCAATGGCGGGAATTCACCACGGGTGCGCGAGTAGGCGGCGGACCACGCTTCGGGAAGCAGCAGGCGGTGGGCTGCTTCGGCCGTATCGGCGATCACGACCGAGGCGGAGACGATCACATAGGGCGCCGCACCCCACTCCGTGACACGGAAACCATTGCGGTAGTTCGTGATTGCCTCGACCATCGCCTCCTCGCCGGAGACCGCGGCGATGACCAGCGGCAAGCCGAACCGGGCGGCGCGTTCGGCGCCGGAACCGGTGGCGAGCAGATACGCCGGAACGCGCAGCCCTTCGGCGGGCCAGGCGTGCACACCGTTTCGGCCGCGGGTGAAGTAGTCGAGCAGTTCGGTCAGCTGGGCATCGAAGTCGTCGGCATCATCGCGGCCATGACCGAGTGCCCGGCGCACACCGTCGGTGAATCCCACCGAACGGCCCAGACCCATATCGATCCGGCCCGGGAACAGCGCTTCGAGCGTGCCGAATTGTTCTGCCACCACGAGCGGTTGGTGGTTCGGCAGCATGACCCCGCCGGTGCCGATGCGAATGTGATCGGTGGCGGCGGCAATCGCGGCCGCCAGCACGGTGGGCGCGGAGCCCGCGACGCCGGGAACGCTGTGATGTTCGGACACCCAGAACCGGTGGTATCCCCAGCTTTCCGCGAGCCGCGCGAATTCGACGGTTTCCCGCAGCGCCTCCGGATGCGACTGACCGCGGCGGGTGCGCGATCGGTCGAGGATCGAGAAGCGGGTCGCCTGCGATGCGGAGGTCATATACCTGATCAACGCGCTCCGCGCGCGTTGATTCCGCGCGCGCGAGGCCCGCGACCACCCGTGCAAATGCACAAAAGCAGTGGTCAATGCTCGGCGTACCGCCGATTGCGCGCGAGTTCGCAGTGGTGTGAGCTAGGTCGCATGGGCCGGAGTATGTGATTCGGCTGTGTGGAAACAATGGAGTTTTTGGAGGCTCGGTGAACAGGTCTCGGATGCGGCGGCTGCTGGTTGTGGCCACGTCCGCATGTTTGGTGACGGTGGGAACGGGCGCGGTGTCGGCGCAGCCCGCCTATCCGCCGAATTTCCCGTCGGATCAGAATCAGATCCCGCAATTGCCTTCGGAGCCGCAGATTTACGACATGCTGCCGATTCCGTCGCCGGATCAGGACGCCTGGTACAACGATCCGCCGAACCTCGCCGATTACAACCCGGGTGACATCGTCCGGTCGCGAGAGGTCCAGACCCGCATTCTGGGCATCCCGTTCCCCGTGTACACCAAGCAGTTGCTGTTCCGGTCGAACGATGTGCACGACAATCCGATCGTCACCGCGACCACCGTGATCGTGCCGGGCATTCCGTGGCAGGGCAGCGCGCGGCCGGTGGTGTCCTTCCAGGAGGCCATCGACTCCACCGATTCGGCGTGCAATCCCTCGCACACCCTGCAGGTCGGCACCATGAAGGAATCGACGCTGGTCGCCGGTTGGCTGGCACAGGGTTTCGCGATCAACATCCCGGACTTCGACGGAAAGTTCAATACCTTCAACACCTTCGACGAAGGCAAGATGGTGCTCGACAGCCTGCGGGCGATGAAGAACGATCCGGCCCTGGGATTCGCCGATTCGGGTATCGCGCTCTACGGATTCTCCGGCGGCGGCAGCGGTTCCATTCGCGCCGCCGAATTGCGGGAGACCTACGCACCGGATGTGCGACTGCTCGGGACGGCCTTCGGCGGCACACCCGGCGACCTGGTGGCGATCGCGAATTACGGCTCCGCGCGCGAGCCGGGCGTGACGGGAACCAGCAATTTCACCATGTGGCTGGGCTTCGCCTCGCTGGCGCGCGAATATCCGGAGGTGTTCAAGCCCGAGGAGTTCTTGACCCCCGAAGGGCAGGGGCTCCTGGCGGATATGCAGCACCGCTGCTACGCCACCATCGCGGCCGAAGGTGTGTATCGCCCGATCAGCGAGTACTTCCTGCCGGGGAAATCGATCAATTCCTCGCCTGAGGTGCTGAAGGTCCTCGAGGACAACAGTCTCGGCAAGCACATTCCGGATACTCCGCTGCTGTGGTGGCACGGCGATTGGGACGAGCTGATTCCGCCGTCCACGGTGCTGCCGACGGTCCAGTCCTATTGGGATCGCGGCGCGGATCTGCGTTTCTACACCGATCCGATTCCCGAGCACCTCACCAATGCCGTGGTCGGCTGGGCGCCGGCGGTCGCGTGGACCAGTGCCGTGCTGCGCGGGTTACCGCCCGGGCCCCGGTTCAAGGCCGATTTCCAGCCGCTCCCGCCGGGATTCCCGGGCAGCTGACGCCAAAATTCCCCCGGGGCTATCTGTGACAGCGTGTAGCGCATACTGTGTGCGGACACACAGTTCAGGTAGATCCGGGGAGGCAGCAGTGAACAACCACATCGTGGCGGACCCGGTCCTGCTCGCGGAACCGGCCGCCACACTGGAACTCTTGCGCGCCCGCGCCACGACGCTGGCCGGGGAGTTCAGTGGTGAGGTCGCGCCCTACGACACCCTCCCGCACTCGATGCGGGACGCGGATTTCGTACCGAGCGCGAAGCTCAATCTCGAACTGTTCTTCCGCTACGTCATCGAGCACATCGAACCGTCCGCGGAGGACACCCAGCCGCTCATCGACCGGGCGGTGACGCTGGTCCACGACGGCATGGGCCTGACCGAGGTGCTGACCAACTACCGGGTCGGCGCGGCGTTCTTCTGGTCGCAGCTGATACCGCTGATGGATCGCGACGAATACGGGGTCGTCCCCGAGGTCGGCCTGCGGCTCACCGAGTACATGGGCCTGATCATGGCGCGCATAGCGACCGCACTGGTCGAGGATGCCCGCCAGCCGCGCTGGGACATCCTCGAACGCCAGCACGAGGTCGCCGATGCGCTGCTGTCCGGCCGCGAACCCGGCAGCTGGGCGGTGGATCCCGAATCACCGCTCGCCCCGGCCTTTCTCATCGCCGTGGTCCGGCTCGGCGAACCGACCCCGGGCACCCTGACCCGCCTGCGCAGCCGCATCGCGCATCTGCCCGGCACCCTGCTGCACCGGGACAGCGGGGGCTGGACCGCGCTGGTCCCCATGCCGACGGACGGCGGTGAGCCGGAGCAGGTGCTCGTGGATGCGCTTGCGCTGCGCGATATTCGGCCGCATCCGCAGTTCTGGATCGGCGTGGCGCCGGCTCCCTCACATGCGGCGATTCCCGCCGCGTACGCCGAGGCCCAGATCGTGGCGGAGGTGGCGCGCTGTCTGCAACTTCCGGAGATCGTGTGCCGCCAGCAGGACATGATGTTCGAATTCGCCATCGCCACCACCGGTTCCACCCGGCGCACGCTGGCGGCCCTGCTCGATCCGCTCGACGATCAGCCCATGCTGGGCCAGACCCTCGATGCCTTCATCGACAATCAGTTCAACCACAATGCTGTCGCCCGAGCACTTTTCATCCACCGCAATACCGTCACCTATCGGCTGACCCGCATCGCGGACCTCACCGGCTACGACCCGCTGCACCCGTCCGGCATCTCGACGCTCATGGCAGCGCGTACGGCTCGCCGGCTGGAATCGAAGTCCTTCCAGCACGACGGCGAACACCGGCCTCGTACTGGATGACCGCGATCGGCAATCCACCGGATTCGGGAAGAGAAGACCCCACATCCGAGGTTGAACCGAGGAGGAGGTAGGTCTCGGTACGGACGGAATTTGCCTCTCGGGCATGACAATTCGCCCCCGACAGGTCAAGATGATCAATGGCCCCGGCCACACATCAACCATATCGAAGAACAGTTCCAGCGCTTCGGCCCCTCGCGGCGCGGACAGGAGAACCCCGTGGCAACGTCGCCGCAGACCTCGGTATCCGTCACGTCCGTGATCGTCGAAACCAGCCCACCGGCTCGGATCGGCACCCGCATAGCGCATCCCGTGCTGCGCACCACCCTGCAGCAATTTCTGCGCGCGGGCGCCTGGGTGGCCGATTTCGGGCCGGTTCCCGCGGAGTTGATCTTCCGGGCCACCCGGCTCTCGGAGGCGCCCGCCCGCATTCTGGGCGCGCCGCGCGGGGTGCACCGGCATCCAGTGTTCTTCGACAATTTTCAGGCCGAATGGCTTTGGACCGCACCGATTCCCGATCCGCGGATCGAGCGGGATGCGGCCATCCTCTACTTCCACGGCGGCGCGTTCATCGCGGGTGGTCTCAACAGCTACCGGCGCCACACCGCGCGACTGGGCAGCATCAGCGAATTGCCGGTGTTCACCGTCGACTACCGGCAACTGCCCGATGCGCACCCCAATGACAGCCTCGACGATGCGCTCGCCGCGTACCACTACCTGCTCGATCAGGGCTTCGCGCCCGAAAAGATCATCATGTCGGGAGATTCCGCGGGCGGCGGTCTCGCGCTGCGCCTGGCTTTGACGGTGCGCGATCTGGGTCTGCCACTGCCCGCGGCCATTTCGGTCACCTCACCATGGGCCGATTTCGATTCCACGGCCCGCATGGCGCATGCCAATGCCAATGCCGACGCGGTGCTGCCGGCGGCGGGCCCCGGCATGGTGGTGCGGCGCGGGATCGCCATCGATGGGGTGCTCGATCCCAGCTGGTCGGTGGTCAATCACGATTTCACCGGGCTGCCGCCGATCCTGCTGCAGGTCGGCTCCCGCGAAATGCTGCTCGCCGACGCGCTCGCGGTAGCCCGGCGCTGCGAGGAGGCGCAGGTATCGCTGCGGCTGCAGATCCGGGCCAGCGCCCCGCACACCCTCATTCACCTCGGGGCAGGTCTGCTCGCCGACGGCCGGGATGCCGCCTGCGATGCGGCCGAGTTCCACCGTGCGATGATCGATTCGGCCGCCTCCGGCCGCAGCGCCGCCTGAATCGACCACGAGAGGCTCGAATGGCCCAGCCTGTCAGTACGTCCCAGCCCGCCGTCCTCATCACCGGCGCGGCCGCCGGTATCGGGCGCGCGATTGCCGCCCGCTTCGCGGCTGCGGGCTGGACGGTCGGCCTCTACGACATTGACGCCGACGCGGTGCGCCGCACCGCCGAGGAGATCGGCGGCCGGACCATCACCGGGGCCTTCGACGTGACCGATCCCGCAGGCTGGGAGCAGGCACTGCAGGAGTTCACCGACACGACCGGACGCCTGGACCTGCTGGTCAACAATGCGGGCATCCTCTATTCGGGAGCCTTCGGCGATATCTCACTGGAACGCCAGCACCGCCTGGTCGACGTGAATGTCAAAGGCGTCCTCAACGGCTGCCACACCGCGCTCCCGCACCTGCGCCGCACCCCCGGCAGCCAGGTCGTCAACCTGGCCTCCGCCTCGGCCTTCTACGGCCAGCCCGGCCTGGCCACCTACGGCGCGACCAAAGCCGCCGTCCGCAACCTCACCGAGGCGCTCGACCTGGAATGGCGGCAATACGGCATCCCGGTCCACGACCTACTCCCCCTGTTCGTGGCCACCGGAATGATGGACGAGGTAGCCCGCGGCTCGAAGTCCGCAACCACCCTCGGCGTCCACCTGACCCCCGACGATATCGCAGAAGCCTTGTGGCGCACCGCCACTCATCAACACCGCCTGCGCGGGCCGCACGTCCTCATCGGCCTGCAAACCAAACTCACCGGCCTGGCGGTCCGGCTCGGCCCGGCATGGATCACCCGTTCGGTCGTCGGCTGGCTCAGCAAGGCCGATTCGCTGTAGCGGAGACCTCAAACCAGTCGCCGGACAAGTGAAGCCCCCGGGCCAGTCCGGCCAAGACTCCACGTTGTCGGCTTCGAACCTCTGGCCGCCCAGCGCGTCACGATCAGCGACCGCGCTTCCCCGTTGCATGCGGCCACCGCCACCGACGGATGGTCCATCGAACCGGTGCATAAGCGAGGGCGACGAGTATTGCGGACCCGGTGAACACCTCGAAGCGCCCATCGCTGCGAGCATGGCTCTGCATCTGCGCTTGGCTCTGCAAGTCCCCGGGTCTGCTGTCAGACATCCCTTTCATCAGCCCGCCGGGCCAGTACAGGTGCACATCATGATCGCCGCGGACGTGACCGTGCAGCACCTCGCATCCATCGATCGGAGCCATCACAGCGCCGCCGCACGTAGCAGTGCGCGTCAGATCGTGGACCCCGCTGATGAGCAGACTCACCGCCACGGCAACCGCGACCAGCACCAGAGCTCCCAAACCGACCAGGGCCCAGCGTGCCGACGGCTTCACGAATATCCTTCCAGTGCATGGGTTTTGGTGAATCATCGGTGGCACGTGTCGTATTTCGCGCGCAGTGTCTTCCGGAGGGCAATGGCGCAGTGATCGTTGCGGCCGTCTCCACTTCGCTGACAGTGCGCGATCCGAATTCACATGCAGTTGTGACCGCGAAGGCGCGACTACACCTATTCCGCGCGGTGTCGGCGACTACTGGATGTCTATTTGGCTACTGCGGACAAGGGCTTGCTGTCCGCGCCGGGCTTTTTGCATTCGATGCGGACCTCGACCAGTGTGCCGAACGGGCCGACGGCGCCGATGCCAGGCTTTTCCTTCGACAGCTCTTGCATGAGCGCGATGCCGGTGTCGTCGTCTGTGTCTTGGGCCAGGAAGTCGTGGCAGGTCATGTCGGCGACGTTGGTGGTATGTACTTCGGTCGAGGGGTTGACATCCAAGGCGACCCCGATTGCCTGGGTTCCTTTGTCCTTGCAGTTCATTTCCGCCCAGGTGACGCCCAGTTCGCCAACGCTCGAGCCGTGCCAGCCGGGGTTCTCGCTGGCGATCTGACGCAGCAGATCCTCTTTGTCGGACTGGCTTTCGGCCAAAAACGTCGAACAGGCGGTCTTGGATGCCGGACCCAGGCCCGCTGCGCGATCAGCGGTCGTTGTGGGCGCACTGGTTGTGCCACTCGTGGGCGCAGGGCTGGCCGTCCCCGAGGTTGTTGTGCTGCAACCGGTCACGGCGGCGACCGTAGCCGCCGCAGCGACCAGCGCAAGAACAAATCGCTTCATCGAACTCCCACCCATCGAATCTCCCCACCGGACAGACATATTCGCTCCGGCTCCAAAACGATCTTGCCAGACCGGTGGGGCGACGCGCGTATTCGATCGAGCCGGGGCTCAGGAATCGGCCAGAGCTGTGGGCTACATGGGATTGACTGGAGAATCGGCCTGAGCGGTCAAAGATCGCGGTGGGGCGGCAAATTTTGCCGCTGAGGAGGGGTTTGTGACCGCTCAGGCCGATCGAGACCTCTGACCGCGCTTACCGAACCGGCCGACAGAGGAACCTGAGCGATTCCCGAACTCCCTGATCCTTGCCGACAGAAAGCTACGATTGGTCGAACTTGCCTGCCTGAAGGGCGGCAGTGAAGGCATCCCACTCGGCCGGGCGGAACTTCAGTACCGGGCTGGACTCACCCAGCTTCGAGTCTCGCACCCAGACGGAGCCCCCACTCAGGTGCGCAGCCTCCACGCAATCCTTGCCCGACCCGCTACGGGTTGACTTGAACCACTGGGCGGCGGACAGGTCACTATTCACTCGCCGAACTCCTCCGCTGCTGCCAGGACCATTTGCCTGGACTGAACTTCGTCCAACGCTACCTGCCCGATCTCCCGCAATGCAGCCCGATATCGCTGAACTTCAGCCTCTCGTTCCAGATACAGATCCCCCGCATACTCCTCGACGTAGACGATCGGCGGCTCTGTGAGCTTCGACTGCGGAAGCACCGGAAACTCCAGGAGACTGAATGGCCCCACCAGAATCCCCAAGTGCCGCGCTGCACTGAACGGAACCACTCGGACCGAAACATTCTGCAGCTCCGATATTTTCGCCAGGTGCGCGAGTTGTCTGCCCATGACGGCTCGGCCACCTATCTGTTCCCTCAGCACAGCCTCGGACAGCAGCGCCGTCATGCGGAACTTGGGATCCTCCAGGCGAACCTGCCGCCGAGTGGCCAGCTCTATCCGCGTTTCCACGGCATCCGGTGTCAGCTGCGGAATCTCGGCCCAAGCCAGCGCTCGCCGATAGTCCGGAGTTTGCAACATGCCAGGAAGCACGCCTGTCTTCCACGCGGTGAACTGGTGTGCGGCTTCTTCCAGAGACAGGAAGTGATCGAATCCGCTCGGCAGCTGGGCGTCAGCGTAGGCGCGCCACCAGCCGCCACCCCGTTCACGTGCGGATCGGACTTCCTGCTGGAGGGCCAGCAGCCTCTTCCGCTCTTCGTCGCTCGCGTCGAACAGATCGCACAGTGCATTGATCTGGAACGAGGTCAGGCGGGTGGTCACCCCTTCCTCGGTCCGGCTGATGGACTGCGGGGAAGTCTCTGCGGCCCTTGCTGCTTCGGCCTGCTGTATCCCCTTGTGCGTGCGTAGACGGCGAAGTTCCCGCCCTAGAGCACGGCGGGCGAGCGTACTCCCGGAAAGGCTCATGTCTTTAGCCTCACTATCGAGCGGCGCAGTTTCTGGAAGCCGTCAAGTGGCTGTATGCAATTGGCGGCACCCGTGCAGAAAGTCTGGCATCAACCATACGGAATCGGTCATCTGAGAATGCCAGTTTCTCAGGATCGGAGGTCTACTAGTTACACCCCCGGTGGACGAGAAACCATGGCCCCGGCCGATCGCCACCGACGTGCCCTGGCGATCGGAGCAACGCCTGGAAGTACCGGCCATCGGGGGACCCATGACCACCGATGCCGCGTCATGTGGGGTGACCACCCTTGCAGGGCAACGCTATTGGAAGCCGTCGGCCTGTCGCGGGCGGCGTGCCATCGCGTGGTTTTCCGAAGCACTCGAGACTTCTCGTTCCAGGGAGGATGAGCAATGCCGATCAGCCATATGCCGCCGGACTATCCGGTCATGAGTCTGGAAGTTGCGAAGCGCGGGCAATCGGAGCACGCGGATTGCCCCGAAAGTTGTTTGGCCAAAGCCTATTTCGATCGCCGGGTTCCCCGACTGGAACGGGAGGCGCAGCCGTTCAAGAGCTCCTGTGATTCCAGCCTCCGCAAGGGCGCCTGGAACATCTGGTGACCACTTCCTCGCCTCGGCGCCCAGCTCTCACCGATCCCGCGCGGTGGCCGACCCGCCGCGTCAAGCCCGATTCACGCGCGCGGTAGCCTCGATCGATGCCTCGCACCGTTACCCCGCCGCATCCGTTCGACGTCGCGACCGAACTGATCTACGACGGCGACGGGAACTATCGCGGGCAGACCACGCCGGACTACGCCAATATGGTGGGCCCGTTCGGCGGGATCACCGCCGCGACTCTGCTGCGTGCGGCGCAGGAGCATCCGGATTGCCTTGGTGAACCGCTTTCGATCACCGTCAATTACGCCGGGCCGATTGCCAACGGGCCCTTCGTCATCTCCGCGGTTCCGGTGCGCACGAACCGCAATACGCAGCACTGGACGCTGACCCTCAGCCAGGACGGTGCCGTCACCACCACTGCGACAGCCGTATTCGGCAACCGCCGCCAGACGTGGTCCTCCACCGAGGTCACCGCACCGGCGGTGCCGCCCGCGGACAGCCTCGAGCCCGAGGCGCTGCCGGAGTTCATCGCCTGGGTCCGCAATTACGAGATGCGATTCGCCGAGGGCGCCATCGCGATTCAGGACGCGGATCCGAACCACAGTTCGACCACCACGCTGTGGGTGCGGGAGACGCCCGCGCGGCCGCTGGACTATCCCGGCCTGACCGCGCTCAGCGATGTGTTCTTTCCGCGGGTCATGCTGCGCCTGGGCCGGGTCGTGCCCGCCGGCACCGTCTCGCTGACCGTGTATTTCCACGCCGACACTGAGCTGCTGACCGCACAATCCGACCTTCCGGTGCTCGCCACCGCCCGCTCACAGCACTTCGGCAACGGCTTCTTCGACCAGTCGGCCGAACTGTGGGCCAATAACGGCACACTGCTGGCAACGAGTCACCAGATGGTCTATTTCAAGGACTGACGGCCCTCAGAGGATCGCGACCGGGGCCACGGGGGTTCCGGTCGCGCCGACAAACGGCTCGGGCATGGCGGAGAGCAGGAATTCGTACTGCCCCTCCTCCGCGCAGACTTCCGACAGCTCCTGCAGATTCCAGTTCTGCCCCTGCAGCATGCCCATCTCCACAAGATGCAGCGCGTGCACGGCCAGCATCAGATTGTCGATTTCCGGCGGGAAGATCTCGAAGGTGAGCGTGTCATTGGCTACGGCCGCGACATCGCGCGCATGGAACCATTCGGGGCAGCGCACGGACAGGCCGGGCGCCGGTACGGCATAACCCTGGCGGTCCCCGGCCAGGAACAGCCGCATCTGGCCGGTGCGGACGAGCACGATATCGCCCGCACGCACCTTCACTCGGCCGAATTCCTCGGCGGCGTCCAGATCCTCCGGTGTGACCGCGTGATCGCTCGCCAGACCGTCCACCCCGCGCGCTCGGGCCACGTCCAGCAGGACGCCGCGCGAGACGATGTGCGGCACCTTGTCGATTCCGCTGAAGGCCGCACCCTTGTGCGCGGTGATGGTGTCGGCGGGACGGCCGTTGTAGATCCGCCCGGAATGCGAGATATGCGTCAGTGCATCCCAGTGCGTTCCGGCCTGCAGACCCATCGTCACCACGTCATCACTGGTCGCAATGGTGCCGGGGCCGAACAACTCCCAATTGATCGCGATCATGCTGTGCAGCGCGTTGACCCGGCCCGGAATCATCCCGGTCTGCACACCCTGCTGACTCAGGGGCAGTGCCAGCGCCACTCGGCGGCCGCTGCGCACTGTCCCCGCCGCCGCGCGCACCACCTCATCGGTAATAAGATTGAGCGTGCCGATCTGATCGTCGGAACCCCAACGGCCCCAATTGTTCACACGCTTTGCGAGGTCGAGAAATTCCGCTGGAAACGCCATACATCCGAACCTACAGACCGGCCGAACACGACCGCGCCCCGGCTGCGCCCTCATCGCGCAACCGGGGCGGGATCCCAGGTTCGAGTTATTTCGCTGCTGCGACCGAAAGGATGCAGCGCGGGCTTAGCAAGTGACGAGCAAACTCTAAGTTCAATCCGGTCTTGCGACAATGCGTAGGACTGTGACCTGCACGACCGCACCGGTTCGGTGAACAGCGGACGACCAGTTCGCGGGTACCGTGGACTGTTGGTCACCGGGGTGTTTGCCCACTGGTAACCCTTATGTGAAACAACGGACATCGAAACGCCGGACAGTTCGCTGACCGGGCAGTTCTCTGAGAGGTGGGCAGGACTTGATGGTGCAGAACGAGGTCGAGACCGCGACGGGCGTCAGTCCGATGCTGCGGGCCGCACTCGCACCACCCACCCGCACCCTGGTCGATATCCTGGCCGCGACCGCACAGGAGCACCCGGACGCACCCGCCATCGACGACGGCGAGACAGTGCTCAGCTACGCCGAGCTACTGGCGGAGATCGAGATCGTCGTCGGCAAGCTGGCCGCGGCCGGCGTGCGCGCCGGTGACCGCGTCGGGGTGCGGATGCCGTCGGGCACCGCGGAGCTGTACCTGACGATTCTGGCGGTGCTGCATGCGGGCGCGGCCTATGTGCCCGTGGACGCCGACGATCCCGACGAACGCGCCCGGCTGGTCTTCGGCGAGGCGAAGGTGACCGCCATGGCCACCGCCGGCGGTATCGAAACCACCGCTGTGGCACATGAATCGACCACCGCGTCGACTGCGCCGCCCACCCCGGCCGACGACGCCTGGATCATCTTCACCTCCGGCTCCACCGGAACCCCGAAAGGTGTTGCGGTCACCCATCTCAATGCCGCCGCCTTCGTCGATGCCGAGGCCCGGCTGTTCCTGCGGCAGGCGCCGATCGGCCCCGGAGACCGTGTCCTCGCGGGTCTTTCGGTCGCCTTCGACGCCTCCTGCGAGGAAATGTGGCTGGCCTGGCGGCACGGGGCCTGCCTGGTGCCCGCACCGCGTGCGCTGGTGCGCACCGGCGCGGATCTGGGCCCGTGGCTGGTGCGGCGCGAGATCAGCATTGTGTCCACGGTGCCCACGCTGGCCGCCACCTGGCCCGCCGAGGCCCTGGATTCGGTGCGACTGCTCATCTTCGGCGGTGAGGCGGTCCCGCCGGAACTCGCCGAACGCCTGGCCGGCACCGAGGACCGCGAGGTCTGGAATACCTACGGCCCCACCGAGGCCACCGTGGTCGCCTGCGCCGCACTGCTCGACGGATCCTTCCCGGTGCGCATCGGACTACCCCTGGACGGCTGGGATCTCACGGTGGTCGATGCGGCCGGAAACCCGGTGGGCGAGGGCGAATCCGGTGAGCTGGTCATCGGCGGTGTCGGCCTGGCCCGCTATCTCGACCCGGCCAAGGATGCGGAGAAGTACGCGCCGCTGGAGTCGGTCGGCTGGGAACGCGCCTATCGCAGTGGCGATCTGGTCCGCAATGACAGTGAGGGATTGGTCTTCCTCGGTCGCGCCGACGATCAGATCAAGCTCGGCGGACGCCGTATCGAACTCGGCGAGATCGACAATGCGCTGCAGCACCTGCCGGGGGTGACGGGCGCGGCCGCCGCGATCCGAACCACCAAGGCGGGCAATAAGATCCTGGTCGGCTATCTGACCGGCCCGGGCGCGGACTACGACATCAAGGCCGCCAGAGCCCAACTCGGCGAACAACTCCCGGCCCCGCTGGTCCCCCGGCTGGCGGTGGTGGCGGAACTGCCCACCCGCACCTCCGGCAAGGTCGACCGCAATGCCCTGCCGTGGCCGCTGCCGAAGGCGACCGACGCCGATCCGGGACTCTCCGCCACCGAGCAATGGGTTGCCGGACTGTGGGATTCGATTCTCGGCGCCGAGGTCAGCGATCCGAATGCCGATTTCTTCGATCTGGGCGGCGGTTCGCTCGCGGCCGCACAGCTGGTCACCGCGCTGCGGGAACGGCAGCCGCGCATCACCGTCGCCGACCTGTACGACCACCCGCGACTCGGCGCGCTGGCGTCGCTGCTGGATGCCAGCGCCCCGGCCGTCGCGGTCGTGGATCGCGTGGTGCGCCCGGTTCCCCTGCGCGCCCAGTGGTTCCAGGTGCTGGCCACCATCCCGCTGACCACGCTGACCGGCCTGCAATGGCTCACCTGGCTGGGCATAGTCGGCAATATCGGGGCCTGGACCGGCTCGCTGCCCTGGCTGCCGCGCCTGTCGTGGTGGTGGGCGCTGATCGCCTTCCTGCTCTTCATCTCCCCGCCCGGGCGCATGGCGCTGTGTGTGGCGGGTGCACGGACGCTCCTGCGTAATGTGCAGCCGGGCAGCTATCCGCGCGGCGGGTGGGTGCACCTGCGACTGTGGACCGCGGTGCGACTGTCGGAGGCCAGCGGGGCCGAAAACCTCTCCGGCGCACCGTGGATGGTGCCGTTCGCCCGGGCGCTCGGTGCGAAGATCGGCAAGGGCGTGGATCTGCACACGCTGCCGCCGGTGACCGGCATGCTCGAATTGGGCGACGGCTGCAGTATCGAACCCGAGGTGGACCTGTCCGGGTACTGGATCGACGGCGATGTGGTGCACATCGGCCATATCGAGATCGGTCCCGGTGCGGTGGTCGGCGCACGCTCGATCGTGCTGCCCGGCAGCAAGATCGGTAAGAATGCCGAGATCGCCGCCGGTTCCGCGGTGTCCGGCAAGGTGAAGGCCGAGCAGTCGTGGGCGGGCTCACCGGCGGTGAAAGTCGGTAAGGCACAGCACCGCTGGCCCGATCACACGCCGCCGCGAGCACGGCACTGGGTCGCGATCTTCGGTATCACCTCGATGCTGCTGGCGGCCGTGCCGATTCTCGGCCTGGGTACCGGCGGGCTCTTCATCGCCTGGGAGATTCGCAAGACCACCACGCTGACAACGGCTCTCGGCCACGCCTTCGCCCTGCTGCCGATCGCGACGCTGATCAGTCTGGGCGTGTACGCCGTCGTGACGATCGTCGCGGTGCGACTGCTCAGTATCGGGCTCACCGAGGGTTATCACCCCGTGCGCAGCCGCATCGGCTGGCAGACCTGGGCCACCGAACGCCTGCTGGATTCGGCGCGCACCTTCCTGTTCCCGCTGTACGCCAGCCTGCTGACCCCGGTGTGGCTGCGCCTGCTGGGCGCGAAGATCGGCAAGGGCGTCGAGGCCTCCACCGTGCTGCTGCTGCCGAAGTTCACCACGGTCGCCGACGGTGCGTTCCTGGCCGACGACACCATGATCGCCAGTTATGAACTCGGCGGCGGCTGGCTGCATATCGGCGAATCCAAGGTCGGCAAGCGCGCCTTCCTCGGCAACTCCGGCATGACCGCGCCGGGCCGCCGGGTGCCGAAGAACGGTCTGGTCGCGGTGCTCTCGGCCGCACCGTCGAAGTCCAAGGCGGGCTCGTCATGGCTGGGCAGCCCGCCGGTGCGCCTGCGCCGCACCGCCGGAACCGGTGATACCGCACGCACTTTCGATCCGCCGCCGCGGCTGCTCATCGCGCGGGGCATTGTCGAGACCTGCCGTCTGCTTCCGGTGCTGGTGACCTTCGCCATCGGCCTGGGCGTGCTGTTCACCCTCGCATGGCTGGCGCAGACCCTCGGGCATCTGCCCACCGCGCTGCTCAGCGGCCTGGTGCTGCTGGCGGCGGGCGCGATCGCGGGCACGAGTTCCGTTGTGGCCAAATGGGTTCTGGTGGGACGCATTCGCGCCGAGGAGCATCCGCTGTGGAGTTCGTTCGTCTGGCGCAATGAAGTCGCCGATACCTTCGTGGAACATGTTGCGGCGCCGTGGTTCGCACGCGCGGCGACCGGTACGCCCGTACTCAATTTGTGGCTTCGCGGACTCGGCGCCGAGATCGGCCGCGGGGTATGGTGCGAGTCCTACTGGCTACCCGAGGCGGACTTGGTGACTCTGGGCGACGGCGCGACCGTGGAACGGGGCTGCGTGGTGCAGACCCACCTGTTCCACGATCGAATCATGGCCATGGACACCGTCACCGTCGGCGCGGGCGCCACCCTCGGCCCGCACTGCGTCGCACTGCCCGCCGCGAGCATCGGCCCGGGCGCCACCGTCGGCCCCGCCTCACTGGTCATGCGTGGGGACACCGTGCCGCCGTCCACCCGCTGGTGGGGCAATCCCATTGCGCCGTGGACCGATCGGGCGGAGGCCGGCGAATGATGCCGAACAAATTCTCCGAAGACGCCATCGACGATTACCTGCCGCAGAACGGAAATCGCGGTTACCGGGTGTCGCGGTACGACCTGGAACTGGTCTACAAGGTCGCCAGCAACCGGCTGGCGGGGCGGGCCGAGATCACGGCGGTGAGCACCGGTGTGCGGGATCGCTTCGCACTGGATCTCTCTCAGGCGCTGACCGTGTCCAAGGTGCTGGTCAACGGCTACAAGGTCGCGAAATACACACACCAGCAAGGCAAGCTGGTGATCACGCCGTCGATCAGGGTCCCCGCCGGCGGGGCGCTGGCGCTGGTCGTGCAGTACGCGGGCACGCCGAAACCGGTGCGCGGCCCGTGGGGTGAGGTCGGCTGGGAGGAGCTCACCGAGGGCGCGCTGGTGGCCAGTCAGCCCAATGGCGCCGCCTCCTGGTTCCCGTGTGACGATCACCCGAGTTCCAAAGCCAGCTACCGCATTTCGATCACCACCGACACCCCGTACTACGCGCTGGCCAATGGCACGCTCATGCGTAAGCAGACCAAGGCCAGCCAGACCACCTGGGTGTACGAGCAGCCCGAACCGATGGCGACCTACCTGGCCACCGTGCAGGTCGGGCCGTACCGGAAGCATCGGCTGGAGGCCCCGCGCGGTACGGTGCCCATGCAGGCCGTGCTGCCGCAGCGCCTGCGCGCCGCCTTCGATCACGACTTCGCGCGCCAGCCGGAGATGATGGCGGTCTTCACCGATAAGTTCGGCCCGTACCCCTTCGACGCCTACACGGTTGTCATCACCGATGACGAGCTCGAAATCCCCATCGAAGCGCAGGGCATCTCCACCTTCGGCGCCAATCACTGCGACGGCCACCGCGGATCGGAACGCCTTGTCGCACACGAGCTTGCGCACCAGTGGTTCGGCAACAGCCTCACCATCCGCCAGTGGCGCGATATCTGGCTGCACGAGGGCTTCGCCTGTTATGCCGAATGGATCTGGTCCGAGGCCTCCGGCGGCGCGAGCGCCGACCAGCTGGCCCGCACCGCCCGCCTGCGCCTGTCCCACCAGCCCCAGGACATCCTGCTCGGCGATCCCGGCCCGGCCCGCATGTTCGACGACCGGGTCTACAAGCGCGGAGCCCTGACCCTGCACGCCCTCCGCCTGCAGCTGGGCGATCCGAAATTCTTCAACCTGCTGCGCGAGTGGACCACCCGCTACCGCCACAGCTCGGTCACCACCGACGAATTCATGGATCTGGCAGGGCATTACAGCGCGGCCCCGCTGCGGTCGCTATGGGACGACTGGCTGCACAGCCTGCCGCTCCCCCAGCTGCCGCCGCCGGGCGCTCATCACGCCTGAGGCTCTTGCGTGGTACCGGTCGCGAGCCCGTGACCGGCAGCTGCGGTGTGCGCAGGAGCGGCGCCCGAATTCGAGGCCGCCAACCGGTACCACCGGCCGAGAATGCGGGGATGATCTAGGTACAGGCATCTTGTGATCATGCATCGACAGGAGAACGCCATGCTCCATACCCGCCACCCCGCCCGAACCGCGGTTCTCATCGCAGCCACCGGCTGCCTGAGCATCACCGCCGCCTTCGCCTCCGCACAGCCACCGGCCTCCATCTCCGTCGACCGGCAGATGAGCTACAACGTCACCACCTTGACCATCAACGGCTCCGCCACCTGCGCAGGAGGCGGCACCGCCGGCGTCACTATCGTGAACGGCTCCTTGGAACAGATGTTCCAAGGCGGCATCGGCGGGCCGATCGCCGTCCAACTCGACGGCTCGGTCCTCGTCACCTGCGACGGCGCTCCCCACACCTGGTCAGGCCGTCTGGTCGCCCCTGGCCGCGCCCTCCCCACCGATTCCGGCGGCACCGTCACAGCCAACCTTTCCCAAGGATCGACCGTCATAGCCAGCACGGGAGCCCAGGGCGTCTTCATCGCACACTGACCGCACGCTTCTACCGTCCAGGTGACCATGGAGCGCGCGTGTGAGTAGACCAGCCACGGTGGCCGGTGATAGGCGTGCCGAGTGACAGGATTTCTCGGCACACTCGAAAAGCTGGCACCGGTCGCGCTGATCTGCGGCATGGGGGTGCTGTTCGCCCGCCGCAAGATCATCGATGCCACACTGTCGAAAGCGTTCTCCGAGTTCGCCTTCCGCCTCGCCATCCCCGCCTACCTACTGGGCAGCTTCTACCGCGCCGACCTGCGGCAGGTGTTCAACCCGGCCGCGATCGCCGCCTATGCCACCACCGCCGTGCTGGGCATGACCGTGGTCGCAACGGTGGCCCGCACCGTAACTCGATGTGATGCCCGCGCCACCGCGCTCCGGATCATGGCTGCCTGCCAGGTGAACACCGCCTACTTCGCCATCCCGGTGTTCCTGCTGCTGTTCGGCGACGCCACACCGATCTTCCCCGTCATCCTGCTGCAGGTCTGCGTGCTGACCGTGGTGGTCATCGCCATTATGGAATCCACAGGCGCGCCGACTGATTCGGAAGCCGCGACCCCGGCCGGCGGTGTTCGGCGGGGACTACGGGCCGCGGTGACCACACCGATAGTGGTCGCCTGCTACGCCGGGATCGCCGCCAACCTCGGACACCTGTCGGTCCCGGGTTGGGCGACCGACACGCTCTCCATGACCGGGGCGGCCGCATCCCCGGTTGCCCTCTTCGCGCTGGGACTTCATCTGGGCGGCAGCGGGATTCGGTTACGCGGGACCAGCAGCGACGAGTACTGGCTGATCGGCATGAAATGCGTGCTGTTCCCGCTGCTGGCATTCACGATCGCCCGCTGCGTATTCGGCCTCGGCGCACCCTGGCTCGGCTACCTCACCGTCATCGCGGCCATGCCGGCCCCGCAAAACCTGTTCATCTTCGCCGCCCAGTACGACACCGATGTCGACCTCGCCGCGTCGGTGGTCATCAAGACCTCGGTGGTCGCGCTTCTGCTGCTGCCGATGTGGGTGGCCATCGCACATTGACCCTGTGCGTGCAATGCCGCGTCCGATATCCGCGCGTATCAGATGTGGTCGGCGGACAGACTTGTTGTATGGGTGAGGCTTTCGAGGGAATCGTTGACCGGTTCGTAGTGGCCAGCGCGGAATTCGAGTGGAGGCTGCGGGAGGTAGGGGCTGGTCAGTGGGTGGGGCCGACGCCGTGTACGGAGTGGAATGTGCGCCAGTTGGTGAACCACATGGTTCGGGGGAACCTCAACTACGTTCAGCTTGTGAGCGGGGGCGGCCGCGAGGAATTCCTGCGTATGCGGGACGTCGATGCGCTGGGTGATGATCCGGTGTCCGCGTACGTCGCATCGGTGCACGAAAGCAGGGAGGCGTTTGCGGCGCCTGGGGTTGTGGATCAGATTCTCGACTACCCGATGGGGAAAGCGTCCGGCCGACAGGCTCTGGCGGTGCGAACCACCGATACCGTCATTCACACTTGGGATTTGGCTCGGGCCATCGGTGCCGAGGAGCTACTCGACACCGACATGATCGGATGGATCGACGAGCATCTCGGGGAGATCTACGCCGGACTCTCCGAAATGCCGACGTCCGTGGACACCTCCCACCGGTTCTTCGCGGCCCCTGCGAATGTCGGTGCCGGGACGCGGCAGGACCGGCTGCTGCGGCTGATGGGCAGAAATTCCTGACCGCAGCCGGTGGCCACCGAGGGCTTGGCGACCGGGCGTCTTTGATACATAATCACCGTTATGCCAAAACAGGTCGACTTTGCCGAGCAGCGGCGGACGATCGCGGCTGCCGCCGTCGCGGTGATCGACAAGGCCGGGATCGACGGGGCGCGGCTGCGGGATGTGGCGGCGGCCGCGAATGTCACGACCGGTGCGGTCACGCACTATTTCGACGGTAAGGACGCGGTGCTGGAAGCCGCGCTGTCGGAGGTTGTCCGGCGCATGCTCGAGCGGCCCGCGCCTTCGACCGATGTACCGATCGGCCTGGTGAGCTGCATCGAGCTGTTCTGCGGATACCTTCCCCTGGATGCGCAGGGGCTCGGCGAATGGCGGGTGTGGCTGGCCTTCTGGGGGCGGGCGATGACCGATGAGCGCCTCGCCGCCGTGCATCGCCGCTACTACGAGGAGATCGTCGAGCGCATTACGCGACGGCTCTCGACGCTTCAGGGCGCATCCGCACCGCAGGAATTGGGTGTCTTCGCGGATTCGGTCCTCGCGGCGATCGACGGAGTCGGCACCCGGGCCACGCTGGAGCCGCAATCGTGGCCCGCCGAACGCCAGCGCCGCACCTTGTCGGCACTGCTTCTCCCCCTACTCACCACGCTCACGAACGGAATCCGGGAAGTCTGACGATGACGCAGCAGAATATGTCCGCCGATGATGCGTTGTCGGACTTCACCATTCGTGAGATCACCCTCGAAAACGTCACGAAGCGGGTGTATATCGCCGGATCCGGCCCGGCCGTGATCGTCATGACGGAGATGCCGGGCATCAGCCCGCATGTCGCTCGTTTCAGCCGCTGGGTACGGGATGCCGGGTTCACTGTCTACATGCCGTCACTGTTCGGCCGGGACGGAGTCGTCGCCACCGCGGACGAAGGTGCGGCGGTATTCCGAAAGGCCTGTGTCAGTGCCGAGTTCCGAGCCTTCGCCGCAGCCGAGTCCAGTCCCGTCACCAGTTGGTTGCGACCACTCGCACGGCTGGCCCTGGACGAGTGCGGCGGTCCGGGCGTAGGCGCGATCGGCATGTGCTTCACCGGAAATTTCGCACTGTCCATGATGCTCGAACCCGCCGTGCTCGCCCCCGTGCTTTCCCAGCCGACACTGCCGATGGATAACCCGGCGGGTCTGGAGAGTCCCCCCGATGAGCTTGCCGCCGTACGCAATCGGCTCGAGAAGGACGACCTCACGGTGCTCGCCTACCGATTCGCGGGCGACAAGTTCTGCCGCGCCCAGCGTTTCGCCGCCTACCAGGAAGCCCTGGGCGACCGATTCGTCGGCCGCGTCCTCCCCGACCATGCGGCCAATCCCGAAACGGCGCCGTTCTTTTCGGTGCACGTCGCGAGTCCGCACAGCGTTGTCACCGCCCACCTGATCGATGAGGCAGGCCAGCCGACCATCGCCGCCCGCGATGAAATCCTCGCCTTCTTCCAGCACCGCCTGAGCCCGGAGACCGAGACGAGGTCGTAATGGCTCACTCTGGAGATCACACCGACGCTGTAATGCTGGCCCTGCACACCACGCCGAGGTCTGATAGCTGGCCCTGAGACCGCGCCGGGGTCACGCTAGGGCAGTAGCCCGTTGAGGTTGATACGGTTCAGAGCCAGGGCGATGTGCAAGCGATTGCGGCCGAGCGCAGTATCGGGCCGATAGCCGAGAACTGTTGCGAGGCGCGGAATTCGGGCCTGCAGTGTGGAGTGGTGGAGATACAGCGCTGCCGCCGCCGCACGCAGGCTGTCATGTTCGGCGAGGGCCGTGAGAGTCGGCAGCGCACCGGGGACCTGGTCCTGCGCCGCTCGAATCGCCAGCACATCGTCGACCAGTGCATCCGCCGGCGAGATCCGCTCGGCGATAATGCCCATCCCACCGAGGTCCTCGTATCGCAGTTGGCGGGGACCGTCAATTCCGGTGAGCCGCAACGCCTGTAGCGCACCCTGCCACGAGCGCGGGAGATCGGCGCACTCGACCGCAGGACCGAGTCCGAGCCGCACTGATGTCTCGGGCTCGAGATCGGCGGGCACGATCGCGGCCAGCACCCGGCCCAGCTGTGCACTCCACCTGCCCAGATCCGCGGATTCCGGTGCTCTCGAATCCGGCTCGACGAGCATCGCCACCACTGTGACCTGAAGATCCGCGGGCAAGGCAATACGACGCGCGGCCTGCCGACGGGCGCTCGCGGAGGTGTCTGCGCTGAGCAGCGCCTCGACACTGGCCGGATCACGAGCGGGTCCGCGCCCGCGCGTGCGGTCCAGCACGAGCCGCACGCCGACGGCCAGCCGTTCCAGGATGATCGCATCGGTCGGACTCGGACCGGCATCCCGCTCCAGCCAGACGCGCCCGCCCTCTCCCCCGGCGAGCTCGACCATCGGCCATTCGCCGAGCATGGAACCGGCGTCGAGCCGATGCCCATCAGGATGCATACGGACGAGCACGTGACGGTCCGGATCATGCAAGCCCGCCGGGCAACCCGCCAGGATTGCCGCAGCACGGACGAAGGCCTCCAGCCCCGCCCGGCCCTCCACTAGTTTGTCGAAGTAGGCGATCGCCCGCACCGCGCCCTCGGCGGCAGGATCGAGCGAGGCAAGCCGTTGGAGCAGTTCTTCCATACCCACTCCTCGCTTCGACGACCGCAGAATCATATCGCCGAGTGGCGGGCATTCTGATCGACCAACTGCCATATGGCGGTACCCGAGCGGCAACATCCGCGAGAGGCTGGGCGAACCATCCGACAGGAGACACCCCCGATGAGCACTCACCCGCCCTTCGACCCGGAGTTGGAAGCAATCCTCGCCTCCTACCCTCCGGACATGCGGGAGCTCGGCTGGACCGCGCCACGCGCGCTGGCCGAGTACCGAAAGATGAACTCCAGCACCGCGAATCCCGATCAGCTGCGGCGCAGTGGCGCGGTGCGGATCGAACAGCGCACGATCGCGGGCGCTGACGGCGGCCCGGAGCTGCCCGTGGTCATCATGCGCCCGACTCGCGGACCCGGCCCGTGGCCGTGCGTCTATCACACGCACGGCGGCGGAATGATCGCCGGCGACGAGTGGGAGCTCGCCGACACCCTGGCCCGCTGGGTCGATGAGCTCGGCATTGTCGCGATCTCGGTCGGCTACCGGCTGGCCCCCGAGCATCCCTTCCCCGTCCCGGTCGAGGACTGCTATGCCGGATTGCTCTGGGTCGCAGCACAATCCGAGGAGCTGGACATCGACCCCGAACGCTTGATCATCTTCGGCAGCAGTGCGGGCGGCGGGCTGGCCGCGGCGACCGCACTGCTGGCGCGGGACCGGGGCGGTCCGGCGCTCGCTCACCAAATCCTCTGGTGCCCCATGCTCGACGACCGTGGCCGCACACCCTCGAGCCAGGAACTCGACCGCGAGGGGTTCTGGGATCGCACCGCCAATACCGAGGCGTGGGCGATGTACCTCGGCCAGGCACCCGGCGGCCCCGACGTATCGCCGTACGCGGCTCCCGCGCGCGCGACCGAATTATCCGGCCTGCCACCGACTTTCCTCGATGTCGGCCAGGTCGAGACCTTCCGCGACGAGGTGCTGGACTATGCCGCGCGCCTGTCACAGGCCGGGGTGCCCGTCGAACTGCACCTGTGGCCGGGCGCGTGGCACGGATTCTCCATTGCCGCACCACAGGCCGCCCTCTCACAACTCGCCGATGCGGCGCGAACCGCCTACCTGCGACGAGTGCTGAGTTAGGTCTCCGAGGGTCCGTCAGCGTCCGGGCAGGGTGCTGAGGGACCGGGAGCGGCGCTCGACGAGTTCGGCATAGGTGCCGTCGCGTTCTGCCCACCGATGCATGAGAACGCCCTTGACCAGGATCTCGTTCGAGGTCGGATTCTCGCTGAGCAGTTCGATGACCTCATCGAGGAAGCCATCCAGCGGCAGCGCGGCGGGGTTGACCTGCTCCTGACCGGCCGTCGCGACAGCGGGCGGAATGAGCTCGGTGACCTCGACGCCCGTGCCCGCGAGCTGCGCCCGAAGCGATTCGGTGTATGCGTGCACTCCTGCCTTCGACGCGGCATAGGTGGGCATGAGCGGGAACGGAAGGAAGGCGATGCCGGAGGTAACCGTGATGAGGTTGCCGCCACCGCGCTCGATCAGATGCGGGGTGAAGGCATCGATCACCCGGATGGTTCCGAGGAGATTGATCGCGATGGTGGTCTCCGCCTGGGTGATGTGAGCGGGGTCGCGCAGGTCCTCGACGAGCATGACGCCCGACATCGTCACCACGACATCGAGGCCGGGATGTCGCGCGAGGACCTCGTCGCGGGCACGAACAATGGAGTCAGGGTCGGCAACGTCGATCTCGACAGTCTCGAGATCGTCAACCCTGCCGGTATTGCGCCCTCCGACAATGACCGTGCTACCCGCCGCGACGAAGCGACGGGCCAGCCCGAGCCCGATCCCGGAGGTCCCTCCCACGATGAGAACGGTGCGCTCGCTGATGTCCATGCCTGCCTGCTTCCTGTCCGATGACGGGTACATCAGAATGGTCACGCCGAACGGCCCGGTCAGGAAGGGAGTGACAGTCCCCCTCTCGAGGTGCACTCAGCGGGTGGCGGGCTCCCGGGCGGCCATGGCCTGGCCGGTGAGTTCCACGGAGTGGACGCGGTCCTCGATGCGGTGGGCGTGGTGGGCGAGGATGAGTTCGTCCGCCTGGATGCCGGCGGCGAAATCCTCCAGGTACGCAACAACTTCGGTGGGCGTGCCGACCGCGGTGTACTTGGTCATCGATGCCAGCTGGTGCCCGTTCGGCGAGGCCAGGAAGGCGTCGATCTCGTCATCGGTGTAATCGACCCCGGCCGCGCTGCGCTTGATGAATGCCCGGGTGCGCGCCCGGTAGGAGATGGTCTTCTGCTCCGCGGCCTGGTCGTGATCGTCGGCGGTGAAGACATTGACCCCGGCCATGACGTACGGCTCGGCCAACTGCTCCGACGGCTGGAACCCGTCACGGTAGGCGCGAACCGCCTGGTGCAGGGCATCGGGCGAGAAGTGCGACGCGAAGGCGTACGGCAGGCCGAGATGCGCGGCGAGCTGAGCGCCGAACAGCGACGAGCCCAGAATGTACAGCGGCACAATGCCTTCCGCGCGCGGCACGGCCTTGACGCCCGGGATGCGCGAATGACCCGACAGGTAGCCCTGCAGTTCGAGCACATCCTGCGGGAACGAATCCGCCGAGGCGGGATTGCGGCGCAGGGCCAGCATGGTCTTCTGATCGCTGCCCGGTGCGCGGCCCAGACCCAGATCGATGCGACCGGGGAACAGCGTCTCCAGCGTGCCGAACTGCTCGGCGATCACCAGCGGCGAGTGATTGGGCAGCATGATCCCGCCGGCTCCGAGCCGGATGGTGTCGGTATGCGCCGCCACATAGCCGATGAGAACGCTCGTCGCACTGGAGGCGATCGAGCTCATATTGTGGTGCTCGGCGTACCAGACCCGGCGATGCCCACTGCGCTCCGCGGCCTGCGCCAACTTGACGCTGTTGTCGAAGCTGTCACGCGCGGTCTGCCCGGGCGCGATCGACGCCAAGTCGAGAAGGGACAGTGCGATGGGCATACGAGCACCAGCTTTCAGAGAAATCGGCAAGTTCGGTGGCGGGCGACGAACACCCGCCTCCTGTGACAATCCTCGAACCGCCGAACTTATGCCCGAGGCCGCTCGACCAGCGCGGTGAGATTTGTGACTTCGACGCGATTCGCCGGGTCAGACGCGGGAGAACCGGAGGGTGACCAGCTGGAAAGGGCGCAGCTGCAGCCGCACTGCCGAACCGTCCAGAACTGCGGGCGTATCGCTTTCTGTCGGCCGCTCCAGCAGATCGCAAACCTGCAATCCGGAGGTATCGAATCCGAGGGTGACAAGGGCCGAGGCCCGGCCGCCCTCGGCTTCATACACGCGGAGCACCACATCGCCGCTACCGTCGTCGGCGAGCTTGACGGCGCTGGTCACCACTGCGTGGTTGTCGATGGTGAACAGCGGCGCGACCGCCTCGGCAACGGTCGGCGTGATGGGCGCGGCGAGGTTGATGCGGTAGCCCGCACACACCGCATCGCCGATCGAGGCGCCCGGAATCAGCGAGTGCCGGAAGGTGTGCGTGCCATGGTCGGTCTCCGGATCGGGAAACCGCGGCGCCCGCACAAGCGACGCCCGCACCGTCGTCGTGGTCCCGCCATCGGCCCGGACCGTGCGGGTGACATCGTGGCCGTAGGTCGAATCGTTGACCAGCGCCACACCCCAGCCCGGCTCGGCGACGTGCACGAACCGGTGATTGCAGGCTTCGAACTTCGCGTACTCCCAGCTGGTATTGGTGTGGGTCGGCCGGAACATATGCCCGAACTGGGTTTCGGAGGCGTAGCGGTCGGCGTGAATGTCCAGGGGGAACGCGAGTTTGAGGAATTTCTCGGTCTCGTGCCAGTCGACGCCGGTGTCGATATCGAGGCCACGTGCGCCCGCCCGCAGCGACAGGGTCTGCTCGACCTTCGAGGACCCGAACGACCGGCCGACCCGAACCACGGCGGATTCGGTCGAATCCGGGCCTGCCGCAAGGAAATCCACCTCGACGAGGTCGGTGACCCGGTTCCGGTAGAAACGGTCGACGTCCCAGGCATCCCACGAGTTCGGCAGGTCCGGATGCAGCTGCAGCAGGTTCGCGACCGATTCCGGCGGCAAGGTCTCACGCTGGTGCGCGAGGTCGAAGACCGATACGACCAGCCCGCGCACATCGATTTCCACTCGCAGCACACCGTTTTCGAGGACGAAGCCGCCCTCGGCGCGTGCGGTCACCGAGCACGAGCCGGACTGCTCCGGGACAGCGGCCGCCCCGGCCGGTACCGATTGCCAGGTGTGCGGCGTCGAATTGAAGCCGTTCGGTCCGGCCCGCTCACCGCCGAGCACCCATTGGGCCCGCTCGATGATCTCGGTCAGCTCCTGCGTCACCGCCGCGTACGTCTGCGCGGCCTCGCGATACACCCAGGCGATCGCCGAGCCCGGCAGAATATCGTGGAACTGGTGCAGTAGCACCGTCTTCCAGAGGCGATCCAAGTCAGCACGAGGGTATTCGGCGTTCTTGCGCACCGCCGCGGTGGCGGCCCACAGCTCGGCTTCCCGCAGCAGGTGCTCGCTGCGACGGTTACCCTGCTTGGTCTTCGCCTGGCTGGTCAAGGTGGCGCGATGCAATTCCAGATACAGCTCTCCCACCCACACCGGCGTGTTCGCATACTCGGCCTCGGCCTTGGCGAAGAAGTCGGCGGGCTTGTCCCACAGCACTTTCGGCGAGCCTTCGAGGTTCTTCATCCTGGCGGCCTTGGCGACCATCTCCCGCGTGGTGCCGCCACCGCCGTCGCCCCACCCGGTGGGCGCCAGTGACATCGAGGCACGGCCCTTGTCTTTGAAATTCCTTGCGGCGTGCGCGATCTCACTGCCCTGCATCGAGCAGTTGTAGGTGTCGACCGGCGGAAAGTGGGTGAAGATGCGGGTCCCGTCGATGCCCTCCCACAGGAAAGTGTGGTGCGGGAACTGATTGATCGAGCTCCATGAGATCTTCTGTGTCAGCAGCCATTTGGCCCCTGCCGCCTTGATGATCTGCGGCAGTCCCGCGGCGAATCCGAACGTGTCCGGTAGCCACGCCTCCTGGTTCTCGATCCCGAACTCCTCCAGGAAGAACCGCTTCCCGTACACGAACTGCCGCGCCATCGCCTCCGAGCCCGGCATATTCGTATCCGACTCCACCCACATCCCGCCGGCGGGCACGAACCGGCCGTCCGACACCGCCTTCTTTACCCGCTCGTAGACCTCGGGCCGATGCTGTTTCAGGAAGTCGTATTGGGCGGCTTGGGACATCGTGAAGATGAAGTCGGGTTCGTCTGCCAGCAGCGCGGTCATATTCGCGGTGGTGCGCGCGACCTTGCGCACCGTTTCCCCCAGCGGCCACAACCAGGCCGTATCGATATGCGCATGTCCGACAGCGGAAATCGTGTGCGCCGACGCTATCGCCGGCGCGGCCAGCACCTCGGCCAGACATTCGCGCGCAGCCTCGGCGGTCGCGTTCACATTCTGCAGATCGATGGCGTCCAGCGCGCGCTCGATCGCCCGCACAATGTCGTAGCGCCGGGCCGGATCCTCGGGCATCTCGTGCATCAGCTCGCCGAGCACTTCCAGATCCATCACCAATTGCCAGACCTGCTCGTCGAAGATCGCGAGGTCCATCCGCCCCAGCCGATACTGCGGCTCTCCACCGGCGGTGAGCCTGTCGCCCAGGGCGGTCGGCGAAAAGAACGGAATGATCGGGTTGGACGCCGCCTCGACATGCAGCACCACCTCCTCCCCGCCGACCGCGGGCGCCGCGACCCGCACCCACTGATTACGCGGATGCAACCCCTTGACCGGCGACCCATCCGCCCGATAAACCAGCCCCTCGCACTGAAATCCAGTCATATTCCGATCGAACCCGAGATCGATGATCGCCTCGACAGTCTTACCCGCCCACGCCGCGGGAACCGTCCCCTCCACCGTCAACCAACTCGTCCCCCAGGGCGCACCCCACCGGTCCCCCGACGCGACCCCGGTGCGCGGCCCGGCCAACCCCTCCGCCACCGGCACCGGCTCATCCGGCGCAACCCACATGGATGCCCTGAGCGGCACCGACTCCGGATAGATCGCCGGAACGATCCGTTCCCCCAGCACCCGTCCGAGCCGACTCTCGATCAACCGACGGTCATCATGCACAGCGCTAGCTCCCATCGAAGCGGCGGCCACTACCTAGGGCCCATTCTGCGGCAACGATGGGTGATTTCGGTGCCCCCGGCGCGGATCGAACGCGCGGCCTGCCGGTCGAGAGGCGGTATGGCCTCGTTCGCAGAGTCGGCCGGGGGTCGGCAAGCTAATTTAGGTGTGGCCGAACGTCGGCTTGTGCCAATCGGTCGGTCAGCGACTCGCGGGCGGTGACCAATGAGGGGCCGTACCAGGTGAGGTGGCGGCCCTCGACCAATGCCACAGCTATGCCCGGAAAGACTTCCGGGCCATCGGTTTCGGTGAAAACGTAGGGCTCGTCCGGAAGCACGGCAAGATCGACGTTCGCCACCAACTCCTGAGTGGACACCGTCGGATACCGCTCCGGCAGGTCCACGTGGACGAGTCGCAATCCGAGCCGCCGCGCAAGATCACCGGTGAAGGTGTCCCGCCCGACAACCATCCAGGGATCCCGCCACACCGGAATCACCGCATTGCGTAGCGTTTTCGGCGGCGGTGGAGCCCAGCTCGCCTCGGCCTGACCCAACCAGTCCAGCATCCCGGCGTCGAGGCCCACGGTGAAGAGGCGGCCCATGGATGTGAACGCTTCCTCCACCGTCCGAATCCTGGTCACCCACACCGCAATACCGGCATCCCGAAGCCGCTCGACATCGATCCGCCGATTCTCCTCCTGATTGCACACCACCAGATCCGGAGCAATCTCGACAATCCGCCGAACATTCGGATTCTTCGTCCCCCGAACCCGCTCGACCGCCAATTCCGGAGGATGCGTACACCACTCGGTAGCGCCGACCAACAGATCCGGGCAACTCACCGCAATAGCCTCGGTCAGCGACGGCACCAGCGACACAACGCGCCGCACCGGCCGCCGCAGCCGCACAACGGCGCCGAGATCATCGAGCGCCTCCGCGGCAGTCACACCCTCACCCGGTACAGAACGTGCCGGCCGACAGCGCCCCCAGCACACACTCTGGATGCGCCACCACCCCGAAGGGGTCACCGACAACCGGCGAGACAGCAACCAGAATCCCGTAAACGGTATCCACGGCCACGCCGACCACCAAACCTGTGTACACCGACAAAATGTTCGGGTCCATAACCGCCAGCCTAGACGAGCAACCCCGACCTCCCAGCCCCCGGCCGCCACTCGCCCACCTACAACCGAACAGTCCGTTCAGCCACAGCGCGCACGGCCTGAAGACGTGTTCTCGCCGGAGGACTCGCGCAAGCGACACCGATAATCGAGGCTTGCCTGACATCGCCCACCAAACCCCACACCTCCGCCCTCATTTCCACTGATAAGAGCACAAAATACAAAGACGCCTGGACAAGAAGAGCAAGACACAAGAACAAGACGAAAGATAAAACCCGAATATTCTGAATAGCCTTATATCACAACGGAATTCACCTTTCCGGGTCTGTTTTCCGGGAGTAGAATAGAGGCATGGAATCAGGGGGAGAATCCGCTATCGCGACCGGTGCAGCCGCACTGGTCGCGGCGGTCGATTCCCTCACCAACCTGTCGTTGATTCCGGTGTCGGACACCGACATTGTGGCGTTGATGCAGCAGATCGAAACCAGCACTCGCCGGTTGGCGTCGGTGCAACGGGATCTGATCGTGCAAGCCTGCGCACGGTCCTTGCCCGCTCTCAACGGGTCCGGTAGCCCGGCCCTGTATTTGCAATCGGTGCTGCACATTTCGCACGGGGACGCGATCAACCGGTGGCGCACCGCGGAGGACCTCGCGGTGTGGCACCGCGTCGGTGACGAGCCCGACCCGGCCCCGGTGCTGCCGTGTTCGGCCCAGGCTTTGGACGAGGGTGCGATTTCGCTCGATCATGTGCGGGTGATCCGGCAGGTCATGAACCGGTTGCCCGGCAAGGTCGCTCCCGAGGCCCGTGCTTACGCCGAACAACAACTCGCCCGGCAGGCCCGTGCCTTGGATCCGACGCATTTGCCGAGGATCGGGGAGATGATCCTGGGCTACCTGGACCCGGACGGCAAGCTGACCGAGGACGCGGATCGGCAGAACCAGCGCAGCGCGATCCTGAGCCCACAACGCTACGACCTGATGTCCACCCTCACTGTCGAGCTCACCCCGGATGCTCGTGCGGCGTTCGATGCGGTGATGGCGAAGCTGGCGCGTCCGGGTATGTGCAACCCTGCGGACAAGGAAAGCCCGTGGGCTGAGGATGAGGACAACCCGGTGCCGCGGGAGGTGCTGGAAGCGTGCGCGGCCCGGGACGAGCGCAGCAAGGCCCAACGCCAGCACGATGCCCTCATGGCGGTGTTGCACCCGGACTTCAACCCCGCCAAGCTCGGCTCGCATCGCGGCCTGCCGGTGTCGACGATCATGACCATCGACATCGAAGATGTCGAACGCGCTGCGGGGGTGGCGACTTTGGCGACCGGTGGGCAGATCCCGGTCGAGAACGCCCTCAAGTTGATGGCCCGCGACTCCAAGACGTTCATCCTCGTGAAGAACAAGAACGGGATGCCGTTGCATATCGGGGAAATCCGGTTGGCGAACCCGGCACAGCGGTTGGCGTTGATCGCCACCGAACGCGGGTGCACCCGCCCGGGGTGTTCGGCTCCGGCGAGTATGGCGGCGGCCCATCATGTGACCGAGTTCAGCAAGGGCGGCCCCACCGACATCGAGAACCTCACTCTGGCGTGCGATCACTGCCACGCCCTGGTGAAGGACGGCCCACGCGGGTGGAAAACGATCAAACTCGGTCAGGATTCGGATTTCCCGGGCCGGACGGCGTGGATCGCCCCCGCTCATGTGGATCCGTCCCGGACGCCACGGGTCAATCACCTGCATCACCCGGGTGAGTTGTTGACCGAGGTTCCGCCGTCGCTGCGGCCTCGCAGGGTGTGTCGTGCCTCGGGGTTGTCACCGGTTCGGTACCGGGTGCTCCGCCGGGCCATCACACCCCCACCGCGACAATAGGTTTCCCGCCCCTGGTGTCACCGACAGGTTGTTCCTGTCGGTGCTAGAGGTCGTTGTCGCATCGGCTTTCGGGCCGGTTCGCTCGCCGAACAATGACAACTCCACCGCGACAACAGGTTTCCTCGCCCCGGACGCGTACCCGCAGGGCGGCAACACCACTGAGGGCCACCACCGAATCCGCTCGCCCACCGGACCACACCACCACGCCAGACCGCGAGTCTTCCCTGCCCCTGCCCTGCCCTGCGGGCCTGATCCCGCTCCTGCGGCAGGCCGTTGCCCGAGGTGGCCTTCCGGGTTCGTGTTCTTCGATCCCTTGTTTCCAGGCGTCCTTGTCTTTCGGCTCTTGTCTTTTCGTGTTGTGTCTCTGAAACCGGACCACAGCCGGTCGACCCCGCTGGTACCGCAGGTATCTCCTTGGCCCGGAAGGTAAATCGGGTACCCCACCCGGCGCCACCAGCACGGCCATCTCGGGCCCTGCCCGCACCCAGGGACCCACCACCGCCTCTCGGCGCAAGCAACCCAGGTGCACCGGCCTGTCTCGGTCTCGAATCCCCCCGAAGCAGGCACTGCACAGGCCTTCTCTCCGACCGCACAGCAGGTGTTTAGGCGGGATAGACCTGATAACCGTTGTGCCGCTGAGAGACCCGCTGTTCCGTCCATGGTCGCCGAGGGTTTCTATGCCGAAACCGTCGGTGCACCTGGGTTTCTTGCCCCTCGGACAGGGTTGGTCAGCAGGGGGTGCGGGCAAAGCCCGAGATGGCCGTGCTGGGCACGTGGGGAGGGGTACCCGGCTTACCTTCCGCAGTTGAGACGGATTACCTGCGGTACCGGCGGGGTCGACCGGCTGTGGTCCCGTTCTCGAGACGAAAACTAAAAGCGGAGGACGGGAAGTGTGGATCGGGGCGCCAGTTGTCGGGGCCGGTCATTAGGGGCTGATCTTCGCGTCATGGGCGTGGGCTCGTGTTGTCGCCGGGCGCTTGTCGTGGCCGTTCTCGCCCCACGAGTTGCCGCCGAACACCTCTGAGGGCTGCTGGCTCGGTGCTGACGACGCCGCCAGCACCGAGCCAGGTTGTTGCACTATCTCCGCCAAGATCACGCACTCGACTGATCCGCGGGTGCCGTTGCGGTGCTAACCGCCCAAGTTGCAATTGCCGTCGCTGGACCAGTAGCAGGTGTTCCTGCCGCTGGAGGGGAATCCGACTACCTGGAGGTTCGGGTTCGAGTGCCCGAAGCCGGAACCGTTGAGTTCGAGGTAGAAACCGGAGGCTCCGCTATGGGCGCCGGTGCCCCAGAGGTAGCCCTGATTGTTGCCGGGGCCGGTGCCTTTGTAGATGACGAAGTTTCCGTCGCCCTGCATGGTGGCGAAAACCTGTGAATGACCGGAGGTGCTGGAACACCAGACGCCGCCCAGATTGTTACTCGGCCCGGTTCCGCGATAGACGCAGAAGTTGCCGTCTCCTTGCAGGATGGCGAAGGCTGGACTGTCCTGGGCTATTGTCGTCAAGTAATCCCCTTGGGCCAGTACCTGATTCGTATTGAGCACCGAACCGATCGCGCCGGCGCCGGCCTGTCCGGTGTTCATGGATACGATCGCGGCAACCGACATAGCAAGGGCCGCAATGTACTTCGTGAGTTTCATACACACTCTCCAAGGCGAGCCGGGCCCGATCGACCCGTTCTGGCGAGGACGCTACAGCAAGATCCATTGGTGGCGTTGATGTTTCGGAATGAAACATTCCGTGTTCACAAATGGCCCTAACGGCCTCGATACATCGCCGCCCGGATACCTTCAGTGCATCGCTGGCCGCACCGGCGCGGCCGGGCGGTGCCAGTGCCAGTGCCAGTGCCAGTGCCAGTGCCAGTGCCAGTGCCGCATTAAACACGTAGCCATGGGCTGTGCGGGCGCTTAGTATCTGCGCGAGATCGTTGAGCGCACGTTTGGGGGTTCTGCCGCGTTCGGCGGGGTTTCGACCTGGGGCGGTGCAAACAAGGCAGGGTCGGTACGCGGGCGGCGGGGCTACGGGGTGCGCTCGATTCCGATTATGTGACAGGGGGTTTCGCTGGTGCGGTGGTTAGCATCGTCGATTGTGCGTGCAGACTCTTCCGGATTCGTCCGAGTTCAGCTGGTCGCTCTCATTTCGGGGGTGCTCGGTATTTTGCTGGCGGTGCTGACACCGCTACTTCCGGTCAGGCAGGATCGAGCGAGCTTGGATTGGCCGCAGGGGCAGTCGGTTCAGGTCACTGCGGCGCTGGTGGATTATGTGCCGCTGACCCTCGATTTGAGTGTGCCCTGCACGGCGTTGCGGGATCTGCCCAGCGGCACCGTGCTGGCGACGGTTCCGGGGCAGGGGCCCGAGGCGAGCGCCAAGGGGCTGCTGGCTCGGATCGAGGACAAGGCAGGTTCGGGGCGGACCTTGTCGGTGCTGCTGCGCGATATCCCGCTGTTGACCGCCTCACTGAGCGATATCACCGGCGTGGATGCCGCATCCGGCGGGGGGACGCCGCCGACGGCGGGGACCGCTCCGGCACCGGGCGGGGCTCCGGCGAATGGAATCGGCTCCGGCGCATCATCCGGCGCGACCCCGCCCTCAGGCGCCCCACTGCCACCCGCGGGCGCTCCCTATCCCCCGCCGGGCGGAACTCCGCCTCCAGGCGCTACCCCACCCCCCGGAATGGCTCCTCCGCCGGGCATGACTCCACCTCCTGGAGCGACCCCACCTGCGGGAGTCACGCCTCCGGCAGGGGCAACCCCACCCGCTGGTGCAACTCCACCTGCAGGCGCAACCCCGCCCGCTAGCGCAGCTCCACCTGCGGGGGCGAACCCGCCCGCTGGAGTGAACCCACCGGCAGGCGCTCCGCAATCCGCAGGCGCCACGCCGCCGGCCATCGGCCCCCCGCCCGGCGGTAACGGAGACTCCGGCGCGAATACCGCGCTGGGGAATGGCTCTGCGCCCGTTGCCAATCAGGAGAATGCGCCGGCTCCGCTCTGCTCGGCGCTCGAAGTGCATTCGACCGCCACTGCCACCACTGCGGAGCTGACCGGCCTGAATCATAAGGACGGCACACCTTTCCGCACTACGGTCGACAAGGATGTGCGGCCGCAGGTTGTCGGGATCTACACCGATCTCGATCGCACCCGGCTCGGGGATGCGAAGCTGCATGCCGATATCGATTCCCGATTCTCCTCCAGCCCAAGCCTGCTGAAGCGTGCGGCAATCGCCGGAGCGGTGCTGTTCACCCTCGTCGCGCTGGTCTGCCTCTACCTCCTCGACACCTCCGACGGACGCCGTAAGCGCCGGTTCCTTCCCGCGCGCTGGTGGCGGTTCACCGTCGCCGATGCGGTCGTGATGGGCACCCTGCTGCTGTGGCATGCGATCGGCGCCAATACTTCCGACGACGGCTACATCCTCACCATGGCCCGGGTGTCCAAGCATGCGGGCTATACGGCCAACTACTACCGCTGGTTCGGGGTCGCGGAGGCTCCGTTCGGCTGGCCGTACGAGGTGCTCGCGCAGATGACGCGGATCAGCGACGCGAGTCTCTGGATGCGCTTGCCCTCGTTGCTGGCGGGGCTGCTGTGCTGGTTGGTGATCAGCCGGGAAGTGCTGCCACGCTTGGGTTCCCGAGTACGCGCGAACACCGTGGCGCGGTGGACGGCCGGGCTGGTTTTCCTGGCCGTATGGCTCCCGTACAACAACGGCCTGCGTCCCGAACCGCTCATCGCACTGGGCGCACTGCTCACCTGGTGCTCGATGGAGCGCGCGATCGCCACCAGGCGACTGCTCCCCGCCGCCGTCGCCGTACTCGTCGCGGCATTCTCGCTCGCGGCCGGGCCGAGCGGACTGATCTGCGTGGCCGCCCTGCTCGCCGGATCACGGCCGATACTTCAGACATTCATCGCCCGCGCCCGCACCGATTCCGGCCGGTCGACACGAATGCTGTTGCGCTACAGCGCATTTCTCGCACCTGTCCTGGCGGCCGGCACACTCGTCCTGGTGGTGGTCTTCGCGGATCAGACCCTGGCATCCGTACTGGAAGCCACCCGTGTGCGCCAGCTCGTCGGCCCCGATTTCTCCTGGATCGATGAGCCCACCCGGTGGGAGTCGCTGCTGTCACTGACCCCCGACGGCTCACTGTCCCGGCGCTTCGGCATTCTCGGCATGCTGCTGTGCTTGGCGATATGCGTCCTGGTGGCCCGCGGCAAGGGCGGCCGGATCCCGAGCACCGCACGCGGACCGGTGGCACGGGTGCTCGGCATCGTGTTCATGTCCCTGCTGCTGATGATGTTCACCCCCACCAAGTGGACCCACCACTTCGGTGTGTACGCGGGACTGGCTGCCGCGCTGGCGGCGATAACAACAGTCGCGGTGAGCAGCACCGTGATTCGCGCCCGCTACACACGCTCGCTGTTCGCGGCGGCCGTGCTGTTCCTGCTCGCTGTCACCTTCACCGGCTCGAACGGCTGGTGGTATGTCTCCGGCTACGGTGTGTCCTGGCCGGATCGCGCACCACTGCTGGGCGGTATGGGAATCGCCACGCTGTTCCTTTGCCTGGCGGTGCTGTGCGTCGCGGTGGCCGGTTGGCAGTACTACCGTGAGCCGTACGCGCCTGGCGCCGCAAAGAACAGCAGCACAACGCGTTTCAGTCGATTCACGTTCCGCCCGCTGACCGTCGCCGCGGCCGCACTGGTGCTGTTCGAGGTGGCCTCGATGGCGCACGCCGCCTACGACCAGTACCCGGGCTATTCGGTCGCGCTGTCGAATCTCCGCACCCTCGCGGGTCACTCCTGTGCCATGGCCGATGACGTTCTGGTAGAGACGAATACCGCGGACTCACTACTGCATCCCTACACCGGCACCACCGCCGACAGCCTCGCCGCGGACAATGCCGGATTCACCGCCAACGGACTGGGCGAACTCATCCCGGACGCGGGTCCGGGCGGCCCGCCCAGCGGCAGCGGCGGACCCGGCGGCAAGAAGCCCGGTCCCCCGCCCGGCGGTCCAGGTGGCCCCGGCGGCAATACCCGCAAGGTGACCGGAATCAATGGCAGTACCACCGAATTGCCATTCGGCCTGGATCCGGCCCGCACACCGGTACTGGGCAGCTACACCACCGGCGACAAGCAACCGGCCCACCTGACCACCCAGTGGTACCAGCTGGATCTCACCGCCGCACACAAGGACTCGGCCTACCAGGTGCTGATTCTGACCGTCGCCGGTCAGATCGCCTCGGTCGACGACAGCGGCCGAGCGGTCGACGGTCAGCAGTTGCAGGTCGAGTTCGCGCACCGCGCCGATGACGGCACCGTCAAGTCCCTGGGCGATCTTGTTCCCCCGAGTATCGGCGGCGCCCCGATGTGGCGGAATCTGCCGATCGCACTCGATCGAATTCCCGCGCAGACCAATGCGATTCGCCTGGTGGCCAAGGCCGACGATCCCACCGGAAAGCAGTGGCTGGCCGTCACCCCGCCCCGGCTCCCGCGCCTGGCCACCCTCAATTCCGTGGTGGGCAGCACCGATCCGGTACTGGCGGATTTCCATGTGGGCCTGGCCTTCCCGTGCCAGCACCCCTTCGATCACAAGGACGGTGTCGCGGAGGTGCCCGGCTGGCGCATTCTGCCCGACAAGCTCAATTCGCAGGTCTCCGAAACCTGGCAGGACGATACCGGAGGCGGGCCGCTCGGCTGGATCGATCTGCTGCTGCAGCCGCGCACCGTCCCGGCCTATCTCGACCACGACTGGACCCGCGACTGGGGCGAACTGCAGCGCTATCAGTTCGTCTCGAATGCCAGGGCACCTCAGGCCGATATCACGGTGCGGATCGAAAACCGCTGGGGCTGGACCGATGACGCACCCATCAAGACCAACTAGCGCCCTGGCGTGCTAGTTCGCTGACACCGAACAGATCCGCCGCTGCCCGACTATCGGGCAGCGGCGGATCTCTGTGCAGAACAGACTATTTCGCGGGCGGAGCGCCACCGGCCGGCGGCTGACCGCCACCCGGAGGACCGTCGGCCGGGGGCGCCGGTTGCGCACCGGCGGGCAGCGGCTTACCGATGTGCTGCGCGATATCGGGCAGCAGCCGGTTGGCCACCTGTTCCCAGTTGCCCCAGTTGTGCACGCCGATGCTCGGGAAGTCGTAGGTCACATTGTCGTAGCCCAGCTCCTGTAGCCGCGACTGGAATGCCTTGGTATTGGCCAGCGCGATGCCCTCCAGCGGCATGCCCTGGATGACCGCATCCGCCGAGGACAAATCCTGCTGCGCCGGAATCGCACTACCCGAGGCGATGTACAGCCGCGTGTTGTTGGCGATCAGCAGCGGCGCGAACGACACCGCGTCCAGCCGATCCCAGGCCGGGCTGTCCGCCGGCGCCATGGCGTCGATGTTGTAGCCACCGGCCGCGATCATGGCCAGCCCCAGGGCCTGCCGCATACCGGGCGCCGAGGAGTGCAGATAGCCGGAAAGCGAACCGGCATAGACGAACTGGTCAGCGTGGTAGGCGGCCAGCACCACCGCGGCACTGCCACCGCTGGACAGCCCGAACACGCCATTGCGGCTATCGCTGAAGCCCAGCCGATCCCGCAGCGCATCACGCAGATCGTGCGTGAGGAACGTTTCCCACTGGTAGGTATTCGTCTTGCCCTGCGTCTCGTCCCAGCCGCCCACGGCCGATCCGGAGTCCCGCCCCGGCAGCGCCGACGCATCAGGATTGACGCCGAAGAAATTGCTCGGCTGATTCCAGTCGGCGTAGAAGCTGGATTCGCCGCCGACCGGCAGCACCACATTGATATTGAACTTGGCCAGGGCCGCCGGAATGCCGGTGTGCAGCTCCCAGCCGTTCAGGTCGTTCTGTGCCCGCTCACCGTCGAGCAGGTAAACCACGCGGTCGGTATTGCCATCGGCCGCACGGAAGATCCGGGATTTGATCGTCCCCATACTGGAGTCGACCATGAAGTCGAATCCGGACGGGTCGTACTCCGCCGACGCCGGACCTGCCACTGCCACCGACGCCCCGAACGGCAGCAATACAGCCACAACGGCACCCGCTACGGTGCGCTCGAGCCATCCACCCCGGGATCTGTGGCGGCGCCCCTGCGCCCCTCGCACAGCCATGCCTCGCATATATTGTTTCGGCCTTTCTGTCATACGGCCGTACCGGCCGCGTCCCCACGATGTTCCACCGCCGCCCCGGGCTACCGGAGCCAGGCGGTTTCGCCGTGCAGCATAACGCGCGCAACACGGACCGGTCCCATCGAATTGAGATGCGACGCAGCCGGTTCGACTCGCCACAACACCGGCCCGCCTCAGGCCGCCCACAGGTCAGCGCTGTGATCGCTCACCAACCCGCCGACGTGCGAGACCACCACGTCGGCGGGTTGCGCGGCGAGCCGGCGCCCGTCGCGCAGCCGCACCGCGACCTCCCCGTTCGCCGCTTCGATCGGCCCGATGACCACCTGGTACGGCACCAGCCGCGCAGCATGCACCCGCGCACCGAGACTGCCCGCATCCAGGACCTGCGCACGCAGCCCGGCGGCGGTGCAGCGGTCCAGAAACTGTGCGGCAGCCGAACTCTCGCTCTCGGAGACCGGCAGCACCGCCACCTGCACCGGGGCCAGCCAGGCCGGAAACGCGCCGCCGTGCTGCTCTATCACGTGCGCCACGGCCCGCTCGACGCTGCCGATAATGCTGCGGTGCACCATCACCGGCCGATGCTTCGCCCCGTCCGCGCCGACATAGTGCAGGTCGAACTGCTGCGGCTGGTAGAAATCCACCTGCACGGTGGACAGGGTCGATTCCCGCCCGGCGCTGTCGCGCACCTGCACATCGATCTTGGGGCCGTAGAACGCCGCTTCCCCGGCCACCGCCTCGTACTCCAGCCCGGCCCCGTCGAGCGCCGCGACGAGCAGCTTGCTCGCCTGCTCCCACATATCCTGTCCGGCAACATATTTCCCCTCCGGACCAGGCAGCGACAGCCGGTACCGGGCCGCGCTGATACCCAGCGCGCGATACGCCGAGCCGATCAGCTCCAGCGCCCCCACCGCCTCCTCGGCAACCTGCTCCAGGGTGCAGAAGATGTGCGCGTCATTGAGCTGAATAGCGCGCACCCGGGTCAAACCGCCCAGCGCACCGGACATTTCGGAGCGATACATGCCACCCAGCTCCGCAATCCGCAGCGGCAGTTCGCGATAGCTGTGCGAGCGCGATCGATAGATCAGCGCATGATGCGGGCACAGGCTCGGCCGCAGCACCAACTGCTCCCCGCCGACCGCCATGGGCGGATACATATCGTCGCTGTAATGCTCCCAGTGCCCGGATATTTCGTACAGCGCCCGCTTGCCGAGCACCGGCGAATACACATGCCGATACCCGGCCCGCCGTTCCGCATCGCGGATGTACTCCTCCAGGGCGTGCCGCACGATGGCCCCATCGGGCAGCCAGTACGGCAGGCCCGCCCCGATCAGTGGATCGGTGTCGAACAGGTCCAGCTCGCGGCCGAGTTTGCGGTGGTCGTGCATGGTCTCCTCCTGAAACTGCAGGCGAGTGACCACACGAGAAAGCCCCGGGCACTCGCCCGGGGCTCGATGTCAGAACATGAATCAGCGCGCCGGGATGTAGTCCGGCGTCGTAGTCGACTGTGCGCGCTGCATATTCAGCACCGTACCTCGCCAGCCCGGCGCCGAACAACCGCAATACTTTTCGGCGCCCGGCACGACAGCACTACGGCACGTAGAACGTGGCCAACCCCGGCGTGGTGGTGCCGCCACTCGCGGTATTGAGAATGAGCGCGACCTGGCCGACGCCCGTCTGCAACGTCGCCGCCGCCGGAATACCGTTCAACCCGTCGGAGAGCACCGCACCTCCCGTCGCACCGTTGGAAAGGTTGATCCAACTCACCGATGAGGAGAGCGGACATCCCCAGCCACCGGGCATCGAACCGGTAATGACAACAACTCCGGGCTGTGTACCGACCACGGCGGCGCAGCGGCCGGGGAAGGCATCGAAACTGCCGTTCGGATTCCCGAAAGGCGCCGGATTGATCTGGAAAGGAATTGCGACCGGATCGGCGGCAGCGGTACCAGCGGTACCGGCGGCAGCCAATCCGAATGCGGCGAACCCTGTCGCACAGGTAGCGAACGTACGAGCAAAACCCATGAATGCATCTCCCTGCATTGTCGTATGACGCTGTGTTCGGAAGCCGGACGACTTGCCTATCGGAAACGGCAACAAGTCCGCTACCAAACCTTGCCACGGCTCCCGCGTACCGGCGATATGCTCACCACAATGGTGGAGCGAGTGTCCCCCGGACCGCGGCTGGCAGAACTCGTCGCGTCCCTGTCGCTGGCGACCGATCTCGGACTGGGCCAGCCGGAAGAGCATGTGCTGCGCCAAACCGTGATAGCCACCCGGCTGGCCGCGGCCGCAGGGCTCTCCGAGCAGGATCAGGCCGCCGCCTTCTACGTCTCGCTGCTGGCCTGGGTGGGCTGCGTCGCCGATTCCCATGAAATGGCCGCATGGTTCGGCGACGATCTCCAGATCAGGGCGGACAGCTATCTGGTCGACAAGGCGGGGCCGCCCATGATGAGCTTCCTACTCCGTCACCTCGGCCCCGGCCTGTCCCCGATGCGGCGAATCACCATGGCGGGCCGTTTCCTGGCCGGAGGCTTCCGGGATGCGGCGAATTCCTTCGTCACCCACTGCCAGACCACGGCCGATATTGCCGATCGGCTGCGATTGCCCGACTCGGTACGGATCGCCCTGCCGCAGGCCTTCGAACGATGGGACGGCAGAGGGGTACCGAATGGGCTGTCCGGCCTACAGATCGCGGCGGTCATGCGAGTGGTCCAGATCGCGGACGATGCCGAGGTCTTCTGCCGTGTCGGCGGGCCGGACGCCGCTATCGGGATGCTCCGAGATCGTAGCGGCTCCGAATTCGATCCGGCACTGGTCGAGCTCTGCGCACAGCGCGACGACATCCTCGACGGTATGGATACGGTCGACGCCTGGCGTGTTGTCATCGAGGGCTGCGCGCCACTGGACCGGTCGATACCGGATGCCGAACTGACTGCGATCCTGGAAACCTTCGCCGACTACGCCGACCTGAAAGCACCGTGCTTCCAGGGACATTCACGCGCTACCGCCGCTCTCGCCGGAACGGCCGCCCGCCTCCGCGGAATGTCGCCCGCCGAGGTGACCGACATCGTACGAGCAGCTCTGGTGTGCAGGCTCGGCGTTATCGGCGTTTCCACCGGTATCTGGAACAAGACGGGTGGGTTGTCGGCCACGGAGTGGGAACGCGTGCGGATGGTCCCCTACCTGACCGAGCGGGTACTTTCCCGGAGCCTTCCACTACGACAGCTCGGTACGATCGCCGGTATGTGCCACGAGCGCATGGACGGATCCGGCTATCCGCGCGGATTGTCCGGCGCCGCAATACCATTCGCCGCGCGGGTACTGGCTGCCGCCCAGACCTATCAGGCCGTGCGCGAAGACCGCCCGCATCGCGGCGCACTGACCCCGGATGCGGGTGCCGCGCTGCTCAACGCGGAGGTCGCCGCCGGCCGGCTCGACGCGGACGCGGTGCGCGCGGTACTCATCGCCGCCGATCAGCCGGTACCACGCCGCACCGTGCAGGTCGCCGGACTCACCGCGCGCGAAGTGGAGGTCCTGTGCCTGATGGTCCGGGCTCGCTCCAACAAAGTGATCGCGCAACAACTTTCGATCACCCCGCGCACCGTCGGCAGCCATATCGAACACATCTATACCAAAATCGGCGTCACGACCCGGGGCGCCGCCGCCATGTTCGCCATGCGCCATGGATTGATCACCACCGAGACGGACCCCGCCGAAAGATCGGGTGATCACCCGATGTAACCGTGGCCCGACGCTCGTAAAAAGAGCGTATGACTACCACACACCCCACCACCGAAACCGGCTGGCCCGTCTCCGGACTGTTCCTCGAAGCACTCGCCAACCGCGACTTCAGCGCACTATCGGCCTGTCTCGCCCCGGATGTCCACTTCCGCGGTCTGATACCGCCCGGTCCCTTCGACGCCGAGGGCGCCGACGCGACCGAAGCCCGCTTCCGCCAATGGTTCGGCGGCGGCGACACCTTCGAAGTCCTGGATGCCTCCGCCGGCCGACTCGGGGCAAAACTCTACCTGCGCTGGCGAATTCGCATGTGTGATGCCGACGGCGCGGCGCGGGTGGCCGAACAGCATGTATTCGCCACCGCCACCGACCGCATCGATTCCCTCGACCTACTGTGCTCGGGCTGGAATCCCGAGTCGATGCCGTGACAGCGGGCTGTCTCGAATTCGAACTGTTCGCGGCCGGCGACGGCACTGTCGTCGGCCGCACCGGCCTGCTATCGGAGCGAGTGCCGTTCGATCTGGGTCTGCACGGCGGTGCCGTTGATATCCAGGTAGAGCAGGCGCTCGGTGATGGAAAGGGTGACATTGTTGCGCCGCTGGATGGCGGGAACCGCGGACTCGATGAATCCGGGGTCGAAGCTGTAGAGGGGTATCTCCGTCCCCTGGTGGATTCGTTTCGCAGGAAGCTGCGAGAGCACCTTGGCCGGATCGTGGTGGGTGTAGATGGCCACCCGCCCGGCCAGTTTGCTGCCGCGGTGCACGCGGTCCACATCGGGCGCCCCGACCTCGATCCAGGCGGTGACGCTCGTGGTGAGGTCCCGCACGACTACCGCCGGTTCCTTGGTCGCGGAAATGCCGCCTTCGCTGAAGGCAATTCCCTCCTCGTATTCGAGGCAGTAGGCCAGAACCCGAGTCAGCATGTATTCGGCGGTCTCGGACGGGTGGCGCGCGACCCGCAAATCCAAATCTACGTAGACGCCGCGATCGACGTCGGCCAGTTGGACGGCGAAGGTGTGCAATGTTGCGCTCAGGGCCATGGAGCAGCAGCTTAGTTAACCCCGCCGCGCGCGCCGACACGCGCACTCAAAGGAGTTGCGGGCTAGCTGTTCCCGCAGGTGGCAACCTTTCGGCTGTGACCGAATCGCTGACGATGGCTGCGATCGAGAATCTTTCGCAGACGGTGAACTCCTATGCGGCCGCAGCCGCGGGAGTACCGCTACCGCACGTGACATGGATGTGGGATTGCTGCGGCCGGTTCGCCTCACACGCGACCGGAACCGCCGAATTCTGCGGGACAATTCATCCCGATATACCGGAAATCGAGGCGAACGCCCAACTGATGAAGTGGGCCATGGCTTTGCAGATGGTGGATGCCACCACGGACCGGGAGGCCGCCGGCGGGCGGCGCGCATTCACCGGCATCGTCGGAGACTCCCGCATCCGGCTGACCGCCGTAGTCGAATCCGCGTGCCCCGCAACCGAAACCCAGCCCCTGATGATCATCTCCTGACCCACCGACACCGGCCACGACAGCCGTAACGGCTGAAACAGAGCCCCGTAGTTGGCATGTAGCCCATGCCATCCGCGGGGCTCGATCATTTCTTTCCGGCCATCGCTATTTCTGCATGGAATGCACCGAACCGTCGGTGCGGGCGTGCTGGTGCTCGATCAAAATGACTGCAGCGCCTGCCAATAGGCACAGCGCGCTGATCAGCGACCAGGTGATCGTCCAGCCGTCGAAGCCGTCGGTGGCCGCGGTCAGGCTCGATCCGAGAATGATGATGCCGCACAGCAGAAGTGCGAGACCGGAACAGTGAACAGAATCCAGAAGGGACTCTCCGGGTCGAGTGCTGGTCTCCGGAAAGTTGGCTTGGTGACTCATCGAGGGGATCTCCTTCGGATAGCCGTGCTCCCCAACCCCTCGGGGGTGCCCGGCCCGCGACCGGGCCAAACCGGCCTCCGCGCGCCGCGAACGCGCGAGTCGTCACCGCTCCCCGCCGGCTAACCGCGAGTTATCCAGGCGATCAGATCGGATTCGACCTCGTCCCGATTGGTCTCATTGAGAATCTCGTGCCGGGCTCCGGCGTACACGCGGTAGGTGAGGTCAGTCAGGCCGGCCCGCCGATAGCGCTCGACCAGCAGATTGCTCAGGCGCAGACCGTCATTGAGCGGATCACGGTCCCCGACCATGACGTAGAGCGGCAGATCACTCGGCACGGTGGCAGGGGCCGACAGACGCTCGGACGCCACCGCCGCCAGCAGCGCCATATTCGCCGCATCGATGTCGAACCCGCACCACGGATGCGCGATATAGGCATCCACCTGGGATTCGTCGCGGCTGAGCCAGTCCGCGGTGGTGCGGGTGGGCTGGAAGGCCGCATTGAACAGCCCGAGCAGATCCCCCTCGGCCGCAGCGATATTCACGAAGAGCTCGTCCACCGCTGTGGTGCCGCACAATACGACGTCATCGACCAGCGCGGAATGGTCGAGAATGTACTGCTGGACAGCGAACGAACCGAGGCTGTGGCCGAAGAGCACCAGCGGCACCCCGGGGTGTTTGCCGCGCAGCAGACCGGTGAGGGTGACCAGGTCTTCGACCAGCAGGTTCCAGCCGTTCACACCCAGCTCCCCCGGGACGCCGGCCATGCTGTGCCCGTGGCCGCGATGATCGCCGGCGTAGACCGCATAACCCAGGGCCGCAAGACGTTCGGCGAGATGGCCGTAGCGTGCGGCGTACTCCCCCATCCCGTGCGCGATCTGGACGATGCCGACCGGCTCGGTGTCCGGGAGCCATGCCCGCACGTGGATATCGACGCCGTCACTACTGGTGAAGGTGAACACTGCCCGCTCCTGTGAGTCCATGTGCGGACGATCGTCGCACCGCAACGGGCCCCGGCCCATGGATGCACGGACAACAGCACCGGTGGCCGATTGTTCTCGGCGACAAACACACCCGCAGTAACCTGGTCCGATGCAGCGAAGCAAGCCATCGGAAGCAGTCATCGAGCTGGCCGCCGCACTGCTCGACCGCATCGACGCTCTCGGGCTGGCGCTGGCCCATCGGTTCCAGCAGGAACTGGAGTCCTATCGCAATGAGGCGCAGGTCCCGTTCGCGTCGATCCGCACCTCGTGCACCCGGAACCTGACCCTGATGATCGAGCACTTCACCTCCACGGCGCCGGTCGATCCGGAGCCGCCGAAGGAGACCGGCCGGCTGCGCGCCCAGCAGGGCGTGCCGCTGGCCGAAACCCTGCACGCCTTCCGGCTCGGCTTCGAATTCCTCTGGTCCGAAATGGTTTCCGAGGCCCGCCGCCATCCCGGGGTGAGTGACGCGGTGCTGGTTTCGCTGGCCGCCGAGGTGTGGGCGCTCGCGGGCGAGTACTCGGTGGCGGTGGCCACGTCGTACCGGGAGAAGTCCTCGGAGCTCCTGCTGCAGCGCGAGCACGAGCGATCGGTTCTGGTCGAGGCGCTGTTCACCGGTGTGATCGCCGATCCGACCACGCTGGGCGAGGCGACCCGCATTCTCGGACTGCCGGTCAGCGCCCGCTTCCTGGTCGCCGCCGCGGATGTCCCCGCACCAGGCCGAGAAGCCTTGCCCGGCATCGAATCCGCCCTGCGCGCGCACCGGATCACCTCCGCGTGGCGGCTGCTGCCCGATCAGCAGATCGGGGTGCTGGCCGTGCCTGCCGACAGCGAGGCGGCGGTCCTGAAAACCTTGCGCAAATATCGGACCCGCGTCGGTATCAGCCCGCCGTACGAATCCCTGCCCGAGACCCCGCAGGCGCTGCACTTCGCACGCCTGGCCCTGACAGGCCTGCGCGGACGCATCGGCGTCGCTCGTTTCGACGACAATCCCCTGGCCATGCTGATCGCCGCCGCACCGGTCGAGGCCGAGCGCATGGCGCGCGTGCAACTCGGTCCGCTGTTGCGGCTCCCGTTCGACGAGCGGCGCCGGCTCCTGGAAACCCTCGAGAACTGGTATGCCGCAGGCGGATCCGCCGCCGCTACCGCGACCCGGATGTACCTGCACGCCAATACCGTTCGCTACCGCCTGCGCCGCGTGGAAGAACTGACCCAGCGCTCCCTGACCGACCCGGCGACCGTCACCGAATTCGGCACGGCGCTGCAGGCACTCGCGCTATTGGAAATCACAAACATCCCTTGAATTCCTTGACCCCGCCGAAATCGTGTGCCGACACTGGGGGCTATGTCGTTGACCACGAGGTTCACTGAGACCTTCGGAATCGAGAGTCCGATCGCGCTCGCTCCCATGGGCGGTGCGGCCGGCGGCGCGCTGGCGGCGGCGGTATCCAATGGCGGCGGGCTGGGCATGGTCGGCGGCGGCCGCGGCGATCACGACTGGCTGGGCCAGGACCTGCGGCTCGTCGCCGAATCGACCGATAAGCCCTGGGGCATCGGGTTTCTCGCGTGGGCGGTGGATATCAGCACCATCGAGAAGGTTCTGGAGCATCACCCCGCCGCGGTCATGTTCTCCTTCGGCGATCCGGCTCCGTTCGTACAGCGGGTACGCAGAGCGGGCATCCCGGTACTGGTGCAGGTCACCGATCTCGACGAGGCGAAGCACGCACTCGATCTGGGCGTCGACCTGCTGATCGCGCAGGGCGGCGAGGCGGGCGGGCACGGCCGGGCGGGCTGGTCCACCATGTCGTTCGTGCCGACCGTCGTCGACCTCGCCGAGAGCACACCGGTCCTGGCCGCGGGCGGTATCGCCGACGGTCGCGGGGTCGCGGCCGCCCTGGCGCTCGGAGCCGCGGGGGCGCTCATCGGAACCCGATTCCAGGCCAGTCTCGAAGCGCGCGTCCCCGCCGAGGTCGTCAAGGCGCTGATCGATGCCGGCGGCGGCGATACCGAGCGCAGCCGGATCACCGATATCCTGCGCGGCGCGGATTGGCCGCCGCAATATTCGGCCCGAACCGTGCGCACCGAGGATGTCGATCGCTGGCGCGGCCGCGAGGACGAGTTGGTGCACAATCTCGACGCCCAGCGGGCCTATCGCACCGGCGCCCCGCACGGAAACGGCCTGGTCGCGCCCGTATGGGCAGGTCAGTCTGTAGATCTGGTCACCGATGCGCCCTCGGCCGCGGAACTGGTCGAACGACTCACGATCGAGGCCGAACGCGCGCTGACTCGCGTAACCACCGGATGACGGCGAACTGGGCCGAAACCACCGTAGAGTGACAGGTGTGGCGGCCGCACTCTTGACCCAGGGCCAGGCCGGCGAGCTCGGTCTCGCCGAACTCGTCGTTACCGTATTCCACAGTGCCCGCGTCGATTTGGCGGCACTCCTACTGACTGCCCGGGGGCGGGTGCGCAGTGACGAGGACCTCGTCTTCTACAACCAGCCCGCCGGTCCGGGGGTGCGCCTGATTCCGGGCCAGACCTCGCTCGCGATCAATCTGCGCGAGATTCCGGCCGATATCGGGTTCATTCGCATCGTGCTGGCGCTCGATGACCGCAATGCGCACTTCAACGATTACCCGCCGCCGCATCTCACCATCGCGGACGCGCAGGCAAACCCGTTGTACGAGTACGTCATCGAGGGGCTCGGCCCGGAGTCGACGCTCGTGGCGCTCGATCTCGATCGCACGGGCGACGGCTGGCAGACCCGGGCGGTCGGGCACGGTTATGCCAGTGGGTTCGCCGCGCTGGTGGCCGCGCACGCCGTATCGATCGGCAGTACCTCCCAACCCGCCCAGTCCACCGAGCCCGCCTGGTCCGCGGTTTTGCAGCCCGGCCAGGATGTCGCGCTGCGCACGCACGGCGGCAAGGAATTGGCGAATGTGAAGCTGGCGCTGGGCTGGGATCCGGTCCATGTGCAGAGCCGCTGGGGATCGCGCCCGGCGGAGATCGACCTCGATGCCTCGGCGCTGGTCTTCGCCGGCAACGATCTCATCGACGCCGCCTTCTACGGCCAGCTGTCCACCCGCGACGGCGCGATTCGGCACTCCGGTGACAATCTCACCGGTGAGGGCAAGGGTGACAACGAGGTCATCACCGTCGACCTCACCCGCCTGCCCATGCGCGCGACCGCGATCGTCTTCGTGATCACCTCCTACGCCGGGCACACCTTCGAACGGGTCCGCAATGCCTTCTGGCGGCTCATCGACGGCAGCAGCAGTGCCGAGCTCACCCGCGCCAATCTCAGCGCGGGCGGGCCGCACACCGGCATGGTGGTGGCCAAGGTGCATCGGCAGGACGGCGTCTGGAAGATCCAGTCCCTGGGCCAGCCGATCCAGGCCGGTCACCCCATCGAAGCCGTCACCCAGGTCGTCCCGTTCCTCTGATCGGCGCGGAATCTTTACGGGCCACGGCCCGCACCGGCCGATATCGTTGGTCTGGTGATCTCATTCCGTATCGAAGCGATCGCAACGCTCGGGGCCGACGGCGTCCCGGCGTACAGCGCCACCGAGGTCTGGGTCGGCTCGGCGATCGTCCTGCTGATCGTGCTGGCGGTGGTGATCGCCCTGCTGCGACCGAGCCTGCATCGCGGTGCCAGCCCGAGCCGGCGCTCCCAATTGCGCCGCTCCCGCCGCCCGCAGGCGTGAGGATTATCCGCGACCGAGCTGAACTGCCTTCACCAGCAACAGGACTGCGCCCACCACGAGGTAGCCGCGCAGGGCGAGCATGCCGAGTTTTGTTCCGGCAGACCAGGTCACCGGTTCCAGCAGCGCCAGCGGCGGCATGCGCCAACTGTCCTTCTCGCTCGCGCTGATCACCGGCACCACGGATGCGGGCGGCAGCGGCGACCGGCGGCGCTGCCATTTCAGCGCACCCATGGAGACGACAGCGAGCACGACCATGGCGACCGCCAGATACTCCGCGGTGGCGACCACATCGATATCCGGGAACAGCGTGGTCAGCATGAGAATGCCCGACAGCAGCAGCAGGACCGCGACGATGACGACCGCGACGATATTGAGCCAGGCACGATTCACCCACGGCCCCAGCACCTGTGGGTCATTGCAGAGCAGCAGCAGGAAGACGCTCGCACTGGGCAGCAGCAGTCCGGCCAGCGCCTGCACAGCGGTGGTGATCAGGCCCAGCGGCGCGCCCGGGATCAGCACAATGCCCGCGGCGAGGGCGACCATCGCGATATAGGAGACGTAGAACTGCTTGGCGTCCTTGAACCCTCGATGCAGCGAGTGCTTGATGCCGAATACATCGCCGAAGGCGTAGCTGGTCGCCAGGGTGACCGCGGCCGCGCCGATAATGGACGCGTCCAGCAGCACGATCGCGAAGATCGATCCCAGTTTCCCGTCCACATCGCCGAGCAGGTGCGCGATATCGCCGGCATCGATGAACTTGCCGACGGAATCGGTTGCGCGAGCGGCATAGTCGGCCGTCATCAGCACCGCCGCCGCACCGATCACCACGACGAAGGCGCCCAGGGTGGTGTCGGCGCGCTCGTAGCCGATAAAGCGCGGGGTGATGCGCTTGTCGACGATATTGGACTGCTGGAAGAACAGCTGCCACGGCGCCACGGTGGTGCCCACAATGGCGATGACCAGCAGCACCGCATCCGAGGTGAACCCGCCCGAAACGCCCGGCACCACCAAATCGTGTGCGGCGCGGCTCCAATCGGGATGTGAGAGCAGCAGCATCGGAATCTGCAGCAGCGTAATCGCGATGAAGGCGAACATGGCTCGCTCCCAGCGCCGGAAGCTGCCGCTGGCCATGATCACGATGAGCGCCACCGCGGCGGTGGGCACCACAATGTATTTCGAGATGCCGATGTAGTCCGCGGCCAGTGAGACGCCGATGAATTCGGTGACGATGGTCAGGAAGTTCAGAATGAACAGGTCGCCGACGGAGAACCAGCCCCAGCCGCGGCCGAAGCGCTCATTGATCAGGCGTGCGTGCCCGACGCCGGTGACCGCACCGAGCCGAACCACCATCTCCTGGTTGACGATCAGCACCGGAATCAACAGCAGCAGCACCCAGAGCAGGCTGTAACCGTAGTTCTGGCCGGCCTGCGCATAGGTGGCGACACCACCGGCGTCATTGTCACCGACCATGACGATCAGGCCGGGGCCGACAATCGCCAGCATGGTCAGCATCCGAGTGCGCATATCGCGCGGACGATCGCTGTCGGACAGCTTGATTCGGCCCAGTGCGCCTTCGATATCACCCAGATGCGCGGTATCGAGCACGGCCGACTGCCGGGGCGGGGCGACCATAGGAGCATCGGGTTCGACCGATGCCGTGGTCGCATGCGCGACCGCGGTGGTCGTCACAGACGCGCCTGTACCCGCTGCTCCCGGCGCAGCAGCTGTTACCGGCGCGGGTGCTGCCGGTACGTCCGCGTGGTCGACGGGTGGTCCGGTGTTTTCGGTTGTGGCAGAGAGTCTTTCGTCATTGCTGCTCATGATCGCGCGGGACCGCCGGTCCCGCTGCCGGCGTTCTCCGCCGTGAGCGGTCCCGATTCCCGGGCCGGGCGGGGCGCGGGCTCGCGGCGGCGCCAGTCCTCGGGAATGGTCGCCTCGAGAATATCGTCGACGGTCACCACACCCAGGACATGATCGTCCTGGTCGACGACCGGAATGGTGTAGAGGTTGTAGTCGGCCATGAGCAGCGCGACATCGGTGAGATCGGCCTCCGGTCCGACCCGCACCGGATCGGAATCCATGAGGTCGGCGACCAGGCTTCCAGGCGGGGCCTGCAGCAGCGCGACAAGTGAGATCACACCGACCAGCCGCCCGGATTCGGCGAGTACGTGCATCTTCAGCAGCGCCTCCGGCTGCAGCGTTACCGCCGACGCGATGACCGAGACCGCCTGTGCCGCAGTCGCATCGGTCCCACAGGACACGATGTCCACATTCATGAGGCCACCCGCACTGGCGGGGTTGAAGCCCATGAGCGTAATGACCTTGGTCCGCTGTCCGGCGGGCATCAGATCCAGTACGCGCCGGCGCCGGGACTGCCGCAGATCCATGACCGCGTCGGCCGCATCGTCGGCGCGCATTCGGCCGAGCAGTGCGGCGACATCGGCATCGCTCTTGTCATTGAGCAGCCGGCTGGCCTTGTCCGGATCCAATTCCTCGAAGACATCGGCCTCCAGCTCCGGATCACTGTGCACCCGATCCAGAATCTCGCCCTGCTCGCGCTTATCGGCGTCCTCGAGCAGATCGGCGAGCTGGGCCGGTTTCAGGCCGCTGACCCGCCCGCTGACGCGCACCGTCATGGACTGACTGTGCCCGATGAGCGGTTCGAACGCCTTCCAATCCCGCGAGGCATGCCCCGACGAGGTCTTGAGCAGGCCGAAAAACCGGGCGGGACGGCGGGTGTCGAGCCGCGCCAGCACCCAGCCGGAGCCGGTGTCGTCCAATTCGACGTCGTAGGCCCGGACCAATTCGGCCGCGGCCACATCGATGAGCCGGTGGCCGAGAATATCGGCGCGCAGCAGCACCTCACCCTCGCGGCGTTCGAAGCCGGTGAGGTTGACCTTGTTGCGCGTCAAGGTGATTCGATCCGCCGTGAACTCGGCAATATGGTCGGCCGAGACGAACACGTGCCGCCCGCCCACTCCGACCACAACTCCGGATACCGGCGGATAGGCATCGCCGCCGGGCAGCCGGACGATCAGATCCTCGACGCGGCCGATCGACTCCCCGGACTCGGAGATCACCGGTGACTTCAGCAGTTGCGACAGATGAATCGTCGCCACCGCCGCTTCGGAGGGTGCGGGCGTGGACTCTGTCATGTGCACTCCTGATCGGTGGCCGGATACCGGCCGGTCGTTGCACACCATGCACCACGACCAGCACTTCCAGTTGATCTGGGCCTGAACATAACGCGGCCGGGACCCGAACGCCGCACATCGAGGCCGGACGGCAATGTGGCGGTGACCGGAATCCGGCCACCGCCACACGCTATGGGTTGTGCAGGCGCGCTATGGGTTGTTCAGGCGCCCGGGGTGGCGGCCGGAGCCGGCGGGGTGTTCAGATCGTTGAAGAACTGGAACAGCGCCACGGTCGCGACGGGTCCGCCGACGAAGATGGTGCCGGCCACAATGCCGATAGCGGCGCCGGCCGCACCGGTGACCAGGCAACCACCGAGGAAGCCCGGAATGGTCAGGGTGCCGATGCTGATCGCCGTCGCGCCCAGGGCCACCGCGGTGCCGCCCGCGATGCAGCCGATGCCCGCGCCGACCACGGTGCCGATGAGGCTGCCGAGCGCCACGCCGACGGAGACCTCGTTGGTCAGGTTGCTGAGCGCCTGGTTGAAGTTGGCGTTCGCGGTGGCGTCGACCTCCTTGATGACCGGAGCGCTGGGGGCGATCGGCTGACCGGCGGCCGGATCGGTGTTCGGGGTCAGGGTGGCGGTATTGCCGTCGATCTGCGCCGCGATCGGGAAGGACTTACCGTCGCGCTGGTAGCTCAGCGGCACGGTGGCCACGGCCGCGCCGGTGCCGTCGACGATCTGGACCTGGTTGTCCTTGACCGCCAGCGAGCCCGCATCGGTGGCGATGACGACCGAGTGATCGACGATATTCGCCTTGTAGTGGATGCCCGGCGCGATATCCGTGGTGACCGAGTTGTTGCTCGACGCATTCGGCTCTGCGTAGGCCGTGTTCGCGGTGACAGCGGTGATCGACAGTGCGGCGATCGCGATGGTGGCGGTCGCAGCGATATTGCGGAACTTCATCAAGTTTCTTTCTGCAGGCGTGACTGATCCGCTTGCCGATGAAACGCGAATCGGCAAGCTGCACAGGATGTTTGCTTTCCGGCAACCTCCGCCTCGCGAAATGTTTGCCGGCGCCAATCATGAGTGGAGGATTCTGGAGATGTCAATCCCCGATCCGCAATAGTGACGCGCACCGCAATTCCGACTTCGACCTCAAAGATGTTGGGTCGTAAAAGAAACGGAGCAGGCCGTCAAAGTTCCGTAAGGGAATTCGAACCGGCCGGTCAGAACTTGATAATAGGCAGTGGTCAACCAGCAAAGTCGCTCTTCAACCGAGGCCACAATGGACGAAATCGAACGCCAGATACAGCTCTCCGCATTCCAAGTCCAATGGTCCCCGCCGGACGCGGCATTCGTCGCGCGCTCCTCGCAGTACCCAGGAGTCGTCTGCGCGGACGAAGGATCCTCACTCGCGGCGATCGACGGCCTGATCGAGACCATCCGGCATCGCGTGCTGGCCGGGTAGCAGATCGGGTGAACCTCGCGATCAGTGCGCCAGTTTCAGCCCGACCACGCCGCCGACGATCATCACCAGCAACACCATTTTCAGCGCAGAGGCGCTCTCGGCGCCCGTGGCCATCGAGTAGCCCACCGTCAGCACGGCGCCGATGCCCACCCACACCGCATACGAGGTGCCGATGGGCAGCGTCCGCATCGCATAGGCCAGCCCGCCCATGGACAGCAACAACGCGCCGGCGAACAGGGCAGTCGGTGCGAGTTTCGTGAACCCTTCGGATTTACCGAGCGCTGTGGCCCAAACCGCTTCGAGCACACCGGAAATCGCGAGAACCAACCAGGCCATGACAGATATTCCTTTCAGGAAATACCGTCTTTGCGCTGCCTGGGTACGGTTCCGATCGTCCAGTGGGTCGCAGACCGCGACTCGCCATCGACCATACCCAATCAGCCCGCGCCCGGGTGGAGATTCTCCTCACCATCCGCCCATAACCCCTGCTAGAGGGCGGTGCCGCCGCTGGCATCGAGGGTCTGGCCGGTGATCCAGCGGGCGTCGTCGCCGACCAGGAAGGCGACGATATCGGCGATATCCGCGGGGCGGCCGATGCGGCCGAGTGCGACATTGGCGGCGGCCTCACGCTGTCCGTCCGGGTTGTCGATGAGCCAGGCGTTCATATCGGTGAGGACGTAGCCGGGGGCTACGGCATTGACGGTGATGCCGCGCGAGCCGAGGGCCTGGGCGAGCACGCGGGTGAAGCTGTCGATCGCGCCCTTGGTCATGGTGTAGGCCAGGATGTCCGGGATCGCGATCCGGGTGACGGCCGAGGACAGATTGACCACGCGACCGCCCTCGCGCAGCCGGTCCAGAATGCCCTGCACCAGGAAGAACGGCGCGCGGACATTGGTGGCGAAGAGGGTGTCGAATTCGGCGGGTGTCATGGCATCGACACCCTTCATCACGGTGATGCCCGCATTGTTGATCAGGATGTCCAGGCCCGCGGGCGCACCGAGACCGAGGAAGCCTTCGTCCACCTCGTTCAGCAGTGCCGCGAAGTCGGCGGAGCCCAGATCACCACCGACCGCGAACGCGCGCCCGCCCTCCGACTCGATGCCCGCGACCACTTCTTTCGCCGCTGCCTCGTCCCGGCCGAAATGCACTGCCACGAGCACACCTTCGCGGGCCAAGCGCTCGGCGACGGCACGGCCGATGCCCTTGCTCGCCCCGGTCACCAGGGCTGTTTTCCTTCTCTGCGTTCCGGTTTCGCTCATGAAGACCATTCAACGGACACGATCATCCGGTGTCCGGCGGGATTCGGGCACGGCGTTCGCGATACAGTCAGCCGCCGCACCGCAGCCCACTGAAGGAAGACCGAAACTTGCCTATCGCCACTCTCAATGGAATCCGGCTCAGCTACGAAGTGACCGGTACCGGCCCACTGGTCTTGCTGATCATGGGCACCGGGAGTCCCGGACGCGTCTGGCGGACCTATCAGGTTCCGGCCTTGGTGAAGGCCGGTTTCCGCGTCGCCACCATGGACAACCGCGGCATCGCGCCCTCGGACGAATCCGCCGCGGGCATCCGCATCGAGGATCTTGTCGCCGATACCGCCGCGCTCATCGAACATCTCGGTGGCGGGCCCGCCCACCTCGTCGGCACCTCGATGGGCGCCCGAGTGGCGCAGGAGCTTTCGCTCGCGCGACCGGAGCTGGTCGGCAAGGCCGTCCTGCTGGCCACCACCGGCCGCCCGCATCCGGTGTCGCAGATGCTCAATCGCGGCGAGCAGGCGCTGCAGGATCAGGGCATCACACTGCCCGCGGAATACTCCGCGGCGATCAAGGCGATCCTGAACTTCTCGCCGCACACCCTGCACGATCCGAACCGCGCCCAGGAATGGCTCGACATTCTCGAATACGGCGCGGGCACCGCCCCGTCGCCGGGCGTCCGCGCACAGCTGGGTATGGATCGCTCCCGCGACCGGCTCGCCGAATATGCCCGAATCACCGTGCCCACCTTGGTCGTCGGGTTCGCCGACGACCGCATGCTGCCACCGGCCTTCGGCCGTGAGGTCGCCGCGGCCATCCCCCGCGCCCGCTATGTGGAGATCGAAAAGTGCGGGCACTACGGCTATCTGGAGCGTCCGGAGGAAGTCAATCGCGTGGTCATCGACTTCCTCACCGCCGCACCGAAGCTCTGACCGACGCCCTCACGCGCCTTCGGGATCGTTGTCCAGCAGGCGCTTGGGGTGCATGCCGTCGACCTGTCCGATGAACGGCGGATGGATGCTGTAGCCGAGCATGCGGCGAATGTCCTCGTCCACGGTGCGGACGATATCGTGCGGGGTGGAGAGGGTGAAGGCCTCCTGCGGGCGCAGCCAGGGCTCGCAGTACTGCGCGGTGACGGCGAGCCGCGCGGCATCGGTGCGGTTCGCACCGCCGCCGTGCCACAGTGTGCCGACGAAGAAGACGCAGGATCCGGCGCTCATGATGACGGGCTGACGTTCGGCGGACTCGACGGGGAGGATGTCACCCCACTCGTGACTGCCGAGCACGATATCGGTCGCGCCGTTCTCGGCGGTGAAATCGTCTACGGCCCAGATGGTTGCGGCGCTGAGCGCGGCCCGGGGGCGCGGCAGCGGATAGAAGCCGTCATCGGTATGCAGCATCTGCGCCGATTCCCCGGGCAGGATATTGATGACCTGCAGCATGGACAGCAGGTAGTTCGGCATGAGCAGCCGGTCGAGCAGCGCGAGCACCCGTGGATGCGAGGCGATCCGGTCGCAGCTGCGGGTCTTGTTCAGCACACTGTAGATGCGCTGTGTGGCATGGCCTTCGAAATTGTTGCGGCCCTTGAGATTCAGCAATTCCGCCGTGCTGTCGCGAATATCCTGGAGTTCCTCCGGGGTGAGCAGATCCGGCAGGATGACGTAGCCGTCGCGCAGTACCGCGGCCAGATCCGCGTCCACCACGGCGGGATCGACTGTGCTGCCGCTGCTTTCGGTTCGGCGATAGGTTCCGGCGAGATCACCGGAAAGATCGGTTACGGATGACACCTCAGCGCCCACGGCGCACCTCCGAAACATAACTGAGTTCTGTTATGCTCCGCAGCATGGCACGGGCTCCCCTCGGACGTCAACAACTGCTCGACGCCGCGCGCGCGGAATTGGTGGCGGGCAGCGGCACCGTCGATCTCAATGCGCTCAAACGCCGCTCCGGGCTGAGCACCGGCGCGCTGTATCACCATTTCGGCTCCAAAGCCGGTCTGCTGGTGGCGATCTACGAGGAATTCCATGCCGGACTGGTTGCCGCCATTGCCGACGAGACGATCGCCGACTCGATCGGATGGGGCACACGTGAACGCGCCCGCACCCGCAATTTCGTGGCCTACCATTTCGCCGACCCACTCTCGGAACTCCTGCTCGGACCGATCAGCACCGAACCCGAGGTCGCCGAATTGGAGGCCGCCGCACTCGCGCGCATTATCGAATCGGCGGGCCGCAATATCCGCACCGGCCAGCAATCCGGCGAATTGGATCCCGCCATCGATCCGGATCTCGCCGGCGCCTGCGTCATGGGCGCACTGCGCCACGGCATCGCCGAACAACTGCGCCGCCACCCCCGCCCGTCGGTCGACGAGGCCACCGAGGGACTGTGGCGCTTCATCGCCGCCGCGGTCGGCGCCGACCGCCTGTGACAGCGAGTGATCACAAAACCGAAAAGTCGCCACACAAGTATTCGAAAACCACGCGAATCGACCCTGCCGATACAACGGATTATTCGAATTGTGTGTGAAGCTGAGGCGATAGGTCAGCCGTTGATAGACAGGAGAACGCCATGCTCGGTCTCGGCATTATCGGGTGGATCATTATCGGCGGGCTCGCGGGCTGGATCGCGAGCAAGATCATGAAAACCGACGCCCAGCAGGGCATCGTGCTCAATATTGTGGTCGGGGTCGTCGGCGGTCTGGTCGGCGGGTTCCTGCTGAAGATCTTCGGCGTCGACGTCCGCGACGCCGGTCTCTGGTTCAGCTTCTTCACCTGCCTCGCCGGTGCGGTGGTGCTGCTGTTCGTCTACAACCGCGTGGGCGGCCGCCGCTAGCGCTCGCTCCCGACACGCCCCGGCCGGCACTCGGCCGGGGCGTTTTTTGCCGCAGTCAAGCACCACTTCTAACTGTGCCATTGACAACTGGCACATTCATCGGTGACTCTAAAGGCATGACAAGGTCAACGAGGACCTCGGTCCCCGGCGTTCCGGCGGTAGCCTCCGCCCGATCCCGGCTCGCAGCCACGGCATGCGGGATCGGGCTGCGGCCGCTCAATAATGCGGTACCGCTGAACGCACCGGGAGTGTGGTTCGCACGCAAGCTCATCGCGACGATCATGGCCACGGCGGGTCCACCGGTGCCGGGCACGACCGTCGTTCCGGTCAGATCCGGCCCGGTACGCGGCGAATGGGTGTGCGCGCCCGGTGTCGATTCCCGGATCGTCCCCCGTCCCGCCCCGAATGCCACCCGCGCCATCTACTACATCCACGGCAGTGGCTATGTGCTGTGCTCGGCGCGCACGCACCGGGGACTGGCCTCCCAGCTGTCGAAGAAGACCGGGCTGCCGGTGTTCCTGACCGACTACCGCCTCGCCCCCGAGCATCGCTTTCCCGCCGCCGCCGATGACGTCGAGGCCGGATATCGCTGGCTGCTCGAGCAGGGCATCGCCGCGGAAGACCTGGTCATCGCCGGTGATTCGGCGGGCGGGCATCTGGCGCTGGATCTGCTGATCGAGAACGACCGCCATGCCCGGCCGCAGCCGGCGGCGGTGGCGCTGTTCTCCCCGCTGATCGATCTCACCTTCGGCCTGGCCGCCGAACAGGAACGGCGGCGCCGAGATCCGGTCATCTCCGCCCGCATCGCCGCCCGGCTCCCGCACGCCTACACCCGGGACCTACCCGCCGATTCCCCGCGCTTGCACCTGCGGTTGCCGAAGGGAATCACTCTGCCGCCCATGCTGGTTCAGGTCGGTGGCGCCGAAATGCTCAGCGCCGACGCACGGCACCTGCGCGATATGGTCCGTGCCGCCGGAGGCACGTGCGAGCTGGAGATCTGGCCCGGTCAGGTGCACGTCTTCCAGGCACTTCCCCTGCTCGTCCCGGAGGCCGATCCGGCATTGGCGCGTGTCGCCGAATTCCTCGGTGCCGCACTGAATTCCAGCAATACCGCCACGGAGAGAGTGGGCTGACATGTTCGGACTGGAAAAACTCATCCCCCTCAGCATCCGGCCCCGCCGCAGCTACGACGCCCGCGCCGTGGTGACCGGAGCAGGTAGCGGCATCGGCCGGGCCTTCGCGCTCGAAATCGCCGCTCGCGGTGGCCAGGTCATCTGCGCCGATATCGACGAGGTCCGCGCCGCGGAAACCGCCGCGCTCATCGAGTCGAATCATCCGGGCGCCGCACACCCGTTCCGCTGCGATGTCGCCAAGCGCGATGACGTGGAAGTCCTTGCGCGCTTTGCCGAATCGGTCTTCGGCGGCCCGATCACACTGGTGATCAACAATGCCGGCGTCGGCATCGGCGGCAAACATGTCGGCGAGATCGGCTTCGCCGATTGGGAGTGGGCGCTCGGCATCAATCTGTGGGGTGTGGTGCACGGGTGCGAGATCTTCGCACCGCAACTGCGCGCCGCCCGCCGCGGCGGCATCATCAATGTGGCCTCGGCGGCCGGTTTCGCGGCCGCGCCCTCGATGGCGGTCTACAACACCTCCAAGGCGGCGGTCATGTCGCTGTCGGAGACCCTGGCCGCCGAGATGAGCGGGACCGGAGTCGCGGTCACGGTGCTGTGCCCCACCTTCGTCAAGACCAATGTAGCGCGGGACGGCCGCATCACCCAGCAGTCGGCCCGCCTGGCCGACACCCTCATGCGCCTGACCGGCTTCTCCCCCGAGCATGTCGCGCGCACCACCCTCGACGCCCACGATCGCGGCCAGCTGTATGTGCTGCCGCAAGTGGACGCACACGTCGTCTGGCGTCTCAAGCGCTACTTCCCCGCGCAGTACACCTATGCGCTGGGCCTCCTGGATCGGCTACTGCCGCAGGAGCATCCGACCACCCTCGACCGGACCTCGGTCTCCGACAAGACGGGAGTCTGACATGGCGAACGCTATGGATTTCGACGATATGCTGCAGAAGATCAAGGACCGGCAGTGGGCGCTGGCCGATATCGACTGGGATGCGCCGGGCGCGGAAACGATCTCGCCCGAACTGCACGCCAAACTCCAGCCGTTCATGGCCGATCTCATGTGGATCGAGAATGTCGGCGCGCGCGGTTTCGCCGCCATGGCGAAGAAGGCGCCCACCGAGACGCTGCGCGAGATCTACCGCTACTTCCACGCCGAAGAGCAGAAGCACGCCAATGCGGAACTGGCGCTCATGCGGCGCTGGGGCATGCTCGACGGTGACGAGATTCCCGAGCCGAATATCAATGTCAAGCTGGTCATCGACTTCCTGGACAAGTACTCCGACGATATGTCGCTGTCGTTCCTGGGCACCGTGATTCCCATGCTCGAGGTCGCCCTGGACGGTGCGCTCATCAAGTTCATCATGGACGAGATCGAGGATCCCATCTGCCAGGAGGCGTTCAAGAAGATCAATTCCGACGAATCCCGGCACCTCGCAGTCGATTTCGCCGTCATGGATCTGCTCGGGCACGCCGGAATGCGCAAACTGCTCACCGAACTGGTCGGCGGCTGGGTCAAGCCGACCTTCCTCATCGGCGTCCTGAGCTACGTGCCACTGCTGAACAAGATGCGCGACAATATCGTCGAGATGGGCGTCGACGAGGAGAAGCTGTACGCCGCGTTCAAGCGTTACGCCAATGTCGGCGAGCGCAGCGAATTCGCCCGCAGACTGCCCATGTTCCAGATCGTCAAGCGGCACAGCGGCTGGGTGATCAATCGCGAGCACCCGTATCACCTGATGGCCGATGCCCTGGTCAAGGTCTCCGCGCACGTACCGCAGCGGTGGCTGCGCCAGCCCACCTGGTCCAAGGAACTCACCTACGAGCCCGCGGCATGACGAAGGATCCCATGAACACCCAGATACTCGACGTCGCCATTATCGGCGGCGGGTTCGCCGGGATCGGCGCCGCGATTCGCCTGAAGCAGAAGGGGATCGGCGATTTCGCCATCTTCGAACGCGGCGCCTCGATCGGCGGCACCTGGCGCGACAACACCTATCCCGGTGCGGCCTGCGATATCCCGTCGCGGCTGTACTCCTACGGCTTCGCGCCGAATCCGAATTGGTCGCACACCTACTCGGGCAGCAATGAGATCCTCGGCTATATCGAATCGATGGCCACGCAGTTCGGTCTGCACCGGCATTTCCGGTTCGGGCACAACATCACCGGCATCGCCTTCGACGAGGACGCCGGCGTGTGGGATATCTCGGTCGAGGGTCGCGCCGATATCGTCCGGGCCCGCACCGTGGTGCTGGCCTCGGGTCCGCTGGCCAATGCCAGCCTGCCGAAGATCCCAGGCATCGAGGATTACCAGGGGCACAAGATCCACAGCGCCCGCTGGGATCACGACTACGACTTCACCGGTAAGAAGGTCGCGGTCGTCGGCACCGGAGCCAGTGCGGTGCAGATCATTCCGGAACTGGTCGACAAGGCCGCCTCGGTGAAGGTGTTCCAGCGGACGCCGGGCTGGGTGCTGCCGCGCATCAACCGGCAGACCAGCCCGCTGACCAAGGAGCTCTACCGGCGGGTCCCCGCGGCCGAATCCCTGTCGCGCGCAGCATGGTTCTACGGGCACGAGTCGGTCGCGCTCGGTGTCGTGTGGAATACGCCGCTGACCCGGGTCGTGGAAATGGTCGGCCGTGCCCAGCTGCGCCGGCAGGTGAAGGATCCGTGGCTGCGCCGTCAGCTCACCCCGGAGTTCCGCGCCGGCTGCAAGCGGCTGCTGATGACCGACGACTACTACCCGGCTCTGCAGCGTGAGAACTGCAAACTGGTGACGTGGCCGATCGCGCGCATCTCCGAGCGCGGTATCCGCACCGCGGAAGGCATTGAGCACCAGGCTGATTGCATTGTCTTCGCCACCGGCTTCGAGGTGTCCAAGGCCGGGACGCCCATTCCGATCGTGGGCCGGGACGGGCGCGTGCTCGCCACCGAATGGCAGCGCGGCGCGTTCGCCTACAAGAGCATCGCGGTATCCGGCTATCCGAATCTGTTCTTCACCTTCGGCCCGAATTCGGGCCCGGGCCACAATTCGGCGCTGGTGTACATGGAGGCGCAGATCAACTATCTCGTCGAGGCGATCAGCACCGTTCTCGACCGGGATCTGCGCATGCTCGATGTACGCCGGGAACGGCAGGACGAGTACAACGCCGCCATCCAGCGCCGGCTGGACAGCACCACCTGGAATTCGGGCTGCCGCAGCTGGTATCTGACCGAGGACGGGTTCAATGCCACCATGTACCCGGGCTTCGCCACCCAGTACGTCGGTCAGTTGCGCACGGTCGAGCTCGATGACTACCACGTCGTGCCGGTCGGTGCGGAGCGGACGGCGCCACGGATCGTGGTGAATTCGTAGGTGACGGCGGCCGGCGGCCAGGACGATAGACTCGGTCGGTCCAGGACCGTGTGTGTTCCGGCCGCCGGCTCGGCCGGCGCCCCGAGGCGAGGGAGGTGATATCGGTGCCGCAGTACCGGATCGACGACCTCGCTCGCGCCGCGGGCACGACGACCCGCAATGTGCGCGCCTATCAGGAGCGCGGGTTGCTGCCGCCACCGGCCGGAAAGGCCGGGCGCGCAAGCATTTACGACGACACCCATCTGGAACGGCTGCGTCTCATCGACGCACTGCTGCAGCGCGGGTTCACCACCTCGCATATCGGCGACTTCATCACCAGCTGGGAGACCGGCAAGGATCTCAGCGAGGTGCTCGGCCTGCAGCATGCGGTCACCGCCGCCTGGGGCGAGGCCGAAACCTTCGAGGTGCCGCGCGAACTCGTCGGCACCATCCTCGGCGCGGACACCGAGGACGTGCTCGACCAGCTCGCGGATATGAAGCTGGTGCGCATCGAGGGCGACACCGTCACCTTCACCGATACCGCACTGCTCACCTCGTTCGCCGAACTGCACGAGTACGGCCTCGAACTGCGCACTCTCATCGAGATCTACGCGCAGGTCGCCGAGCGGATCGACGACATCACCCAGACCATGATCACCGCGGCCAAACAGCACATCGAACAGGCACACGGCCGCGGCTGGCTGCCGGAGACCAGTAGCGAGATCGCCGACACCACGGCCATGCTCAACAAGATGCGCGAGCTGGCCGTCACCTCGGTGCACTCCACGCTGGCCCGCTCGCTGGATGTCACGCTGCGCCGCGAACTCGGCGATTACCTCGCCAATGCCGCCGAACGCGAGCAAGAGCGTTCGACGGCGGCACCCGAGGTGCGGTCGTAGCGGAGGACCCCTCGACATCCGCCACGACCGGGCCGGCCGGTGCTAGCGGTAGCCGTACTTCTCCCAATTGGCCAGCACGCGCTCCTGGATCTCGGTGGGCCAGCCGTTTTCGAAGCTGCCCTTCACCGGGCGCTTACCCTCCGGGTACAGATCGGCGAGCAGGCAGTTGTAGATGACCTTGCCCGCCATGAAGGTGTGCGACTCCTCTGTGGAGAGATACACCGCGAGCTGATCGGAAACCTTGTGGGCGTAATGGAATTCGCCCCGATCGAGGTCCGGATGCGAGCGGGTGGCGAAGGCCCACACCACCTGTTCCAGATCGGTGATGTCGACATCGTCCTCGACCAGCAGGATCTTGGGCGCATTGACCGACGGCTTACCGGTGAAGATCACCTCGGCGATCTTGTCCACCAGCTCGTGCGAACCCAGCCCGGTCGTCTCGTGCCAATCCTGGCGCACCGACAGCGTCAGCCAGTGCACCGCGGCCTCGTAGTTGTACCAGGCCGAGGCGATCGGCAGTTCCGCCTGACGCAGCAGGTAGAGGATCTCCGCCGCGCTGGTGGTGCCGATGATGGTGTGGTCCTCCTCTACCGGCGGACCGGCGGCGACCACGGGCTGAATCGCGCCGTCGCGGTAGGTGATCGCGCTGACCTTGAAGACCTGCTTCGGGCTGGCCTCGGTGGCGTTGTAGCCGGGGAACTCGTTGAACGGCCCCTCCATGATCGTCTCGTCGAGCAGGATGTGCCCTTCGATCACTATTTCCGCGGTCGCGGGTACCAGCAGGTCGACGGTCTCGGCCGCGACCAGTTCGATGCCCTCACCGAAAAGCGCTCCCAGGTAATGACTTTCGTCCTCGCCCTCGGGGATCGGCATACCGCCGACAAACGGCAGCCCCGGCTCGACGCCGATGGCCAGCGCGATCGGCATGGGTTCGCCGGCCTCGATCCACTTGGAACGAATGATGCCCAGATGCTGCGGCCCCGGAATCAGGCAGGCCAGCGTGTTCTTATCGGCGATCATCATGCGGTTGATCGACCAGTTGGTCCAGGAGCCGTCCGGCGTCTTGACGATATTCATGCCGTAGGTCTGGATGTAGCGGCCGCCGTCGCCGCCGTGGATCAGCGGCGTGGGGAACGCGAACAGATCGATATCGTCGCCGGTCACGATGTTCTGCTTGCACGGCGCATCGGCGGGCCACACCACCACCGGCGCGATGCCCGGCTTGGACCGCGCATCGGCCAGGGCCTCCACGATCTGCTGACCGGTCGCGTCATAGGGCAGACCGACCGCGAGCGCGATCCGCGCCAGCCGGTGCTTCGGGCCACTGAGCGCACCGGGCGCGCCGAGCACCCGGAAACCGCTGTCGCCGTAGCCGGTGATATTGGTGAAAAGCGGTGCGGGAGCGCGCAGATCGTAGGATCGGCGGATCACCGCGCCCAGTTCCAGATTCCAGTCCACCTCGGCGTCGATCTGCTGGATCTCGCCGATGCTCTCCAGCTCCGAAATGAACTCACGCAGGCTGCGCAGGTGCGTCATACAGGGATGTCCTTACTGCCAAATAGCGAACTGACCGAACAGGTTTCGTGGACTACTCGCCCCAGCGCGGCAGATCCGGAACGTCGATGCCGAGCAGGTCGAGGGCACGGCCCGCGGTGTGGTCGACAATGTCCTCGACCGAGTCCGGCTTCAGATAGAACGCGGGCACCGGCGGCATGATGATGCCGCCCATTTCCGTCACGGCCGTCATCGCCCGCAAATGCGCCAGGGTGAACGGGGTTTCGCGCACCATCAGCACCAGCCTCCGGCGCTCCTTGAGCGTGACATCGGCGGCGCGGGTCAGCAGATTGTCGTTATTGGCGTAGGCCACGGCCGACAGCGTCCGCACCGAGCAGGGCGCCACGATCATGCCCGCGGTGCGGAACGAGCCGGAGGCGATAGCCGCGCCGATATCCGCGGGCCGATAGGTCACATCCGCCATGGCGGCGAGATCGCGGGCGTTCAAATCCGTCTCGTACGCCCTGGTCTGCTGTGCCGCCGGGGTGACAACGAGGTGGGTTTCGACGCCGGCCTTGCGGGCCAGCTCCAGCACGCGGACACCGTAGGCGATGCCGGTCGCACCGCTGATACCCACGACGAGTCGTTGCGTTTTGTCCACCCGACAAGGATCGAGTCTCCCGCGTTGGCTATCAACGAGAGAATCGGCCACTATTGAGAAGCAGGGATTATCAATGGCTGAGGAGTTATGGACACCGATCGCATTGATCTCAACGAATTGGAGATCTTCCTGACTCTCGCCGAGGAGCTCCATTTCGGCCGCACAGCAGCGCGACTCGGTCTCTCGCAACCACGGGTGAGTCAGCTGCTGCGCGCGCTGGAGCGCCGGGTCGGTGGACTGCTGTTCGAGCGCACCAGTCGCCGAGTGACGCTGAACCCGCTGGGCGAGCGCCTGCTTCGCGGGCTGCGCCCGGCCTTCGCCGAACTGCAGCGGGTGGTCGCCGATACCCGTTCCGCCGCACAGGGTCTGCGCATCGGCTTTCTCGGTCCGTATGTCAGCACGCTCAGCGAACCGATCGCGCACCATGTGGCCCGGTTCCCGGACTGCCCGGTCGAGCTCGTCCAGGTGCCGTGGACCGATGTGTTCGGCGCGCTGTACCGCTCGGAGATCGATCTGCAACTGTGCCTGGCGCCCGTCGAGCAACCGGGTCTGGTCATCGGACCGGAAATCGCCACCTTCCCGCGCCTGCTGGCAATAGCCAAAACACACCCGAGGGCGAACTCGGCGGTCCTCACCCTGGAGGACCTGGCCGATCTCCCTGTCATCGGCCCGTCCCCGCAGGTGCCGCCGGAATTGGCGCGCACCTTCTGGCCGCCCGCGCTCACCCCCACCGGCCGCCCGATCCCCCGGTTACCGGCGGCGCGCACCGAACCGGAAATGCTCGGCACCGTCGCGAACAACCGGGGGGTGTTCCTGACCACGACCGCTATGCCGACCCACTTCTCGCACCCCGGTGTGCAGTTCATCCCGTTCACTGGCATGCCGGACGCCCGGGTGGTTCTGGTCTGGCGAAAAGGTAATGACGACAGCAAAATTCGCGATTTCGCCAATCTTGCCGCGCCGTATCAGCTCACACCGTCCGGGGCACGGGCGCACCGGTGATCACGACGCTCGGCCCCCTGCCCAAAAGCGTTGAGCCCTGTGCCGAAAAGCGCAGGGCCCGCGCCGAACTCGGATTACGCAGCTTTGCGGATGGTTCCGGTGCCGGTGCTGGGATCCTCGTGCAGGGCGCGGTGCATGGCGCAGCGGTGCACCGGACCGGGCCGGTAGAACGCGGGATCCAGCCGCTGGACAAAGGTGAGGTTGTCGCGGCGCCAGCAGTCGATGCACACGGGCTCGTTCATGGTGTCCTCCTCGGTCGCCGCTTTCGAAAAGCTTGCAGGGGTGGTATTCCCGTTCCCACCCCCGTCCACGCACGACGTGTCCATCCGCTGACCACGACGCCGCCGGATCGTTATCCGAGGGTGCGCAGAGATCGTTCCGGCAGCATGCCCGCACCCTCTCCGGTGAGCGCGGAAAGTCGCGCATCTCGACCGGCTACCAGGAGCAACAGATCCGCGACGGTCCCCTCGACGGCCGGGCCCGTCCCGGCTGTCCACGTGGTGTCGGTGGCGGTGAGCCGGAAACCGGAGAACCGCTCCTGAGCACGGAACAGCCACCGCGTCCGCCAGACCCGCTCGAGCGCGAGACGTGCTGATGCCGTGGACATTTCATACTCCAGCCCGAGCGGCAGGGCAATGTCCTGGATGTGTACGAGCACATCCATCAGACGATCGTCCGGAGTGGTGCCGGGCGGAGTGCGGCGCATCGGGACAACAGCGCGCAGATCGGTCAGCAGCTGCCGAGAGCTGGTCGCATCCGCATAGCGAATCGCGCTGTCGAGATTCAGCCGCGGGATACTGCCGCGCGCGCGAATCAGATTGGCCAGCAGCGAGAGGACTGTCGGCCGGCTCGACAGCACCACGTGGGCGACCACATCGCGGACACGCCATCCCGCGCAGAGCGAAGCGTGGTCCCACTCCGTCTCGGGAAGCTTTTCGAGCAGTTCCACCAGGGTGGTGCGTTCGGCGGAGACCGCTCGCCAGATCTCATCGGGTGTGGTGATCATCAGGGTGAATTCCTTTCCGGTAGGGCGCTAGTACCGTAGGAACTCCACCCGAGTGGAGGTTCAAGCGATTGTGACTCACCACACAATTCGCGAGGCGTGGCTGACCATCGGCGAGCTCTCGGAGCTCACCGGGGTGCCCGTCCGCACGATTCGGTTCTATTGCGACAGCGGCGTTGTGGAATCGGTCCGCAGCTCCGGCGGCCACCGCATGTTCGATCGCACTCCGGCGGTGGATCGGCTGCTCCTGATTCGCCGGTTGCGGGCGCTCGGGCTGGGTTTGACCGCGATCGCCGCGGTGCTGTCGGGCGAGCGGTCGATGGCCGAGGCGGTCGCCGCCGAGCGCGCGGCGGTCGATATCGAACTCGGCGCACTGGCATGGCGGCGAGCGTCGCTGTCCGCCATCGAGAATGCGGCACCGGCCGAGCGCGCGGCCAGACTCGAACTGCTGGCCGCGGTGCAGGACGGGCCCGGTGCGCACGATGCGCTCATCATGTTCTGGCGGCGCCTGCTGTCGCCGGTGCCCGCGGAGCTGTTCGAGGCCTTCGTCGAGATGAATGTGCCGCGGCCACAGCGTGATCCGACACCCGATCAGGTGGTCGGTTACGCCGAACTCGTCACGCTCATCCGGGACCGGGAATTCGGCACGGTTGTCTCGCAGCAACTCTGGCGCTGCGACCCGATGACGATTCGCGACCGGGCCGGTCTGCTCGCCGGAGTCGCCGAGGCGTGCGGTATGGCCGAATCGTTGATCGCCCGCGGCGTCGAGCCTTTTCCGTGCCCGGCACTGGACCGGTTCGTGGACGCACACGCGACCGCTCGCACTATGCGTGACACCCCCGGATTCCGCGAACGCCTCCGCTCCGGCAGGCACGATAACGACCAGCGCGTTCAACGCTATTGGCACTGCGCGGGCGAGATCATGCGCAGCACAACCACAGCCGGTGCGGGACAGGTGTGGTTGTACAACGCACTGGTCCGGGCGACCGGGGCGCCGGTCGCCGGGTAGCGGCTCGAATCAGGCGGCCGCGGCAGCGGTGCGCAGGGTGGCCATGGCCAGTTTCGGATCTGCCACGTCGACAACGAGGCGGGTCAGGGGAGCTCCGGAGAGTTCGATGCGGATGCCCTGGCCGCCGAACTGGGTGTCCCAGAACTCCTTGCGGCCCTTGCCACGGAAGGTGCCTGCCGCGATCACGCCGGGGAAGAAGGTGCCGGGTGCGCGCACCCACGGCGGGCGCAGATCCACTTCGGCCATCACGACCTGGGTGATCTGCGATAGATCGAAAGTCACCTGCTCGCGCAGCGCCAGCACCCGATGCGCTCCGGTCACATGCACTGTCACAGTCGTCCCCGTGAGCTCGAACTCGACCATCGTGGACCTCGCTTTCGCCGACACCATTACTCCATCCACAGTGCCGCGCGGTCCTGGTCATAGCCTGTGGATCTCCGAAGAAGAACCTCAGGATCAGAACTACACGTTTCGCCAGGAACCAACCGGTCTGATGCGAATGCCGACTCGTCGGGCAACAGGGCAAACCTGCGGAACTCATTGCGCCAGAGCGATACCGAGCTCGCTCATCGAGCGTTACACTTCTTTACAGTTACGCGCTGGCTATAGCATTGATCGAGATCGATAGCTGGGCAAGGGAAGCCCAACTCCACTACTTGCGGCATTACCTATCTGTGAGGGTGTCTCATGTCCAGTGTTCCCAATACCGTCATGCCCGGGCGAGATACATCTCGTGATGGACGACCCGCACGACTCGCCGCGCACGTTTTGTCGCATTATGGGCCGCTATGGGCTGCGCTACACCGCGCCTCTCCGATTCAGCGCCGGCTCAATGGCTGGCTGACGCACCTTGCTATGCGAAACCTGCCGACCCGCCCCGAACCATTGAGCACTCGAAGCTCCTATACCACGTGGCCGTCGATGACCGACCGGTCTTATATCGGACGGCAATTGCCGCCGGTCGAGAAATTGCGGGCCGACTTACCCACACCCGCGGAGACCGCCGAATTGTTCCGCCGAACCGGGCCGACCCGGCCCGCCGAACGATCCAGCGCGCTACTCCCCGCCTGGTCGCAGTGGTTCACGGACGGATTCCTGCACCGCGGAAACGATCCCGATCCCGCCCGCATCGACTCGACGCACATTGTCGATGCCAGGCCGCTCTACGGGCACACCGAGCAGACGAGCAACGCCCTGCGCACATTCGAGGGCGGGCGGCTGAAGAGTCGATTCATCGGCGACGCGGAGTTCCCGCCGCTGCTGTGTGCAGGTGGGCAGGTCAAGGACGAATTCGCGGCGCTGGTACCGGTCCGTTTCGAGCAGATTCCGGAGGCCAACCGCGACACCCTGTTCGCATTGGGCGGCGACGGCTCCAATTCCACCATCGGCACCCAACTGTTCTCCACTCTCTTTCTGCGCGAACACAACCGGATCGCCGGGATCATCGCCGGCGCACATGCCGGCTGGGATGACGAGCGAGTATTTCAGACCTCTCGCAATGTGATGATCGTGCTACTCACCCGCGTAGCTCTGGAGAACTACGTCAACCATCTCACGCCCTTCTATTTCCGGTTCGGCCTGGACCCGCGACGCACCTACCGCGGCCCATGGATCCAACCCAATTGGGTCACTGTCGAATACAGCCTGTCGTATCGCTGGCACAGCATGCTCCCGTCCGAATACCGGATAGCCGGCACCACTGTGCCGTTGTCCGACACTCGAACCAATGGGAAACTCGTCCAGGAGCGCGGTCTCGGCCCGCTATTCGAAGACCTGTCCACCCAATCGGCGGGCAAACTGGGTTTGTTCAACACCGACCCCTCGCTGCTGCCGATCGAGGAAGCAAGTATCTCGATGAGCCGGGAGCTGAAAATGGCTTCCTACAACGACTACCGCGAGTTCGCGGGCCTGCAGCGGGTGACAGACTGGCGACAGATATCCAGCGACCAAGCGGTTATTGCGGGTCTGCGGGACCGCTATCGCAGCGTCGACGATATCGACTATTACGTAGGCCAAGCCGCCGAAGAACCCGCACCCGGCGCGCTGTGGGGTCGCCTCATGGGGCGGATGTTCGTCGTGGCCGCCTTCTCCGAGTTGCTTAACCACCCACTGCTGGCGCCCAGACTCTTTACACCGCAGACCTTTTCGCCCGAGGGCATGCGCATTATCGAGTCGACGCACTCGTTCTCGCAGATCGTCAACCGGAACACACCCGAAGACAAGAAGACTCATCTGGTCACCTTCGGCAAAGACACACCACGATGAGTACTCCCGCGAACTTCGGGCACAATTCGGCGCGGGAGACCCGGCGTGCCGATGTGCTGCCGATCGGTGCACCTCGCCGCGTCGGCTATCTGATCCTCTTCGTGATCGCACCGCTGGTCGTGGTGGTTGCCGCGGTGCCGGTGGCCTGGCGGTATCACTGGGGGCCGTCCTGGCTGGACATTGCCCTGGGTGTCGTCCTGTATGCCGTGGCCATCATGGGCATCACCGCCGGATATCACCGCTGCTTCACCCATCGGTCGTTCGCGGCGCGCGGGCCGCTGAAGGTGGCACTGGCGCTGGCGGGCGGCATCGCATTGGAGGGACCCGCCACGCTGTGGGCGGCCGAACATCGGCGCCACCACAGGTTTTCCGACGGGCCGGGCGACCCGCATTCGCCGTGGCGATTCGGCACCGGCCGGACCGCGCTGCTCCGCGGCCTGGTGCACGCCCAGGTCGGCTGGTTCTTCACGGCGCCGACCAGGTCCAACCAGCGACGCTACGTCCCCGATCTGCTCGCCGACCCGATCCTTCGGCGGATCGACCGCTGCTACCCGGTGACCGCCGCATGCTCGCTGCTCGTGCCGGCCGCGGTGGGTGGGCTGGCGACATCGAGCTGGCACGGCGCCATCACCGCGTTCCTCTGGGCCGGGCTCGTTCGCTATGCGCTGGTGCATCACGTCACCTGGTCGGTCAACTCGATCTGCCATGCGTTCGGCGACCGCCATCATCCGACGCCCGGCGTCGACCAATCCCGGGACGTGCGCTGGATTGCCTTGCTGACCTTCGGAGAAGGGTGGCACAACCTGCACCATGCCAACCCGACGAGCGCCCGCCACGGTGGGCTCCCCGGGCAGCACGACCTGACCGCGGCCCTCATTCGCCTGTTCGAACGCCTGGACTGGGCCTATGACGTCCGCTGGCCGATCGATCCGCTCCCCGGCGAGGCCGGTGTGGTGACACCGCATGGCTAGCGGGCACCCAGATCCTCAGCATCGAATCGAGGCACAAGCATGACCCTCCACGCCCATTCCGATGCGAACTGGGGAGACCTCGATGTATCACCGCTGTACTCGCACTCCTTGGACGAGACCGTGATTCCGCGGACGAGGCTGGCGGACTTCTCCATCGCGCCCAGCATGGCTGTCGCTATCGTTCGCGACGAGCTGCTGCTCGACGGCCGCGAGAAGCTCAATGTCGCCTCGTTCTGTTCGACCTACCTCGAACCGGAACTCGCCCTGCTCGCCGCCGAGAACCTCACCAAGAACATTGCCAACCACGACCAGTACCCCGCGAGCGTGGAAATAGAACGCCGCTGCCTGGCCATCATCGGCGATCTGTGGCACAGCAATGAGATAACCGTGGGCGTGGCCACGACCGGCTCCAGCGAAGCGGTCATGTTGGCCGTACTCGCTTTTCGTCAGCGGTGGCGCGAATCTCGCAGCGCAGGAACATCTTCGGAACTCGGTACGCCCAATATCGTCTTCTCCTCCGCCTGCCACCCGTGCTGGGACAAGGCATGCCTGTACTTCGATGTCGAGCCGAGGAAACTGCCGATCCGCCACGATCAGACGACGCTGGATCCCGCAGAGGTGGCCGCCGCGTGCGACGAGAACACCATCGGCGTGGTAGCGACCCTCGGCTACCCCGCGACCGGGCGGTACGACCCCGTGCTGCAGATCTCCGAGGCGCTCGACGCGCTGGCCGCACGTGGCGGCCCCGACATCGGCATACACGTGGACGCCGCCAGCGGCGGCTTCTACGCCCCGTTCCAGCCGGACGCTGCCCCGTGGGACTTCCAGCTACCCCGTGTGGTCTCGATCGACGCCTCGAGTCACAAGTTCGGGTTGGCCAATCTCGGCTTGGGATGGGCATTGTGGCGCGAGCGGCAGTATCTTCCCGAGTCCCTGACCTTCCAGATCAATCTGCTCGGTGGCGAACCGGCACCCACCTTCTCCCTGACCTACTCCCGGCCCGCCGCGCCCGTGATCGACCAGTACGCCACCTTCCTGCGGCTCGGCCGGCCCGGGTTCGCCGGCCTGGTCGCTCAGGCCTCGAGGGTCGCCGCATACCTCGCCGAGGCGATCGCCGAACGCGGCTTCCGCATCTGGGGCGACGGTAGCGACCTGCCGGTCATCGCCTTCGGGACACACGGTCCCGACGGCCCCTGGATGCGGCACTTCTCCGCGAAACTCCGCGAACGTGGCTGGCAGGTACCCACGTACACCCTCGCGCCCGACGCGGAGGACACCGTCGTGGCACGCATCGTCTGCCGCTACGGCCTGACGCTCGATCTCGCGGAGCGACTGGTCCGTGCCATCGACGACTCCATCGGCGAACTCGATGCGCACGACGGGCCACTCCCCGATATCCACCGCGACGGCTTCGCCCATTGACGGCGAGCGGGCACCTCCGAATTCAGCACGTCCCTGATATCGGGACAATTCATCCCTCAGGTCGGGACAAAAATGCCGCAGCATGGCTAAAGCCACACGGGATCGCCGTATACGGTTGTGGAATTGTCGGCCGTGTCGGTAGATATGGTGATCGTGGCGAATGAACGCAAAGTGACCGGACCCATACACCCGTCGACTTTGACCTCCTCTTGGTCGTCGGCGACCGAGGCGTGATGGTCGACCACCGACTTGGTCGCGAAAGACACGGTGTTGATCGAGCCCGGTTTGAGAGTTGTCGACACATTGGGACTGACCGATGCGTGTGCGCCGACATCGGGTCCGATAATGCTCAGGCCGACCGAGGGTCCGATGGAGAAACCGAGACCCAGATGGAGTCCGTTGGACACGTCGACCTGGCAGCCGATCTGGTAGCCGGTATCCAATACTCCCCACTTGACGTCGGATCTGCCGTTGCCGGTGATATCCGCGGCGGCACGCAACGAGACGAAACCTTCCCTGGTGAACGGGGCGGAGGCCAGGTTCGGGACCCGATCTACGGTCTCGCCCAGTTTGGATACCGACAGTGACCAGCCGTCCTCGGTGACGACGGTGCGGGACTTGTCGGCCACCGCATCCGCCGACGACGATCCAGCGGTCGCCGTCGCAACCACACCACCGGTGACCACGAGTGCCGCAGCCGTTATCCAGCGGCGAACTGCCGCTCCTCGGATGTTCGACATTGTGGACGACCTTTCTTCCGATCTTCTGAGATATGGCGGAACTTTTCAATTACAAGCAGGCCGTGCATCAATCGGCAATGACATGTCCCTGAATACGGGACATATCCGCTGCGCCTTTCTAACGTTTATGTCACGCGCAGTCACTCCGGTGCCGGATATATCGGTCTGCTCCTGCAATGCTTCCCGGTCCAGACGCGAAAGTTCGCCCCAGAAGTTATTCACGCCACAGATTCTATTTACTGTGACGGCCGCCGATTTCCATTGCAACGCGATTTGCGTGAGTGTTCGCTGAGTGAATACCAGCAGTTGCCGGCACCGCCTGAAACTCTGGATCGAATCACCACATCATTTTCCGCATCCGGAGGATCTCATGCGAATTCTCGTCACCGGTGGAGCCGGCTTTCTCGGATCACACCTCACCGACGTATTACTCGACCGCGGCGATGAGGTAGTCGTCTTGGACGATATGTCGACGGGGAATCCCGCCAACCTGGACCCGTCACGCCCGGGGCTCACGATCGTGCACGCCGACGTGCGAGCTCCGCTCCTGCTCGACGGACCTTTCGATGCGGTCGCGCACCTGGCCAGCCCGGCCTCCCCGCCGGACTACCTGCGCAGACCGGTGTTCACCCTGACCACCGGCGCGCTGGGCACGCAGCAGGTGCTGGAGTTCGCCGAACGCAAGCACGCCCGGGTGGTGCTGGCCTCAACCAGCGAGGTGTACGGCGACCCGGAGGTCCATCCGCAGACCGAAAACTATTGGGGCAATGTGAATTCCGTCGGCCCGCGGGCGGTGTACGACGAGGCCAAACGTTATGCCGAGGCGTTGACCACCGCGTTCGGCGACAGCCGAGGCGTGGACACCGGCATCGTCCGGATCTTCAATACCTACGGCCCGCGGCTGCGCCCCGAGGACGGGCGGGTGGTGTCGAACTTCATCGCCCAAGCGCTCGAGGGACGCCCGCTCACGATTTACGGTGACGGCAATCAGACGCGCAGCCTCTGCTATGTCGACGATCTGGTGCGAGGACTGATCGCGATGATCGATGCCCGCGGCGAGCGCGGCCCCATCAATCTGGGCAACCCGGTCGAAATGTCGGTCCGGGCGATCGCGGACCTGGTGCTGCAGCTGACCGGATCGCCTTCGGACCTCGAGTGGCGCCCACTGCCGGTCGATGACCCGGTACGTCGCCGGCCCGACATCACCCGTGCCGCAGAACGACTCGGGTGGCAGCCGTCCACTGCGGTGGTGACCGGCATCGAGCGGACCATCACCTGGCACCGCGACCATCATCCGACTGCTCCGGTCCAGCCCTCCGCCGTGCCGCTGGCGAGCTGATCGGACCACCATGACGAACTCACTCACCCTGGAGCCCGCGGCGGAGTCGGTGGAATCCTATGTGCGGCGGATCTCCGGCGGCGCCGTCCGAACCATCGAACCGTCGGGACCCGTTTTCGCCCAGCCGGTTCCGCAACGCCAGCGCACCCGCACGCGCACCTTCGCACCCGCCCTCGGGATCCGCGCCCGGCTTGCCGTGGCCGTGGGCACGCTCGCCTGGGCAATCGTCATCGCGCTGTTCTGGGTGTGGTGGATGCAGCCACAGCATCGGCTCGGGCTTGCCGGATTCGTGGTGACCACCCTGCTGGTGGCCTATGTGACACTGCTGCCGATCTATTTCCTGCTCACCGTCAATCGGTTGCGCCGCGTGTGGACCGGCCGGGCTGTACCGGCGCTGCGGGTCGCGATGGTCGTCACCAAGGCGCCCTCCGAACCCTGGCCCATGGTTCGGAAGACGTTGCAGGCCATGCTTTCCCAAAACTACCCACATCGGTTCGATATCTGGCTGGCCGATGAAGACCCGCAGCCCGAGGTGCTGGAATGGACACGGCTGCACGGGATCCGGGTGTCGACCCGCCGTGGGGTCGCGGAGTATCAGCGCACGACGTGGCCTCGGCGCAGACGCTGCAAGGAAGGCAATCTGGCATGGTTCTACGACAATTGGGGCTACCGCGACTACGACGTCGTGAGCCAGCTCGATGCCGACCATGTCCCGGACTCCGGGTACCTCGCCGCGATGGTGCGCCCCTTCGCCGATCCCGCGATCGGGTATGTCGCCGCTCCCAGCATCTGCGATTCGAACGCACGCACCTCCTGGGCGGTGCGCGGCCGGCTCTTTCACGAAGCCACGTTCCACGGTCCGCATCAGCTCGGGCACAACGGCGGGCTCGCTCCGGTCGGTATCGGTTCGCACTACGCCGTGCGCACCGCGGCGGTGCGGAGCATCGGCGGACTCGGACCCGAACTGGCGGAGGACTTCTCGACCAGCTACCTGCTGACGATCGCGGGCTGGTCCAGTGCGTTCGCAATCGATGCCGAGGCGCACGGCGAGGGGCCGGCCACCTTCGCCGCGATGCTGACCCAGGAGTTCCAGTGGTCCCGTAGTTTGAGCACGGAACTGCTCGAACTCATGCCCCGCACCCTGCGCCTGCTGCCGTGGGGATTGCGGCTGCGCTTCGGTTTCGCCCTGCTGTACTACCCACTGTCGGTCCTCACCGCAGCGGCCGGTGTCCTGATGCCCGCGGTCGCGGCGGTGACCGGGAATTCGTGGGTCAGCATCAATTACGGCGTATTCATCGGATTCGTTGTGGCACAGGGGGTGTGCCTGATGAGCATCGTCGCCGTGGTCCGCCGTGCCCGCTTACTGCGGCCGGTGAACGCCCCACTGCTCAGCTGGGAGCAGGCCCTCTACATCTTCGCAAAATGGCCGTTCAATGCCTGGGGCGTCCTCGCCGCGGTGGCGCAGCGCCTCAGCCCGCGCCCCCTCGACTTCAAGGTCACCCCGAAAGACGGTGCGGTGCAAGCGATGCCGGTACGCCTGGCAGCCCCGTACCTGCTCTTCGCGAGCTTGCTGGCCGTGTCCGCCGACATCGGCATGCGGACCGGCGGACCGGTCGGCTACATCGGACTGTGCGTACTCGGTGCCTTGACCTACCTCACCGTCGCCGCATCGGTCGTGAGCCTGCATGCCCGTGAGGCCGCCCGGCTCGCCGGCGCCACCCGCACCGGCTCCGCTCTGGTCTGGCGGCCCCTGCTCGCGGTCGCGGTCGCGGTACCGCTCGTCTCGTTCACCCTCGGCGCCTTTCCCGTCTTCGCCCTGAAGGAGTTCTCAGCATGAAACCCGGCACCGTTCTCGTCACCGGAGGTGGTGGATTCATCGGCAGTCATACCGTTGTCGCGCTGCAGGAACGCGGACATCGGGTGGTCGTGGTCGACGACCATTCCACCAGTTCACCGATCGCGCTGGACCGAGTCGCGGCCATCAGTGGTGTTGCGCCGCAGCTGTACTCACTCGATCTCAACGATCGACCGGCGCTGGACCGGGTATTCGACGCTCACCCGATCGACGCGGTCATCCACTTCGCGGCACGCAAGGCTGTCGGTGAATCCACCGAGATTCCGCTGGAGTACTTCGACGTCAACCTCGGCGGCACCACCAGCCTGCTGCGGACGATGGACGTACACGGAGTCGACCGGCTGGTGTTCTCCTCCTCGTGTTCGATCTACGGAGACGGCGCCTCCGATGGCACTCCCCTGACCGAAACCGCATCGGCTCGCCCGACCAACCCGTACGCATGGAGCAAATGGGTGTGCGAGCAGATGATCGAGCAGGGCTGCACCTTCCATCCGGCGTTGCGGGCGATCAGCCTGCGCTACTTCAACCCCATCGGCGCACACCCCAGCGGCCTGCTCGGGGAAGACCCACTCGGCGAACCACGCAATGTGATGCCGCACCTGATGCGGGTGGCGACGGGCCGTCGTCCCGAACTCATCGTGTACGGGCAGAACTACCCCACACCGGACGGCACGGCGATCCGCGATTACATCCACGTCTCCGATGTCGCCGATGGGCACCTCGCCGCACTCGACCATATCGACGACGCGCCGGGGCATCGAGTGGTGAATCTCGGTACCGGACAAGGCACTTCGGTACTGGCGCTGCGAGCGGCGGTCGCCCGGGCCACCGGCCACCCGATTTCCTACAGCGTGCGCGACCGGCGCCCGGGCGATGTGGCCGCGCTCATCGCCGACGCGGACAAGGCCCATCGGGAATGGGGTTGGCGAGCCCGCCACGACCTGGCCGACATGTGCCGCGACGCCTGGAAATTCACCCGTACGAACCCGCACGGCTACGTGCGCTGACCACTCTCCGAGGAAAAGATCATGACCAAGCTGACAGTGCTGGGAACCGGATATCTGGGCGCGACGCATGCGGCGTGCATGGCCGAACTGGGCCACGAGGTACTCGGCGTCGATATCGACGAAGGCAAGATCGCCAAGCTCCAGGAAGGGCAGGTGCCGTTCTTCGAGCCCGAACTCGAAGAGGTGCTGCAACGCAATATCAAGGCCGGGCGACTGCGCTTCTCCACCTCGTATCGCGAGGCAGCCGAATGGGGCACCGCGCACTTCCTGTGCGTCGGCACGCCGCAGAAGCGCGGTGAGTACGCCGCCGACCTGCGCTATGTGGAATCGGTCATCGACGAATTGGCGCCACACATCACCGAACCGGCAGTCATCTACGGCAAGTCGACGGTTCCGGTCGGCACCGCGGCCCGGCTCGGGGCGCGGGCCCGGGCACTGTCCCCGGCGGGTGCACAACTCGAAGTGGCCTGGAATCCGGAGTTCCTGCGCGAGGGCTTCGCGGTCGGGGACACCTTGCATCCGGACCGGCTCGTGGTCGGCATCGACCCGCAGCGGCCCGGCCGAGCCGAGGAACTGAGCCGGGAGATCTACGCCACGGCCATCGCCGCGCAGACTCCCTTCCTCGTCACCGATCTGGCCACCGCCGAATTGGTGAAGGTGGCGGCCAATGCCTTTCTCGCCACCAAGATCTCGTTCATCAACGCCATGGCCGAACTGTGCGAGGCCGCCGATGCCGATGTGACCGTGCTGGCCGACGCCATCGGCCACGACGCGCGCATCGGACGCCGATTCCTGAACGCCGGCTTGGGATTCGGCGGTGGCTGCCTGCCCAAGGACATCCGCGCCTTCATGGCCCGCGCGGGCGAATTGCAGGCGCACCAGGCGCTGACCTTCCTGCGCGAGGTCGACAACGTCAATATGCGCCGCCGGACCCGCATGGTCGAGCTGACCCGGGAGACGTTCGACGGTTCGCTGATCGGCACCCGGCTGGCGGTGCTCGGCGCGGCGTTCAAACCCGATTCCGACGATGTGCGCGACTCCCCCGCGCTCAATGTCGCCGGGCAACTGCAGTTACAGGGGGCCAATGTCACCGTGTACGACCCCCAGGCCATGGACAACGCCCGCGTGCTTTTTCCGACGCTCGAGTACGCCACAAGTCTGACCGAGGCGTGCGAGGGCGCCGACGCGGTGCTGGTGCTCACCGAATGGCAGCAGTTCCGTGACCTGGATCCCGCCGACCTCGCCGAACTGGTCCGCGGCACGCGTGTGCTGGACGGGCGAAACTGCCTGGACGCCCAGCGCTGGACCGCGGCCGGATGGACCTATCGCGGCCTCGGTCGTTATTGACAGGCGTTCCGGAGTCGGCTGCCGGTCAGTGCTGCCCGGTAGCCGAGTGCCAGTCCGCCGTCGTGGCGTACCGATTGCCGGCCCAGCCCACTACCGGGGAAGGCGAGTGATAGGTGTTGTCGCGCAACGCAATTCCCTCGACGGTGAAGTTCTCGGCCTGGATGAGCTCGGCATCGTCGTACGCGGTGAACACATTGTCGTACACCACAACTCCGCCCAGGGTCCCCGCGATCCGTACTACCGGAGGAGTTTTGGCCGGGGATCTACCCACGGTCACCGCATTGCCGTACACCTGGGCATTGAACACCCCGGTGGCCGATGCCGGACCGGACAGACCGCCCATGATCGTGATGCCGCCGTAGAAGTCGCCGCGCCGCCCGTCATCGACCGAGCTGTTGAAGCGCACCACGTTGCCGGTATTGGCACGGTTGGCAGCATTGCTGAACAGCAGATAGCCAGGCCCGTCGTTGGCGTACGAAAGATTGTGCTGGAGAACGCAATGCGAGGTGTTCTGGTCCAGATCGAATCCACCGCCGTCCGCGCCGCCGGTGTGGTTGTGATGAGAGATATTGCGCTCGATGACAACTCCGGTCGAATCGTAGGTCCAGATGCCATACGGACCCTCCGGCGCCACGGACTGCGCGCCGTTCTCGTACGCCACCGACCCGGCCACGCGGCCACCGGATACGCTGCCGAGCACAATGCCATTACCGGTGTTCACCTGCGCCGCAGGGTCTCCGAGGTTGCGGTATGCGACCACCTCGGACACCGTGATATCGGTATTGACGTACACGGGGGTGACCGCGTCGAACGCGGGACCATAGGTCGTCACCCCCGACTCACGGTTATCCCGCGCAACCACCCGGCGCACCTGCACGCCGTGGAAACCGGAGTCCGATCGCGTGGCCCCGATCGACACTCCATTACGGAAACCGCTGACCTCCAGGTCCTCGACCACGATTCCCGAGGGGTGAGTCGCAGGTCGACCGGTGTAGACCGTGACCCCGTCGGCCGCGCCGCCACCGGTGCCGGCGATCGTGAGATCGCCGACCCTGACGCCGCCGGTGTCCTGGATCAGCACTCCGGGACCTGCACCGGCGGCGACTACCGCGCGCCCGGTTCCGTAGGACCCGATCCACACCGGCCGGGTGGCGTCACCCGCGTCGCTCGCGCCCAGCCGCAGCGTGCCCTCGAACGTGTCGCCGCCCGCGAGCAGGACTCGAACGCCCGGTTCGAGAGTTTGCCGAGCGAGCCGCTCGAGCGTCCGCCATGCGGTACCCGGCGTGCGGCCGTCCGCACCGTCATCTCCGGAGTTACTGAGATAGAAATCGTGCCGCCCATCGACGGCCTCCACCCGGTCGATCCCCGTCAACGCCACAGCAGTCAGCACAACAGCGATCAAGATCAATAGGGGCCGCGACTCGATCACGCGTCCATCACCGAAAAGTAACATTTCGGCGGATGCTACACCGTAGCCCGCACGTCATCGCCGACTTTCAACCACATCCCGACCCAGGCTATTGGCATGATTGCCAATAGCTGATAATGTGCTCGTTATTGGTAGATCGACCAATAAGGAGCCTGATGCCGAAAGCGAATTCGCCTCCGGAGCCGAGCGAACCCCGCAGGCGACGCCTACCACCGGCGCAGCGACGCGCCGAAATCGTGGACACCGCCGGTCGATTGATCGCATCCACCGGGGTCCGCAACCTCACCCTCCGCAGCGTGGCCGACGAACTCGGTGTCGCCACCGGACTCATCAGCCACTACTTCGCGTCGATCGACGACCTGGTCACCGAAGGTTTCGCCCATGCGGGCAGGGGTTCCCTCGACGCATGGGACGCCTACGCCCGGGTCGCACAGGCCCCCGTCGACCAACTCCGCCGGCTGCTCGACTACCGGCGGCACCGCGAGGAATTCCCGGTTCCGCTGCTGTGGGTCGATGGATGGCAAGCCGCCTACAGCGAACCGCACATGCGCGAGGAGGTGGTACGGCAGATGGACCATGCCCGAGCCATCATCGGCCGGATCATCAGCGACGGCGTCGACGCCGGTCAGTTCTCGACAACCGACACGCGAGCCTCGGCCACTCGAATTCTCGCGACCGCCCACGCCGTCACGATCCAAGCCGTACTGCAGGACGACGACGAATTCCTGCTCGTAGCCGATTTCGTCCTGGCAACCGCCGAACGAGAACTCGGGCTACCGCCGCACACGCTCGAGATGACAGACCACTGAAACCTGCCGGAGCACCGAACGGCACAGCCGAGGGTAAGTATCGAGATGATCCAGATTTTCATTGTTGACGATAACAACATCGCCCTGGCCGGTCTCAAATCCTTCTTGAGAAACAACCGGTCAATGACCGTTACCGGGGAAGCTCGCGACATGGCAAGCGCCCTGAAGGCAATCGATCCGAAATCGGTGGATATCGCCATCGTAGGACTCGAACTGCCAGACGGAAGCGGAATAGAGCTATGCCGCCGACTACAGGTGAATTTCCCCGATATCAAATGTGTGATATTCAGCGCCCCCGCCGACGCCGAAACATTGACGCGGGCAGCTCTGGCCGGGGCTTTCGGGTATCTCACCAGCAATCTTCCCGGCGAGACGATCCTCCAGGCAATGCACATGGTCTCCGCCGGAAGACTCGCCTTCGACCAGCGGCTGATCGAGATTCTCATCAGGCATGTTCGTCAGTCGGCCGCGGTCGACAGCGCCCTTCGCGAGCTGACCTTCCGTGAATTGGAACTCTTCGACTCGGTCGGTGAAGGCCGTTCCAGCCAGCAGATCGCCGAGCGCCTCGGCATTGCAGAGAAGACCGTCAGGAACAATCTCACGAAACTTTACGCCAAGCTCGGTGTGGAGAATAGAAACGAACTGGTCGCACTATCGGCGAAATTGCGAGAAGGTTTGATAAGGCCACAATTCAACCCACAAGGGACCAGTTCCGCCGCTTGATCGGCGCTCCGAGCGCACCACGTCTTCCCGGGCCGGCCGAGCGCCGGTTCAGGGTTCGTGCACCGGATCGGGCAGCAGCCAGCGTTCGGAGGCGCGGGGACGCAGGTAGATGAGGTAGTACGCGATGCCGAGTGCCATGGTGACGATCGCTACCACCAGTTGCTGCCAGGAGTCCTTTCCGAGGCTGTATCCGGCGTACACCATGACCGCGATGACGATCAGCGGCGGCAGCGGCCACAGCGGCATGCGATAGGTCTCCGAAGCGCCCGTGCGGCGCACGCGAAGTGCGGCCAGTGCCACGAAGAGGTACACCAGGACCAGGCCCGCACCGGTCGCGGTGATCAGCCAGTTGAGAGGCAGGACCGCGGCGGCGATCGCGGCGATCGCGCCCACCAGGAGGGTGGCGGCCACCGGGGTGTGCAGGCGCGGGTGCACGGCCGACAGGGTGCGGTCGATCGGCGCGGGCCAGCTGCGATCGCGGGCCGAGGCGAAGACCAGGCGGGAGATCTGCAGGATGATCGCGATGACCGCATTGATGATGGCGATCGCAATGCCCACGCTCACAACGGTATTCACGGCAGAACCGCCGCGCGCGGTCAGGAAGTAGTTCAGCGGGGCGGGACTCTGCAGCAGGTCGGTCATCGACGGTGCGCCGAGCACCACCGCAGCGATGGGCAGGATTTCGATGGCGACGGTCGCGGCCAGGCAGACCATGATGACCCGGCCGATCGTCTTGGTGGCGTTCTTGGTTTCCTCCGAGTAGTAGATGGCGGCGCCGTAACCGTTGTAGGCGAACAGCGCTACCGGAATCAGGGCAGGTAGTGCACCCATACCGACTCCGATTGTGCCGCTGCCACCTGCGGTGAGCGGATGGAACCATTCCGCCGGACCACGTTCGACATGCCGGAAGCCCAGGAAGACCAGCACACTGATGGCCGCGACCTCCACGGCCAGGAACACCCCCGTGACCCAGGCATTGGTCTTGATATTGAGCAGCGCCACACCGGTGGTCACCACGATGACGGCCACGCCGACCCATTTGCCCCCGAGTCTCGGGATGGCCACGCCGAGGTAGTCGCCGGTCCCCAGCGCGATGACCGAGATGATCAGCACCCCGTTGACCATGGTGAGCAGGAACATCGCGAAGCCGAGGGGACGTCCGAGCAGCCGTGCGGCCCAGGTGTATTCGCCGCCCGCGATCGGATACCGCGCCGAGAGTTCGGCGTAGCACAGGCCGACGCACACGGACGCGAGCGCGGCGATGCCCAGCGTCAGCACCGACGCTCCGCCCACCGCCAGCAGGATCGACGGAATGATGATGAACACGCTCGAGGCCGGCGTCACCGCCGACAGCGTGATCAGAATGTTCTCCCCCATCCCGAGGGCCCGCGAAAGCTGTTGTTCGTAACTGTTTTCCGGGGCGCCAGCGGCTGTCCGGCCGGTCGAAGGGTGCATCGCCATGACCGACTCCTTTCTTTGATTTACAATCAAAGAATGATCCAAACTCGCTGGCAATACGGTGTTTCAGACGTAACAAGTACTTAACTCATCATCAAGGCAAGAAACGGGAGGGAACGGATGGCACGCCGGAAGGATCAGGTGCGGGCACGCCGCACCATCCTCGACGCTGCGCTGACGGCGGTGTCCCACCGCGAGGTCGGCCGGCTCCGGATTCGGGACGTGGCCGAACTCGCGGGCGTCTCACCCGCGACGGTGCACTACTACTTCGACGATCTGGACACGCTGCTGCGGGAAGTCCACCGGGAGGCGAGCGATCGATTCTTCGGTGCGCGCCTGGCCATGGTCGCCGACATCCCGGATGCCAGGGCGAAGATCGGGGCGCTGATCTGGGCCGGATTGCCCGCCGACGACAACGACCAACTGGTCGTCGCGCTGTACCGGCTGGTGGCGTATCGCAATATCGCGGCCGAACACGGCGATCTGATCACTGCGCTGTTCGACACGCAGGTCGCGGTCTATATGAGCGCACTCGAGGTCGGAAGTGCCCAGGGGCACTTCATGATCGACGCGCCGATCCTGGAGGTGGCCGCGAATCTGGTTGCCCTGGAGGACGCATACGGCCTGCACATCGTCACCGGGAATCGGTCGGTGACCAAAGCCCGTGCCGCTCAGCTGATTTGCTCCTATGCCCGGACAGCGACCTGCTGCCCGGATATTGCGACCCCGTCGAAAGGCTTCTGAATGACCGAGTCTCAATCGTTCTCCCCCGACGGACGACCCCGGGCCCGCGCCCTCGGCCTGCATCCGGCGGGGACGCCCGGACCGTGGAATGCCATTACCGATGTTCCCGGAGTCGAGGTGGGGTACCGGACCCTGATCGAGGGTGTGGGACCGCTGCGAGTGGGCGACGGGCCGGTGCGAACCGGAGTGACGGCGATCCTGCCGCGGGGCCGGGACGGTGTGGGCAGGCCCTGTGCCGCGGGGCGCTACTCGCTCAACGGCAATGGCGAAATGACCGGCACCGCATGGATCGACGAGGTCGGCCAGCTGTCGATGCCTGTGACAATCTCCAATACCCATGCCATCGGGGCCTGTCACACGGGCACCATCGGCTGGATCAATGCCGTGCGACCGGATCTGAGCCGGCAGTGGTTGCTGCCGGTCTGCGCCGAGACCTGGGACGGCTACCTCAATGACATCAACGGCCAGCATGTCACGCCGGAACTTGTTGGGGCCGCATTGGATTCGGCACAGTCGGGTCCGGTTCAGGAGGGTTCAGTCGGCGGCGGCACCGGGATGAACTGCTATGCCTTCAAGGGCGGCAGCGGCACCGCGTCCCGGCTCGTCGAATTCGGCGCGCAGACGTACACCGTCGGGGTATTCCTACAGGCGAATTTCGGCTCGCGACAAGAACTTACGATTCGAGGGCGGCGCGTCGGCGAGCGGCTCACGGTGGCCAATCCGCAGGAGTCCACCAGTTGGGGCACGGCGCCGGACCAGGTTCCGGCCGCGCCCGGCGGTTCGGGTTCGGTGATCGTCATCCTCGCCACGGACGCCCCTCTCGAACCGTTGCAGTGCAAGGCCATGGCCCGCCGAGTCCCGTTCGGGCTCGCGCGCACGGGAACCACCGGCAGCCTCTTCTCCGGCGATCTGTTCCTCGCCTTCTCCACGGCCGGCGACCGCGCTTCCGACACCGGGTTTCCGATCGGCGATCCCAGCGGCGACGAACTGGTCACCACCGCCCGAATGCCCTGGAACCGTATGGATTCCCTCTACACCGCCGTCGTCGAAGCAGTCGAGGAAGCTGTTCTGAACAGCCTCATCGTCAATACCGATATGACCGGCCGCGACGGCCATCACTCCCCCGCGCTCCCCCACGATCAGCTGCTCGCCGCGCTTGTGGAGGGGTAGTTCGTACCCGAAGCAACTGCCACACAGCACATTTGGGGCAACCGCACAACCATCGACATTGTCCGCGCAACGCGGGAGACTGCTGTCGGAGTTGTGAGGAGAATACGATGAATGCACAGCCGATTGTCCTGGACCCCATGGGTTCCGATATCCAGGGTGAATCCGCCCATATTCGCGCGAGCGGTCCGGTCACCCTGGTCGAGTTGCCCGGCGGCGTGCGCGCCTGGTCGGTCACCGATGCCGGCGTCCTGAAGCGTCTGCTGACCGACCCGCGCGTCTCGAAAGACGCTGCGCAGCACTGGACGGCGTACATGAACGGCGAGATCACCGGCGAGTGGCCGCTGCTGCCCTGGGTGGCCGTCGACAATATGTTCACCGCCTACGGCAGCGACCATCGTCGCCTGCGCAAACTGGTCGCGCCCGCCTTCACCCACCGCCGCACCACCGCACTGCGGTCCCGTATCGAGGCGATCACCTCCGGCCTGCTCGATCAGCTGGCGCAGACCCCCGCGGGCACGGTGGTCGATCTGCGTGAGGCGTACTGCTATCCGGTGCCGATCCAGGTGATCAGCGAGCTGATGGGGGTACCGGAGGAGCGCAATCCGGCGCTGCGCACATGCGTCGACGGATTCTTCGACGGCTCGCTCGGGCCGGAGGAGGGCATGGCCAACTACGTCGAAATGTACGGCCTGGTCACGGAAATCGTGCAGCTCAAGCGGGAGACCCCCGGCGACGACCTGATCAGCGAACTCATCGCGGCGCGGGACGAGGACGACGGCTCCCGGCTGTCGGAGAAGGAACTCGTCGACACCCTGATGCTGATAATCAACGCCGGCCACGAAACCACGGTCAACCTGCTCGACCAGGCGGTCTTCACGCTGCTCACCCACCCCGAGCACCGCGCCGCCGTCACCGAGGGGCGCGTCTCCTGGACGGATCTGGTGGAGGAGACCCTTCGCTTCGAAGCGCCCGTCGCCCACCTCCCGCTCCGATATGCCGTGGAGGACATCGATATCGAAGGCCGCCTCATCCCCAAGGGCGACCCCATTCTGGCGTCCTACGCCGGCGCCAACCGCGATCCGAAGGTGCACGGCCCCACCGCGGACGAGTTCGATCCGGCCCGCACCACCAAGGACCAGCACCTGGCCTTCGGCCACGGCGTCCACCACTGCCTGGGTTCTCCCCTGGCCCGACTCGAAGCCACAGTGGCCCTGCCCGCGCTCTTCACCCGCTTCCCCACCCTGACCCTCGCCGCCGCCCCCGCCACCCTGAAGACAGTCGGCAGCTTCATCTCCAACGGCCACGCCCAACTCCCGGTCCACTTGGAATCGCCCTAGCCCCAAGCGGATCCGCCCTAACGCGCACTCCACTACAGCACCGAAAGGTCCGCGCGATCCTCGGCGCGGACCATTCGCACCCGAATCAGCTGCAGGCGGGCGAGCTCTGGTTGCCCAGGGTCAGGATGTTGCAGATCCATTCCTTCTGGACCTTCCACTTACCGTCCTCGACCACGAACGGCACCACGGCCTGCTGCGGTGCGCCGCCATTGATCGCGGCCTGTGCGTCGGCGGTGAGGGTGCCGTTGCCCAAGTCGGTGACGCTGGTGACGGTGATGGTGGCATTGTTTTGCTTGTAGGCGTCGATAATCCGCGTGGGCAGGCCCGGGTCCGCCTGCATGCCCTGCATCAGGTCAAGCTTCTCGGAGTCGGGAACGCTGGGGTCGAGCACCCTCTGCATTGCGGTGTTCAGGTCCGCCGCGGTGGGGGCCGGCGGGAAGGTCTGGGCGGCCACCGTCTGCGACGTGGAGGTCTTGGCGGGCTTGGCGCTCGTCGTCTTGTCACCGCTGCCACACGCCGACAACCCGAGCACGGTCACGGCAGCCAGCGCCGCGATCGCAATGCGTCCAGTCTTCTGAAACGTCAACTACTCATCCTTTGCGTTCGAGTAAATCTGTCGCGCAATGTCACAGCCACCCGGCCGGGACGCCGCACGACCCCCGACAGTACTGACGAGACCTGTCCAACGGTTACCCGAAGCAAGCGTTAGAGCACTTTCAGTCCAGATCCTCATAGTTCGCACCCGATCTCGGACGTGTCAGGTCGGCATCAGGGCGGTATCAGCGCTACTCGCGACAGTATTCACATGAACAACATCGCATTCGCCACACCGGAACCGATCGCCATCACCGTCGATGTGCTGTACGGCAACGTCACCGTCGTCGCCTCCGACCGCACCGACACCGTCGTCGACATCCACCCCACCGATCAGTCCAAGCGAGACGACGTGCGCGCTGCCACGCACACGCAGGTCGATTTCTCCGCCGGTACCCTCACCGTGAAAACGCCGAAGGGGTGGCGCACCTACACGCCCTTCAGCGGCAACCCCTCGATCGAGGTCACCATTCAGGTCCCCAGCGGCTCCCGGCTCACAGCCATCGCCGGTATGGGCGTGTTGCGGAGCGTCGGCGAACTCGGGCCCTGCGAACTGGAGCTGGCCGCAGGCGATATCACCATCGACCGCGTGCGCGGATCGGTCACCGCGAAGACCGCCAAGGGCAATATCCGCATCGGCGAAGCCTCACACGGTGTGCTCGAGCTCGAAACATGCATGGGCGAACTGGAAGTCGGCATCAGCCCGGGCAGCACGGCACGGCTGGAGACCACCACCCGTAACGGCAGCGTGCACAACCAGCTGGCGGCGGTCGGTCAGGGACAGGACACCGTGCAGGTCTATGCACGAAACTCGTACGGCAACATCATTATCGGGCATGCCGCTACCGTCTGACATGGGCGGATTCGAGTGTCACTCACGCTTGCCGGCTTGCCATTCGGGCCGACTGGAGCCACGGGGTACGAGCGGCGGGTCGGGCCATGCGGGGGTGAAGTGGGAGAACTGGACCGGCGGGGCGAGCATGTGGATGTCGCCGAGCGGGCTGGGGGCATCGTAGGCGGCGGGTTCGCGCAGCGTGTGCTGGTCACCGATGCCGGCGCCCTCGGGGTCGACCAGGCCGAGGGTTTGGTACCACATGGCGGTGCGGGTCAGGTTGACGGTGACGTGCCAGGAGCCGCCCTCACCAGCTCGCTTGCCGAGTGCGGCGAGCGCACCGATCGCTCCCATATAGCCGGTGATGAAATCGTTGATCATCCCGGTGACAGGCAGTTTCGGGTTTTCGGGGCTGCCTTCGAGCGTCATCAGACCCGAGGCCGCCGAACCATTCATATCGAAGCCGCCGCGGGTGCGCCACGGTCCTTCGGAACCGTAGCAACTCACCGAGACGACGATGATGCCCGGATAGCGGGCGGCGAGCTGCTCCGGGTCGAGGCCGAGCTTCTCGAGTTTGTCGCCGCGATGGTTGTTGACCACGATGTGGGTGTCGGCCAGCAGCCGGTCGGCGCGCTCACGCCCGGCATCGGTGGTGAGGTCGAGATACGCACTGCGAGAGCCGACATTGGCTTCGGCATAGATGAAGTCGTGCTCGTAGTCGTTCGGGCGCGTAGCGCACAGCACCTCCGCGCCGTACTCGGCGAGGGTGCGCCCGACCGTCGGTCCGGCGATGGCGTGGGTGAACGACAGCACCCGGATATCATCCAAAGGCCGTGCGGCAGGGCCGAAATCGTGAACAGGGGCATCGCCGATACGCCGCAGACCGATCACCGGTTGCTCGGCCAGCAGCGTGCCCTGCGGGTGGGCGAGCCATTCCTCGGGGGTGCGGGCGATGCACAGCGGCAGCCCGGCCGCATTGGCGGATTCCTCGAGTTCGGCCGCCTCGCGGGTCGCGAAGGCGGCGGCGACCTTCGCGTAATCGGGTGGGACATCGAGGAATCGGCACCATTTCGCGGCCAGGTGCGGATAGACGCCCGACGCCATCACCGTGCGACCGTCCGCGGTGCGGTAGGGCGCGAGCAGAAAAGGATTGTCCGCGACCAGTGGATGCGGCGGCAGTTCACCGGCCAGCGTGGGATGCCAGAACGCATGCGGGGTGATGCCGTGCACGGCCTGCCGCAGATCCAGACGCACATCCTGATCCGGACCCCCGCGGCGGCGATGCAGGGCGACCGCGCCGACGGCCGCGGCCATGATCGGAATACCGATACTGGCGCCGAGCCGATGCCGGGCCGGCAGAATCGGATCCTGACCGTCGAAACTGACACTGCCGCCGACATTTTCGGCCGCGATTCCGAGGTTCGCCAGTAGGCCGTCCAGGGCGGCCACGTGGTCCAGGGCGGCGATATCCGGGCTGATTGCCTGGTCAGTCATCTATGTCTCCTTCGGGAGCGGACAGTCGATCCATCAGGGTTTCGACGAGTCCCCAACGCGCAGTGGTCGATTCGGCATGTCCCGCAGCGTGCTCGGTCAGAGTATGCAGGTTCTCCCCCTCGACGACCATCACGATCAGCCGGGTGAGGTCGGCCACCGGTAGCAGCGGTACGCGCCCGGCGGCCGCGAGCGCCTCGGTCAGCACGGCGGCCAGCGCCGCGCGCCCGCGCGCCTCGTGCTCGAGCAGCATCCGGGCCAGCGGCGGCCGGCGTACCGCGTGCAGACCGAATTCCGCCGACACCAGCAGCCACCGCCGTTCCGCCTCATCCATCACCGTCGGCAGCAGCGCCGAATCGCTCAGTGCGGCGCTGCCGTCCGTACCGGACGGCAGCGCCTGCCGCAGCCGCTGCAGCCGGACGTTCCACTCCCGGTCGAACAGCGCCAGAAATAGTTCGTCCTTATCGCTGAAGTTGGAGTAGTAGGCGCCCTTGGTCAATCCGGCGCGCGCGCAGATCTCCGCGATCGACGTGGCCCCGAATCCCTGCTCAGCGAACAGCGCCAGCGCCGCATCCAGCAGTGCGGTCACGGTGATGGGTCTGCGTTTGGTGACACCTTTGGGCACCCGCACAGCATAACGGATACCGATAAGTATCGGATACCTAAGAGGATCTATTTCGCTTACCTGCAATGACAACAGAATTGTCCTTGACAATTTTTTTCGTCGGTTGCAGGATGGAGCCGTGCTGGACGTAGCAGTGATCGAAGAACCCGCTGCGGCCGAGGCGTCCCTGGACCCGATCCGGTCCCGGATCCTCGCCGCACTGGCCGAGCCCGGCTCGGCTGCCATGCTGGCCGTTCGACTGGGGCTGCCGAGGCAGAAGGTCAACTACCACCTCAAGGAATTGGAACGGCACGGGCTGGTCGAGCTCGAGGTGGAACGCCGCAAGGGCAATGTCACCGAGCGGGTGTACCGCGCCACCGCAGGCTCGTACGTGATCTCCCCCAGCGCGCTGGGGGCCATCAGTCCGGACCCGGCCCGGTCCCCCGACCAGCTGTCGGGCTACTGGCTATTGGCCCTGGGCTCCCGGCTGCTGCAGGAGGTCGGCGCACTGCTGACCGGCGCCCAGCGCGCGAAACAGCGGGTCGCCACCTTCGGTATCGACGCCCAGGTGCGGTTCGCCTCCGCGGCCGATCGGGCGGCGTTCACCGAGGAGCTGGCCCAGGCGGTGACAACCCTGGTCGGCCGCTACCACGATGAGTCCGCCGCGGGAGGGCGCACCCACCGCGTGGTCGTCGGACTCCACCAGATCCCGGCCACGCCGACAGCCCCGAGACAACTGCCGGAAATTTCCGAAACCGAAGCAGGACAGGAGAACTGACAATGCCGCATCCGTTCGAGATCGAACTGGAGACGACACTGCCGGCGAGCCCGGAACAGGTCTGGGAGGCCATCGCCACGGGACCGGGGGTCGACTCCTGGTTCATGGGGCGCAATGACATCGAGCCATGCGAGGGCGGGGTGGCCGCCATGGACACCGGCGGCCATCGGGAGGAAGCGGTGATCACCGCCTACGAGCCCGGTAAGCGTCTCGCCTCTCGCACCGCCGCCGCCGAGGACGGCCGGTTCATGGCCTTCGAGTATCTGATCGAGGGCCGTGAGGGCGGCAGCACCGTACTGCGGGTCGTGCAGAGCGGCATGCTCGGCGACAACTGGCAGGACGAGTACGACGCCCTGCGCCGTGGCTGGCCCTTCCACCTGCACACGCTGCAGGAGTACCTGACACACTTCCCCGGTCGCACCGGAGTCCCCGTTTTCGCTGTGGCACACGGGAAGTCGGCGCAGGACGTGCGCGCGGCGCTCCTGCGCGGGCTGGCACTGCCCTCCCCGCTCACCGTGGGCGCACGCGCGCAGGCGGCGCCGGAGCAACTGCCGCCGCTGGACGGCGAAGTGGTCTGGGCGGATGACGAGCGCATCGGGCTTCGCACCGCCGACGGGCTCTACTCCTTCCACCAGGGCCCGACCGGTATGGCGCTGATGTTCCATCACCTGTTCGCACCGAAAACCGCTGGGGCGGAAGCCGCCTGGCAGCAGTGGCTCACCAAGCTCGTCAGCTGACATTCACCAACCACAGGAGACAACCATGCGCACTCTGATCAGCACCGCCTTCATCTCGCTCGACGGCGTCGTGGAGGGCCCCGGCGGCGAACCCGGCTACCGCAATTCCGGATGGACCTTCAAGGACATCGAATTCGTCCCCGACGCCTTCGAAATCAAAGGGCGGGAACAGAAGGAATCCAGCGCGATTCTGCTGGGCCGGGTCAGCTACCAGGCCTTCAGCCCCGTATGGCCCGATATGGAAGATTTCGCCGACTACAAGACGATGCCGAAGTACGTCGTCTCCACCACCCTCACCGAGAACGACCTGGTCTCGAACTGGGGCGAGACCACAATCCTGCGCTCACTCGACCAGGTCGCCGCGCTGAAGGAGACCGAGGGCGGCCCGATCATCGTCCACGGCAGCGCCGCGCTGAACCAAAGCCTGTCCGACGCGGGCCTGATCGACCGCTACCACCTGCTCGTGTTCCCGCTCCTGCTCGGCGCGGGCAAGCGGCTGTTCAGCACTACGGACAAGGACACGCAGAAGCTGAAGCTGGTCGAGTCCGAGACCTACTCGAACGGCCTGCAGAAGAACGTCTTCGACGTCATTCACTGACAAAAACCGCGAATCCACCTGTGACGAAGCAGAAATCAGCGCCGCGGAGAACGTCCGCCCGGCTGGGGAGAACCGGGGTCGCCGCTCTGGCCACCGTCCGGATCGCCGCCCGATTCCTCGCTTTTATCGGATCCGATTCGGCGCGGTCTGGGCATACGCCGCATACCTGCGGCCGGGGCGTCGTCACCGGCTCGTTTCCGTCGTACCGCGCCGAGATCGATGACACTCGCGTCATGCTCGGCTCTGCCCGGCTCATCGGCCGCGGCGGAATGCGGGGCCTGGCCGGGATCGACCTGCCACCATCCGGTCTCACGCTGCAGTTCCGATCGCAGTACCGGCCTGGTCGGTGCGGGATCGTAGACGGAGCCGATTTCCGAATGCCACGTTTTGCGGGGACGCTCGTCGGTTTCCTCCGTCATCCGCCGCGGGCGGCGCGGCAGGCGGGTGAGTTTCGAACCGTCCGGCCCCGCCTCGGGAGAACCGGTCTCGGCGGCCTTCAGGCCTTCCAGCTTCCGGCGCAACCGTTCCACCGCATCGAACCGGTTCCCGCCGGGCCCCGGCAGGGATCCCCGTCCCGGAACTTCCTGGTCCGACATCGAGCTAACCGCCGACAGATGCCGTGGCACCCGTCATCGCAACTACTGGCGGTAGCCCGGGCTGATCTCTGAACTTCTGTCTTACCGCGTCACTCATGTCCGTATTCTCCCTCAGAACCGCCACACTGTTTCCGCCCCGTTCCCACTGCGGACCGGAGCCGTATCTGCGCACCGGCGCCACGTGATGAATCAACGATAACCGGCGGGATAACTCGCCGGCGCGGCCCGTCGCCGACTTCGACAGCACGGTGTCCGCCGGGTATGCCCATAAAAGCGGGGGCGCAACGTTTTTCGTCTCCGGCGCGACGTGTTGGGTAGTACCGAGTGGAAGGAAGCGCATGAAGCGAATTGTCGGAATCATCGCGGCGATCGCCGTGGTGGCCCTGGCGACGGCATGCCAGGACGGCACGACGACGCCTGCGGCCGGGGGGTCGTCGGCGTCGCCTTCCGTCACTGCCGCCCCGCCGGGATCGGCCCAGGGATCGACCACCCAGCAATCACCGGGCGGCGGGCAGCAGTCACCGGGTTCCGGACAAAAGTCACCGGGCGGCGCGCAGCCCGGTGGCAATGATGCTCCCGCCACCGCCGGGAACGGCAAATGCGTGGACCTCACCTCCGGGGTGGTCACCGCGGCGCTCGGCAGGCTCGGCGCCAATGTCGGCGGCGATGGGTTCTACGCGGACAGCGGCACCGATGCCGCGGTCGGCTCCTGCCCCAGCCTGCTGTGGGTGCTCGCCGGGACACCGCACGGCACCGCGAGCTCGCCCTGGCAGGTGATGCTGTTCAATCACGCCGGCTATCTGGGGACCGCGACCAAGAATTCGACCGCCTATACGACGGTGGTCGGGTCGTCGGATCGGAGCGTGCAGGTGCAGTACCGCTGGCTGGCGGGTCAGGATGCCAGCTGCTGCCCCTCGGGCGGGCCGGTGACCGTCACGCTCACGCTGGGCTCGGACAATCACACGGTGACTCCCGATCGCGACTTCCCCACGCAGGCAACGGATCCGAATTCGGGAGGTGCCCCGGCCCCGGCCGCGTGCCCGGTCTCCAAGACCACCCTGCTCGCGGCATTGAAGGGTACGGATATCGAGTCGCGGTTGGCGAAGCCGATCGAGCTCGAGGATCAGATCGACTGTGCCGGTGATTGGGCGATGGCGCACAGCGGAACCCACAACAACACCGTCAATCGCGCCCAGGTCCTGTTCCACTATGTCGCGGCCGACGGCGGGTGGAAACCGGCGGATCTGGGCAGCGCCCTGCACTGCACCGAGATCGGCGTCCCCGCCGACGTCGCCGCCAAGATCTGCCGCTGACAGTCGCGAGGCGCCCCGAATGCGTTCTCACTCAGCAGATTCGGGGCCCTCACGGCTGGGTTCGATGCGGGGGTCGGCGAAGACGCCTACCCCCGCGTCGTCGGCGGTCGCCAGGCGAGATGCGGCGGAATCGGTGACGCGCAGGGCGTACAGACCCTGCGCCGGATCGAGTGGAACCAGACCGTAACCGGCGTCGACATCGCTCACGGCGAGCCCGAGGGTGCGCAAGGCGAGCTCGAGAGTCGCGTCCTGGGCGAGCCGGACGGTCAGCAGCGGCATGGTTTCACGCTACGCGTGCGGGACGGTGCTGCGCAGCTGCGTGAGCAGGGCGGCGGTATCGATGACGCCGAATCCGTAATCGTTGTCGAAGCCCGGGGTTCCGCGATCGGTGGCGGTGCTGCGCAGGAGGGCCCGCAGCTGGGCGGGCGGCAGTGCGGTCGCGGACCATTCGGTGCGGATGGCGGCGACCACACCGGCCGTCACCGGGCAGGCGGCGGACGTGCCGGTATCGGGCTCGCCCGCGCCGAAGGCCGTCGACCCGAGAAAGTGTGTGTAGGAGCAGATATCGGGTTTCTGCGCGCTCAGGCGACCCGGGCCCTGCGAGGAGTAGCCGACCCGGGTGCCGGTGTCATCGACACCGCCGATGCTCAGCACGCTCGGATGCGAATTCGCGCCGCCGATCGGCTGACTCGGGTAGGCACAGCGTGCGTCCGGGCAGTCCCGGCCGCAATTTCCGGCGGCGAAGATAATGTCCGCCCCGGCGGCTTCGAGTGATCCGACAATGACATTGAACGGGTGCGCGGGATTGTCGGAGTAGTTACCGGGATTGCCGACCGGGAAATCCCACTGCGGCGAGAACGACCCCCAGCTGTTGCTGACCACCAGTGCCCGTGAGGAATCCGGCTGATTGCTCAGCACGGTGCGCAGCTGCGCGTAGGCCGCGACGGCATCGGACAGGAGCCCGTCCATGACCGTGCTGCCGTGCCGGGTGCTCTGCATGACCGGAATATCGAGCAGCGTCGCCTGCGGTGCGGCGATGAGCACGTCGAATGCGCACATCGAGCCGTGCGCCACGGGGAACTCCCCCGCCGTACCGGTCACTCCCGAGGGATTCCAGCTGCGGGTCTTGTCGATGATCGGCGGTGTGCCGCGAACCTTTCCGACAAACGCCGCATTGATACCGGTGTCGACAATGGCGAGCGCCACGGACGCACCGTTGAGCCCGGCAGCGGTGAGTTGATCGACGTGCAGCCGGGATTCGATATCGTGCCAGTTCCCGACCGCCCGATCACCGCCGCACGTGAGGCACGTCTCGATCACCGGATCCGCGAATACCCCTGTGATCGTGGGTGATTGGTTCAGCACCCGAATCCCCGCGGCAACGTCGTCATCCGGAATCTCACCACGCACCAGCACCGTCGCATGTTCGGGCGCCAGCGAGTACTCAGGCCCCGCCGAACCACTGGGCGCAGGTCCGGGCACCACAATCGGCGCGAACGAATCATCGAGCACAAGCCCGCCCGATTCGCCGAGAATGTCGGAAGAGCGAACCGTGACCCCGGGATCTGCCACTGCCGCAACCAGTTCGGCCGCCGGGCGAAGCTGAATCAGAAGACGCATACCCGCCATCCTGCCGCCATTCGCCCGAGACCGCTCGCAGGTCGGAAACTTCGCACCATATCCTTGGAAGCGATCGAAGGCGGAACCTCGCGGTAGGACAGGAGCGGGCGCAGTGACCAGATTCGTTGTTGATTGCAGCGCTGTTGTGCATCTGGCTCGCAGCTACAGGCAGACAAACTGATCACCCTCGATACCGAATTCGCCCACAGCGCCAACGACATCGTCGCACTCGGTTCAATCGACGAACTGTCTGAGGAGTGAATCCGTTCTCGGAATCAGTCTGCATCGCGCAGGATTTGGTCGACGCGGAGTCGGAATTCGGTGACCGACAGGTGTGGTTCGACTGCGGCGCGGACGCGGTCGTTGGCGGCGGTGCCGAGCACTCCCAGGAGTAGGTGTTCGGGAACGATGTGAGTGTGCGTCAGCGAGAGGGCTGCGCGCTGCGCTTGTCGCAGTGCGTGTTTGGCGTCGTCGTCGAACGGGAGGATTCCGGCGGGGGTTCCGGGGTTCGGATCGATCGGCGTGATGTCCAGTCGGGCGCGGTCCACCCGCAGGCCGATGGACCTGATGAGTTCGGCCAAGGCCGGTGTCTTCTGCGCGCTCAGAATGCCGAGCAGCAGATGCTCGGGACGGATGTGATCGTCACCCAGCGCTTCGGCTTCTTTCGTTGCCAGCAGGATGACCCGTTTGGCATTGTCGTCGAGTAACTCGAACATCAGGATTCACTCACCGCCGCTGGTCATCACTGTGAGGCAGAAGGGGTGACCCGATGGGTCCAGCAGGACTCGCCACCGGTCCGGGCAGGGCTGGGAAGCGGGCTTGAGCGCACCGACGGTGATGGCCGCCCGCTCGGCGGTGTCGAGGTCTGTCACGAAGAGGTCCAGGTGCATTTGTTTGGGGACCTGGTTGCCGGGCCAGTCCGGTGGTTGATGGTCGGCTACGTGTTCGATTGTGAGCGTCACTCCGTCGCCTCGAAGCACCACCAGCTCCTCGGATTCGTATCGAATCTCGAAGTCCAGCAATGCTCGATAGAACTGCCCGAGACGTCGAGGATCTCGGCTGTCGAGCGAAATCGCTCCGAAACGCGCGATCGCGGTCATAGCTCTCCCATACTCATCACCCCGGCCTCGCCCCGGAGTTCGCCACTACCGCCATAGTTGCGGCGGACGAGCGATCCCGCAACCTCTCGCCGAGTCTTCGAAGGTGTCCTGACCTGGGATTCGATTCCTTTTATGAGGCGCTCCGGTCGTAATGGCGAACGGTTCCGTCCCGTGGGACCGGCCCCGAAGAAGGAGGACGCGCATGGCAGGCAGGCAGTCAGCAGCGAGTGTGTACCGGCCGGGAGGCCTCCGGCAGCTTAGGCTCGGCGCATGACGTCGCATCTGCGGCCGGCGCCGAACCAGGACCGGTTCGCGGCGGAGACCGAGCGATTCCGCCGCGAATTGCTGGCGCACTGCTATCGGATGGTCGGCTCGGCCCACGACGCCGAGGACCTGGTGCAGGAGACCTACCTGCGGGCCTGGCGGTCCTACGCCGGATTCGAAGGCCGGTCGTCGATGCGGTCCTGGCTCTATCGAATCGCCACCAATGTCTGTCTGACCGCATTGCAATCGCGACGAGTTCGAGTTCTCCCCTCGGGCCTGGCAGGACCCTACGACGGCCCCGATCGCCCGCCGAGTCCCGCTGCGCCAGGCGAGGTTTCATGGCTGGAACCGCTGCCGGACGGCTGGATCTTCCCGGCCGACGACGATCCGGCGGTGGTGGTAGTCGCGCGCGAATCGGTGCGACTGGCCCTCATCGCGAGCCTGCAGCACCTGCCCGCCCGCCAGCGCGCCATCCTGATCCTGCGCGAGGTGCTGGCGTTCTCCGCGGCCGAAACCGCGGAGATCCTCGAAACCACCACCGCCGCAGTCAAAAGCGGCCTGCAGCGCGCCCGCGCCCGGCTGGACGACCTCGGACCCCAGCCCGCGGAACTGCTCGAACCGGCCGATCCGCGAGCCCGCGCTCTGCTGGACGGCTACATCGCCGCCTTCGAACAGTCCGATGCCGTCCTGCTGGAGCAGGTGCTGCGCGCGGACGCCACATTGGAGGCGACGCCGTTCCGCGACTGGCAGGCCGGGCGGACGATGTGCATCCACGTGCTCGCCGAGTACGTACTCGGCGACCCCGGTGACTGGCACATGCTCCCGACCAGCGCCAATGGCCAGCCCGCCGCTGTTGTCTACCACCGTGACCCGGACGGCCGACTCCAGGCATACGGCGTGGTGGTGCTCGAAACCACCGCCACCGGTGTGACCCGTGCGGTCGCGTTCCACCATCCCGAACTGATCACCACGACATTCGGTTTCCCGGACACGCTCGCGGATTGACCGCGAGCGTGTCCGCCATCGCACGGCAGCGGTATCGGCCATCGCGCCGCGGCACCCGCCCGATGACCACTTCAGGGCACCAGTGCGAGTTTGCCCACGGTCGCACGGCTTTCCAGCTCCGCGAGAGCTTTGGGGCCGTCGGCCAATTCGTACGAGGTCGGCTCTCCCGGAGCGAGGACGCCACTGGCGATGAGCCCGAACAGCTCGCCCATGAGTTCGCCGAAGATCTGTGGTGCGGTCTGGATCAGCACGCCGATATTGAGGCCGATGAGGTGGACCTGGTGCTGATATACCAGGTCCCAGTTGGTGATCGAGGCCTCGCCGCCGGCCAGGCCGAAGACGATGACTCGGCCGGTGACGCGCTTGGCGGCAGCCAGACTCGCGGCGAAGGTGGCGCCGCCGGGCGACTCCAGCACCAGATCGGCTCCCGTGCCGCCGGTCAGCCGCAGTACTTCGGCGGCGATATCGGCGGTGTGGGAGTCCAGGATGTGGTCGGCGCCCAAAGCCCGCACGGTGTCGTGCTTGCTCGGCGCGGCGGTGGCTATGACCGTCGCGCCATAGTGTTTGGCCATTTTCACCGCGGCTTGGCCGGTGCCACCCGCTGCGGCATGGATGAGGACGGTCTGCCCGGCAGCGATCTGACCGAGGGGCCTGAGTGCGGCCAGAGCGGTCGGCAGATTCACGACGAGGCCCAGCGCCTGCTCGGCGGTCCAGCCCGGCGGCACCGGCGCCGCTGCGGCCGCGGGCAGGACCATGTACTCGGCGAAAGCGCCGTATCCGACACCGATTACGGTGGATCCGAGTTCCAGACCGGTCACCGCCGCGCCTACGGCGACGATCTCACCGGCAGCCTCGAAACCCGCCAGATACGGCGGCTGCGGGCCACCCCCGGATGTCCCCCGGGTTTGCGAGACATCGCGAAAGTTGACGCCTGCGGCGGTAACTCGCAGCAGAATCTCGTCCCGGCCGGGGACCGGTACCGGTGCATCGGTGATCAGGCGCAGGTCCTGCGGACCGTTCAGGGACATCTGCCGCAGGGCGCGCATGGTGGTGGGAAGCGTCAAGGTACTCGGCTTTCTACTCGACCGGGTGAGCGAGGCCGGCCTGTGCCGCACCTCCACCATGTAGACCACCGCCGCCACCCAAAGGAATCGACAGCCCCGCACAAACAATTCGGCCGGTCCGGAAACTGGTTCCGGACCGGCCGAGTCCTGGGTGTTCGTATTCCGGCACCCTGGGCGCCTTGTCAGGGCTGCCGCCCAGGACTCCTCGTTCGGCGACTGTCAGCCGAACGAACCGGTCCAGAGCGTACCGAGGATCCCTCCCAGTGCCGCGCTTCCGGTGTTCAGCAGACCTCCGAGAGCAGCGCTGCCGGTGTTGATAATAACGGGAATCATTCGATCGCCTCTCAATAGTGGAATACACTGCCAGCCATTACATTTCGCTGCTGACACGGCCCACTCTGCCTACCGCAGCTGAGAGATCACTTAACGCGTCCCGTGAATTCACCTGTATAGAAATCGAATTCGCCATTCATATAAGACATTCGTGATCCACAACCCTGAATTCTCACCGACTTTTCCGTATGAATATCCCTCTCGAGGGGGATGCGAAACCATCCGAGAGGGTGACGACGAAAATCCCGCCTGCGATATTCGCAGGCGGGACAGGTACTTTCGACTATTCGGTGCGGCGCCTCAGCTCGCGTAGACGTCCTCGACGTAGCGCCCCTGTTGCCCAAGGTCACCGAGCCACTGCTGGGCTCGGCCGGCATCGGCACCGGTGTTGTCGCGGTAGATCCGCATGAGCGCCTCGCGCACACCGGGCGCGAGACGACGCGCGTCACCGCAGACGTAAACCCGCGCACCCGCCTGCAGCTGAGCCCAGATCTGGTCGGCGTCCTGCGCCAGACGGTCCTGGGCGTAGCGGGCGTTCTCGACGGGCTGTCTGCTGAACGCAGCCCGCACACGCACCACACCTGCGGTTTCGGCAGCGGCCAGCACATCCCGGTACAGATAATCCAGATCAGGATGATCGCAGCCGAAATACAGTGTGGCCTGCGCTAATTCCACACCTTGACGCAGAGCGTGCAGCCGGTCCGCGATAACGCCGTGGAACGGCGCCAGCCCACTCCCGGCCGCGATCAACACCGTCGGCACCGTACTGGCCGGATCGACGCGGAAGACCTCACGGCAGGGCTGCAACCGCGCCCGGATTCGATCACCGGGCGCGAGATCGGCGAGGTAGCCGGATCCGGTGCCGCGCTCACCCACCTCGGATTCGACCACCGCGACGAGCAGTTCGACAGCCCGCGGACTCGCCGCCGGACTCGAGGAGATCGAATACGTGCGAGGGCGCAGGGGTGGCAGCAGGTCGAGCAGCGTCGCGAGATCGATGCGACCGGTGAGCGCCGGATACCGCTCCACCAGCTCGATCAGAGTGGGCCTGGCGAGTTCGGCCGCCGACTCGGCCAGATCGGCCAGCGCGCGGGCCTCCGGCGGACAGGGATTGAGCTCGGCCAGTCGGCGAACGATCGCGTCCGAGACCGGGATACGCAGGTCGACGGTGTGGCGCAGCAGATCTTCCACGGTGATCGGCATACCGGCCGGAATGCGGGACTCACCGGCCGTACGCGTCGGTTCGACGACAACCAGCTGCTCACCCTCGAGCGCACACGCGGCGAGCGCGCCTTTGACGTGCCGATCGGGATTGGGGGCGAGCACCACAAGCTGATCACTGGTGCGGTACTCGCTTCCTGCGGGCAGCTCGAGACGGAGCATCGTTTTGGTGCGGCCCGGCCGACCCTGATCGGTGAGCGGCTCATTGGCCGCCACGGTGAAGCTCGAGAATCCGGCGGTCAACGCCGTAGCGGCATCGGTAGCAGTGACTTTCACGATCCGATGACCCGAGGGGATGGCACCGACCGGCCCCTCGACCGGCTCACCGAATTCGCGCAGCAGGGTGCCGAGCACCTCCTCGATCCATGGATCCGCGGCGACAGCCAGCCCCACGGCGGCGTCCGCGATACCGCGTGGCACCAGCCGCTGCGCACCGCCCGCCGCGAGCCGCTCGTCGATGAAGGTCGGCACACGCTGATAGGTGGCGCTCCAATTGCGGTCACCCACACCGAGAACACCGAACCGCACACCGTCGAACTCGCCGTCCCGGGCATGCTCGAGCCGCTCGACGAACCGCGCGGCATCGTCGGTGCACCGGCCGTTGTAGGATGCGGCGAGCAGCAGCACCGGATGATCGGCCGGCAGTGAGTCGACCGCATCGTCAAGGCTGCCCCGGTGCACCGTGAACCCCGCCTCGGCGGCGCGGGCGGCGAGAGTATCGGCCCACCGCGCGGTGACGCCGAGATTCGAACCGTGCAGCACGGTCAGCGGTGCCCCCTTGGCGCGCAACGCTTTCGGACTCTCGACGGCAATCGCGGCGGGCAGCTCCGCAACGGCCCGCTCAGCCGGAGTACGGCGACGCAGCCGCAGCGTGAACCCGCGTGGCTTCACCGTCAGCGTCTGCGCGACCTCCAGCCGGTAATTGCGGTGATCGTCGAAGGCGTAGCGGTGCAACAGCAGTCCGAGCACCAGCGTGGCCTCGTGCACCGCGAAACGGCTTCCGATGCAGGCACGTTCGCCGGTCCCGAAGGGCTTGTAGGCATGCACCGGGCGCGCCGCGGTGCGTTCAGGGGTGAAGCGATCGGGATCGAAGGCATCGACATTCTCACCCCAGCACGGATCGCGATGCAGCGCGGGCAGCACCACCAGCACCTGCTGTCCGGCGGGAACCGGGTAACGGCCGGCCAGCATCGAATCGGTCGCACTGACCCGGTTGAATCCGGGAGCCGTCGGCCACAGCCGCAGCGATTCGTCGAGACACTGTCGTACATAACGCAATCCGCGCACATCATCGGCGGTGGGCCGCGGATTGTCGGCCGCACCCCACAGCGCATCCACCTCCGCGGTGGCCCGGGCCAGTGCGACCGGATTCTTGACGAGCTCGTACAGCGCGAAAGACAGTGCGCCCGAGGTTGTCTCGTGCCCGGCGACCAGGAAGGTGACGATCTGATCGCGAATATTGGTGTCGTCGAGCCCCGCGCCCGACCGCGGATCGACCGCATTGAGCATCAGCCCCAGCAGGTCATCGGTCGAAGTGTCATCCCGCTCTCGGCGGGCCCGCAGCACATCATCGATGGTGGACAACATGACCGAGGTCTGCTCGCGCTGCGCGGCATCCTGCCGCCGGAACAGCCGATCGCTGCCCGGTGGACGTCGCAGTCGCTGCTGAGTGCTCGTCAGCACCTCACGGAGCGCCTCGACGAACGGGTGCGAGGTCGCCCTGCCGAAGGACCCGAAGTCGTAACCGAATCCGGCCAATCCGATGGTGTCCAAGGTCAATCCGGTCAGGTCACCGACAACGTCGACGGGATTGCGATCTGCCGCCGCATCCCATTTGCCCATCAGCGCGTCCGCGACCCGGAGCATGACCGGGTGATAGCTGTCGATCTCGTCCATCGCGAAGCCGGGCATCAAGATGTTGTGGGCCTTCGCCCAATTCGGGTCCGCATTGTCGGCGGTGAACAATCCGCCGCCGATATTGCCGCGCAACAGTTTCAGCGCCGGGCCGACAAATTTGACGAACCGCGAGTCGTCACACAGATCACTGACCACATCGACCCGTCCGGCCAGCAGCACCTGCCGCCCGAACCGGTTGGCGGAGATCAGACTGCCGAGTTCACCGAAGGCCGAGGGCAATTCGAATGCCGTGCGCTGCCCCGCGAAACCGCCGATATCGCCGAACACCGGCAGCCGTGCCCGGCCGAGAGTCGGAATCTTGGTACTGGACTGCGTTTTCATCGAACTTCCTCTCGGTGGTAAAGGGCGGGTGCGGGTGCGGCGGGCCGACTGAGGAGACGCCACGACAGCACCGCGAGCGCGAACAGCAGGGGCAGACCGAGCACAAAATGCGCAACACCCAGCGCGACAACCTGATTCGCTAGATACAGCGGCAGCCCTACCGCCAGGTGCAGCGCCCACAGTCCGAGCCAGTAGCCGGTCAGCCGCTGATGAATCTCCGGGTCCTCCGGCAATCCGGCGCGCCGCGCGATGCGCACGGTAATGGGGCGGCCCCGGACCAGCGATCCCGCGAAAAGGACAACCAGCGCGGTATTGACCACCAACCAGGACAGGAAGAAGTTGCGGCCCTCCCCCGTGCCCAGCACCAGGGCGGCCTGCAGCAGCACAGCGCCGAAGGACATCGCGATCAGTCGCAACTGCTCGCTGCGCAACACCCGCACCAGCACCAGCACCGAGGCCACGACAAGCGCCGCGGTCACCCCGATCAGTGGTCCCGCAATGACATATCCGAGCAGGAAGGCGCTATTGGGCACCAGCGCATCGATCACATGTCTGCGCTCGAATTGCCGCAGGGGGCCGGCGAGCGGTTGCCGCCGGGTTACTTCCTGAGCAGGCTCCATACCGCCACGCTAACCAGCGCAACCGGCCGGAACATCGCTCGAGCGGGTGATCTCGGGTCCCCCGCGCGAGGGATGACCGCAGCGTGGCGACCCACGGACCGGACTCAATTCCGGGAGGTCACCGGCCTGCCGTCGCGGGCCGCCGCGATGAACGCGCGAATCAGGTCCGGCGACTTCACACCGCGCGCGCTCTCGACGCCACTGGAGACGTCGACGCCCCAGGCGCCCGTCAGCTCCAGGGCCTCGCGAACATTGGCCGGGCTCAGGCCGCCTGCCAGCAACCACTGTCCCTCAGGCGCGGAGAACTGCGCCGATCCCCAATTCCACGGTGTGCCCGAACCCGGATCGGGCGCATCGAGCAGGAGCAGATCCTCGCCGTACTCTCCGCACTTCTCGACATGCTGAGAGGTGGCCCGCAGCAATGTCTTTCCCTCATCTCGCATCGCCTCGAAGAACTCGGGCCCCTCCTCCCCGTGCAACTGCGCTGCGCGCACACCGCTCTCGCGCACGAATCGCCGGATCTCCGCCACGGACTGACCGCGAAAGACGCCTACTGTGAGCACATTCGCCGGTACCCGCTCGGACAGACGCCGAGCGGTGCCGGCGTCGACGGTGCGCGGACTCCCCGGCGCGAAGACGAACCCCACCGCGTCAGCCCCGGCGGTTACGGCCGCGTCGACATCCGTTTCGGTCTTCAAACCGCAGATCTTGATGAAGGGGTTAGCCACACGGCCAGTTAACCAGCCCGTACCCGGGAGTGAATCAACCCACATAGACTCTTTTTAAACATGCGTTTAGATTGACAGGATGGCGACCGCTGAGCACCACACCACCAAGCGCAAGCGGACGCACGATCCGGAGGGCCGCCGCCGCAGCGTCCTGGAATCCGCGCGCAGGCTTTTCACCGAGCGCGGCTTCGACCAGACCTCGATTCGCGCCATCGCCGCCGACGCCGATGTCAATCCGGCACTGGTGATCACCTATTTCGGCAGCAAAGAGGCCTTGTTCCGGGAGATCGTCAGTGATCTCCGACTACGCGACGACGTCCTGCCCGGGGAGCTCGAGGGCCTGGGCGCCCGGCTGGCACGGCGCTATGTCGAACGGTGGGAGCACATGAGCGCCGACGATCCCTGGCAGGCGCTGTTGCGCTCGGCCATGACGCATGCGCCGAGCGAGCAGATCATGCGATCGGTTCTCGACGTGCAGCTGGCCACCCCGCTGCGTGCCATTTTCGGCGATGAGGGCACCGGCCCGTCCCGCAATGCGCTGGTGCGCTGCCTGCTCATCGGAACGATCATGGAGCGCTATGTCTTCCGCTTCGAACCGGCCTGCTCCCTGCCCGCCGCGCAGTTCGAGGAAGTCCTGGGCAATACGCTGCAATTCGTGATCACCGGTGCGATTCGATGACCCACGCGATCGCCACCGAATTCCCGCCCGCCCCGGCACATCCGCCGCTGCTGCGCGCGCTCGTAGCGCACCGGCCCGGCCCCTGGGCCTGGGAGGCCGCCGTGCTGGCGCTCTTCGCCACCGTGGTGCCGTTTCTCGCGGTGAACGCCCTTGCCGGTCGAGCCGCCGGATTGCTCGCGGTCGCAGGCGGATTCGCGGTCGTCTACGGCATCGGCGAGCCCAGCGCACGTCGCCTGCGCATCAGCGGCGCGGCCGGTCTCGCCATCGTCGCGGGTGTCACAGTGTTCTCCGCCGTCGCGGGATCACTCTGGGTCGCAGCGGTTCTCATTGCCGTTGTCGCCGGACTCGCCACCTTCGTCATCGACGTGGCCCGCGCCGGGCAACCCGGCATGATCCTGATCCTGATCGCGTCGAGCATCGCGCTGGCGCTGCCCGTCGAACCGCACCAGGCCGGCCAGCGCGCGCTGTGGACGGCCGCCGGTGCGGGCTTCGCGATAGCGATTACCGCGCTCTCCGTCGTGGCGTCCCCGGCCCGCCCGTACCGCGCGGCGATCTCCCATGCCTACCTTCAGCTTTCGCGCTTCACCGGCGCAATGGGCACTCCCGGAGAAGACGCGGCACGGCATGCGGCAGCCGTAGCCGTCCAGACGGCACTGTCGCTGCCCGCGCGCGAGCACCACCGGGTCGCGCGGCTCACTCTCCTTGCGGAGCAGGCGGATCTGATCCTCGACGAGTTGATCGGCGATCGCACGGCACTGATCAACGACGGCGCCAACAACTCCCGTCGTGACACTCTCGCCGCCCTCGCCGGTGGGAAGAGGGTTCGGGCATCCGCCGCAACGGCGGGAGGTCGGCCCGTCGATGCGACGATCGCGGCTGCGACGACAACTTGCCACGGCAAGACAGCACCCGGCGGCCGGTCACACCGGCGACACTCACGCACCAGCCTGCTGCGAGATATACGCCGCCACGTGACCGATCGGCACTCGATCGCCCGCGTACACGCCGAACGCATGGCAGTGCCCACCGCGCTGGCCGCCGCCCTGGCTCTCGGCGCCCATATGCCGCACTGGTATTGGGTGCCCGTCTCCACCGCGGCGGTCCTGCAGGGCGCGCACACCACCATGATCTTCCACCGCGCCCTGCAGCGCGCCGCGGGCACGCTGCTCGGCATCGCCGTCACCGCCGCGGTGCTCTGGATCGCCCCGAATGTCGCCGGGCTCCTCGCGGTCATCGCCGTCTGCATGTTCGTGGCACAGCTGTTCTTCCCGCGAAACTACGGCGTCGCAGTAGCTTTCGTCACTCCCCTGGCGCTACTGATGCCCGAGCTCGCGCACCCCGGCGTCGCGGCTCAGTCGATGGGCCCGCGAGCCTGGGAAACAGCCCTCGGCGCCACGATCGCACTGGTCGCCGCCTATATGTTCCGGCGGCCCGTCACCATCACCCATCTGACCGACGCACTGCGGAATGCCGCCACCGCGGCCGCGGAACTGCAGGCAGCCGCCGGAGCACCACCGCAGGCATTGCGCGCGAAGGCAACTCACCACGCACTCGACGCCTGGCAGACCTTCGATGTTCTCCATGCCGACGGCCTCACCCGCGCCGGGGCGCACGCCCTCTGGCCCGATGTGGTCGCCACACACCGCGACGTTTTCCATGCCCGTGCCCACCGGAACCGGCACTGACCCTGCGCCGATATCGATTCGGATATCGGTGGATATCGGCGTGGTCTTGGACAGCCGTACCGCTTCCGTGTTGTCGTGTCACCATGACTCAGAGCAGGAAGCGGCTGACCCCGGCCCGCCGGATATTCGCCGCGATGATGACTTTGACGCTGCCCGCGATCGCTGCGTGCGGGAACACGTCGGACACCGCGAAGACCACAGCGCCCGCAGCCACCAGCACCACCACTGCCGCCGACGCACAGTTGGCCGCCGTCGAACAGCAAGCGCAGGCCCGCCTCGGGGTGTTCGCTCTCGACACCGCAACGGGAAAGACGGTCGGCTACCGCCAGGACGAGCGCTTCCCCATGGCCTCGACGTTCAAGACCCTCGCCTGCGGCGCGCTGCTGCACGCCCACCCGCTCGACACCGGATACTTCAACCAGATCATCCATTTCACCGATGCGGACGTCACCGCGGCCGATGGCGCACCGGTCACCGGCGCCAGGGTCGCCAGCGGCATGTCGGTACTCGAATTATGCGATGCGGCAATCACTTACAGCGACAATGTCGCGGGCAACGAGGTATTGAAACTGCTCGGCGGACCCCAGGCCGTCACCCAGTTCGTCCGAACCCTCGGTGATCAGGTCAGCCGGCTGGACCGCTGGGAACCGCTGCTCAACGACTCGATCCCGGGCAATGAGCAGGACACCACAACACCGGCCGCCATCGCACACGACTATCAGGCCCTCACCGTCGGCGACGCACTACCGGCCCCGGAGCGCAAGCAGTTGACCGATTGGCTGCTCGCCAACACCACCGGCGGCCAGCGTATTCGCGCGGGCCTGCCGAACGACTGGAAAACCGGCGACAAAACCGGCACCGGCTCCGGCTACGGAACGGCCAATGATGTTGCCGTCACCTGGCCGACCGGCAGCACCGCGCCCATCGTCATCGCGGTGCTGTCCACCCACCCGGCCAAAGAGGCGCAGGCGGACAGCACTGTGATCGCGGAGGCGACCCGCAATGCCGTAGCGGCAGTGCGGTAACCGCCGTCACTCGCCGATGTCGTTCCACTCGTCCTCGATGGGCCAGCCCGAGGCCACCAGGTGCGCACGCACCCGGGCCAGGTCCGATTCGGTCGGCAATTCATCGGTGAGTTTGGTGATGACCACCCCGACGTCCGCCTTGTCGGCCGGGATCGTGCCCTGCTGGACGAGTGCGGCAGCGACCTGCCGCACCTCGTCCTCGGGCAGTCGCCTCGCCAGCAGCGAGAGCAGCGGGATGTAATCGGTATCCGGGACACCCTGCGGATATCCGGCACGCAGCCAGGCGACGATGCGGGACAGCAGTGCAGACAACGCCATAGGGACTTCCAGCCTCCGCGGTAGGTATCAGTCCTCGGACGGACGGGCCAGCGGCCAACCGGCGGCAGCGAGCCGTGCGGCGACCCGGTTCACATCCTCGTCGCCGGGCTTTTCCAGGGCAAGCGCGGCGATCGCGGCTTCGATGCGGTCCCGATCGATGCGGCCGCCGGTGTTCTCGGCCACCAGTTCGTCGACGACCTGAGTGATCTCGGATTCGGTGAGTCTGCGGTGCAGTACCGCGAGCAGGGCCACGTAGTCCTCGGGCGGAACGCCGTCCGGGTATCCCGCACGCAGCCAGCGCAGTACCGCTCCGAGAATTGACGTATTCGAAATTGTCATGGATTCACTTCTTGGGAGGTTTGGCGCCGAAGAGCTGGACGTCGAACGAGTGGCTGATGAAATCCTTTGCGATGTACAGGATTCCGGCCCCGATCGCCAGCACGACGACCGCGAAGCAGAGGTAGGCCACCGCGAGTGCGGCCGGATTGCGGGCGCCGGTGGGCGCCCCGTCCGCCGCGACGGTCTCCATCGACCAGAACCGGATGCCGATGGTGAAGATCAGCGGCAGCCCGGCCCCGAGCAGCAGGGCGATCAGTGTCACTTCACCGAGTGACTTGGCGATGGCATTGAACGTATGCATGGACCGTCTCTCCTCAGACCGTCGCGCCGGCGGCGACCTTGACGTCCGACGGAGGCGTGAGGCCGCCGTCCCATTCGTCGTTGACATTGCTGGTGTCCACCGGATTGCGGCGGGAGCGCAGGTAGATGTAGACCGACAGGCCGATCAGCAGGGCGAAGTCGACCAGCACGCCGCCGAGTCCGCCGAACAGATCCGCGATCCCCCAGCACAGCGCGCCGACCAGGCCCGCCAGTGGCAGTGTGAACAGCCAGGCGGTCGCCATCCGGCCCAGCACGCCCCAGCGCACCTCCGCGCCCGGCTTGCCGAGCCCGGTGCCCAGGATCGAGCCGGTCGCGACCTGCGTGGTCGAAAGCGGAAGGCCGAACTGCGCCGAGGTGAGAATGATTGCGGCAGAAGAGGCTTCGGCCGCGAAGCCCTGCGGCGGATCGATTTCCACGAGCCCCTTGCCGAGCGTGCGGATAATGCGCCAGCCGCCCAGGTAGGTGCCCAGGGCAATGGCGGAGGCACAGGCGAACTTCACCCACAGCGGAATATCGTCGTTATTGCTGAAGGTGCCGTGCGCGACCAGGGCCATGAAGATGACGCCCATCGTCTTCTGCGCGTCATTGGTGCCGTGTGCGAGCGAAACCAGTGCGGCGGAACCGATCTGGCCCCAGCGGAAGCCGTCGTCGACCCGCTTCTTGGCCGAGCGGCGGGTGAGCCGGTAGATCAGGAAGGTGCCCAGTCCCGCGACCAGCGCGGCGACGAACGGCGCCAGCACCGCCGGAACGATGATCTTGCTGATCAATCCGGTCTTCTCATTGCCGGTCCAGATCACGCCGCTGGCGCCCAGCGCGGCCACGGCCGCACCGATCAGGCCGCCGAAGAGCGCATGTGAGGAGCTCGACGGAATACCGAACAGCCAGGTGAGCAGATTCCACAGAATTCCACCGACCAGGCCGGCGAAAACGATGTGCAGCATGGCCATGTGGTTCACATTGCCGATATTCAGCAGACCACCCGACACAGTTTTGGCGACCTCCACCGAGAGGAAGGCGCCGAGCAAATTGAGGACCGCCGACATGGCGACCGCCACCCGGGGCTTGAGGGCTCCGGTGGCGATCGACGTCGCCATTGCATTGGCAGTGTCATGGAAACCGTTGGTGAAATCGAATCCCAACGCGGTGACGATCACGATCAAAAGAACGATCATTTCTGAACTCACATCGATATTTTCAGCTACGCCCCCGCTCAACTGCTACGGAGAAGGAAGCTGTTCACGCGATATTCAGGACGAGACCACCCAGGCGGCCGGGAAGGCCGTGCCATACTCCTCAACATGTATAGCCAAGTTGAGAACGGGGCGGCGGTCGAGGTCGTCGTCGTGGACGGGGATGTGTGGCTGACGACCGCCGGGCGCACGGTCGAGATTCCGGCAATGTGGTTGCGGGACAACGCCCCTGATGCGCTCAGCCGGGACACCTCGAGCGGGCAGCGGCTGTTCAACATCGTGGATCTGCCCGCCGATGTACGCGTCTCGGACGCCGGGGTCAGCAGCGATCGGCTCGAGGTCGTCTTCGCACCGGGCAGCCACCGTACGTCCTTCGCGATCGGCACCCTGCTGGGCGATTCCGACCGCGGCGATCTCGACCATCGCAGCGAACGGTCGAAGACGCTCTGGCCACAGGCCGACGCAGCAGCAGACCTCGAGCCGGTCGCCTGGCAGACATACCTGCAGAATCCCGCTCCGGCATTGCGGCAGGTGGTCGAGTGGGGATTCGTGCTGCTGCGCGGCGTCCCGGCCGAACTCGGCCAGGTCACACAGGTCGCGGAGACATTCGGGTACGTACGCGAGACGAATTACGGCCGGATCTTCGATGTCCGGGTGGAACCCAACCCGGTGAACCTGGCATTCACGGGATTGGCCATCACCCCGCACACCGATAACCCGTACCGGGATCCGGTGCCGACGCTGCAGCTGCTGCTGTGCCTGCACAATGCCGCCGAGGGCGGGGATTCAGGTCTTGTCGACGGTTTCGCGGCGGCAGCAGCCCTGCGTGCGCATGATCCCGCCGCCTTCGAGGTGCTCACCCGCACCCCGGTCACCTATCGGTACGAGGGTGACGGCACCCGCTTGGCGGCGGTAGCGCCCCTGATCGGTCTCGATGCCGAGCAGCGGATTCGCGAGGTCCGATTCAACAACCGGTCGATGGAGGTGCCGCTGGCCGATCCCGCCCGCGTGCGCGACTTCTACACCGCGTACCGCACCTTCGCCGAACTGCTGTACGCACCGGAGGCCCAGCTGAATTTCCGGCTCGGCACCGGCGACTGCCTGATCTTCGACAACATCCGGACCCTGCACGCCCGCACGGCTTTCGCGGCCGCCGGCGGCCGCCATCTGCAGGGCGCCTATGCCGATCTGGACGGTCTTTCCAGCACCCTGCGGACGTTGGAGGAGCAGCCGCGATGACGCATGCCTATGAGATCCTGGCCGGCCTGTTCGAGGGCGAGGGCGCGAACGATTATCTCGGCGAACAGGTTTCGATGGCGACACATATGTTGCAGACCGCTCGGGTGGCCCGCGAATCGGGTGCTCCCACGGCATTGGTCGTCGCCGCGGTGGTGCATGATGTCGGGCATTTCTCCGGCACGATGAGCGGCCGAGAACTCATGCGGGGCAATGACAATCACCATGACACGATTGCCGCCGAATGGCTTTCGCAGTGGTTCGACGCCGCGGTCACCGAACCGGTCCGCCTGCACGTGGCCGCCAAACGCTACCTGTGCGCCACGGATTCGACCTATTACGAACGGCTTTCGCAGGCATCGAAATTCACCATGGCTGTACAGGGCGGGAATATGAGCCCGGAGGAGGTCGCGGCCTTCGCCGCCGAACCGCACTGCGACGCCGCGACGGCACTGCGCAGATTCGACGATGCCGGTAAGGATCCGAACGCACCGCAGCTGACCCTCGCCGATTTCCGCGCCGATATCGAGGCGATGGATCGCACGCTCAGTTCGACAGCCTCGATCTGACCCGGCTGACCGCACCCGCGGCCACCGAATTGCGCACGACAAAGGCGACCGCCGACCCGAGGTAGGTGTCGAACGAACACTCGAGCACCTCGCCCGCCGGGTCGGTGGTCCGGCGCATGGTGCGCAGAAGCGGTGTGCCGATGTGGATTCCGAGCAGCTCCGCGACGCGCGCGGTCGCGCCGATCGCCTCGATCGAATGCTCGGCGTCCACGAAGACGATGCCGTAGTCCTCCAGATTGTCGGTGATCGACTCGGCATCCAGATCCATGGCCAGAATCGGCGCGGCGAGTCGTTCGGGGTAGTAGGTGCTCTCCAGCATGATCGCCGCCCCGCTCAGCAAGCGCACCCGCTCGACGTGAAAAGCCTTCTCCCCCTGCGTCAGACCGAGCCGCTCCCGGACCTCCGGTGAGGGTGTGACGATTTCGGTGCCGACGGTGCGACTGCTCGGCGTCTCGCCGATGCTGCGCGCCCAGCGCGAGAAGCTGAGCAGTTCGGTCATCGGCTGCGCGCGGGGACCCCGCAGCACCTGCCGGCGCGCGCCCTGCCGCGACGAGACGATCCCCGAGGCGCGCAGATACGCGAAGGTCTGCCGGATGGTGCCGCGCGAGACGCCGTAGCGCTCGCTCAGATGGTGTTCCGAGGGCAGTGACTCACCGTCGGCGAACTCACCGTTCTCGATCGCCTCGCGCAATTGCTCGGCGATCTCCCGATACCGCGGCACCTTCGGCTGTCCAGTGGTCACACGCCAACTCTATTCACTGCGGATCCGCCGCCAGCAGCACCGGCCGGTCGAGCAGCGATACCGTGACCCGGGTACCCGGAGACAGGTCGCCGGCGCGATGGCTGGCGATATCGGCGAGCAAGTGCGTCCCGTCAGCCCGAGCGAGGTGCAGGCGGGTGGTCGCACCGTAGAAGGTCCCGGCCTCCACAATCGTTGTGCCCTCGGCGGATTCGTGCACCAGCACCGCCTCCGGGCGGGCGAGCACCGTCACCTCGCCGGTGCACGTCGCCTCGCCATCGCACATCAGCACCTGCTCCCCCACCCGCACATGGGTGGCATCGACCGCGGTCGCCGGAATGCGATTCATGGTGCCGACGAATTCGGCCACGAACGGTGTCGCGGGCCGCTGGTACACCTGATCGGGACTGGCGCACTGCTCCATCCGGCCATTGCGCATGACCGCGACCCGGTCCGCGATCGCCAGCGCCTCCTCCTGGTCGTGGGTCACGAAGACAGTGGTCACGCCCAATTCCCGTTGAATACGGCGGATCTCCTCCCGCAATTGCTGGCGAACCTTCGCATCCAGCGCCGACAGCGGCTCGTCGAGCAGCAGCACCCGCGGGGCGATGGCGAGCGCACGCGCCAGAGCGACGCGCTGCTGCTGCCCGCCCGAGAGCTGATGCGGGAACTTCGCCACATGATCGGCGAGCCCGACCATATCGAGCAGCTCCTGCGCCCGCTCCCGCCGCCGCTTGGCAGGCCGCCCACGCAGATTGAGGCCGAAGGCGACATTGTCGAGCGCCGACATGGTCGGGAACAGGCTGTAGGACTGGAAGACCATGCCCATATCGCGCTTGTTCGCCGGAATGGCGGACGCATCGCGACCATCGACGAGAATCTCCCCGGAGGTCGGGTGATCGAATCCGGCGAGAATGCGCAGCGCCGTGGTCTTCCCGCATCCGGACGGGCCGAGCAGCGCGACGAATTCCCCGGGTGCGATATCCAGATTCAGCCCGTCGAGGGCCCGCACCGAACCGTAGTCGCGATGCACATCCACGAAAGCCACTGCGGTGCTGTTGATCTCGGGAACTGGTTGGGCGGTCATCGGGGGGCCTTTCGGGATCGACCGGCGATCGAGACGACAACGAGCAGTAACAGCCAGGTGAGTACCAGGCTCAAAATCGACAGCGCGACCTGCAGCTGGCCATCGGAATTGGCCGATTGCGCGAGCCACACCGGGAAGGTGCGGAAGATGAGAATCTTCGCAATGGTGTACTCCCCCATGACCAGTGCGAAGGTCAGGAAGGCCGCGTTCAGCAGTGAGGTGCGCAGTGCGGGCAGCACCACCCGCCACATGACGATCGTCCATCCGGCGCCGAGATTCTGCGCGGCCTCGACCAGGACGCCGATGCGCGAACCCCGGATTCCGGCATCGAGCGCACGAAAGGTGAACGGCAGCGCGATGACCACGTACTCCAGCGCCAGGATCAACGACAGCGGCTGCTGCTGCAATGCCGTGAACACCTGGGACACTTCGACATAGTCGCTGTTGTTGCCCCACGACAGCACGCTGCGCACACCCACGACCAGGGCGACCGGCGGAATCACCAACGGCAGTAGGGACAACAGCTCGACCAGCGGGCGCGCGGCGGGTAAACGCAAGTGCACCAGCAGCATTGTCGGCACCATCAGCACCAGCGTGATGACCACGGCGATCAGGCCGAGCACCAGCGAGGTGCCCAGCGTGCCGGAAAGTCCGTTCGCGGAAAGGATTCGCGTATAAACGCGAAAACTCACCCCGTTCTTGTCGTTGATGGTGAACCAGAACGCCACCGCGAACGGCCCGATGAAGTAGATCGCGGCGAGGCCGAGCACAATCCAGCGCCAATACGCCGTGGGCGGTGCGATCCGGCGGGTCGATCGCCGGGCGGGATTCGGCTGCACCGCCGGGCCGCCCACCACGGCCGCGGGATCGGTCACTGTAGCCATCGCGAGGTCCTGTTCTGCATGTACTGGTAGAGCAGGGTGAGCGGCACCACGACCACGATCATGTTCAGAGCCATGGCCGCGCCCAGATTCTCCTGTCCGACAAGCACATTGCCGGACACGGCGCTCTCGATCTGCAGCGGCGTGATCGAGAGCGTGCCGTTGGTGAGCGCATCGGCGGTGGCGAACGAGGAGAAGGAGGTGCAGAACAGCAGCGCGACACTGCCGAGGAAATGCGGCAGCAGGGCGGGTCCGGCGACATAGCGCCAGTACTGCCAGCCGCGCGCACCGAGGCTCTCGGCCGCCTCACGCCATTCCGGGCGCAATCCCTCGAGTGCCGGAGTGATCACCAGAACCATCAGCGGCACCAGGAAATACAGATAGACGAACTGCACGCCCGCCTGGGAGTACAAATCCAGATGCAGATCATCGCGCAGGGAAACGCCCAGGTGATCCTGGAGGAGTTTCGTCAGCACACCGGCATTGCCGATCGCCGCGACGAATAGGAATGCCAGCGGCAGCCCGCCGAAATTCGCGAGCACGGCCGCACTGGTGGACACCACCCGCTGCAGCATCTGCCCGCGTCCGCTCGTAATCGCGTACGCCAGAATCACACCCAGCACCGCGGCGATGATCGCGACCACCAGCGACAGCACCACACTGTTCTTCAGCCCGGTGAGATACGCGCCCTTCAGCGCCGCCGTGACATTCGCGGTCCCGAAGGACGAATTCGCATCGTCACCGACCTGGAAGGCCGAATACACGATCACGCCGGTGGGCAGCAGGAAGAACACACCGACGTAGCCGAGGAACGGAACGAGCCCGAGCCAGCCGAGGGCCCGGGCCGAACGAACCGATGTTCTCATTTGACGGTGTTCGCCCAGTTCTGGGTGAGCGTGTCCTTGGCCTTCGCGGCCTGATCGTCCGTCGGGTAGACGGCCTTGTCGCTGGCGGCCGGCAGCACCTTGGCCAGCGCCGGATCTACCGTGCCGGCCTTCTGCATGGCGGGCAGTCGCACCGGGCGCGCGAAGCCCTTGAGCAGACCGTTCTGGCCCTCATCGCTGTAGAGGTACTCCTGCCACAGTCGCGCCGCGGCCGGATGCGGTGCGGTCTTGCTGATCGCCTGCGCGTAGTACCCGCCGATGGAGGCATCGGTGGACACCGCGACGGTCCACTTCACGTTCGTATTGCCCAGTGTCTGAGCGATTCCGGCGTTCAGGTAGTCCCAGTCGATAATGATCGGCGTCTCGCCGGACTGCACGGTGGCCGCCGTCGCCTTGACCGGAACGAAGTTCCCCTCGGACTTGAGCTTGCCGAAGAAGTCGATACCGGGCTGGATATTGTCGGCGGAGCCGCCGGTCGCCAGGGCCGCGGTCCACACCGCCATCAGCGCGGAGTTGCTCTTGAGCGGGTCGCCGCTGAGCGCGACCTGTCCCTTGTACGCGGGCTTGGCCAGGTCGGCGATGGTCGTGGGGCAGACGGCGACCTTCGCGGCATCACAGCCGATGGAGATGTAGCCGCCGTAATCGCCGTACCACGTGCCGGTCGAATCCTTCTGGGAGTCCGGGATATCGGCCCAGGTGCTGACCTTGTACGGCGCGTACAGCCCGTCCTTGGCGCCGCTGATGGCGAAGGAGGTGCCGACGTCGACCGCGTCGGGCGCGCGATCCTGGCCCTTGAGCGATTTGATCGCATTGATCTCATCGGCACTGGCGGCGCCGGGATTATCGTCATTGACCTTGATGCCGTACTTGGCGCCGAAATTGTCCATCAGCGCGCCGTAACCGGCCCAATCACGGGGCAGCGCCATGAGATTCAGCGTGCCCTCCTTCTTGGCCGCGGCCACCAGCGCGTCCATTCCTCCGAGATCCGCAGCCGAAGTCGCCGTCGCGGCCCCACCCGCCGACGTGTCCGACTTCTTCGTGCAGGCGCCCACGCCGAGGACCAAAGCCCCTGCGACAAGACAGATTCCAACATTGCGAGCAGTTGCGATACGCACTAGTGAACTCCTGGATCCGGCATTCCATGAGCGACCGGGAACCGAAAACGTCCCGGCAGCAGCACACACACTCGGCCCGAAAGTTGTATAGCCAAGATATCGCGCCCATACGGAAGGTGAACAGGCAATGCCATGTGCGATCCACTCCCCGTTCACCTGCCCCGCCCTGCCCCCGTGCGGTGCGAGCCGCTCTCGCACCTGAGATGGCCCCGAAACCCCCGTGCTGATCCGAATTGTGTTGCCCCCATGCGTTGTTCACCACTACCCGCAGGTAGGCACTTCGACCCCACTGGTCAATCTGACCGATTTGTCCGATTAAGGTAGGGGCGTGAACATTGCCGCAACACACATATCCGGTTTCCGCATACGCGACTACGGCACCACCGACGGGCGCACCGCCGCGCCCATCCTGACGGACGGGTGAGTCCGGTGGTCGCACACGAAACCGCGCTGTCTCTCATCCAGCTCGGGGCGGTGCTCTTCGGGTTGGGACTGCTCGGGCGGCTCGCCGCACGAATCGGCATGTCGCCCATACCGCTGTATCTGATCGGCGGACTGGTGTTCGGCACCGGCGGTCTGATCAGGCTCGAGCATGTGGACCAGTTCATCGAACTGGCCAGTGAGATCGGCGTGGTACTGCTGCTGCTACTGCTGGGCTTGGAATACAGCGCAACCGAATTGGTCACCGGTCTGCGCACCTCATGGCTCGCCGGTGTAGTCGACCTGGTGCTCAATGCCGCGCCGGGTGTGACGGTGGCGCTGCTGCTGGGCTGGGGCCTGACCGGTGCGGTCGCCATGGCCGGGGTCACCTATATCTCTTCCTCCGGCATTGTCGCCAAGGTACTCAATGATCTGGGCCGCCTCGGCAATCGGGAGACGCCGACGATCCTGTCGATTCTGGTGTTCGAGGATCTGGTCATGGCCGGATACCTCCCGGTGCTCACCGCGGTGCTGGCCGGCGCGGGCTTCGCGGCCGGGATGACCACCGTCGGCATCGCACTGGTGACGGTGACGGTCGTACTGGTGGTCGCACTGCGCTTCGGCAAGTACGTCTCCCGGATCGTCGACAGCGACGATCGTGAGATCTTCCTGCTCAAACTGCTCGGCGCGGCCCTGCTGATCGCCGGATTGGCCTCATCGCTACAGGTCTCCGCCGCGGTGGGCGCCTTCCTGCTGGGCATCGCCATCTCAGGCTCCACCGCGCACAATGCCGCCAAACTGCTGGAACCGCTGCGGGATCTGTTCGCCGCGCTGTTCTTCGTGCTGTTCGGCCTCAGCACCGATCCCGCCAGCATTCCGCCGGTGCTCGGGTGGGCGCTCACGCTCGCGCTGGTGACCGCCGCGACCAAGATCGCCACCGGGTGGTGGGCGGCAGAGCGCGCCGGGGCTTCGCGCTACGGTCGCGCCCGCGCCGGATCAGCGCTGGTCGCGCGCGGCGAATTCTCCATTGTCATCGCGGGTCTCGCGGTCACCGCCGGTGCGGTCCCCCCGGAGTTCGCCGCACTCGCCACAACCTATGTGCTGATCATGGCGGTGCTGGGTCCCATTGCCGCGCGGGTGATCGAGCCGGCATTGCGCGGGGTGGATCGGCTGCGGGTGCGCACTGCCTGACGGTCAGTCGATTTCCGGGCCGAGGGAGATGCCGCGGCTGGCGAGCCAGGGCAGCGGGTCGATCTTGTCTGCGCCATTGAGCCATACCTCGAAATGGCAGTGCGGGCCGGTGGAGAAGCCGCGATTGCCGACCGTGGCGATCTGGTCGCCGGCCAGGACCCGCTGGCCCACCGAGACTGTCGCGGTGTCCACGTGACCGTAAACGGTGATGGTGCCGTCATCGTGCTGCAGCCGGACCCACATGCCGAAGCCGTCGGCGGGACCGGCGCTGATGACAGTGCCGTCCATGATGGCGTAGATGGGAGTGCCGATCGGGGCGGCCACATCCACGCCCAAATGCTCGGCGCCCCAGCGGGTTCCGAAGCCGGAGGTGAAGGTGCCCGAGGCGAACTTCACGAACAGCGGGCGCAGTTTCGATTCCGCGCGGGCCGTGATATCGGCCGCGAACTGCTGGCCGTTCTCCAGAATGTCCTGGTATTGCGCGGGATCCTCCGGCTGCGCGGCGTCCAGGATCTCGGGGAAGTGCGCGTCCGTGCCAGTGAGGGCCGCTGGCTGCAATGCGGCAATCTCCTGTGTCGTGGGTTCGGCGGTGGTGGTGCTCTTGTGCCCGCCCACGTCCTGCAGACCGGCCTGCCCGGCGGCGACCGCCGCACCGGCGGCCACGGCGGCAATGACCGCACGCCCCTTCAGGATGGTGATGGCCGGAGGTTTCCGGTGCGCACCCGATCGTCCACCAGCAGTCCAGGAAGTATTGCCGTGCAACAGAACCGAGCCTCCTACGCGATCTCTCCGGCGCGCGGTCCCGACCCGATTCGTCCCGGTTCGAAACCGCCGGCCGCATGTGCCCTCTGCGGCGGCGAGACGATATCACCCGAAACTGTGAACCACTCCCAGGAAAGTACCGTCCGGTCCCGGCTCCGAATGGGGCAATTCGGCTCCGGCGCAGGTGAACACCGTAGCATCGCGAGGCTCGGCGGGCGGGTTGTCCGAATAGGGACTACGCCCGCCCAGGTCACCGCTAGCGGAACATGGCCTTCGTCTCGAGGAACTCCAGCACGCCGTACGGACCGAGTTCACGGCCGTTTCCGGACTGCTTGTAGCCGCCGAACGGAGCGACGGGACTGAAGGCGCCGCCATTGATTTCGACCTGTCCGGTGCGCAGTCGCCGGGCCACGCGCTGGGCGCGTTCCGGATCGGCGGACCAGACTCCCCCGGACAGGCCGTAGTGCGTGCCATTGGCAATCGCGACGGCATGGTCCTCATCGTCATAGGGCAGGATCGCCAGCACCGGACCGAAGATCTCCTCCTGCGCGATCGTCATGGCCGGATCGACTTCGGAGAAGACGGTGGGGCGCACGAACCAGCCGCGCTCCAGGCCCTCGACCGGATCGGTGCCGCCGGTCACCAGGGTGGCGCCCTCCTCGATGCCGCGGCGGATGTATCCGAGCACCCGATTGCGGTGCGCCGCGGTGACCATCGGGCCCACGGCGGTGGCCGGGTCGAAGGGATCGCCCACAACGGCGGCCTCGACCGCGGCCTTCGCAATGGCTTCCACCTCGGCCAATCGGCTGCGCGGCACCAGCATTCGGGTCAGCGCCGTGCAGGTCTGGCCGGAATTGAGGAAGCATTTGCCGACGCCGTCGACGACCGCGGTCATCAGGTCGGCATCGTCGAGAATCACATTGGCCGATTTACCGCCCAGCTCCAGCGCGACCTTCTTGATCGTCCGCGCGGCCAGCTCGGAGACCCGCGCACCCGCCGTGGCCGAACCGGTCAGCGAGATCATATCCACGCCGGGATGCGCGGCCAGTGCTTCGCCGACCACAGGTCCGGTGCCGGGAACCAGGTTGAAGACACCGGCGGGCAGGCCGAGCGCATCGATGATCTCGGCGAACAGGAAGGACGAGAGTGGCGCCACCTCACTGGGTTTCACCACGATCGAGCAGCCTGCGGCCAGTGCGGGGGCGACCTTGGCGGCAATCTGATGCAGCGGATAGTTCCACGGGGTGATCGCACCGACCACTCCGACCGGCTCCCGGACGATCAGGGCATTGCCGAGCTCCTCCTCCCAGGGCAGCTCGCTCACGAATCGGGCAGCCGCCGAGAAGGTCATGGCGGGTAATCCGGCCTGCAGCAGCCGGGAGACGGCGACCGGGGTGCCGACCTCCTGCGAAATCAGTGCCGCCAGTTCATCTCCGCGGGCCTCGAGTCCGGCGGCGATGGCGGCCAGCACCTCGGCGCGGGTGGAGACCGTACTGCGCGACCAGGATTCGAAACCGGCCTGCGCGGCCCGCACCGCCGTGTCCACATCGGCGGCGGTGCCGAGCCGGACCGTCGCGATGGTCTGCTCGGTGGCGGGGTTGACGACATCGTGGGTGCCGGTGCCGGACAGGGTGATCCATTCGCCGCCGATATAGGCCCGGTTGTGCAGTTGTACGGCGGGTTCGGTGGTGGTCATATCGTCCTCGTCTCTACTTCGCCGTGACGCCGGTGCGAATGGTCGCGCCCGCATCGGCCGCGATCGCTTCGGCGGTGCGGTGTGCCAGCGCCATGATCGACAGCATGGGATTGGTGCCCGATGCGGTGGGGAACGCGCTGCCGTCGCCGATCCAGACGCCGGGGGTGTCGTGCAGCTCGCCGGTGGGTCCGGCGACGCTGGTCTGCGGGTCCGTGCCCATGCGGCAGCTGCCCATCTGATGTGCGGAGAACATGCGATAGCCCCCGGCGCGGAAGGGGATTCGGCTGATCGCGGCAATGTAGGGGTCGAGGTCGTCGCCCCAGCGCCAGGTCGGCAAGCCCTCGGCGAAAGCCACGATCTGCACCGCGCCGGCGGCCTCGTGCATGATGGCCAGCGCCTCCACGCCGCGGCGCAGATTGGCGAGGTCGAGCTCATCGGTGATGGAGTACGACACCACCGAATTGCCGTCGGCATCGATGCTCACCTGTCCGTGCCCGCGGTCGCGCAGCACCGCCAGGCTGGTCACCGCATTGCGATAGCGGCTCAGGAACTGCTTGTGCGCGGCGCCGGACGCCCAGGGCACAGCCGAGGCTCCCAGACCGGTCGTGTACTGCGCCGTCTCGATGAGGAAGCCGTAACCGTCTCCGGTATCGGCGAATTCGTCGATCAGACCGGTGTGCGGGGCGCCCCACCACGCCTGCTGATCCTCGGCGTAGATACCGGCGACGGCGGCGACCGGGTGCAGGCGCAGGTACTTGCCGACCGCGGGGCCACCGATGCCGGAGCGCAGCAGCAGCGCGGGTGATTCCAGCGCGCCGCCCGCGACGACCACCCGGGGCGCACGGACGGTGAAGGTGGCGGCATCGCCGGTCGCCGGATCGGTGTAGGTCGCCGAAACACCTGCGGCCCGGCCATTGTCGACCAGAACCCGATCGGCGCGAGTGCGCGCGATGATCTGCGCGCCCGCGTCGGAGGCGTCGCGCAGGTAGGTCTTCATGGTGCCCTGTTTGGATCCGGACTGGTCGCCGAACCCCAGATATCCGGCGCTGGCCGGATCGTAGGTCGCCGGATCGGTATTGCGGGCGATGGTGGCGAACGACCAGCCGAGATGCTCGGCCGCTTCCGCGAAGCGTTTGGTCGGACCGTTGAAATCGGAGCACTGCTCGTTGACCGAGATGCGTTGTGCCACTGCGTCCAGGTGCCGGTCGAACTCGGGACCGTCGAGATCCTTCAGCCCGTGTTCGCGCGCCCACTGCTCACGTACCCAGGGACGGGTGCGCAGGCAGTTGGTCCAGTTGACGGTGGTGCCGCCGCCCAGGGTCGCACCGGCCTGCAGCGAGATATTGAAATCGGCGGTCGGGGTCGGGCCGCCGCGCCAGTAGAGATTCTGGAAGCCCCAGAGTTCGAGCTGGTTGAAGTCGGATTCGTCGAAGTAACCGCCTGCCTCCAGGACCACGACGCGCAGTCCGGCCTGGGCCAGCTGCCCGGCGATCACGCCACCGCCCGCGCCGGAACCGACAATCACGATATCGGCCTCGATGGTCGAATCAGGCTGCGGCACTGTGATGTGCAGGGCCTTGGTGCCCTGCTGCGGTGCGCCGATCGGGCCCGGGAAGCCGAATCTGCGCCACATGGGATTCTGGCCGGTGGCCGGGTCCGGCAGGCCGTAGGTGAGGAACAGGGTGAGCGAGATCAGTACGCCGACTCCGGCGCCGGTCAGCGGACCGAGCAGTGCTGTGCGCCTGAGCAATTCCTCGCGGGACAGCGGCGAGGCCGTGACAATGCCCTGTGCGCCGAGGGCATCGATGAGCCCGAGCAGACCCTCGCGCTGGTCCTCGGGCATGCCCGCCAGATAGGCGACAATGCCTTGATCCGCACCGAGTTCGGAGGCGGTACGCGCCCAGAAACCATCCTGGTCATCAGGTCGCCGCAGTGCCGGGACGATGGTGTCGCAGATCGCTCGCAGCGCCTGTGACCGCTCGTCGGTCATCCATTCGGTCATGTCTTCCTCGACTTTCCGGGTCTATCGTTCCGCGCCGGGCACGGCGGTATCGGCCGCTGCGAAGGGCTCGGTGCTCCACGCGCCGCCGGCCGGGCCGGTGACGAGCTGTGATCGGGGATCGCCGAATCGCATGAGGGCTCGATGATCGGCGCTGTACTGCTCCCAGCCGGGCTCGCCGGTGGTGGCGAAAGCGACCCAGGCCGAGTGGATTTCGTCGGCGAGGCGCTGCGGTGCGTGGGGACCGGCGAGCGGAACCGCATTCGCGAGCGTGTCGAAGACGAACGGGACTTCGAGGCCATGGCAGGCGCCGAGGTGGCCATCGGTGCGCTGCCAGCCGAATTCGTAGACGTAGGCCGGGGTTCCGGTGGCGGCTTGTGCGGAGGCCAATTCGGCGGTCGGACGGCGGAACATGCCGTCGGTGATGACGGCCGCGAGTATGTCTCCGGGGGTATCGTCCGGGCGCGCGGCCGCGAACTCCTCGGCGATCGAGGCCGCGATACCGAAGCGCGCCAGCAGGAACGGCAGCATGTCGGTGGTGGCCGCATCCGCCAGGCCCGTGGGAACGGTGAAGAGGCGGAATTCCTCGGCGGTGACGCCGATGATCAGCGGGATGCCGCGGGCGGATCCGGCGGCGATGGCGTCGATCGGCAGCGCCGACAGCAGTTCACCGTCGAGCGTGGGCATCAGGTTCATGACGCCGCCACCTGCCGCGACCACCGAGGCGCCCCATCGCGCCGGGTCCGGGTTCAAGGAGTATTCGGCATGGACGGACTGCTGAGCGGCGAGTAGATCGGCAGGCGTCACGTGCGCGAATTCCGCTGCGGTCGGCGCTATTTCGAGCTTCTCGGCCAACTTCGCGCTCATCAGCCGGGCATCGTCCGCGGTCACCGCCACGCTGCCGTTGCCGCTCTGCATGATCGCCCTGCCGAACAGGCCACGCGAGGCCGGGGCGCTGAGCAGCGCCGCCACGCTCATCGCACCCGCCGATTCGCCGAAGACCGTGACATTGGCCGGATCGCCGCCGAAGGCCGCGATATTGTCCTGCACCCAGGCCAGGGCGTAGAGCTGATCGAGTAGCCCGCGATTGGCGGGGCCGCCGCCGAGTACCGCGAAACCGGAGATGCCGAGGCGGTAGTTCACCGATACCAGCACCACGCCGTCGCGGGCGAAGGCAGCGCCGTCATAGGCCGGCACGGCATTGGAACCGTGCTCGAACGCACCACCGTGAATCCAGACCATGACCGGCAGACCCGAGCCGCCGGGGTCCGGGGTCCACACATTCACATTGAGGTACTCCGCGCCGGGCACGGTGTAGGTACCCAGGATCTCCTCGATACCGGGTGGGTACGAGGGCTGAATACAGGTGGGGCCCAGTGCATTCGCCGCGCGAATCCCGTCCCACGGCACCACCGGCTGCGGTGCGAGAAAGCGTGTGAGTCCGATCGGAGCCGCCGCATAGGGGACTCCGAGAAATGCGCTGACGCCCGTCGTCGTACGTCCCTGGATCTTGCCGCCGCTCACTTCGACGATCGGTTCCATTCCGTTCCTCCATCACTACGCCACCCGGTGTGAGTCCATTGAAATTCGCCGCGCACCGGCTCGCGGCGATACCGCGAAATGAACTTGAAATCGGATTCGGATGGCGGCTCGGGCTTCTTTCCGGATCGGGTCCGTGCGGAGTCGCGCGCGGCTAATGTGGGCACCCGTCCAGCTGATATCGGACAGGCGGTGCGTACCAGGGGAGGACATCTGATGACCAACGATCCGAATTCCATTCGGGTACGGGCGGTGCTCCTGACCGCGCTCGCGGTCTTCGCAACCGCAAGCGCCGGACCGGCCGCGGCCGACGGACCCGGCGCCGCCGAATGCCCGGCCACGCATTGGGTGGGTTCCTGGGCGGCCAGCCCCTCCGATGCGCTCGAGGCCATCGATCCCGCACTGCAGCCGATACTTTCGGTGGGTGAGCAGTCCTATCGGATCGTGGTCACGCCGCACCGCGGTGGCGGCCAGGTGCGGATTCGGCTGACCAATCGGTTCCGGTCACTGCCGCTGAACGTCGGTCATGCCACGATCGCCGACCGCACAGCCGGAGCCGAGGTGGATGCGGCCTCCATGCGGGCGATCACCTTCGCCGGGCAGGCGGGCATCACGCTGGCGCCGGGAGCGGAGATCCTCAGCGATCCCGTCGAATTCGCCGCGACGGCGTGGGCTCCGATCGCGGTGAGCGTATATCTGCCGGGGACTGCACCTCTGCTGACCGAGCACTTCAACGGCAATGCCACCAGTTACTACACCGCGCCCGGAGCGGGTGACAGCACCGGGGATTCGGCCGGGACGGCGTATGCCTTCAACACCACCGCGGTTCCGCTCGTGTCGACCGTGGATGTGTCGGCTTCCAGCGACGTTTCATCCGTTGTCGCACTGGGTGATTCGATTACCGACGGCTACGTTTCCGCCAATTACCTCGGCATACCGCAGAATCCGGCGCTGCCCGATACCAATGCACGGTATCCGGACTTTCTGCAGCACCGGCTCGACGCGGCGGGAATTCCACTGGCCGTGCTCAATGCGGGTATCTCCGGAAATGCGCTGGACGACGACGGAGTGCTGCCCATGTTCGGCCCGAGCGCCGTATCCCGCGCCGCGGGCGATGTCCTGGACCAATCGGGGGTCACCGATGTCATTCTGCTGGAGGGGATCAATGACCTCGACTCCCCCGTCGGCGCCGACTACGACCGTCTCATCGGCGCCTACACCGACATCATCACCCGCCTGAAGGCCGCCGGACTGCGCGTCCACCTCGGCACCCTGATGCCGGCGGGCGGATCGTTCATCGGCAGCGTGATCGCCCCGCGGCAGAACCCGATTCGATTGCGCATCAACGACTGGATCCGCACCCAGCACCTTTCGGACACGGTCATCGACTTCGCCGCCGCCGTCCAGGACCCCGCCGATCCCAATGCGCTGGATCCGCGCTTTGCCGGGCCCGACAGACTCCATCCCAATCTGACCGGCTACCAGGCCATGGCCGACGCCATCGACCTCTCGACCCTCGGTGGGAGAATCTGCGGGTGACAGTCGGCAGTTGGGCGCGCCCGACTGACCGCCGACCACTGCGATGCCGGAAGCCAACCCGCCTGGCGCGCAACGGAAGTCCCGTCTGCCGGACGAGTCGTTGAATGATCTCCACCGATCCGCCCGGCAGTGCGCGAGTGCTCTGGAACGCCAAAACCTCGTTGCCGCTCGTCAGTCGCTCAAGAGCCAGTTGAGTTCGGTGCGCAGATCCGAAGGATCCATGTCCGGGGTCGGCTGGGTGTGGTAGACCTCCCAGCGCACCGGACCGGCCACGCCGCCCTGCTCGCCGATCCACGCCTGCAGGCGATCCCATGTGTCGTTCAACCCGTCGAAGTTGCCGGCATGGACAACCCGGGCAACCCGGCCTGCGGGCAGGCGCCCGGCGGTGACGCCACGCTCCGGCTGCACCGCCTTGTCGACCGCGAACCCGACCTCGAGGTCGATCGATTCGCCCGAGACCCCCCGATACAGCCCGAATGCCGGTCCGCCGATGGCCACCCCCTGTGCGGCGACCACCTCCGGCAGCACACGGAACGAGGTATCGAAGAAGTCCCGCAGTCCGAACGGCGGAACCGTGCCGCGAACAACGGCCGTCGTCACCTCAGCGACATCGACCAGCCCAGGACCCGCCACCGATCCATCAGCAATGTGGTCAGCCACAACTCTCCTCGATGCAGTAGGAAACCCATCCACAACACAGACGCCGCGGCCACCCGAAACTCATCGCTGCGCTATTGCTCGCTCGGACCGAGGAGATCCCATCGATTGCCGGCGATATCGAGAAAGACAGCAAGCTGCCCATAGGGCTCAGTGCGGGGTTCGGTCACAAATTCCACCCCGGCGCTGCTCATTCGGCGGTACGCCTCGCCGAAGTCCTCGACCCGCAGAAAGAACCCCACCCGGCCGGCCACCTGATCCCCGATCGCAGCGCGCTGCACCTCTCCATCGGCGCGCGCCAGCAGAATTCCCGTCACCGCGCCGGGCGGCCGGACGACCACCCACCGCTTCGCACGACCGTCGTTGGTCGATGACGGAGAGTCTTCGATCAGGTCGAAACCCAGAACCCGCACAAAGAATTCAATGGCCGGGTCGTACTCCGCGACCACGATGGTGATCAGCTCCAGATGCACCCACTGAGCGTAGGGGTCAGCCGGGACGGTGTCGCAGGCTGGATACCGCGTTCAGCCTACGGCGGTTACCGAACCCTCCGACGCGGCGGCGCGATTTCCTGCACTGCGGAGCAGGCTCGCGATGACATCGGGATGAGTCAGTTGGGGATAGTGGCCGGTGCCGTCGATGATTGTCACCGGGTGGGTGATGGGTGCGGTTATCGGATCGTCGGAACCGGCGATGATGTCGAAAGGTACACGGAGCTGCGATAATTCGGCGGTGAGCGCGGTGCGGTTCCTGGGGGCGCTGGCAGCGGCGAGGGCGGCGACGGTGCGGCGGGCGACGCCGGGGCGATGCAGGTTGGCCGCGGCGCTCTCGATGGCCGGGCTGTTCGGAACACCCAGTTGCTCAGCCAGTTTCGCTGCCGGGAGGCGCTTCATCACCTCTGCGATGATTCGCGAGCGGGTCAGCCACGATGCTCGCGATTGCAGGAAAGCCGGTGAGATGAGGACCAGTCGTGAGATGCGATCGGGGTGACGGAGGGCGTATCGCACCGCCGGTTCGGTGCCGAGCGAGTGGGCGACCAATACCGGACGGGTTCGCACTGTCGCCATGAGTTCATCGAGCCAGTCGGCCATCGCATCGGGGCGCTGGGCTGAGCGTCCGACGCCTGGCAGGTCGGCAGCCAGTACGGGTGCATCCAACTGGCGCACGACGTCGTTCCAGCTGTCGCTGTCGATGGGAAGACCGTGCAGCAGCACGTATTTCGGGTCCCTCGTATCACCTGAGACCCACGTACCGTCGCGGAATCCGGCCGTGGCGGATGCCGACTCGGCACCGAAGCGGGTCGCGACAATCCCGTCGGCCCAGCTGCGCAGAAGGTCATCCACCGGGGGATGCACAATGTCGAGGCGCTGCGCGACCTCGTCGGCCGCCGTGGTGTCGTAGCGATCGCTCGAGAGGAACACCAGCGATTCGGGATCGGCCTGGGTGAGCGCACGCGGCAGGGCACGCAATAGAGCTACCGGGATTCTGAAACGCGGTGCGGGAACGTGAAGATGCTCGGCGATGAGACGAATCAGATCCGGCAGATCGGGCGTGGCGGCGTCCAGCAGCGTATACGCCTTGCCCGAAGTGTCGGGCAGCGTTGGCAGACCCGCCAGGAAACGAACGACGTAGTTGATGTCGACAACCGGGACGAAGGTGTCGCTCCGGCCAGGAAGGGCGGGCAGTTTACCTTTCCATAGATTGTCGACAACCTCACCGAGGCCGAAGTACTGGCCGGGCCCCAGCACGGTGGCAGGGTTGGCGATGGTCAGTGGAATACGCTGTGCCACAGCGAGTTCACGCAGCGCGGTGTCGGCTTCGAGTTTCGAGGCGCCGTATGCGCCATTGCGGTAATCGCGTTCGAGTCCGCCCTCTACCGTGGACCCGTACCCGGTGATATGCACGACGCGGCGCAGCTCCGGTTGCCTGCTCGCCCAGGTGAGCACGTGCAGGGCGCCGGTGACATTGACCCGGCGGGCTTCCTCGGCCTGTAGCCCGAATTTCATCAATGCCGCAGCGTTGTAGACATCACGTACACCCTCGATCGTGCCGCGCAGGGCCAAATCCGGTTGGGCGATATCGGTATCGACGATCGTGAGTTGGCCCTGGTCTACGCCTTCATCAATGAGCCAGGTGCGCAGGCGTTCCCGGCTACCGGACCGGACCGCCGCAGCGACGGTATGCCCGTTGCGCAGCAGTTCGGCGACCAGCGAGCGTCCGATGAATCCGGCGGCGCCGAAGACGATGGAGTCGGTGTCTACCATGATTGTCAGCTTTCAGTAGATCGATCTATATATTCTTGAGACAAAACGCCAGGTCGGCGGAAACCACATGTCCGCGGCTCAGACGAGGACGTCGACGATCTCGGCCAGCTGCCGCAGGGGTGTGCGGTCGCGGTGGGTGCGGGCCAGAATCAAGCCGCCTTCGATCATTGCGAGAACCGCGGTGGTCAAGCGTTCCGGTTCGGGATGACCGTAGGCGGTCAGCCGATCGCGCAGCACGTCTTCCCACTGCCGATAGACAGCCGAACATGCCTGCTGCACAGTGTCATTGGAGGAGGCCACATCCAGCGCGACGGCTGCGACGGGGCATCCACTGGTCCACTCGGAGAGCTCCAGCCGGTCGCCGAGCAGAGTGAGCAACTGCCGCACGAACTCTCGCGCATTCGGCGCTTCGACGATGGCGATCAGCTCCGCAATATCGGTGCCACTGCGCCCGATCGCCTCGCCGACCAATTGGTCCTTACCGCCGGGGAAATGGAAGTACAGCGAACCCCTCGGCGCCCCACTGGTTTCGATGATCTGATTGAGCCCGGTCCCGAAGTACCCGCGAGCCTCGACCAGCGTCCGCGTCGCATCCAACAGCTTGACCCTGGTCTCGGCTCCCTTGTTGCTCACCAGACAAACAATAGACCGACCTACATATTTCAGCAACCCTGCCGCCGCGCGGTCATCCGGTCGCAGCGGCTTTCGGATCCGTCTCTCGCACAAGCGAAACAACGCTGACCAGGTACTTGGTCAGCGTCGTTTCATATCATCGCCACACGCAACCGTCAGAGCCCACGCGCGAAATCCGCCAGTAGCGTCGGCACCGCCGAATCGAACCCGGCGACGTCGAGCATCCCCGCATCGGCCGGATCGGCGATGGAGAAGTTCGTCGCGGTCATGCCGACCACCACCAACTTCGCCTCCGGGTTGATCTCACGCCGATACTGCTGCAGCGCCTGATGCGGATGCACCCGCCCCGCCCAGGTCTCATTGTCCGTGTAGACCGCGAACACATCCACGTGCAGCTTGTGCTGCAGCGCGTACTGCATCGGGAGTGCGCAGTCGGTGCCACCGAACGGCAGGTTGCTCACCGCTCGGATCGCGTCGTCGAGGCGCTGACGCGGGCTGATCGGCAGGCGGGTCAGTGCGGCGTTCCGGTAGTCGCCGTTCGAGGTGAATCCGACAATGTCGTAGGAGGATTCGGTCGATGCGGTGACCAGTGCCAGCGCAGCGGTCGCCTCACGGGCGGTCAACGGCAGCCCCGAGACGGTCGTCGTCATCGATCCCGACACGTCCAGCGCGAGCAGGTGATGCTTACCGGTCGGCTGGATCGACTCGAATGCCTGGTAGAACGCGGCATCGAGCGCATCCACGATCGGACGGGAAGGCTCCCAGGAGCTTTCGCCGCGCGCCGATCGGCCGGACGCGTAAGTACGCAGCGCGACAAGGACATTCACCGGGTGTACGCGAGCCTTACGCAGACGATCGCGGTCGGCCAGCTGCTCGGCGACGGCCTTGGTACGCGCCCCCAGCGGGGACAGCAGGCCCAGACGCGTGAGGCGCGGCAGCTGGCGCATCAGCGCCGTCTGCGGAATGCCGTTGTCCAGCAGCGCTTCCCATACGGCCGCCTCGTTGATGGCGAAGTCGGGCAGCATCTCCCACGACAGCCGGTACTCGCGCACGAGATCCGGGATGCGTGCGACGGGCGCGTCCTGGGCGCGCTTGAACCCCTCGATCAGGCGCAGCCCCTCGAGCGATGCTTCGCGGTGGCAGATCCAATCGAACAGGCGGCGGCGCTCGTCCTGGTCGGTGTCCGGGTGCGACAGACGCAGCAGATCTCGGTGCGTCCAACCCTCACGCTGCTGGTACTTCACGGCCTGATATGCGAGGTCGTCGACGGACTTGTCCACGTACCAGTGCGCGACGGCACGCCGTAGCGCGCGTCCCCAGCCACGGAACTGCTCGATGTAGCGGGCGAACAGGAATAGGTGGGTACCGGTACGTGCGACCAGCGGCAAGGCGTCGAGCGCGAGGCGGCGGCCATCGACGTCACCGAGAGATGCGGCGGCAGCGAGGGCGAACAGCGCCGGGTTCTGCTTCGGGGCCCGGCCCGCGGTCGAGATGGCGACGATTTCGGCGACCAGGTCCGCGGTGCGAGTGCGCGCGAAATCCAGTACGACAGTGGCGTTTTCCTTGGTCAGATCACGCGCGCTCACGTAGTACGTTCCGCCCTCGGTCCCGAGCGTCAGGAATCGGCGCAGCCGTACCTCCGGCGTCACCTCGAAAGTGAAGCCGCCGGCATTGTTGGCAACCTGGCGCCGGTCGGCGGGCTGCGACTGCGGGGTTGCCCGCAGGTTCACGCCTGCATAAGCGTCCATGTTCACCTCATTTGTTCGGCCCTGCGAAGGGCATGGAAAAAGACGGGCATGTGTATGCCGATCGGGGTTTGGCGGGCGCCTATCCACTCGGCTACGAACGGCAATGCCGTTCGGCGGGAGTCGAACCCGCGTATTCCCGCTCCGATAACCGATCGAAACCGGCCCGTCTTCCGTTCTCCTGTAATGCATTCGAGTGCGGACGGTCATGGTGTGCCGACCGGGACTGACATACGGATCACTCCGAATGTCAGCAAGGAGTCGAACCTCGGTAACCGATAACCGATCAGCTCCGGCCCGTCCTTACTCGCCACAGCAGACGAAGGTGAGCGGTCATGTTGTTCCGACCGACGTGTTGGCGCTCTACCAAACTGAGCTACGGAAGCAAGCCTCCGGCGAGATTCGAACTCGCGACATCCCCATTAGAAGTGGTAACCGACCGAATCCGGCCCGCTCACACAACATCTGCTGTACATGATCGACTGTAAATGGCCACCCCCTCCACGCGCCAACCAATTTCGCCGGCACCCCGCACCTTCGCTCATCACCCTCGATCCACCGCACCTCACCGACCCCCGGCGCAGTACAACGTCGAGTGGGCTCTGACGGTGGGGACACGCCGAGAAATCCCACCACCAGAGCCCACTCGGCGACGCCTGAGATCGCGGGTTCCACTTCGAGACCGGAGCTTCACCGCGCCACGCGCTACCTGTCGAAAGTACCTGCGCGAACAGCGATCAGGAAGCTGTCCCACTGCCGCGGACCGAACGTGAGCGCCGGGCCGGCCGGATCTTTGGAGTCGCGGACGCCGACTGCTCCCCCGGCGAAGTGGGCGGCCTCTACGCACTCTCCCGACGAGGTGCTGCGGCTCGACTTGAACCACTCCGGTCGCGATAGATCGGTGTTCACTGGCCATACTCCTTCGCTATCTCGAGCACGAGGGTTCTGCTCGTGTCGGGATCTACTGCCACGCGGCTGATCTCGGCGAACGCGTCGCGGTACCGCATTACCTCAGCCTCTCGCTCAAGGTAGAGGTCTCCGGCATATTCTTCCACGAACACCACGGGGGGCTCGATCAAGCCGGTAGCCGCGAGCTGTGGAAACTCCAGCAGCACAAACGATCCCACGACCGATCCCAGGTGGCCCGAGGCGTTGAATGGGACGATACGAACCGACACGTTGGGGCGCTGTCCGATGAAGGCAATCCGCCGGAGTTGTTCAGCCATAACTCCTGGGCCACCGATCTGGTCGCGAAGCACCGATTCCCACAGGATCACGTCCACTGCGAAAGCGGCGTCCGCGAGCCGTTCCTGCCGCCGCATCGCGACCTCGATCCGCCTTTCGACCTGCTCGGGCGGCAAACCAGGCGAGTCGGTCCACGCGATCGCGCGGCGATACTCAGCGGTCTGGAGCAGTCCCGGCACAATGGTCACCTTCCAGGTTGCCAGCCTGCGGGCCGACTCCTCCAGTCCCATGTAGTGGTCGATTCCGAGCCGTATCCCGGAGTCGGCATACGCGCGCCACCAACCGCCGCCTGACTTTTGTGTAGTTCGCACCTCGAGTGCCAGCTCCAACAACATCTTTCGCTGATCATTCGTCGCCGCGTAGGCGTCGGACAGCGCGTTCACGTACAGATCGGAAACCTTGGTCGGTAGCCCGTCCTCCATGCGCCCAATGGTTTGCGGCGAGACACCGATGACACGGCCCGCGGCAGACTGATTCATTGCCTTTGCTTCTCGCAGTCGCTTGAGCTCTCGCCCCAATGCTCTGCGGGCCAGCGTCGATCCAGTTCCCATCTCGTTAGCCTCACTATCGGACGCTCTAGATTCTGGAAAGCCCTGTCGTGGAAATGACCGTAGAGGAATGCCCGCATCGCGAACACGGAAATGCGTGTTTGGAGATTCCAAACCGGGGCCGTCGGGCGTGTACTGATTGCACCCCCGGTGGCCGGGACGTCCTGGACCACTCGAAGCGCGGATCGCTCTTGCGTTGTGCCCCTTCGCAAATGCTTCGGGTGGTGAGCGGAGTACCGGCTATCGGCGGGCTTCGGAACACATCGCAGCAGGAGGTTTTCCTATGTTGCTTCAGGCGGAATTCGGTCGGGCGATTCTTGTGTTGTGCGGGCGGCTCGGTGGGGAGCGGCGGGTGTTGATGCCGGTTTCGGCTGGGCGGCATCGGGCTTCCGGGAAGCATCGGAGGTGAGGAGGGTGGAGTACATTGCGCCGCTCACGTTGGAGTTGGCGGATCATGGGGTGGTGCTGGAGGGGCGGTCGCGGGGGCAGTTAGTGGAAGTAGTTGCGCTGCATCGTGATTGCCGGTCCGGGGAGTGCACGGCGGGTAGTCGGGCTTTGCGGTTATTGGACACGGAGGGTGGGCGTTGAGGTCCGGGAAATGGCGAGAGGGACCGCCCTTTCGGGTGGTCCCTCTCGACGCGGCGGCGCTGATTACATGACCGGGGTGAAGTCGCGGCTGCCTATATAGGTGGGGCGGGGGGTGGTGGCCGCGTAGGGGTCGGTCAGGGTGTTGTCCACGCTGTTGAAGACTATGAAGAGGTTCGAGCGGGGGAAGGGGGTGATGTTGTTGGGCGAGCCGTGCATGATGTTCGAGTCGAACAGCAGGGCGGAGCCGGCGCGGCCGGTGAACTGGGCGATGCCGTGGCGGTTCGCCAGATCGGTGATGTCGGCCTCGGAGGGGACGCCGATCTGCTGTTCCCGCAAGGAATCCCGGTAGTGCTGGGCGGGAGTTTGGCCTTGGCACGGCACGAAGGTCCGGTGCGAGCCGGGCATCACCATCAGACTGCCGTTGAACGGGAAATTGTCGGTCAGCGCGATGGAGAGGCTGACCGCGCGCGGCGCGGGCATTCCGTCCTCGGCATGCCAGGTTTCGAAGTCGGAATGCCAGTAGAAACCCGCGCCACGCAGACCGGGCATGTAGTTGATCCGGCTCTGATGGATGTACACCTCCGAGCCGAGGACCTGCCGGGCCATTCCGGCAATTCGACTCTCGCGCAACAGATTCGCGATCAGCACACTGAGCTTGTGCACCTCGAAGATCGACCGGACGCGGTTCGATTCGCGCTCGATCACGACCCGCTCGTCGAGCATCAGCTCGGGATCGCCGGTCATGCGCTCGATCTCGGCCGCGACATCGGCGACCTCCGCCCGATCGAGCAGGCCGTCCAGGATCGCGTACCCGTCGGCATCGAAACTGGCCAGCGCCGCCGTCCCGACCTCACCCCATACGGTGGGATCGGTGCGCTCCAGATGGGGTGCGGGTCCGTCCGTGCGCGTCGGATATCTGTCGAACCGGGTGTCGTACGTTGCCGTCATGCCCTGGAAACTCCCGTCATTCCACTAGTCGGTCGATACCGCGACGAGCGGATAGATTCCGTTCTCGTCGTGCACTTCCTGGCCGGTGACCGGCGGATTGAACACACACATCATCCGCATCCGCGTATGCGCGTGCAGCCGGTGCTTCTCGTGGCCGTCGAGCAGGTACATCGATCCCGGACCCAGCTCGTAATTGACGCCGTTGTCGAGATCGGTGAGACTGCCCTCCCCCTCGACGAGCCACACCGCCTCCACATGATTGAGGTAGTGGAACTCGTGCACGGTCGCGGGCTCGATCGTGGTCTCGTGGAACGAGAAACCCACACCGTCGCCGCCGAGCACAATGCGCTTGCTGCGCCAACCCGCCTCTGCCACATCACGTTCGGTACCGGTGATCTCCGCAGTGCTACGCACGATCATGTCAGCGTCCCTTTCCGTCGCACACAACAGCGACCGCGTCGGCGATGATGGCGAGTCCGTGATCCAGCTCGGGTTCGGTAATCGTCAGCGGCGGAAGCAATTTCATCACCTCGTCCTGGGCTCCGGAGGTCTCCACCAGCAGTCCGCGCTCGAAGGCCACCTGAGCCACCTTGCCCGCCTGGGACGGTTCGTCGAAGACCACACCGTGCACGAGGCCGCGACCGCGTGTGGACAGACCCTGGAATGCCCCGCACATCTCGTCGAGGGTGCGGTGTACCAGCTCACCCTTGGCCAGAGTCGCGGTGGAGAGCAGGGTGTCGGACCAGTAGTGCTCGAGCGCCACCTGTGCGGTCACGAACGCCGGGTTGTTACCGCGGAACGTGCCATTGTGCTCCCCCGGCGCCCACTGGTCGAGCTCGGGACGCATGAGCACCAGCGCCATCGGAAGCCCGTAGCCGCCAATGGATTTGGACAGCGTCACGATATCGGGAATGATGCCCGCCTCCTCGAAGGAGAAGAACGGCCCGGTCCGCCCGCAGCCCATCTGCACATCGTCGACGATCAGCAGAATCTCACGCGCCGAACACAATTCGGACAGGGCGCACAGCCATTCGGGACGAGCGATATTGACGCCGCCCTCACCCTGGACGGTTTCGACGATCACCGCCGCGGGCTTGTCCACCCCGGAGGAAGCGTCATCGAGGATGGTCTCCATCCACACGAACGGATCGTCCTGCGAATCCGTCAGATAGCCGTCATAGGGCATCGGAGTCGAATGCGGCAGCGGCACACCGGCACCGGCCCGCTTGGCGGCATTGCCGGTCACCGCCAGGGCGCCCAGCGTCATACCGTGAAAAGCGTTGGTGAAGTTGAGAATGGAGGTCCGGCCCGTCACCTTGCGTGCCAGTTTCAGCGCCGCCTCGACCGCGTTCGCGCCGGTCGGCCCGGGGAACTGCACCTTGTAGTCCAGACCGCGCGGCTGCAATATGGTGCGCTGCAATGTTTCCAGCAGACGACGCTTGGCGACCGTCGCCATATCCAGACCGTGCGTGATGCCGTCGCCGGCCAGGTATTCCAGCAGCGCCTGCTTCAGCACCGGATTATTGTGGCCGTAATTGAGCGCGCCCGCGCCGGCGAAGAAGTCCAGGTAATCCCGGCCGTCCTCATCGCGTAGCCAGGCTCCGGACGCGGTATCGAACACCGCGGGCCAGGAGCGGCAGTAACCGCGCACATTGGATTCGAGTTCGTCGAAAATGGTCAAATCGGGGGCAGTCATCGGCCCACCTCCTGGTCTATTGCCGTGGCTATACGGAACAGGTGTTCGGGTTCGTGTCCGTCCGGAAAATGGCCGGGATCGAAGAGCGGCCGCGCGGTGAGCAGTGCACCGCGGCGGCGGGCGAGTGCGGCGAACATAGCGGTCGAGGCCGCATTGTCCGGCGAGACGGTGGTCTCCAGGGTGGAGACGCCCTGCCCGGCAAGGCCGTCCATGAGCGAGTCGAGCATGGCCCCGCCCAGGCCGCGCCCGCGATATGTCTCATCCACCGCGACCTGCCAGACGAAAAACGTCCCGGGCTGTTGCGGACGCAGGTATCCGATGACGAATCCGCCGACTTTGCCGTCGATTTCGACAACCGCCGAGGTGTCCGCGAAATCGCGGCACCACAGCAGGTAGGCATAGCTCGAATTCGTATCGAGGACTCCGGAATCCGCGGCGATGCGCCATATCCGGGCTCCGTCCTCCAATGTCGGAGCCCGGACGAGAAATTCGTTGCTGCCGCGCACCGGAGGCAACGCGGAGTGCCGCTCTCGAGTGATTTGCTGGACTATTGCTTCGAATTGCTTCAATTGCGTCTGCATGACCCTTTCGAGCCTCGCGGACGAACTTTGAGGTCTGCTGTTGGGTTCATTACGATCGTGTGACGATCCCGTGTCATCCGGCGACGCCGGGCAATCGAACAGTGAATCTGGCGCCGCCGCCGGGCCGTTCGCCGCACTCCACCCGGCCACGATGGGCCGCAACGGTTTCCGCGACCAGCGCCAGCCCGATACCGGTGCCACTGGCGGAACGGCGGGCATTGCGGACTGTCGCGAAGCGCTCGAAGATGCGTTCACGTTCCGCCGCAGGCACTCCGGGGCCGGCATCGTCGACGGTGATCACCACCTCCATTCCGACCCGCGCGGCGGTCACCGCGGTCACGCCGCCACCGTGCCGCTTCGCGTTCTCGAACAGATTGCCGATCGCGCGCTCCAGCTCGACCTTGCGGCCGGAGATCATCACCTCACCCGTCACCGTCAGCAGGTCCAGGCTGTACGAACGCTCGGCGAGCATATGTCTGAGCAGCTCCGCAACCGAAAGCGGTTCGGTATCGCCGCGATGCACACCGGCCTCCACCCGTGCCAGCTCGAGCATGTCGTCGAGTATGTGACGCAGATGTTCGAGCTCGGCGCTGACGAACTCCAGCGCACGGCGGGAACGCTCGGGCAGTTCCTCGGAATGCCGGTTCAGCACACCGACACTGGTGATCAGGGTGGTCAGCGGGGTGCGCAGTTCATGGCTCACATCCCCCACCAGGCGGCGCTCGCGTTCGATGCGCCGCCGCAGGGAATCGACCATCATGTCGTAGTCGTCGACCGTCGCCGACAATCGGCGGCTCACCCAAATGCCCGCCGCCGCACCGAAAGCGCCCGCGGCCAGCGCGCCGCCGACCAGCAGCAACACCGGATCGGCGCCTTCGCGACCGACGCAGTATCCGGTGACTCCGACCACCAGCGCGATCAGCCCGGCCCCCAGTGTGAATGCGAAAATCACACGGCTGCGCAGGCTTTCGGTGCGCGAACCCGGGACAGTACCGCCCGGATCAGCGCTGCGCATCGAGTCGATAACCCAGACCGCGCACGGTCACCACGATCTGCGGATCGGAGGGATCGTGCTCGATCTTGGTGCGCAAGCGGCGCACATGCACGTCGACAATGCGTTCATCGCCGAAAAAGCCCCGGTCCCAAATGCGTTCGAGCAGCGCCGTGCGACTGAGCACCCGCCCGGGACTCGCGGCGAGTTCACACAGCACCCGGAATTCGGTGACGGTCAGATGGAGTTCCTCGTCACCACGCCGGACCGTGCCGCCGTCCGGCGACAGCACCAGCGGCGAATCCGGATCGGCGTCCAGGAGCACCTCTTCGGGCGCCTCCTCGATCGCATCATCGGGCGCGTCGTCCCGGGACGACGCCAGCCGCGCGCGCCGGCGCAGCGCGCGCATACGCGCGGTGATCTCCTTGATCTCGAACGGTTTGGTGACGAAGTCGTCCGCGCCCGCCTCCAATGCGGCGACCACATCATGGGTGTCGTCGCGCGCACTCACCACGATGATCGGCACATCATGATCGCGGCGCACCTCACGAATACAGGTGAATCCGTCCATTTCGCCCAGCATGAGATCGACGATCATCACATCCGGGACACCATGGTCCCGCAGATGTTCCAGCGCCGTCTCGGCCTCCTCGGCCTCGGCGACGTCGTAGCCTTCATCCTCCATGGCGAGCCGCAAAGCGCCGCGAACCCGGTCGTCATCCTCCACGATCATCAGGCTGGCACCCATACACATCCCTCACCTGCACACGGATACGGCGAACCGCATCCTCACGATCAAGCGCCTGCTGCCCGCAGGCGCACCTTTCGAACACACGACTACATCGGGTACCCGCCCGAACGGTCGCCAAACAACTCCCAGCAAACCCCGATACCGGCACACCGTCATCGATACCGGCCCTTCGAAGGTCTGACCAGCGACAACCAGCCGTGGATCGGCGCGGTTCGGGGCACGACATCTGTCCGGCGGACTGCGGCACCGGCTCGGGGTCTCGCCTAGGCTGCACGCATGGTCGAGGGCGAGGGGGTCAAGCAGGCGCTGGGCGCGGCTCCATGGGGTTCGAGGCTGCTCGGACCCGCCGAGGAAGGGGCGATGTCCCGGCGGGTGCGCGTGCAGGTCCTGCTCACCGTGCCGTTGATCGGAGCGAATCTGATCGGCATCGCGGTGGCCATGGTGCTGATCGGGGTGGTCCTGCCCGGACCGTCGGTGTTCACACGCCGATTGGTGCTGCTGAACTTCGTCGCGACTCCGCTGTACGCGGCGCTGGCCCTGCTGCTCGGGATGGTGTGGGGGACGGTCTGGGGACTCCGGACGCTGCGCTGGTCGACCGATCCGGACCGGATACCGGATGCCGAGGAGCGGCATGCGGCGGCCCGGGTGCCCCGGCGGCTGGTCGTGCAGCAGGCGCTGCTCTGGCTGGGCGGAATGGCGGTGCTCACGCCGCTGTACGGACTGGCCGACCCCGCCTTCGTGCCGAAATTCGTACTGGGCATCGGGTCCAGTGCGATTGTCGTCTGCGCCAACAGCTATTTGGCCGCGGAGTTCGCCCTGCGACCGGTCACCGCGCGCGTGCTCGATGCCGCGCCGTCGCGGCAATTGCGCGGGATCGGAGTGTTCGGCCGATCGGCGCTGGTCTGGATGCTCGGTTCAGGGACACCCGTTGCCCTGCTCATGGTGGTCGCGATCCTGGCGCTGAGCGGCGTAGATATCAGTACCGAACGGCTCGCGGTCTGCGTGCTCTCGCTCGGCGGCGCCACGCTGGTGTTCGGCGGGCTGCTCATGACACAGACGCTCGGCGCGACGGTCGCACCCATTCGCAGTGTGCGCAATGCGCTGCGGCGAGTCGAGGACGGCGATCTGGAAGCGGCGGTCACGGTCTACGACGGCACCGAATTGGGGGAACTGCAAAGCGGTTTCAACCGCATGGTGCTGGGATTGCGTGAGCGGGAACAGATCCGGGATCTGTTCGGACGCCATGTGGGCCATGACGTCGCCGCGGCTGCGCTGCAGCGCAATCCGGAGCTGGGCGGCGAAGAATTGGATGCCGCAGCGATTTTCATCGATATCATCGGATCCACCACCATGGCCGCGACCCGCCCGGCGCGTGAGATCGTGACGATTCTCAATGACTTCTTCGGCATTGTGGTCGACGAGGTCGAGCGATACGGCGGACTGCTCAACAAATTCGAGGGCGACGCCGCCCTCGCGGTCTTCGGAACGCCCGCCCTGCTGCCCGATGCGGCGGGTTCGGCACTCGCGGCGACTCGCGCCATCCGGCAGCGGCTCGCCAGCGAGACCACCGAATTCGATGCCGGTATCGGTGTCGCCGCCGGACGCGTTGTCGCGGGCAATGTCGGCGCGCACCGCCGCTACGAGTTCACCGTCATCGGTGATGCCGTCAATGAGGCGGCACGCCTGTGCGAACTCGCCAAGAGCGATGAGCACCGGGTGCTGGCCTCCGCGAGCACCGTGGACGCGGCCGCCGCCGCCGAACAGAAGCACTGGGACATCGGCGAATCGGTGACACTCCGGGGCCGGATTCAGCCGACACGCCTCGCCCGGCCCCGTCGCTAGCGGGGATTCAGCAACCACGCAGGAAGGTCACCGGTGTCTCACCGGCGATTCACCGGTCTTCACCAGACTGCAGTGACGTAATCGACCTCACAGCAGGTGGCGAACAGCGCCTACCTGGTAATTCGAAGAGGTTTGACAATGACGAACCCGAAACCGGAATCGGAAGCAGAGACTTCCGTCACCGAGCCGATCAGCACCGAACCCGCACCGGAGGCCACCGAACCCCCGCCGGTCGCACCGCCCGCGTTCCCCGTGCGCCGCCCGCCGAGCAATGTGGGCTGGGCGGTCGCCTCCCTGCTGGTCTTCTGGCCGCTGGCCTTCTCGGCATTCACCCACGCGCTCAATGTGTTTCCGCTCTGGAGCGAGGGTGATGCCGAGGGCGCGCAGCATGCCTCGCACCGGGCCCGCTGGCTCGGCATCGTATCGCTGTGTGTCGGCGGCGCGCTGATCGTGCTGTTCGGGGCGCTGTATCTGATCCTGCTGATCGTGATGATCCATCACGGACACCACCATCACGGCTTCTCCGGCGGACAGCCCCCGCGTATGCGCCGCGGCTGACCGGCACGCCCGCCGCGCCCTGCATCGCGGACCGCACGCGATCGCCATACCGAGCAGGTGAAAGGCACTGCGGGCATGCACAATTCGTTATTCCACCGAATGCCGCGCTGGAGCCGTATCCGGGCGGGTAAAACGCGGACCACCGCGCACTTCCCGCCCGTCAGCGCCGCGGTTCCGACCGCAGCTGTCGAATACGTCGCGCACCGGCCGCGCTCGAGCTGTCCGCGGTGCTCGTACGGGCTGTGCCAGGCGCGCAGCCGGTACCCGCCGCCTGAGCCGGTATGGGCCGCGCCTACGCCGGGGCCCGGGCGGTGGCGTCTTACACTGGGTGGCATCTGACAGGTGAAATCGCAGTGACCCGGACTTTCGTGGGTATGGCGGGTCTTGCGCGGTGCATGACCGAGACCAAACGGAGCCCATGGCCGGCAGCGCGGGATTGTTGAAATCGTGGTGGCGAGATCCGATCGATCGCCGCTGGTTGGTGCACGTCCTGGAATCGCATTCGGTGCTGCGCTGGGAGCAATGGTCCGTCGGCGCGGGTGGCCTGGTCATGGCCTTCGTGGCCGCGGCGACTGCGGCCTCACCCGGTGGACCCTCCGATACGTCGGGGCGCGTGATCTTCGCCGTCATCGGTATCGGCGCACTGCTGTGGGCGCTACGGTGGTGGTTCGGGCCGTGGCCGAGCGCGAAGGAATCGCTGATCCTGTTCGCCGCCGCAGATGTGAGCATCACCGTCGGCTGTCTGCAGGACTCGAATCGGGTGTACGGGTCGCTCGGCGTCATCCTGCTGGTGGTGACCGGCTCCTATCTCACCTTCTTCCACAGTCCCAAAGTCCTTGCCGCGCATGCCCTCTGGTCGGTGCTGTCGGTACTGGTGCTGTCCTGGCACATGGTGAGCGGCGGCGGTGACGTATTCCTCGCCACCGCCATCGTGCTGATCGTGATGGCCGCGCTGGTGGTGGCACTGCCCTCGCTGCAGTTCATGTTCTGGCTGGTGCAGACCGAATCGATGTCGGATCCGCTGACGAAGCTGATCAATCGGCGCGGGCTCGAGTTCCATTTGAGCAGAATGTTCGCCACCAGTGATCTTGCTCGGATCTGCGTCATGATCGTGGACCTGGACGGATTCAAGAGCGTCAACGACCGCTTCGGGCATTCGGTGGGCGATGACGTGCTGATGCGGACAGCACAGCGGATTCAGGCGGCCGCGACCCCCGATTTGATCGTGTCCCGGACCGGTGGTGAGGAATTCGCCGTGGTCGGGTTGATGTCCGCCGAGGAGGCCAGTGCCGCGGCCGAACTGTTCCGGCAGTCCGCCGCCGCCCAGCACACCGTGCCGGTGACCGTGAGCATCGGCGTGGCGATCGGCGGCGATGGCCCGCACCCCACACCGCAGGTTCTGCTGCAGCGCGCCGACTCGGCGATGTATCAAGCCAAACACGACGGCGGAAATCGCGTGGTCATCGACGAGGCGATTCGACCGGAAGTACGGCGCAGCTGAGCTTCCGCTGCGCGGCCGCACTCCCCCTGCGGAGAGGTGCGCTGCCGGCGCTCAATTGACGGTCGAGACCAATCCGCCGTCGATGCGTAGATTTGCGCCATTGATGGACGCGCTGAGCGGACTGGCCAGGAAGGCCACCGAACTCGCGATCTCGGCGGGCTCGACCAGGCGGTCCGACGGGTTGGCCAATGGCCCGTCGAGCAGCATGCGGGTCGCGGCGGAGACGTCGTCACCCAGACCGTGGCCCTGTGCGAAGGTCCGGGCGAAGTCCCACCAGCCGTCGACCAGAACCGGGCCGGGGCTGAGGGTGTTCACAGTGATCCCGGTGGCGGCCAATTCCTTCGAGAGACTGACAGTGAGATTGGCCAGTGCGGCCTTCGCGGCACTGTAGGCGGCCCGCATGGGGAGCGGATCGGGGTGCGCGGCGCTGCCGATCTGAATGACCCGGCCCCACCCGCCTTCTCGCATCTGCGGTGTCAGCGCGTGGATGAGCCGCACCGCCGAAGCGACATTCGTGTTGTAGAGCGTGAGCCAGTCGGTGGCGGCGGCGGTGGTCCAGCCGTCCGCGCCGAGGCCGCCGGCATTGTTCACCAGAATGTCGATGCCGCCGAAAGCTGTTGTCGCGCTTTCCGCTACGTCCTTCGCCGTCGCATCGGTGGCCAAGTCTCCCAGCGCGACGGCCGCCACGCCGCCTGCTGCCGTGATGGCGTCGGCGGTGACCTTCGTCCGGTCGCCGTCGCGCCCGTGCACGACCACGGCGACGCCTTCGGCAGCCAAGGCGAGTGCGATCGCCCGGCCGATGCCGCTCGATGCTCCGGTGACGAGTGCTCGCCTGCCCTGCAGTTGTAGGTCCATATTCGGCCCAGCTCCTTGATTTGGATCAATAGCTTGAGTCCAAGCTATTGATCCGAAGCGTAGGCTGACCGGGTGTCGTCGTCAACCCGTGCGCAAACCGGCCCCGAGGGCCCGAAGGATTCCGTGGATCGGCTGCTGGCCGGATTGACCCGGTCGCTGCCCGAGCTCGATCACTCACCGGTGGCGGTGGTCCAGCGGCTCGGACGGGTGCGGCGCATTATCGAGGCGGAAGTCGAGGCCGGATTCGCCGAGTTCGGGCTCAATGGGCCGGACTATGTCGCGCTGGCGACCCTGCGGCTGCACGAGGGCAGTGGCGGGATCTCGCAGCGGGTGCTGATGCGCGAGCTCGGACTGACCTCCGGCACGATCAGTGTCCGCGTCGATCGACTCGTGGAGCAGGGTTTGGTCACCCGCTCCCCCGATCCGGGCGATAAGCGCAATACACGCGTGGAACTGACCGTCGCGGGGCGGGAACTGTTCGATCGCGTCACGCCCGCGCATCTGAGCATCGAGGATCGACTACTCGCCGCGCTCGACCCCGAGCAGCGCGAAGCTCTGGAGAGCATTCTGCGCCGACTGCTGGTGTCCTTCGAGGGGTCGGTTCCCGATGATGAATTCCCCAGGCTTGGAATGGTTTTGGCGCCGGCGCACATTGCCGTGCAGATGCGCCGCGCGGTGGGGCTCCCCGAGTTCACCGGACTGCTGGTCCGGGAGGTCGAACCCGGCTCTCGGGCAGAGAGCGCGGGAATCCGGACCGGCGATGTGCTACTGCGCGCAGGCGACAGCGATCTCCGCTCGATCGCCGCCCTGCACGCGGCGCTGGGGGCGGCGACAGAGGCCGGGGCGCTTCATATCTCACTGGTGCGCGGCGTCGACGCCCAGCACGACGTCACTCTCGATGTAGGCCCGCATATCGCCGACACCGGTAGTGCGCCGACCTCGAATATCAGCGGCACACACCTGATCTGACGACGAACGCGAACGAATTCCGATGGGCCGATTCAGCCCATGTCCGGGCGGCGATGACGACCGCTGCCTTCCGGCGCGAGTTCGTCCGGGCTGATATTCGGCAACTCGATAGTTGGCGCGTCCAGCGCGCCGCGGAGACGGCTGAGAAAGGCATCCACACTGCCGTACCGATGCAGAACATCGGTCAGTAATTGCTGCGTTGTCAACAACTGCTGGGCCTTCGGCACTGTCACCGCTGTCATCGCCACCCTCACCTCGAATGTACGTAACAAGCTCGTACGGTGGGAGTTTCGCCCGGCTGCATATTGCCACCGGGAGAGCCGAGCAAAACCCCCCACCACCCGAACGGACCCAGGGACTTACCCCACACCTCCTGGGCCGCACATCACTGTAGCGGCACGACTCGCCGTAGCGGAATGGGCAGTAGATGACTTATTGTGCCAACTTCTTTCCTGCGGGCAAATGCCCGGACACCCAATTTTGGAGTGGCACAACGGTACTAGTTTCGGTCACCACGATCGGATCGTCGCGCCTCGATAACCGGCACGCTGGACCGCGCGACCGACCACGCTCGTATCCACGGTCGCGATATCCAGAGGGCCGAGCGTATCGGTGACGAATGCGTAGAGTCCGGGCAAATTCCGGCAAAATACCGTGGCGAGCAGATTCGTGGGCCCGGTTGTCGCCATGACGCCGTGCACACGGTGATCGCTCGCCAGCTGTAATCCGGTGTCGTGCAGCCGACCCGGTGACACGCTCATCCAAATGTGCGCATCGACCGGATAGCCCAGCAGCGCCGAATCGATCGAGACATGGGTGCGCAGCAGTCCCATCGCACGCAAGCGGTGCAGACGACGGCGCACCGTGGATTCGGATTGCCCTGTCGCGGTGGCCAATACGGAGATTCCGAGGCGGGCGTCCCGGGTCAGCTCGGTCAGCAGGTGAATATCGGCATCATCGGGCGCGGCGGGCTCGGTCGCCGCCGGCGGCGTCAGCCCGGCGATCTCGTCGGGAGTGAGGTATCCGGCGCGCCAATCGGCGGCGTCCGCGAAGACGTGCAGCACCGACAGGGCGGTGGTGGACACCAGGGCGCTGCTGGCCGGAAGTTGCTCGTAGATCAGGCGATCCCGCGCATGCGGATCGGCGATCGCGAGTGCGACGATCTCGTCGCCGCTGAGGGTGATGTCCACGAACGGCACATCCGGACGCCGCGCGAGCGCATCGGCAATGGAATCGATACGACCACGAAGCACCTTGGCGCGCAACACCATCGAGGCATCCGCCGGATAGGACGTGCGGGCCGGGACCCGGGTCACCAGCAGCCCCGCCGAGCGGGTCAGCCGCGACAACCGGCGGGAGATCGTGCGGCCGGAGACGCCCAGCACCTCGCCGATCCGGGCGACCGGTGCGAAACCGTCAATCTGCAGGGCCGACACGATTCGGCGGTCCAGATCATCCAGTGTGGTGTCCGATTCCACGCTCAACCTCCTCTCCTTTGTCCAGAAGCGAGCATATCTGCTGCTGTGAGCGCCATCTTCGTGTGCGGCGCCGATAGAACTGTCCGCAGCAGTCAAGGCCCCACAGCGAAGGAGAAGATCATGACCAGCGCGACGATCGAGAGCACACAACTCGACCAGGTGGTGGCGGCCGTGCGCATGGCAGGCGCCCGCCAAGCCGCGGCCTTCACCGCCATGGGCGCGGTGCCCGGCGACTGGGAGGAAATCCGCGCGGCACTCACCCGCAACGATCAGCTGGCGGAAGACATTCTGCGGCCTCGGCTGCAAGCTCTACGACCGCAAGCGGACTGGGCCGGCGAATTCGAGACCGGACTGCTGGGCGGCGGTGAGTGGTGGGTGGCCGATACCGCGGACGGCAATATCAATGCGGTGCACGGCCTGCCCGAATGGACGGTGGCCGTGAGCCTGGTCCGCGATGACACCGCGCTGCTGACCGTCGTGCATGCTCCGCTCTCCGGCGATACGTACACCGCGCTGCGCGGCGGCGGCGCGTTCCGCAACGGGCTGCCGATCCACGCCTCCCGAAAGACCGATCTGGCGCTGGCGATCGCCGCCACCGCCCAGGCCGCCCCGGGGCACACCGAGCGGAGCGATGACGAGGGCCGATCGATCGCCGCAATGTACCGAAAAGCCCTGGTCGTGCGCTCCGGCGTGCCGTCCACGCAGCATCTGGCACGGCTGTCCGCCGGACAGCTGGACGTGTACTGGCTGCACGGTCAGGACAGGGCCGCCACCGTGGCCGGTGCGCTGCTGGTTTCCGAAGCCGGCGGTGTGGTCACCGATATCAGCGGCCGCGCGTGGACTCCCGCCTCCGGCACCTTCCTGGCTGCGGCGCCCGGCGTCCATGCCGCGGCCGTCACCGCACTCACCGAACACTGAACAAGTAGGAGCAATCATGACCACCATCGCCGTCCTCGGAGCCGGTCGCGTCGGCCGGAATCTCGCTACCGCAGTGCAATCCGCCGGGCACACCGTGACGGTGGGCGCACGCGGTCCCGCGGAGCTGCCCGCGCACATCGCCACCGCCTCATTGGCCGAGGCCGCCGCCGGCGCCGACATCATCATCAATGCCCTACCCGGAAACGTCTCGGTCGCAGTCCTTTCCGGCATTGCCGAGGAGTTGACCGGAAAGGTTCTCCTCGACGTCGCCAATGCGACAGCACGCGGGACCGACGGCCTGCCCGGTCAATTGCTCTATCCCGCAGGCAGTCTCGGCGAGGAGCTCCAGCAGGCACTCCCGCGCACCCAGGTCGTCAAATCCCTCAACACCATGCTCTACACCGTCATGACCGCCCCGGCATCCCTGCCCCACCCGGCTACCGCCTTCCTGTCCGGCAATGACGACCAGGCAAAACAGTCCGTCACAGCGCTCCTCACCGACCTCGGCTGGCCCGCCGATCGGATACTCGATCTCGGCGATATCACCACTGCCCGTGCCCCCGAGGCATTCACACTGCTGACCGCCCCACTGCTGAAAGCCTTCGGATTCACCCCCTTCGCCCTGACCGTCAGCCATTGAAAGCCCGGACCGCGCCGCAGGCATAAGGGGCTTCGACCGGCCGAGGGTGCACCGGGTTGCGGGGTGGTGGGTCCTGGGGGCGGCGGTTTGGTGGAATGCTGGGCGGATGGTGGTAGCGAAGGTGCCCGGTGGGCGGTGGGGGGATCACAATGCCGAGCGACGGCGGGTGATCATGGATGCCCTCATCGAATTGATCGAGGAGTGTGAGCCGGGGACCGATATCCCCCTGCAGGCCATTGCCGATCGGGCCGGGGTCAAGCGGTCGGTGATCTACCGGCATTTCATCGATCGGAAGGATCTCGACGCGCGGACTCGGGAGTACGCGGTCGAATCGCATGCCGATGAGGTGATGCCGACGCTCGACCCCGAGGACACCTTGCGGGAGACGATCTTCCGGTCGATCGACGTATACGTGACACTGGTGGCGGCGACGCCGCGATTGCACGAATGGATCGAGCGGGGGCCCGGCAGCAATGAGCCGAACGGGCAGGCCATTGTCACGGGCACCAAAGCCGCTGTGGCCGAACGCATTGCGTCGCTGTTCGAGACCGCCGCCGCCGTCCTCGGGCAGACCGATCCGGGAATCGGCGTGGCGGCCTTCTCGATCGTCTCGATGGTGGACGGCGCGGTGACCCGGTGGCTGCACACACGGCCCGAGGGCTGGGGCGCGGCCGATATGAGCCGGATGCTGACCGAGTCGATCGTCTTCCTGGTCGATGGTCATGCTCGCGCGCGCGGACTGCAGGTCGACCCGGATATTCCGGTCGGTGAGCTGCTGTCTCGCGCGTCGGCCGCGCTGTAATCGCGACCATGATCGCGACATAGCGTCACGGTCACCCCTTGTTCGACCTGACGTGCCGAGCTACCGTACCCCTATGACCGCGACACGGTGTCGCGATCGGGGGTTCGAGGAGACAGCCGATGACGTCCACCACCCACACCACGTCCACGCGCACCGCTGAGCAGTACACCGACGCGCTCGAAACGCTTTCGGAAGGATCGGTACACCGGAATTTCGATCCCTTCCTCGATATCCCCTGGGACGAACCGGCTTTCGCGGTGGTGCCCGATGACGAACGCTGGATTCTGCCGACCGCCGATCCGTTCGGCGCGCACCCCTGGTATCGGGAGCTGCCGCGGGAGAAGCAGATTGCCATCGGTATGTGGCGGCAGGCCAATATTGCCAAGGTCGGACTGCAGTTCGAGAACATCCTCATTCGCGGGCTGATGCAGTACGTGTTCTCCCTGCCCAACGGGTCGCCGGAGTTCCGCTACAGCACGCACGAGGCCGCCGAGGAGTGCAATCACACTCAGATGTTCCAGCAGGTGGTCAATCGAATCGGCGTGGACGTGCCCGGGATGAGCCGCCTGACGCGGGCACTCGGCCCGATCGTCCCGCTGGTGCCGATCGTCTTCCCCACCTGGTTCTTCATCATGGTGCTGGCCGGAGAGGAACCCATCGATCACGGCCAGAAGGCGATCCTGCGCTCGGACTCGGAGATGCATCCGATGATCACGCGCGTCATGCAGATTCATGTCGCCGAGGAAGCCCGGCATATTTCGTTCGCCCATGAATACGTCGAGCACCACGTGCCGGAACTGTCTGCCGTCAGCCGCTTCGCACTGTCGGTGGTCACGCCCATCACCATGCGGGTGGCGCTGTGGTTGATCGCGGTGCCGCCGAGCCGCTTCCGCCGCGAATTCGACGTGCCGCGTGCGGTTTTCAACGAGGTCTACTGGCGGAGCCCCGAATCGCGCCAGGCCCTGACCGACTTCTTCGCCGACGTTCGCATGCTGGTCGGCAATGCCGGCCTGATGAATCCGGTCTCCCGGCTCATCTGGAAGATCCTGCGCATCGATGGCAGGCCCGCGCGCTACCGCAGTGAGCCCGCGACCTGAACTTGCCTGGTAGGGGTCCGATTCCGGACCCCTACCGAGCAGTCATCAGGGCTGAGTCAGACCCATGCCCTGGGCCAGCAGGGGCCAGGACGTGTGCAGCGCGTCCTCCCAGTACGACCAGCGGTGCGTGCCGATCGGATTGAACTGGTAGGTCGCCGGGATATTCAGCGAATCGAGCTTGTTCTTCAGGTTGTGCGTGCACTGGTTGACCGCACCCTCGATGACCATGCCCAGACCGAGGTTCACCGCACCCATGGCGCCGGCGCCGTTCATGTAGTACTGAACGTCTCCCGTGACCGGGATGCCGCTACCGCTGGAGATGTAAAGCTGTGTGTCACGCAGCTTTTCGGCATTGATGACCGGATCGTTCGCGGCCCACAGCGGGCTGTCGGACGGACCGTACATATTCTTGGTATCGCCGCCGGCCCAGGTCTCGGTGGCGAGTTTGACGAAGGCCTGACCCGCCGGGTCGGCGATCTGCGCGCAGCCGCTGTAGGCGGCGACGGTCTTCCACAGACCGGGCTTGGCCTCGGCCAGCTGCAGCACCGAGGTACCCGAGGTCGACAGGCCCGCCAGCGCATTGAGACCGTTGGAGTGCAGCGTGTCGTCCAGCAGCGGCGGCAGCTCTTCCGTCAGGAAGGTCTTCCACTTGTTCAGGCCCAGAGCCGGATCCTTCTGCAGCCAATCGGTGTAGTAGCTGCCGCGACCACCGATCGGCAGGACCACATTGACCGGCTTGTCGGACAGCCAGTCGAGAGCATTTGTGCTGCCCTGCCAGCTTGCGGTGCCCTCACCGCCGTCGAGCCCGCTGAGCAGGTACAGGTTCGGCGCCGGCTGCGAATCGTCGGCCGGACGCTGCACGTCGACCGAGATATCGGTATCCATTGCCGCCGAATGCACCTTCAGGTGCCAGGTGCGACCGTCCTTGGCGACGGACGTGACGGAGGGGGCCTGCTGCGGGTCCGCCGCAGCGGTGCCAGAGGTGCCGGCCAGGAGCGCCACGGACAGTGCGGCGGTGAGCGCTAGAGCAGTGGTCCGGACGGAGGCCACGCTGCGTAGTGCGGAGAGCTTCATAAACCAGTCAATCCAATCCGTGGGTCACCCCAGCCTGTGCTTCGCCGGGCCCGCAGGCTGCACCGTCCATGCCGCTGCGTTTCCGTCGAAGCGAAACTGTCACTCGAAACCTGTGCGCCGACTATCGAAATCGACGCACAGGCGGCCCGAAGGCCCGTATGACCTTCCCATGCAACGGGCTTCGGCTCAAGCCCATCTGGACGAGTGGTTAGTTCGACAGTCCCATGCCCTGTGCGAGCAGCGGCCAGGACTCCTCCAGCGCCTGCTGCCAGTACGGCCAGTAGTGCGTTCCCACCGGGTTGAACTGGTAGGTCGCGGGGATGTTCAGCGAATCGAGCTTGCCCTGCAGATTGTGCGAGCAGGCGTTGACCGCGCCCTCGATGATCATGCCGAGCGCGAGGGTCGTCGGACCACCGTTGTTCAGGTAGTACTGAACGTCATTCGCCACCGGGATACCGCTGCCGGCGGAGACGTAGAGCAGGGTGCCGCGCAGCTTCTCGGCATTGATGACCGGATCGTTCGCGGCCCACAGCGGGCTGTCGGACGGGCCGTACATATTCTTGGTATCGCCGCCGGCCCAGGTGCCGACCGCGAGATTGACGAACAGCTGACCGGCCGGGTCGGCGATCTGCGCGCAGCCGCTGTAGGCGGCGACGGACTTGAACAGACCGGGCTTGGCCTCGGCCAGCTGCAGCACCGACGTTCCGGACGTCGAGGTGCCGGCCAATCCGTTCAAACCGGTGGAGTGCAGCGTGTCGTCGAGCAGCGGCGGCAGCTCCTCGGTGAAGAAGGTCTTCCACTCGTTCACGCCGAGCACCGGATCCGGCTTCAGCCAGTCGGTGTAGTAGCTGCCCTGTCCGCCGATCGGCTGAACCACATTGACCTGCTTATCGGCCATCCAGCCGAGCACGTCGGTCTGGGTCTTCCAATTCGCGGTGCCCTCACCGCCGTCCAGGCCGTTGAGCAGGTAGAGGTTGGGCGCGGGGGTCGACTCGTCGACCGGGCGCTGCACGTCGACCGCGATGTCCTTGTTCATCGCCGCCGAGTAGACCTTCAAATGCCAGGTGCGCCCGTCCTTGGTCACGGAGGTGACCGCCGGGGGCTTCTGGGCATCCGCCGCTGCCGTGCCGCCGCCGAGCAGCGCCATGGACAATGCCGCGGTCAGCGTTAAAGCGGCGGTACGGAAAGCTGTATGCAGCACTCATCACTCCCTATGCTTATGCTTCGCCGGCCCGCACGCTGCACCGATCCCCGTCGCGCTACGTCTTCCGTCGAGGCGGAATTATCAGTCGATGTATTCGGCCATAGATCGGTTAGACCCTGCCATACAATCCACCGCTACTCAAGATCACAACGCCCCGACGCGAATTCGGGGCGTTGCGCCGCTTGTATTACCGCTCGAGCACGCCGAGTTGTTTCATCTGGGTAAGGACATCGGCAACACCCAGACCTCGGCGACCTGACCTTCGACCTGCGCGCTCGCCTTTCAGTTGAACATGCCGGGCTCGTAACTGCCCGCGGGAGTCCGCGCGATCACGTTCAGGCGGTTGAAGGCGTTGATCACCGCGACCACCGAGATCAGCGCTGCGATCTGGTCGTCGTCGTAGTGCTTGCGGACCTCCGCCCAGGTGTCGTCGCTGACGCCCTGATGAGTGTCGGCCAGCCGGGTGCCCTCCTCGGCCAGGGCCAGTGCGGCCCGCTCGGCCTCGGTGAAGACGGTTGCCTCCCGCCAGGCGGCGACCAGGTTGAGCCGCACCGAGGTCTCCCCCGCTACGGCTGCGTCCTTGGTGTGCATATCGGTGCAGAATCCGCAGCCGTTGATCTGGCTGGCGCGAATCTCGATCAGCTGCTGCGTCGTATGCGGCAGCGAGGACTCCTTCAGCAGCAGGCCGACACCGGCGATCCGCTTGCCGATCTTGGCGCCGAGTTCGTTGGTGCGAAGGTTGAATCGAGGTTCCAGTTCCATTGCCCTGTCCTTACATTCGGACCCGTGCCGCAATCGAGCGGCACCCGTACATAAGGAAGACTCCGCAGGCAGGCGGAGTGTGACATGGCGCCGCCGTGGTGGCCGTCATATCACCGGGCGCAGGTCAGTTCCAGTTGTCGATCTTGACGTCGTGCGGGTCCGGGGCGCCTTTACCGGTCTCGACCAGCGACTTCAGGCTCATGAGGAAGAGTGCCCACTTGGTGCTGCAGTGGTGCATGAACTCGACCGGCTCCTTCCAGCCCTGGTGGTTGAAAAGAATGATGGTGTAGTCCTCGGCCTGGCTGAGGTCCCACTCGACGTGTGTGCCGACCCATTCTTCGGGGCCCTCGACGACCTCCCACGACACCCGTTTACCGGGTGTGAGCTCGCGGACCTTCATATCGAATCCGCCCGCGCCGAAGCGGAATTGGACTACACCGCCCAGCTCATCGGCTACGCCCCGGGTATCGTTCGCCCACCAGCCGGCGAGCCCCTCGACCGAGGTCAGGGCCGCGTAGACCGCGTCGGGCTCGGACTTGATTCCGACTCTGTGCAGGATGTCTACCATTTCGAATCTTCTTTCCGGTGTTCGTCTTCGGATGGGTGTTCGGAGAGTGACTACTGGGTGGTGCGCTGGTCTTTCGCGGCCTGAATGGCCTCGGCAAGGCGCTTGATACGCCGGAGCCGGGCATCCCAGGCCGAGCCGACCGAGGCCAACTGGGCGACCGCGCGCGCGAGTTGCGCCTCGTCCACGTGGTACCTGCGCTCGCGCCCGGCGGGCGTGGCGTGCACCAGGCCGACGCGGTCGAGTACGCCGAGGTGTTTCGCAATGGCCTGCCTGGTCACAGGGAGTTGCTCGCTGAGGCTGGTGGCCGTGCCATTGCCGGCGGCCAGCAGCAGGTCGAGCATCCGCCGACGGGTCGGATCCCCGATCGCGGACCAGAGGTCGTCGTCGACGGCAGCGGTCACGGGGTCGACACCAGCCCCGCGAGGTACTCCCCTAGTCGGGGCACGAAGGTGTCCCAGCCGATGCTGTGCTCGCGGTACTGCTCCTCCAACTTGGCCACCTCCCAGCCCATCTCGCGGAACCCGGTCTCGATGAGGCGAATCTTCGTGCCGGAGCCGGAGGGGGTGAGCTCGAAGGTCACCAGGAGCGAATTGGCGGCGTCCTCGACCTTGTCGTCGGGAAAGCACCAGCGGAAGGAGAACACTCGCGGCGGCTGCACATCCACCACCGTCATGGCGAACACGTCCACCCTGTCGCCCCAGACGAATTCGCCGACCGAACCGGGCGTCACCTCGAATTCCGCACCATCGGTCCACCACTGCGAGATGTGCTCGGGACTGCTGACCACCTCGAAGACCACCTCGGGCGAGGCGTCGACATAGATCTCTCGTTCGATGCTGCCGTACTCGGTACTCGTCACGCTTCCTCCATATGCAACGTTTGGTTGCACATAAAGCTAGCAAATCAACCGCGATCGCGCAACCTTTGGTTGCCTATTCCCGGCACTCGCGAACCGATCGGCGACCGGCGACTCGAGACCCTGATGCTCGATGGTTTGTTGGAGACATGGCACTGCAATGGAAACTGGTCATCGACAGCACGAATGCACCTGTCCTGGCGGACTTCCGGGCCGAGGGCAACGAGTTCTGCGCTTCGTAGCGGCGACCGGATCGTGGGCGCTAGTGCGCTGAGACCATGGCGCCGCTAGTGCGCGGTGGCCATGGCACCCCAGATCTCGGCGATCCGCCCGTCGGCGACGCGGAACATCTCCAGCAGTGTGGTCGTCTGCCCGTTGTCTTCGAATCCGTGCACGGTCGCGCGAAGAGCGACCACGTCACCGTGCGCGAAGGCATGGTCGACCACCGTCCGCGAATCGGGGTGCTGATCGGCGAGCGCCTTCCACGCCACTTTGAGCGCGTCCCGCCCGGCGGCCAGCGGGTGGCTGTAGAAGTCGGCGGCGAAGATCGTGTCGATGGCGTCGATGTCCCGGTTGTTGAAGGCCTGATGCATCAGGTATCCGAGTTCTGCTGGATCGTTGACTAGCAATTCACCGTTCTCCCGTTCTGGCAGTGGATGATTGGGAGTGCGTGTCCCGCCGTTCATCCGTGTTGCCAACTGGGTGAATAGTACTGTCGAACGGTGGTCCGGGTCGACGTGCTGGTGGGTCGTGAGGTCGAGCGCGAGCTGCTCGAGGCGTTCGTTCTCGGCAAGGCCGGCGACGAACCGGTGCTGGTCATCCGCGGTGAGCCGGGCGTGGGCAAGACCGCCGTACTGGATATGGCCGCCGATATCGCTGCGTCCCAAGGCTTTCGGGTATTGCGGGCAGCGGCGCTCGAGTACGAGGCGGATCTGAAATTCGGTGCGCTCAATCAGCTGCTGCACCCGCTGCTGGACGCGGCCGACGATCTCGGGGCAACACATCGGCAGGCATTGCACGTGATCATGGGGCTGGCGCCGGGGGCGATGCCCTCGCAGCTGATCGCGGGTGCGGCCACGCTGGCGCTCCTGCAGGCGGCTGCGGGACAGGGCTTTTCGCTGCTGCTGATCGTCGACGATGTGCAGTGGCTGGATCTGCCCAGCACGATGGCATTGAGTTATGCGGCGCGACGCTGGAACGGGATCGGTATTCGCCTGGTCGTCGCCGGGCGCGCGGAATCCGATGACGGCTTCACCCGCAGTGGATTTCGCGTCCATGATCTGGACCCGCTGGACGAGGGTGATTCCGATGCACTGCTGCGCGTCGCCTATCCGGCACTGACCGCGAATGTGCGCCGGCGCCTGCGTGCCGACGCGCGCGGCAATCCGCTCGCACTGCTCGAACTGCCCGTCGCGTTCGAGAGTGGCGGTCCCCCAGCCACTTTGCCTGCGATGCTGCCGCTCACCGATCGGTTGCAGCGGGTGTTCGCCGACCGGCTCGCAGGACTGTCGGAGGGCACCCGGCGGATGCTGCTGTTCGTCGTTCTCGCCGGTGCGGAGAACAGCGTCACGCTGGAGGATTGTGCACCGACCCCGCAGGGGCTCGCCGATCTGCCGCTAGCCGAGCGCGCGGGCGTAGTGCGCGTGAATCCGCGCACGGGCAGGTTGGAGTTTCGTCATCCGCTGATCCGTGCGGCGGTCATCGAACAGTCGACGAGTGCGGAACGGCGGCTGGTTCATCGGGTGCTCGCCGAGGCCTTCGACCGGGATCCGCAGCGGCGAGCCTGGCACCTCGGACAGGCGGCGGTCGGACCGGACAGCGAGATCGCCGCATCGCTGGAGGCATTGTCGCAGCAGATGATTCGGCACGGCGACAGCAGGCGTGCGACGGCGGCGCTGCTCCGGGCGGCCGAGCTGAGCACCTCGGATTCCGATCGCGCCAGGCGCACCGCGCGGGCGGCGTATCTCGGGACCTTGATCACCGGGGAGCTGGCCGATACCGCCCGGCTGCTGGCGCAGGTGAATCGCGCGGAAGTTCGCGAGACGCCTTCCTTGGAGGCGGCGGTCGCCGCGGCCTATCAGCTCCTCAATGACGAGGGTGACGCCATCACCGCCGGGAGGTTGCTGCTCGCGACCATCCGAGTGCACGACCGTGATATCGGTTCCGGCGCGGACACCATGGTCGAGGCCCTGCACACGCTGCTGTACATCGGATTCTTCAGTGGCCGACGGGAACTCTGGGACGATATCGGCGCGGTGCTGCGGCGCGCCGAACCGCAGCCGATGGCTACGCTGTCGTTGCTGCACAACATCTTTGCCGATCCGGTCGGCGCCACAGCGGAGGATCTGCGGCAGCTCACCGCGGCGCTCGACGGGCTGCGCTTCTCCTCTGATCCGGTGCGGATCGTCCGAGTCGCGACCGCGGGCGCCTATATCGACCGCATCGGCGATGCCCGCGAAGCACTGTGGCGGGTGATCGAAGACGGCCGGAACGGCGGCGCGATCGCCAAGGCCATCGAAGCCCTCTTCCTGATCGCACAGCTCAACTTCTTTGAAGGCGAATGGGATTCGCTGCTGGAGGTGGCGGACGAGGGACTGCAACTGTGCGCCGAGCTCGGCTATACACTGCTCGCGGGACCGGGCCGGCTACTGCGCGCACTCGTCGGTGCGGCCCGGGGGCAGACCGATGCCGCCGACCTCGCCGCCGAGGAACTGCTGCTCTGGGCCGCGCCGCGGCACCTGGTGACCTATGCCGCCTACTCCTCGCATATTCGATGTGTGTCGGCGCTCGGGCGCTCGAGTTTCGATGAGGCGTACCGGCATGCCGCGTCGATCAACGCGCCGGGGGATTTCCCGCACTACGGGCCGCATGCGGTGTGGCTGGTGCTCGACCTCACCGAGGCGGCCGCCCGCAGCGGCCGCGGCGCCGAAGCGCGCGCCCATGCCGAGGCCGCCGTCACGGCCGGTCTGCCCGAACTCTCCCCCAGGCTCCGGATGCTGACCACCGCCGCGCTCGCCCTCACCGATCCGCGTGACTGGCGCAGGCTGTTCGAGGAGGCATTGGCCACAGCGGACAGTAGGCGGTGGGTATTCGACTGCGCCCGAATAGAATTGCTCTACGGGGAACGGCTGCGCCGGGAGCGCGAACCGGCGGCGGCCAGAGCGCAGCTGACCACTGCGGCACAGGTTTTCGAACAGTTGCGGGCAATTCCATGGCTGGAACGAACTCGATCGGAACTGCGGGCGGCCGGTGAGCCCGTGCCCGCCGAGGCGCGCGGCCCGGGATTGACGCCGCAGGAGCGGGCCGTCGCCGAACTGGCGGCCTCCGGGTTGACCAACAAGGAGATCGCCGAACGACTGTTCCTCTCGGCGAGAACGGTTTCCACCCATCTGCACCGGGTCTTCCCGAAGCTCGGCATCTCCACTCGCAGCGCCCTCCGCGACGCGCTGGCACCGCAGCGCGACTGAACTACGTCAATTGACGGATTCTCCCGCGCCGAAGCGAATCTAGATTCGATTGTGCCGAACGGCAATTCAGTACAGAGGAGACTCGGAATGAGTGCGAAGAGCAAGACCGTCGTCCTGGTGCACGGCGGATTCGTGGACGGGTCCGGGTGGCGAGCCGTCTATGACGAGCTCACCAACGACGGATACAGCGTGCGCGTCGTACAGAATGCGACCAAGTCGCTCGCCGACGATGCCGCGGCCACACGTCAGATCCTCGACGATATCGAGGGCGAAGCCGTGCTCGTCGGGCATTCCTACGGCGGCGCGGTCATCAGTGAGGCAGGCACACACGACAAGGTCACCGCCCTCGTCTACATCACCGCCTTCGCCCCCGACAAAGGCGAATCGGTCAATTCGCTTATCGCAGGCTTCCCGCAGGACGGCCCCCAGCCCCCGATCCTCGCCCCCCAGCAGGGCTACCTCTTCCTCGACCGCGCGAAGTTCCACGAGTCCTTCGCCGGAGACCTGTCCGACCAGGACGCCGCATTCCTCGCCGACTCCCAGGTCCCCTGGGGCCTCGAAGCACTCGGCGGCCCCATCAGCGAACCCGCCTGGCGCCTCAAGCCCAGCTGGTACCTGCACGTCACCGACGACAAGATGATCCCACCGTCCGCCCAAGCCTCCATGGCCGAACGCATCGGCGCCACCGTAGTAGACACCCCCGGCAGCCACGCCGTCTACGTCTCCCGCCCCGACGTGGTCGCCACCATCATCCGAACCGCAGCAGGCGAGTCCTAGCCCCAATGATCCGGCCGCTCACAGTCCGTGAGCGGCCGACTCCCACGGCCCGTCCGAGCGCGGCGTCGAGCCGACTGCCACTGGAAGCCGGCCTACTGTTCCGCACTGCTTGCCAGGGATCGGCCTGAGCGTGTCTTCACATCAAAAGACCTGCAGGAGATCGACATCCACGACGCACCACCCTCCAGCGCCCATTGCGCCTGGGACTGGCAAGAATGAAGCAGACCAGCCCCTCGACTGGCTCGGATCAGGGTGGGGCGTTATAGTCGGGACGATGATGACTCATTCTGAAGAAGGATTGGGGGTCTCGTTCGTGTCTGGTGAGTGCTGATGCTCACTTCGATGGCGAATGGGAACGAATTCCGGATTTCTCTCTGGCGGCGTGTGCGCGAGTTCGCTGTTCCGCCTTCCATGATCGAAACCGCGAGTGCTCGGCGTGCGGCCGGGGACTGGGGCGGGGCTTGTGCCGCAGCGGGTTTCGATGTTGATATTGATTTGGGTGCGCTGGTGCGTACGCACGGGCGGGACCTCGCGGTCCGGGTGCGGGCCGATCTGCGTCGGCTGGCGCCGGATCTGCTGCGGTGGCAGATGCCCAGGGTTGCTCCTGACGGGCTGTTACGCCCCGGTCTGACGATGACACTCGCTCGGTACAGCACCGAGGGGCACGGAACTTCTTGCGGCAGCGCGGGTTCGGTGTATCTTGTCGCCCGGACCGCACCGGCCTGGGCGGATGCCGGTCAGCGGATCAGCCTCGCACTATGGGGCGAATCCCTGCCCGGGACCGGCACCGGACTGCACCCGCACTCCCGCCCCGATCGGCGATTCCGGCTCGATCTCCACCGGCACCTCTGGGATGCACGGCGAAGCGACGAGCTTCGAATACGTTCCGGGGCAGATCAATTCGCTGCCATTGATCTCATGGACCCCGGGCTACAGGAGCTGGCGCAACAGGGGTGCGCGATCGAGCGATGGGCTGCCGAGGCGGAGATTCTGCTGCGCGGTGAGGGGCTCCCGGCCGGTCCGCTGCTGGTGCGCCCGGGAGCGCGCCGACGGGTTGTCGTGGAGCCATATGCACAGGGGGACGATCCTGCCGTGCTGCGGATCGTGCGGAAATACCCGCGTGGCAGCGTGTCCGCGTTGCCGGTGCTGCCGGACGCGGCGACCTGGGCACTCCCCGACCTGGAACTGCTCCGGGCCGGTGCGATAACGGCCGATCGGCTGCATCCGCTCGTCGCCTCAGCGCTCGTACCGGGCTACTCATCGGCCGAGATACCTTGCGGTACAGACCGGTCCGAACACCCACACCCGGTGGAGTGCCGCGGCGAACAGCACCGAATCGGGCTGCTGAACGGCGTGCTGACCGCCCTGGATCACGACCCGGCCGAAGTCCGGCGGGAGGAGTTGCTGGTCGCGTTGACCGGCACTCCGCTGCCCTGTCTACAGGCGATCGATCAAGCGCATCGCCACCCGGATTGCCTCACCGGCGTTCGAGAACGGTTGCGCCACGGCGATATTGCCGGTGCTCTGGCCGTTGTCGAAGGCCTCCTGGGTCCGGGTGCGCAACTGCGTGACGGAGCGCTGCGCGACGAACTGGAGGCGGCCGCGCAGCGGCGGATCACCTACGGGCTGTACCGATCCGGGCTCTCCAGCCCCAGCCCGGAACGCGACGGGCGCCCGCGCCCGCCGCACCGCACGCATCCGCGCCACGCCGTCTTGCGGTGACCCGCGACTTTCGCGGCCCACTCACTTCTACTCAACCCCAAGGTGATTCACGCATGCCCTCATACGCCCCGTACGCTCCCCTCTCCGATCGAGCACACACCTCCCAACTCGACATCGCCGGCGAACTGCTCACCCTGCTGGGCACGGTGACCACCGAGCCCCGCGCGGATAGCCAACTCGAAGCCCTGACACTGGCCGTGGCCGCCGATCTCCCGGTGCTCCTGTGGGGCGAACCGGGAATCGGCAAGACCGCGGCCCTGACCCAACTCGCGGAGTCCCTGCAACTCCCCCTGACCACCGTCATCGCGAGTGTGCATGAGCCCTCGGACTTTTCGGGCCTGCCCATCCTCGGCGACGATCCGGCGACCCAGGGCGTCCCGATGGCTCCGCCGGAGTGGGCCGTACGCCTGGTGCGAGCCGGCCGGGGACTGCTGTTCCTGGACGAACTCTCCACCGCGCCGCCGGCGGTGCAGGCCGCTCTCCTGCGCCTGGTGCTGGAGCGGCGCATAGGCGCGCTCCAACTGCCCGCCGGTGTCCGCATCGTCGCCGCCGCCAACCCGCGCTCCTCGGCGGCCGACGGCTGGGAGTTGAGCCCGCCGCTGGCCAACCGTTTTGTGCACCTGCAATGGACCCACGATCATGACGTGGTCGTCCGTGGCCTCGGCGGAACCTGGCCACGCGCGATGTTGCCCGCACTCGATCCCGAAAAGCTCCCGGAGGCAGTACTTTTCGCCCGACGCGCGGTATGCGGGCTGCTCGCGGCACGCCCCAAACTCGTACATCAGCTGCCCACCAGCGAGACCCGCCGCGGCGGCGCCTGGCCCTCACCGCGCAGCTGGGATATGACCCTGCGGCTGATCGCCTTCGCCACCGCGGCCGATTCGAGCCGGGATGTGCTGTCGCTGCTGGTCCGGGGCACCGTCGGAGACGGCCCCGGCTTCGAACTCCTGAGCGCCATCGACCGGATGGATCTCCCCGACCCCGAGCTGCTGCTCACCGATCCGGCCGCGGCCGAACTGCCCGAACGCGGGGATCTGCGCCAGGCGGTGCTCGACGGTGTGGTGGCGGCGGTCCGCAAACGCCCGGAGAAATCCCGCTGGGACGCGGCCTGGACATTGCTGGTGAAGGCCGTGCAGACCGGTGCGCCGGATCTGGTCGTCGTCCCCGCGACCACCCTCGCCACCCTGCGCCAAGAGGATTGGGACGTACCGGCATCCATCGAACAACTCACCGGAATGGTGTCGGTATCCCAGGGCGCGGATCGCGCCGCGGCCCGTGTCACCGCGCAGGCGGGCCGATGACAGCCGCCGCCGGACGCCTGGATCTCGACAAGCTCTATGCCGCCCGCCTACTGGCGGTGCGGGCCCGCCCCTACCTCTCGACCGCCCTGTTCGCACTGCACATAGTCGAGTCACCCCGGGCGCCGACCATGGGCGTGGACCGGTATTGGCGGTGCTATGTATCGCCCGCGTTCGTGGACTACACACCGGTGGAAGAGCTGGCTTCGGTACTGGTGCACGAGGTATCACATCTGCTGCGGGACCATCACGGGCGCAGTGACCGATTCGCACAGCGCCACAACCTGAGTGGCCCGGCCGAACGACTGCGGATGAATATCGCCGCGGACGCCGAGATCAACGACGATGCGTTCGGTCACGGGCTGGTCCGGCCCGAGGGTGCGATCATGCCGGCGACCCTGGGGTTGGCGGCCGGTGAGCTCATGGAGGACTACCTGCATCAGTTCCGCCTCGGTCGGCATACGCAAGAGCTGGCGTGGCTCGACTGCGGCAGCGGCGCCGACGGCTCGGATCGCGAGTGGGAACTCGGGCCGGACGGTGCGGACGGGCTCAGCGAACAGGAACGCGAGGCGGTCCGATTTCGTGTGGCGCAGGGCATTGTCGGCGATCCGGGCACCACGCCCCAGGGGTGGCGGCGCTGGGCGCAGGAGGCGATGCATCCACCGCAACCATGGCGAGATCTGCTCGGCGCGGCCATCCGCGCGGCGGCTTCGGCCTCCGGCGCCGGCGCGGACTACACCTACGGGCGGCCTGCTCGGCGCTCGGCCGCGCTGCCCGGCATCGCGCTGCCGAGCCTGCGGCGCACACCACCGCGGGTCAGCGTGGTCATCGACACCTCGGGATCGGTCAGCGACGTCGAATTGGGCAGCGCGCTGCTTGAAACGGCCGCTGTCACCCGGGCCGTGGGCGGTCGCCGCGATCTGGTCACGGTGCTCTCGTGTGATGCCGCGGCCCGGATCACGGACCCGCTGTGCCGTGCGGAGGGCATACCGCTGATCGGCGGCGGGGGCACCGACCTGCGGACCGGGTTCGCCAAAGCGCTACGCGCACAGGCACGTCCGGATGTGATCGTGGTGCTGACCGACGGTCAGACGCCGTGGCCGGCCGCTAGGCCGTCCTGCCGGACGGTGGTGGGTTTGTTCCGCCGGGAGCACACCCAACATGACGATGAACCGAATTATGTTCCCGCGCCGCCGACTTGGGCACGGGTGGTCCATATCGGGTGACAACCACGCGGAAGCCCTGTGCTACGACCCCTCCGGCGAGGGGTTTCGCCAGGGCAGCGTATTGCGTGTCACGGCAATGAATATCGCCGAGACGACCACTGCGGCAAGGGCGGCTTCGACGATCTGCACGACGGCGAAGTCGGCGCCGCGCGGCATCTGCAGTACTCCGACGACCACCGAGAACGCCACTGCCGGAACACGGAACGCCGGGGTCGTGGCCCAGGCCGCCAAGGGCACGATCGCCCACAGCAGGTACCAGGGCTGCACCACCGCGGAGAGCAGGACGATGGCGCCCAGGGACAGCCCCAGGGCGCCGATGAGGTGCAGGCGACCGGTCCAGGTGGCGACCAGCATGCGCAGGCTGATGTATGCGGCGACCACCTGGGCGATCGGACGGGTGATGCTCAGCAGCGCGTTCGTATGGTCGCCCAATCCGAGCAGGACGCCGCCGAATCCGGTGGCGATGCCGAGCGCCGTCGGCAGCGACATCCAGCTGTTGACGGCCGTATTGGTGGACAGCGTGTAGATCCAGCCGAAACCGAGCCCGCTGCTCCAGCTGATGAGCAGCATTGTCGCCCCGGCGATTACACCGAGGACCGCCGCGGCGACCACCAAGGAACCGAATGTGCTGCCCCGCCGCCGGGCAAGTGCCATACCTACGAAGGCGAGCGCGACGATCGCGGGAAGTTTGACCAATGCCGCGAGGGTGATGAGCACCGCGCCGAGAACCATCAGCGCCCACGCCCGGCCGTCCAACCCTGGCGGCGCTCCCGGTTCCGCCTCGGGGCCGCCGGCGAGCGCACGCAGGCAGAATTCCAGCCCGAACAGCATGAGCCCCAGCATCAGCGTGTCGTTGTGCGCCCCGGCGACCAGGTGGAACAGCACCAGCGGATTGGCCGCGCCGAGCCACAGCGCGCTCACCGGGGCGACCCCGCAGCGACGCGCCAGTCGCGGCAGAGCCCAGACGATCAATGCCATCCCGCCGAGTTCGAGCAGCCGATGGGACCAGACGCCGAAAATGATGTTGTCCCCGGTGATCTCGGCGATACCGCGCCCGATCCAGAGGAACAGCGGACCGTACGGCGCGGGTGTCTCCCGCCAGATATTGGGCACATTATTGGTCAGCACATTGCTCAGGCCGAGTCCGGTGGCCGGGCCCACCACATAGGGATCCATACCGCGCCTGGTGATTTCGCTCTGCGCCAGATACGAATACACGTCATTGGAGAACATCGGCGGCGCGACGATGAGCGGAGTCACCCAGAGCAGCAGCGTCCGGTCGAGCTGGGAACGAGTGATCCGGTGCGAGGGCGCCCCGCCGACGCTACCGATGGCGAAGCGGCCCATCAACAACCACGCCGCCACCACCGCGACCACGCCGATCATGCACATTGCCAGCATGGACGTCGGGAGCCGCGCGAACAGCCCGAAGACCGGGACACCCGATACCGGATTCTGATGCACCGGCTGCGCGCCCACGCCGAGCGCGCTGATCGCCATCACCACCGTGCCGGTCGCGCCGAGCATCTGGATCCGCCTGAACTGCAAGGCTTCCCGGCGGTCGAGCCCGGGAACCTCCTGCTCGGTGCTGTGCAGAGCGGCGACGTAGTGCGCGGCGGCGGAGTCCAAACCGATGACTCGGCGTCCGAGTCTCAGCATGTCGCTCCGTACACTCCCGGCAACCCACACCAGGGGGAGCCTAGCGGCATTCGACGGCGAATCCGGTGATCTCGAGGCCTGCGCGCGCTGCGGTCTCGGGCGGTGCGAGCCCGTCCGGACGGGCGAACCGATCAGGAATCGAGAAGCCCCGGACGACGGGGCGTGATTAGCCTTGCGAGCATGGAAATCACCATCTATTCGAGCTTTCTACCGCATGATGATGCGGAGGCAGCGCTGGCCTTTTATCGCGATGCCCTGGGTTTCGAACTTCGCAAGGATGTCGGCTACAACGGGCTCCGGTGGTTGACGGTGGGGCCGGTCGGTCAGCCCGGAACCTCCATTGTTCTGCATCCGCCGGCCGCTGATCCCGGTATCACCGAGGATGAGCGGCGGACCATTGCCGAGATGATGGCCAAGGGCACCTATGCCAGCCTGCTGCTGGCCACCGAGGATCTCGACGGCGCCTTCGAGCGGGTGCAGGCCACCGATGCCGAGGTGGTGCAGGAGCCGACCGATCAGCCGTACGGGGTCCGGGACTGCGCGTTCCGGGATCCGGCGGGAAATATGGTGCGAATTCAAGAGGTCCGCTGAGTCATCGCCGCTCGAACCACTGACTCCGCACCGCGCTCGGTCACAGCGAAGTGCGCGTGAGCACCCTGTCGATCAGATAGACGGTCGCTGTGGCGGTGCGGAAGCCGCCACAGATCACCTTCGCATCGTCCACGTCGATACCGTCGGCCGATCGGGTCACGGTGACCTCTCCCCCGTCGGCGGCCAGATACCGCCCGCCGATCCGATCCGGCGGAAGATCGACCGGAACCAGATGGTGCGCAATGATTTTCAGCAGCTCTGAGGCGTCGTTGCGCATGCGATGAACGGTCTTCTCGTCGAGATTGTCGAGGGCGGATTCCTCCGGCACGAAGACGGTGAACCGCTGCGGCGCAGTCGAACCCGGCGGCTGCGCCCGCAGGCCGGCGTCTTTGGCGGCGGACAGCATGACCGCCTCCAGCATCGGATTATCCGGATAGGAGGCGGCGGCATCACATCCGGGACCGGTCAGCTCGGCGGGCCGCTCGATGTGCTGCGGTGCGGACGGAAGCGGAGCTGGGGCGGCTAGGCCGATCGGGTCGGCGCCGCTGGTGAGTTGTTCGGGAGAACAGCCCAGCGGACCCACTGCCGTCACTGCCAGCAGGAGCGCCGCGGCGCTCGAGCATCGCCTCAATGTCATTGTCCCCATATCGTTTCCGTAATCCGACCGAACCAGGCCCCGGATTGCCCGGGGCCCGGTCACACAGCACTACTTCCTCAGGACCGAGCGCCGGCGTTTCTCAGGACTGAGCGCCGGCGTTCCTCAGGACTGAGCGTCCGCGGCCATGGCGGCGACCAGGCTGTTGGGACGCATATCGGTCCAGTGCTGCTCCACGTAGTCCAGGCATTCCCTGCGGCTGCCCTCGTGGACCAGCTGCCAGCCATCGGGCACCGCCGCGAAATCCGGCCACAGCGAATGCTGCCCCTCGGCATTGACGAGCACCGCGAATCGGCCCTCCTCATTGTCGAACGGGTTGGTCTCGCTCATTCGATCTCCCTTCCTGTTCCGGTATTCGTACTCGATGACGACCAGCGCCGGTCGGCGGCGGCCTGAACGGAAAACCCTGTCCGGCATTCACCGTCGCTGAGGTGCTGCCGCAGCATCGGACCGATTTCGTCCAGTGCCCGCGGTGAACCCATATCGACGTGCGAGCAGCCGACGAAGTGCTCGGTGATCTCGCCGCGCACCACGCCGCGCCACGGGCCCGCGCCCGGTGTCGGCGGCGCCTGACCGCCCGCGGGTGGGGGTGAATCCGGCTCTGTGGCAGTGAAATACACCAGATCACCGTCGTAGCGGCGCGGACGGAACCGGTAGCCCATGCTGGTTCCGGCCAGGTAGCCGGTGTACAGCCGCTCCATATGGGCGGCGCCGAGCGCACCGAACGGACCCTGGTGCTCGTGCAGCAATTCCGCCGCGCGCTCGGCGGAGACGTTCTCCGCCGCGAGGCTCGAATCGCCCAGCAGTGCCGCCAGCAGTTCGCCGGCACTGGCGTCCGCGATCTCCGGTTCATCGGCCAGGATGCGGCTGTCCAGCATGGCCAGCATCTGGACCTGCTCACCCGCCGCTTCCAGCCTGGTCGCGATGTCGTAGGCGATCAGCCCGCCCAGCGACCAGCCCAGCAGGTGATACGGCCCGTGCGGCTGCACGGTCTGCATCTCACGGATATACCGCTGCGCGAGCTGCTCGACCGTGTCCAGACCGCAGTCGTCCTCGGTCAGGTGCGGCAGCTGCAGACCGTAGATCGGCCGATCCGGTTCCAGGTGCGGCAGCAGTCCGGTGTAGCTCCAGGCCACACCACTGACCGAGTGCACGCAGAACAGCGGCGGCAGTGCGCCGTCCGGGCGAATCGGCAGCAGCGGACTCAATGCCGCCGCGACGGCATTGTCGCCGTCGGACGGCGCCTCGACCCGCGCGGCGATACCGGCCGGGGTGGGATCGAGGAACAGCGCCTGCATCGGCACATCGGCCCCGTGCTGATCCCGGATCACCGCGACCAGCCGGGTAGCCAGCAGCGAGGTGCCGCCCAACTCGAAGAAGTTGTCGTCCGCACCCACCGATTCCAGACCCAGCACCTCGGCGAAGGCGGCACACACCACCGCTTCGACAGGGGTGGCGGGCGCCCGGAAGGTCGCCGCCGCGAGCAGTTCCGGTTCGGGCAGCGCCGTGCGATCCAGCTTCCCGGCCGGTGTCAGCGGCAGCGATTCCAGGACCGTAATCGACTGCGGCACCATGTATCCCGGCACGCGACCGGCGACATGCCGGCGCAGCTCCTCGATGTTCACCGCGGCGCCGGGCGCCGGCACGATGTAGGCCGCGAGAATCAGTGCACCGCTGGCCATCTCGTATCCGATGGTCGTCGCCGCGGTCACCTCGGCGTGGTCCGAGAGCGCGGCATTGATCTCACCGAACTCGATGCGGAACCCGCGGATCTTCACCTGATCATCGCCGCGACCGAGGTACTCCAGCTCCTGCCGGCCACTGGACATCACCCAGCGCACCAGATCTCCGGTGCGGTACATGCGGTCGCCCGGTGCTCCGAACGGACTCGCGATGAACCGCTCGGCGGTCAGTGCGGGACGGCGGTGATACCCACGCGCCAGGGCGATTCCGGCGATGTACAGCTCTCCCGGTACGCCCACCGGAACCGGGCGCAGCCGCCCGTCGAGCACCATCAGTGCGAACCCGCGCAGCGGTCCGCCGATGGTGACCGGCACGCCCGGCCGCAGTCCGGCGCTGATGCTCGCCGCGACGGTGATCTCCGAGGGACCGTACGCATTGAGCATGGTCCGACCCGGCACATCGGCCCCGACCCAGCGCTGCACCAGTTCACCGCCGGTGCGGTCACCGCCGACCATGATCATTTCGAGTTCGCCGAGCCCGGCGGGCTCGACGGTCGCCAGCGCCGCGGGCGTCACGAACGCGTGCGTGATCCGCTCCGCGTGCAGCAGGTCCCGCAGCTCATCACCGCCGAAGATCCCCGTATCGGCCAGCACCAGGGTGGCGGCGCTGCCGAGAGCCAGCAGGATCTCCAGGATCGCGGCGTCGAAACTCGGTGACGCGAAATGCAATACCCGCGACCGCGTGGTGACCCCGCCGCGATGCGCGAGCTCCGCGGCGAAATTGGCCAGGCCGGCATGGGTGACGACAACACCCTTGGGCACACCGGTGGATCCCGAGGTGTAGATCAGGTACGCCGGATTGCCCAGCCGCGGTGCGCGAATGAATTCGGCATCGGAAAGCGGTGCGCCCGAATAGAACCGGGTTTCCGCGGCGAAGGCCGGATCATCGAGCACCAGCCACTGCGGACCCACCGGCACATCCCCGCGGCACCGCGAGACCGTCAGCCCGATGCGCGCCCGCGAATCGCTGAGCATGTGCTCCTTGCGCTGCGCGGGATAGGACGGATCGACCGGCACGAACGCCGCACCGGTCTTGAGCACCGCGAACATGGCCCGCACCGATTCCACCGAGCGCGGAATACCGAGCGCCACATACGATTCCGGCCCGACACCGCGCGCCAGCAGCGCTCGCGCCAGCCGGTTGGTGGATCGATCCAGCTGGTCGTAGCTCATCTGGATCTCCCGGTCGCAGACCGCGACCGTGCCCGGCGCGCGGGCGACGGCCGCGGCGAATACCTCCGGGAAGGTGGCGGCGGTGACCGACGCCGATCCCCGGACCGGTGCCAGTGTGCGCATCTCCTGCGCATCGAGCAGATCCAGATCCCCCACCGCGGTGGCGGGGTCACCGATCGCCGCGGTGAGCAGCCGGACGAACCGGTGGCACAGCACTTCCGCGCTATCGGCATCGAACAGATCGGTGGCGTAGGTGACGGACAGATCGATGCCGTCCGGAGCACCGTGCGCGGTCTGCTTCTCGGTGAGCGTGAATTGCAGATCGAACTTGGCCACCTCGAACGCCGCATCCTCGGCGATCGCAGTCACCTCGGCCAGCTGCGGCAGACCCGGCATCACATTGTGCACCGACAGCATGACCTGGAACAGCGGATGATGCGCCGCCGACCGGGCCGGATCCAGCGCCTCCACCAGTCGCTCGAAGGGAATATCGGCGTGCGCGAACGCATCCAGATCCGTTTCGCGCACGGTGTCGAGCAGTTCGGCGAAGGTGTCGCCGGGTGCGACGGACGTCCGCAGCACCAGCGTGCCGACGAACATACCGACCAGCAGGTCCAGCTGCGGATCCACCCGGCCGCCGATCGGCGTGCCCACCACCACATCGTCGGTACTGCCGAGCCGGCCCAGCAGCACCGCCAGCACCGCGTGCAGCACCATGAAGACGCTGACACCGTGCCAGCGCGCCAATTCGGTCAGCTCGTCGTGCAATTCGGCATCGATGCGGGCGAACACCGACGCACCACGCTGAGACGGGACCGCGGGGCGCGGCCGATCCATCGGCAACGTGAGGCAGTCCGGCGTTCCGGCCAGCTTGCTCGTCCAGTACTCCAGCTGACGCGCGGCCGGGCTCTCGGGATCTTCCTCACTACCGAGCACCGCGTGCTGCCACAGGCTGAAGTCGGCGTACTGCACCGGCAGCGCGGCCCATTCGGGTGCCCGCTGTTCCCGCCGCGCCGCATAGGCAGTGGCCAGATCCATCGCGAGCGGTCCCGCCGAGGCGCCGTCGGCGACGATGTGGTGCATGACGAGCACCAGCAGGTGTTCGTCCGCCGCGAGGCGCAGCACTCCGGCACGCACCGGAAGCTGCTGTGTCACATCGAATCCCGCCATGATGAACGATCCGATGAACTCCGGCACAGCCGCGGCGGCGAGCTCGTGCAGCGGCACGTCGAGCGCCGGATCGGCAACGGGCAGCACCACCTGGTGCGGCCCTTCCGCATCCGCCGGGAACACCGTGTGCAGCACCTCATGTCGTGCCACCACGTCCGCGACCGCCCGCTGCAGCGCTTCCACATCCAGTGCGCCGCGAAGCCGCAGCACCAGCGGGATGTTGTACACACCCGAGGCGGTATCGAACCGGTTCAGCAGCCAGAGGCGCTGCTGCGCCGGAGACAGCGGAATCCGGGCGGGCCGAGGCCGGGAGAGCAGCGCGGGCCGATCCCCGCCACCGGCGGACAGCACTCGATCGAGCAGTGCGCCGAGCTTCTCGGGCGTGGGGTGCTCGAACACCGCCCGCACCTCCAGCCGGCAGCCGGAGGCCGCGGCGATCCGCGCCACCAGCTGTGTCGCCGACAGCGAGTTGCCGCCGAGATCGAAGAAACTGTGGTCCGCGCAGACGCTTTCGCGGCCGACGACCTCGGCCATGGCCTCGGCCACCAGCACCTCGCCGGGCGTGCGCGGGGCCCGACCGGTATCGCTGACGGTCCAGTCCGGCTCCGGCAGCGCACGGCGATCCAGTTTCCCGTTGGGCGTCAGGGGAATCGAGTCCAGCATCAGGAAGGCCGACGGCACCATATGCGCCGGAAGCTGCTGGGCGGCGAGGTCGTGCAGTTCGCGCGCCTCCAGGGCGACGCCCTCCAATGCGACGACGTAGCAGACGATATGCGCCCGGCCGCCGTCGTCCTTGCGAACCTCGGTGTGCGCGAATCGAACTCCCGCGCAGGCGGCGACCACCGCGGAGATCTCACCGAGTTCGATACGGAAACCGCGCACCTTGACCTGATCGTCGGCACGACCGGCGAATACCAGCTCACCCTCGGCGTTCCACCGCACCAGATCCCCGGTGCGGTACATCCGCTCACCCTTACCACCGAACGGATTCGCCACGAACCGTTCGGAAGTCAGGGCCGGACGCCGGTGGTAGCCCTGTGCCAGGCCGATCCCGCCGACATAGAGCTCGCCCACCACACCGGGCGGCACGGGGCGCAGACGCGCGTCCAGCACCACCGTGGACACACCGCGCATCGGGCGGCCGAGCACGATCGGCCGGTCCGGATGCATGGGCTCGGAGAAGGTGGTGGCAATGGTCGCCTCGGACGGGCCGTACCCGTTCGACATATCGCGGCCCCGGCCCCACTGCTCCACCAGTTCCCGGTCGAACGCCTCACCGCCGACGATCAGCGTGTGCAGATGCGGCAGCGGCCAGCGGTCCGCATCGATGCTGGCCAGCGCGGCCGGAGTGATGACGACGTGAGTGACCGCGTTCGCCTCGATCAGTTCCGCCAGCGGGTCGCCACCGTAGACGTCGATCGGGACGATCACCATGGTCGTGCCCGCGGACCAGGCCAGCAGCAACTCCAGCACCGCCACATCGAAGCTCGGCGAGGCCAGATGCAGTGTTCGCGCGGACGGCTCGACAGCGAACCGGACCCGTTGCACCTCGGCGCAGTTGAACACGCCGCGATGCGTGACGGCCACCCCCTTGGGCAGACCGGTGGATCCGGAGGTGTAGATCAGATACGCGATATCGTCGATCCGCGGTACGCGGCGCAGCTCACCGGCGTCCAGCGGTGCGGAGGACATGTCCGCGGCATCGTCGACCAGCATCCACTCGATGCCGAGATCACCGGGAAGCGCGGCACGGTCGGTGGTGCAGGTGAGTCCGAATCGCACCGCCGAATCGGTGAGCATATGCCGGATGCGATCCATCGGATGACGCACGTCGACCGGCAGGAAGGCCGCGCCGGTCTTGGCGATGGCCAGCGAGCCCGCCACCGATTCCAGTGACCGGGCCAGGCCCAGTGCGACCACGTCGCCGGGTCCGACCCCACGCGCGATCAGCGTGCGGGCCAGGCGATTCGTCCAGGCGTCGAGCTCACCGTAGGTCAGCGTCCGCTCCGCCGTGACGAGCGCGGGGTGATCGGCCCGCACCACCCGGGCGAACAGCTCGGGCAGCGTGATGGGATCCGCGGCCCGGGCGCCGTGCGCCGGAGCCAGCACCGAACGCTCCCACGCGGACAGCACATCCGCGTCGCCGACCGCGATCTCCGGCCGGGCCAGCACCGCCGCCAGCAGCCGCACGAACCGGCGGCTCATGCGGTCCGCGGTGGCGGTATCGAACAGATCGGTGGCGTAGGACAGCGACATCTCGATGCCGTCCGGATCACCGTGCGCGGTAAAGGCTTCGGTGAAGGTGAATTGCAGATCGCACTTGGCCAGGCCCGGATCGACCGGGAAGCCCGTCACCGCGACGTCCGGCAGGCGCACCGTCGGCACACCCATATTGGTGAGCGACAGACTCACCTGGAACAGCGGGTGATGTGCGGTCGAGCGCACCGGATTGAGCACCTCGACCAGCCGCTCGAACGGCAGATCGGCGTGCGCGAAGGCATCGAGATCGGTATCGCGCACCGCGGCCAGCACCTCGGCGAAACTGGCCGCCCCGTCGATCCTGGTGCGCAGCACCAGGGTTCCGACGAACATGCCGATGAGATCGTCGAGCGCCGCGTCGCCGCGCCCGGCCACCGCGGTGCCGATGGCGATATCACCGCTGCCGCTGGTGCGGGCGATGAGCACCGCCAGCACCGCGTGCAGCACCATGAACACGCTGACATCGTTCGACTGCGCCGAATGCGCCAGGCGGGCATGCAGTTCCGCATCGATGCGCACCGAGGTCGAGGCGCCGCGATGGGAGGCCACCACCGGACGGGGCCGGTCGACGGGCAGTTCCAGGCACTCCGGCAGATCCGCCAGGCGTTCGGTCCAGTACTGCAGCTGCCGCGTGGTCAGACTCTCCGGATCGTCCTCGCTGCCGAGCAATTCCCGTTGCCACACACTGAAATCCGCGTACTGGACCGGCAGCGCCGGCCATGCGGGTGCGGCGCCGGAGCAGCGCGCCCCGTAGGCCGCCACCAGATTCGCGGCCAGCGGCGTGAGCGACCAGCCGTCGGCGGCGATGTGGTGGATCACCACGACGAGGACATGCTCATCGGGGCCGACCTGCAGCAGGGCCGCGCGGATCGGAATCTCGGCCGCGAGGTCGAATCCGGCCTGCGCCAGCTCGAACGCATCGGTGATCACCGTGCTCGGGCTGGAGACGATGCGCACGAAAGGCACCACCGCCGCCGTCTCCGGCACCACCACCTGATGCGGCCCCTGCCCGTCCTCGGGGAAGACCGTGCGCAGCACCTCGTGCCGCGCAACCACATCCGACACCGCCTGCTGCAGCGCCGCCGCGTCCAGACGGCCGGTCAGGCGCAGGCCCACCGGAATGTTGTAGGCGGCCGAACCCGGATCGAAGCGGCTCAGGAACCACAGCCGCTGCTGCGCCAGGGACAGCGGCACCCGTTCGGGGCGCTGTCCTGCCATCAGGACCGGACGCCCGGCGGACGCCTCGCCCATCGAATCATCCAGCAGCAGCGCCAGTCCGGCGGGTGTCGGGTGTTCGAAGACTGCGCGCACCGCCAGCCGCTGTCCGGAGGCGGCGGTGATACGCGCGACCAACTGCGTCGCGGAGAGCGAATTGCCGCCCAGTTCGAAGAATCCGTGATCGGCGCAGACCTGGTCGTGACCGAGCACCTCGGCCATGACCTGCGCCACCAGCTTCTCATTGGGCGTGCGCGGGGCACGTCCGCCTTCGACCGTCGCCCAGGCCGGTTCCGGCAGGGCACGGCGATCGAGTTTTCCGGTGGGCGACAACGGGATCGAGACCAGTGGCACGAACATGGCGGGGACCATGTGTGCCGGGAGACGCTCGGCCGCGATATCGCGCAGCTGCGCGGTATCCACGGTCTGACCGTCCTCCGGGACGACGTAGCAGACGATGGCAGGCCGGCCCGCGGCGTCGTCACGGATCTCGGTGTGGGCGAAGCGAATGGCCTCGGCATCGACCACCACGGCGCTGATCTCGCCGAGTTCGATCCGGAAACCGCGGATCTTCACCTGATCATCACTGCGGCCGACGAAGTCCAGTTCACCGGACTGCGTCCAGCGCACCACATCACCGGTGCGGTACATCCGCGCGCCCGGCAGGGTCGCGAACGGATTGGAGACGAAGCGGCCGGCGGTCAGACCGGGCCGCCGGTGATACCCGCGTGCCAGACCGTCGCCGCCGATGTACAGATCACCTGCCACACCCGGCGGCACCGGGCGCAGACGCTCATCGAGCACGACCATTCCGGTGCCGCGAATCGGACGGCCCAGCACCACCGCGTCATCCGCCGCCAGCGGCGTCGAAATAGCGCTCATGATGGTGGTTTCGGTCGGTCCGTAGCCGATGTACAGGTGCCGTTCCGGAGCCCAGCGGGCCACCAGATCCGCACCCACCGCTTCACCGCCCACCGACAGGTGCTGCAGTGCGGGCAGCGGCCAGCGGGCGATATCGATGCTCGCCAGCGCCGCCGGGGTGATGAAGGCGTGGGTCACCCGCTCCCGGTCCAGCAGCGCGGCCAGGTCGTCACCGCCGTACACCTCGGGTGAGGCGAGCACCAGGGCGCCGCCCGAGCACCAGGCCAGCAGCAGTTCCAGAATCGAGGCGTCGAAGCTCGGCGAGGCGAAATGCAGTGGCCGCGAATCGGAGTCCATGGCGTAGCGGGTGCGCTGTTCGACCGCGAACCCGGCCATACCGCGATGGGTGACCGCCACACCCTTGGGCACCCCGGTGGAACCGGAGGTGTAGATGATGTAGGCGAGATCGTCGATGCCCAGCCAGCGCAGCCGATCGGAATCGGTGATCGGTGCGGCGGATTCGGTCCGCTCCAGTTCCGCCAGGGTGAGCCAGTTCAGCACCTCCGGCAGCGCGGTGGAATGAGCAGCCGTGGTAATGCCCAGTCGCGCACCGGAATCGGTGAGCATATGCGCGATCCGCTCGGCCGGATAGCGCACATCGACGGGCACGAAGGTCGCACCGGTCTTGGTGACGGCCACGGTGGCGAGCACCGATTCCGGCGAGCGGGGCAGGCCGAGCGCGACGATATCGCCGGGGCCCACGCCGTGCGCCAGCAGCGCCCGCGCCACCCGGTTCGAGCGTTCATCGAGTTCGCCGTAGGTCAGCGTGCCCGAATCCGACACCACCGCAATGGCATCCCGCGTCGCCGCGGCGGCGGTGAACACCTCCGCCAGGGTCGCCGGTACCGGTCCGTTGACACCGCGCGCGGGCGCCAGCTCGGAGCGCTCCGGCACCGACAGCAGGTCGATATCGCCGACCGCGGTGTGCGGACGGCCGCTGACCCCGGACAACAGCCGGACGAAGCGGGCGCCGAGACGCTCGGCGGTCTCGGCCTCGAACATATCGGTCGCGTAGGTCAGGCAGATCTCGATGCCGTCCGGATCACCCTGTGCGGTATGCGATTCGGTGAAGGTGAACTGGAGATCGAATTTCGCGATCTCCAGCGCGATGTCCTCGATCGCGACCTCGACGTCATCGAGTCGCGGCAGCGCTGGCAGCGCGTCGTGCACCGACAGCATGACCTGGAACAGCGGGTGGTGCGCGGTCGTGCGCACCGGATCGAGGGCCTCCACCAGTCGCTCGAACGGAATGTCGGCATGCGCGAACGCATTCAGATCGTGATCGCGCACCTGGGCCAGCAGGCCGGAGAAGGACGCGGCACGATCGACCTCGGTGCGCAGCACCAGCGTGCCGGCGAACATGCCGATCAGCGGGTGCAGCCGCGCATCGGCCCGACCGGAGATCGGGGTGCCCACCGTCACGTCCGCGGTGCCCGTGATCCGGGCCAGCAGTACCGCCAGCACGGCGTGCAGCACCATGAACAGGCTGGCGTCGTGATCGCGGGCGAGCCGCGAGAGCGCGGCATGCGACGAACCCTCCAGACGGGCGAATACCGAAGCGCCGTGCTGTGATCGGACCGCCGGGCGCGGTCGGTCGGACGGCAGTTCCAGACTGTCCGACTGCCCCTGCAGGCGTTCGGTCCAGTACCGCAGCTGCTGCGCGGCCACACTCGTGGAATCCGCCTCATCGCCCAGCAGCTCACGCTGCCAGACGCTGTAATCGGCGTACTGCACCGGCAATTCGGCCCACTCGGGAGCCGCACCCTGCCGCCGTGCGGCATACGCGGCCGCGAGATCGGAGGCCAGCGGGGCGACGGAGCCGCCGTCGGCGGCAATGTGGTGCACGACGACCGCGAGCACATGATCGTGCTCACCGGCGCGCAGCAACTCCGCCCGCAACGGCAGCGCCGTCGCCAGATCGAATCCCCTGGTGGCCAAGGCACGCAACCGTGCCGCGATATCCTCCGCCGCAACCTCGACCACAGGCAGCGTGACGTCGGCCGCCACCGGCACGATCACCTGGTGCGGGCCGTCCGCGTCCTGCGGGAACAGGGTGCGCAGCGCCTCGTGCCGCTCCACCACATCACGCAGGGCCGCGGCCAGCGCCGCCGCATCGAGGCGGCCGCGCAGGCGCAGGGCCACCGGGATGTTGTATGCGCCCGAATCGGTGTCGAAACGGTTCAGGAACCACAGTCGCTGCTGCGCCGGGGACAGCGGAACCCGGGTCGGACGGCGGCCGCGGGTGAGTTGCGGCAGACCCGGATCATCCTGTGCCAGCAGCTCGTCCACGACACGCGCCAGCTGTTCGGGGGTCGGGTGTTCGAAGACGGCGCGCACACCGAGCTGGCGACCGGTGGTGGCCGCGAGCTGTGCCACCAGGCGGGTCGCCGAGAGCGAGGTGCCGCCCAGCTCGAAGAAGTCGTGATCGGCGCAGACCTCGGTGCGGCCGACCACCTCGGCCATGGCGTTCGCCACCAGAATCTCGCTCGGGGTGCTGGGCGCACGCCCGGCCGCCACCTCCCACTGCGGTTCCGGCAGCGCCCGGCGATCGAGCTTGCCACTGGGTGAGAGCGGAATATCCGCCAGCACCACGATGGCGGTGGGCACCATGTACCCGGGCAGCCGGTCGGCGGCATACGAGCGCAGCGCCTGCCGGTCCGGCTCCTGATCCCCGGCGGCGACCACATAGCCGACAATGCGCGGAGTTCCGGCATCGTCGCGGCGGATCTCGGTGTGTGCGAAGCGAATTCCCTCGGCCTCCGACAGCGCCGCGCTGATCTCGCCGAGTTCGATGCGGAAACCGCGGATCTTGACCTGATCATCACTGCGGCCGACGAATACGAGCTCACCGCCGGCCGTCCAGCGCACCACATCACCGGTCCGGTACATGCGCTCGCCCGGAACCGCGGCGAACGGATTCGCCACGAATCGCTCCGCGGTGAGGGCCGTCCGGCCCACGTACCCGCGGGCCAGACCCGCGCCCGCCACATAGAGCTCGCCCGCGACACCGACCGGCACCGGCCGCAGCCGGGTGTCCAGCACGGTCAGCGCGGCGCCGCGAATGGCCCGGCCCAGCACAATGGGGCTTCCCGCGGTGAGTGCGTCCGACATGACCGGCGCCACAGTCGCTTCCGACGGACCGTAGGCATTGAACATGGCCCGGCCGGCCGCCCAGCGGGCGACCAGATCGGCGCCGACCGCCTCGCCGCCGACCACCAGGCAGCGCAGCGCCGGCAGCGGATGGGCGGCGATGTCGATGCTCGCCAGCGCGGCCGGGGTGATGAAGGCGTGCGTGACGCCCGCACCCTCCAGCAGTGCCGCCAGCTCGTCGCCGCCGTAGATCTCCGCGGAGGCGACCACGACGGTCGCACCCGTGCACCAGGCCAGCAGCAGTTCGAGCACCGAGGCGTCGAAACTGGGCGAGGCGAAATGCAGTGTGCGGCTGGTGGATTCCAGACCGTAGCGGGCACGCTGCTCCAGCGCGAAGGCGGCGAGTCCGCGATGCGGAACCGCGACGCCCTTGGGCACGCCCGTGGAGCCGGAGGTGTAGATGACGTAGGCGATATCGTCGACGGACAGCGGACGGAGGCGATCGGAATCCAGCACGGCCGCAGCCGATCCCGCAGTGGACACCCCGTCCACCAGGAGCCACTGCACCGTCAGATCCGCGGGCAGCAGCTCGCTGTCCGTGCCGGTGGTCAGGCCCAGCCGGGCCCCGGAGTCGGTGAGCATATGCCGGATCCGGTCGGCCGGATGCCGCACGTCCACCGGCAGATAGGCCGCGCCGGTCTTGGCGACGGCCACCGTCGCGACGACGGACTCCACCGATCGCGCCAGGCCCAGTGCGATGACCTCGCCCGGTCCCGCGCCCTGCGCGATCAGGGTGCGCGCCAGGTGATTCGACCACTCGTCGAGCTCGCCGTAGGTGAGGGAGCGGTGCTCGGCGACGAGGGCGATCTGATTCGGATCGGCTGCCGCCGAGGCGAAGAGCTCCGGCAGGGTCAGCACGATATCGGCCGCCGGACCGCGCACGGGTGCCAGCGCACGCACCTCCTCCGGAGCCAGCAGCTCCAGATCGCCCACCGCCGCGGCGGGATCGGCGAGGGCCGCGGACAGCGCCCGCACGAAGCGGCGGCTCAGGTCCACCGCCGTGGCGCGATCGAACAGGTCGGTGGCATAGGTCAGGCACAGGTCCAAGCCGCCCGAGCCGCCGCCCGCCTCCGGGACGGCGGTGAAGACGAATTGCAGATCGAACTTCGCCACCATCGAATCGACCTGCTGGACAGCAATATCCAGACCCGGCAGCCGCAGGACGGGCGCCTGGAAATTGTCCAGCGACAGGCTCACCTGGAACAGCGGGTGATGTGCGGTGGAGCGCACGGGATTCAGCGCCTCGACCAGTCGCTCGAACGGCAGATCCGCGTGCGCGAACGCCTCCAGGTCGGCTTCCCGCACCGTGTGCAGCAGATCGGTGAAGGAGGTACCGCCGTCGACCGGCGTGCGCAATACCAGGGTGCCGACGAACGCGCCGATCAGCGCATCGAGTTCGGGTTCGCCGCGGCCCGCGATGGCGGTGCCGACCGAGATGTCGGGGGTGCCGGCGAGCCGGGCCAGCAGCAGGGCCAGCACGGCGTGCAGCACCATGAATTCACTGACGTCGCGGCTGCGCGCCAGTTCCGTCAGCCGGGTGTGCAGACCGGCGTCCACCCGCGTGCGGACCGAATCGCCGCGATGGGTGGCCACCGCCGGGCGCGGGCGATCGGCGGGCAGATCGAGGCAGTCCGGCAGCGCGGCCAGACGGGTGCGCCAGTAGCGCATCTGCTGGGCGGCCACGCTCTCGGCATCGTCCTCGTCGCCGAGCAGATCCTGGTGCCACACCGCGTAATCCGCGTACTGCACCGGCAGCGGCGTCCACTCCGGCGCGTGCCCGGACCGGCGCGCGGCATAGGCCGTCATGAGGTCCGAGGCCAGCGGTGCGAGCGACCAGCCGTCCATGGCGATGTGGTGCACGACCATCGCCAGCGCGTATTCGGTCTTTCCGGTGCGCAGCAGTTCGACCCGCAGCGGGAGTTCGCGGGTGAGGTCGAAACCCTGCTCGGCGGCGACCTCGACATGCTGTTCGAGCTCCAGCGCGGAGGTCTCGAGTAGTGCCAGGGTGAGCGGCACCTCCGCGGCGGGGATGAGCGCCTGGTACGGACCCTGATCATCCTGCGGGTACAGGGTGCGCAGAATCTCGTGGCGCGCAATGAGATCGGTGAGGGCGGCACGCAGCGCCGCCTCGTCCAGCGCGCCGCGCAGGCGCAGCGCCACCGGAATATTGTAGGCGCCGGAGTCGGTGTCGAGCTGGTTCAGGAACCACAGTCGCCGCTGTACCGAGGTGAGCGGAACCCGTGCCGGGCGGGCCGGTGCACCCAGGCGCGGACGGTCCGTGATCTCCTGTCCCGCAACACTGTCCAGCAGCCGCGCCAGACCCTCGGGGGTCGGGTGCTCGAAGACCTCGCGCACCGCGAGCCGATGTCCGCACGCGGCGGCGATCCGGGATACCAGCCCGGTGGCCGAGAGCGAGTTGCCGCCCAGATCGAAGAAGCTGTGATCCGCGCAGACCTGTTCGCGCCCGAGCAGGCGCGCCATCTCCCCGGCCACCAGCGCCTCGGCCGGGGTCGCCGGTTCGCGGCCCGCGATGCCGAGATCCCACACGGGTGCGGGCAGGGCGCGCCGATCCAGTTTGCCGCTGGGCGACAGGGGAATCGAATCGAGCGCGACCACCGCCGAGGGCACCATATGCGCGGGCAGCTTCGCACCGACGTGGGCTCGCACCGACTGTGCGTCCAGCTGGTGAGCGTCCGCGGCGCGGACATAGCTCACGATGTGCGCGCGTCCGGCCTCATCGTGCCGGACCTCGGTGTGCGCGAAGCGAACTCCGTCGAGGTCCGCGATCACCGCGGTGATCTCCCCGAGTTCGATACGGAAACCGCGCACCTTCACCTGGTCGTCACCGCGGCCGAGGAAGACCAGCTCACCGCCGGCCGTCCAGCGCACCAGGTCGCCGGTGCGATACAGCCGCTCGCCCGCCGAACCGTACGGATCGGCAATGAACCGGGCCGCACTCAGACCGGGCTGCGCGAAGTAACCACGCGCCAGGCCCGGACCACCGATGTAGAGCTCACCCGCAACGCCGACCGGAACGGGGCGCAGACGGCGATCCAGCACCGCCAGCCGGGCGCCCCGGATGGGTCCGCCCAGCACGATCTGCTGCTGCGGCGCAAGCGCATTCGACATGGCGACGGCGACGGTGGCCTCGGAGGGACCGTACGCGTTGAACATCGCACGGCCGACCGCCCAGCGCTCGAGCAGCTCCGCGCCGACGGCCTCGCCGCCGACGATCAGTCCGCGCAGTGCGGGCAGCGATCGGCCGCCCGCGCCCAGGGTGGCCAGGGCCACCGGGGTGAGGAACGCGTGGCTGACGCGCTCGCGTTCGAGCAGTTCCGCCAATTCCTCGCCGCCGTACAGGTGCGGCGGCGCCACCACCATGGTCGCGCCCGCGGACCAGGCCAGCAGCATCTCCAGCACCGAGGCGTCGAAGCTCGGCGACGCGAAATGCAGTGTCCGAGCGCCGGATACGACGCCGAACCGCTCGGCCATGGTGCGTGTGAAATCGGCGAGACCGGTGTGGGTGACCGTCACGCCCTTCGGGGTGCCGGTCGATCCGGAGGTGTAGATGAGATAGGCGGTGTGCGAGAAGTGCAGCGGCGCAGTGCGATCGGCATCGGTGACCACGGTCGCCGGCAGACTCGCCAGCGGTGCGGTGACCTCGGGATCGTCGAGTACCAGCCAGGTGACGCCGTCGGCCGGCAGTTCCCCGCGCTGTGCGGCGACGGTGAGACCGAACCGCGCGCCGGAGTCGGCCAGCATGTGCTGCTTGCGCTGCAGCGGATAGGCCGGATCGACGGGCAGGAAGGCCGCACCGGTCTTGGCCACCGCCACGGTGGCGCACACCGAATCGATGGAGCGCGGAATGCCCAGTGCCACGATGGATTCCGGGCCCACGCCGTGCCCGATGAGCAGGCGTGCCAGGCGATTGGAGCGCCGATCCAGTTCGGCGTAGGTCAACTCGGAATCACCGCAGCGCACCGCGGGTGCGCCAGGATCGATGGCGGCCGCGGCGGTGAAGATCGCCGCCAGTGTCGCCACGGGCGCGGAACCGGGCCCGGATACCGGTGCCAGGGCGCGGATCTCGTCCGCTGTCAGCATCGGGAGCTCGCCTACGATCACGCCGGGATCGGCGGCAGCCGCGGCCAGCACCCGGGTGAACTGGTCGGTGACGCGGCGGGCGGTCTCGGCCGCGAACAGATCGGTCGCGTAGGTCAGCGCCAGGTCGATGCCCGCCGGAGCGCCCTGTGCCGAATGCCGTTCGATCAGTGTGAATTCCAGGTCCCAGCGCGCCGCACCGGTCTCCAAGGCCGAGGCGGTGGAGCGCAGTCCGGACAGCTCGACCGCCGCGGGGACAGAGCTGTGCAGTGACAGCATGACCTGGAACAGCGGGTGGTACGCCGAGGAGCGCACCGGTTCGAGCACCTCGACCAGGCGCTCGAACGGCAGTTCCGCATGTGCGAAGGCATCCAGATCGGTATCGCGCACCGAACGCAGCAGATCCGCGAAGGATGCGCCGGTGTCAACCCTGGTGCGCAGCACCAGGGTGCCGACGAACATGCCGACGAGACTGTCCAGCTGGGGATCCACCCGGCCGGCGATCGGCGTGCCCACGGCCACATCATCGGTGGCCGCGAGCCGGGCCAGTACGGTCGCCAGCGCGGCGTGCAGCACCATGAACACACTCACGCCGGAGCGCTGCGCCACGGTGGTCAGCGCCGCGTGCAGCGTCGTATCCAGGTGTGTGCGCACCGTATCGCCGCGATGGGAGGCCACCACCGGTCGGGGCCGGTCGGTCGGCAGCTCGAGGCATTCCGGCAGCTCCGCGAGGCGTTCGCGCCAGTACCCGAGCTGACGGGCCGCCGGGCTCTCGGGATCGTCCTCGCTGCCCAGCAGATTCCGCTGCCACACACTGAAATCCGCGTACTGCACCGGCAGTGCCGCCCATTGCGGCGACCCGCCGGAGCGACGCGCCTCGTACGCCGTCACCAGATCGGTGGCGAGCGGCGTCAAGGACCAGCCGTCCGCGGCAATGTGATGGATCACCACAACGAGCACATGCTCCTCGGCGGTGAGCCGCAGCAGGCCCGCGCGAATCGGCGGCTGCACGGTGAGATCGAAACCGGTGGCGGCGAATTCGAGGGCATCGGTATCGGCGGTGCCGGGTCCGGACATGATGTGCGCGAACGGCACCACCACACCGTGTTCCGGCAGCACCACCTGATGCGGGCCCTCGGCGTCCTCCGGGAAGACCGTCCGCAGCACCTCGTGCCGGGCCACCACATCCGAGAGCGCCTGCTGCAGCGCCGCCGTCTCCAGTCGGCCCGACAGGCGCAGGCCGACGGCAATGTTGTAGGCGCCGGAGTCGGTGTCGAAACGGTTCAGGAACCACAGGCGCTGCTGCGCCAAGGACAGTGGGATGCGCGCCGGGCGCTCCCCCGCCGTCAACCGCAGGCGCGCGCCGGCGCCACCGGACTGCTCCAGCAGCGCGGCCAGCGCCCCCACGGTCGGCGCGTCGAACAGCGCCCGCACCTCGACCGCGGTGTCCAAGGCCAGCGCGAGCCGCGTCGCCACCTTGGTCGCCAGCAGCGAATTGCCGCCCCGGGCGAAGAAGTCGTCGTCCAGGCCCACCCGCTCGGCCCCGAGCACCTCCTCGAAGACCGCGGCCACCGCGCGCTCGGCGCGCGAAACCGGTTGGCGGAAGCGGGCTACCGCGAACACCGGCTCGGGCAGCGCCCGGCGATCGACCTTGCCGGTCGCCGTTATCGGCAGTTCGGGCAGCACCATCAGGGCGGCCGGAACCATATAGGCGGGCAGGGCGGCGGCCAGGCGAGTCCGCAGAACGTCCGGTTCGGCGGTACGACCCCGGGCCGGAACCACATAGGCGACAAGCTGATCGCCGCGCTGCGCATCGGCCCGCGCGACGACGACCGCCGTCTCGATATCGTCCTCGGCCAGCAGCGCGGCCTCGATATCGCCCAACTCGACGCGGAAGCCGCGAATCTTCACCTGGAAGTCGGTGCGGCCGTGGTACTCCAGCTCGCCCGAGGTCTTCCAGGACGCGAGATCTCCGGTGCGGTACATGCGTTCGCCCGCGTCCACCGCGAACGGGTCGGGCACGAACCGCTCCGCCGTCAGCACGCCACGGCTGACATAGCCGTGCGCCAGCTGAATTCCCGCGAGGTACAGGTCGCCGACCACGCCCGGCGCGACCGGCCGCAGCCGGGTGTCGAGCACATAGACCCGGCTGTTCCATTCCGGGCGGCCGATCGGCACCGTCACGGAATCCGCGGCGTCCACCCGGTGCGCGGTCACCGAGACCGCGGCCTCGGTGGGGCCGTACAGATTCCACAGCTGAATGCGCGGATTCGCACGGCGGAAACGCTGCGCCGTCGCGGCCGGCAGCGCCTCGCCGATGGCGAGCACCAGCCGGACCGTGGCGGGCAGTTCCGCCTGGCGTCCCGCCATGAGGGCGGTGAGCATGGACGGCACCAGGTGCAGCACCGAGACGCGGCGATCCTCGATCAGCGCGGTCAGATAGGACGGATCGCGATGACCGTCGGGGGTCGCGATGACGGTGCGGCCACCGACCAGGACCGCGGAATAGAACTCCCACACCGACAGATCGAAGGTGGCGGCGGTCTTCAACAGCACGGTGTCATCGCCGTCGAGTCCGAAAGTTCGCTGCTTCCACAGCAATTGGTTCACCACCGCGCGATGCGGCACCGCGACGCCCTTCGGGCGGCCGGTGGAACCGGAGGTGAAGATGACGTAGGCGGTGTGCTGCGGGCGCAGCGGGGTCCGCCGCTCGCCGTCCAGGACGGGGTACGGCGGCACGGCGGCCAGATCCAGCGCGTCGATCTCGACGATCGGCACACCCACCGCGGGCAGTCCGGCCGCATCCGCGCGAGTGCTCAGCACACACTGCGGTGCGGCGGTGTCGAGAATGTAGTGCAATCGCTCGGCGGGCTGATCGGGATCGATCGGGACGTACGCGCCACCGGCGACGGCGACCGCGTACATGCCGACCAGCAGCTCCGTCGAACGGCGCACGGCGAGCGCCACCCGCACCTCGGGGCCGACGCCCAGCGCGATCAGGTGGCGGGCAAGGCGATTGACCCGCTCGGAGAATTCCCGGTAGGTCAGCGTCTGTGGATCGACCTCCGGCCCCGCCTCGGCCACCAGCGCGACCGCCGACGGAGTGCGGGCGGCCTGTGCGGCGAAGAGCGAGGCCAGCGTCTGGCGGGCATCGACCGCATGCGCGGTCGCGTTCCAGCCGTGCAGGATTCGGGTGCGCTCGGTGCCGTCGAGCAGATCGAGATCGCCGATCACCCGATGCGGGTGAGCCGCGGCGTCACCGAGCAGCCGGGCGAATCTGGCCGCGAAGCCCTCGATCGTGTGCTCATCGAAAAGGTCGGTGGCATAGACGAAGTGGCCGGTGATCCCGGTCGGCGCACCGGTGTCGTCGTAGTGATCGGTGAGCACCAGCTGCAGATCGAACTGTGCCACACCGGTTTCGATCTCGGTGCCGGACACCATCAGGCCGGGCAGTTCTACCGCGATCCGGCCCAGGTTCTGGAACGAGAGGCCGACCTGCACCAGCGGATGCCGGGCGGTCGAGCGCACCGGGTTGAGCTCTTCCACCAGGCGCTCGAAGGGCAGCTGCGCATGCGCGAAGGCAGCCAGATCGATCGCGCGCTGCCGGGTGAGCAGCGCGTGGAAGGATTCACCGAGTTCGGGCCGGGCGCGGAAGACGACGGTATTGACGAACATACCGATGAGCGCGTCGAGCTCCTGTTCACCGCGACCGGCGACCGGTGTGCCCACGGCGATATCGAGACCTCCGGACAGGCGCGCCAGCAGCACCGCGAACGCCGAATGCACCGCCATGAACAGGGTGGCGTCGGTCTCGCGGGCAAGCCGCAGCAGATCGGCGTGCACGGCGGATTCCACCGCGACGTTCACCTTCGCGCCCCGGAAGGACTGCACCGCCGGGCGCGGCCGATCGTAGGGCAGCGAGAGTTCGTCCGGCAGGTCCGCCAGCTCGGTGCGCCAGTAATTCAGCTGCGCCGCAGCGGAACTGGCCGGATCGGCGACATCACCGAGGGTCTCGGTCTGCCACAGGCTGTAATCCACGTACTGCACCGGCAGGGGCGCCCACTGCGGGGCCTGCCCGGCCAGGCGGGCCGCGTATGCCGACGAGAGATCGGCGAACAGCGGCGCCAGCGACCAGCCGTCTGCCGCGATGTGGTGGATCACGACCGCCAGCACGTGTTCCCGTGCCCCGGTGCGCAAAAGTTCCATGCGCAGTGCGGTCTCACGGGTGAGTTCGAAACCGCGGGCGGCGACGGACCGCAGGCGCTCCCCCAGCTCGCCCGCGGGCACCTCGAGCACCGGCAGCTCCGGAACGGCGGCGGCCGCATCCAGGATCACCTGGTGCGGACCGTCCTGGCTGTCCGGGAAGAGGGTGCGCAAAGGCTCGTGCCGGGCAAGCAGATCCGCGACCGCGCCGCGCAGGGCGGTGATATCCAGATCGCCGTCCATGCGCACCGCGAACGGGATGTTGTAGGTGTAGGCGCTGTGGTCGAAGCGGTTGATGAACCAGAGTCGCTGCTGTGCCGGGGAGAGCGGAATGCGCGCCGGGCGCACCCGGGCGGCGAGCGCGGCGCGACCGGGCTCGGGCAGCAGTGCCGATACCCGGGCGGCGAGGCCCTCGACCGTCGTCTCCTCCAGCACCAGCCGGACCGGCACCGCGACACCGAGTTCCGCGCCGATGCGCGCCGAGACCCGGGTCGCGTTCAGGGAGTTGCCACCGAGTGCGAAGAAGCCGTCGTCCAGGCCTATTCGCTCCACCTCGAGCACCTCGGCCAGCACCGCCGCCACCGCCCGCTCCGCCGTGCTGACCGGGGCCCGATAGGCCACGGTCACCGCCACCGGCTCCGGCAGGGCGCGCCGATCCAGCTTGCCGTTGGCGGTCAGCGGAATCGCGTCGATGACCACGTAGGCCGCGGGCACCATGTACTCCGGCAGCCGCTCGCCCAATGCCCCGCGCAGTGCCGGAATGTCCAGTGCCGCAGCCGATTCGGTCACCAGGTACGCGACGATGCCGGCATCACCCGCATCGTCGTGCCGCACGATCACCGCGGCCTGCCGCACCAGTTCCTGAGCCAGCAGCGCCGCCTCGATCTCACCGAGCTCGATGCGGAAGCCGCGCACCTTGACCTGATCGTCGGCGCGGCCCAGATACTCCAGTTCACCCGCGGCCGTCCAGCGGCCGAGGTCGCCCGAGCGGTACAGCCGGGTGCCGGGTGCGCCGAACGGGTTGGCCACAAATCGCGCACCGGAGAGTGCGGGCTGCCCGAGGTAGCCGCGCGCGAGCTGTGCACCGGAGACGTAGATCTCGCCGGAGACGCCGATGGGGGCCGGTCGCAATCGGCTGTCCAGCAGGAAGATTCCCAGACCCGGAATGGCCCGGCCGATGCCGCCGCCGCCGGAGGCCGCGGCCGCACGATCGAGTGCGCGCTGCGTGACATGGACGGTCGTCTCGGTGATGCCGTACATATTGACCAGGCGCGGTGCGTGGTCGTGGTGACGGCTGTACCAGTCGGCCAGCCGGCGCGGCTCCAGAGCCTCACCGCCGAAGATGATGTAGCGCAGTGCGAGTGGAGCCAGGGTCGAATCGCGTTCCGACTCGATACGGTCGGCCTCGACGAGCTGGGAGAAGGCGGACGGGGTCTGGTTGAGGACCGTCACCCGCTCCCGGCGCAGCAGCGCCAGGAACAGTTCGGGCGACCGCGAGGTCTCGTAATCGACGACGATCAGGGTGCCGCCGTACAGCAGCGGACCCCACAGCTCCCACACCGAGAAGTCGAAGGCATAGGAGTGGAACAGGGTCCACACATCGCTCTGATCGAATCCGTAGGCACGGTCGGTGTTTCCGAACAGCGTCGCGACATTCGCGTGCGGGATCTGCACGCCCTTGGGGCGGCCGGTGGATCCCGAGGTATAGATGACGTAGGCGACATTGCCGGGCGTGAGCGTGCCACGACGCTCGGCCGCGGCAATGGGACTGCCGTCGGCGGCGGGGTCGACTGCTTCCACGGCGATGATCGGCAATCCGGCCGGCAGGGCCGAGCGCAGCGCCGCGGAACTGATCGCGCACGCGGGCCCGGCATCGGTGAGCATGTAGGCGATGCGATCGGCCGGATAGTCCGGATCGATCGGGAGGTATCCGCCGCCGGCCTTGATCACCGCGAGCAGGGCGATCACCAGGTCCAGTGAGCGCGGCAGCGCCACGGCGACCAGCGTCTCGGGGCCGACGCCGTGCCGGATGAGTTCCCGGGCAAGACGATTGGCACGAGCGTCCAACTCGCGATAGGTCAGTGATACCCCGTCGCACGTGACGGCGGTGGCGCCGACGTGCGCGGCGACCGTGGCATCGAACAGGTCGGCCAGCGTGTCCTCGGAGGGCAGCGATTCGGCGGGGGTCCGCGCCCAATCCCGCAGCACCAGTTCCTGTTCCGCCGGACCCATGACGGCCAGGTCGGCGAGCACGGATTCCGGAGCGGTGCTCAGGAATTCGGCGAGGTAGTCCAGGAAGCGGCGATGATGCGCGCGCAGTTCGTCGGCGGTGTAGCGCGCCGGATTGCCGATGAAGTCGACATGCAGCTCACCCGCGCCGGAGCCGTTGTAGATATTGACCGACAGGTCCTCCACCGGTCCGGTCGACAGCAGATGCATGGTCGCGGCCGCACGGCCGAAACGAAGACCGTTGTGGAACAGCATGATGTTGACGACGGGGCCGAAGAAGCTGCGGTGCTCACCCGCCGCGCCGCGATCGCGCTGCATATCCTCGTGCCGGTAGCGCTGATGCCGCAGTGCGTCCCGAATGCTGGGGTCGACCCGGCCGACCAGATCCGCGAGCGTGGTGTGCGCGGCGATATCGACGTGCAGCGGAACCACATTGGAGACGTAGCCCGCCGACATGCGCAGTTCGGGGGTGGTGCGGGCGGTCACCGGCAGGCTCAGGGTGACCTGCGTCCTGCCGGTCACCGCGGCGAGGTAGGCCGCCACGCCGGCGGTCAGCAGGGCGGGGCGCGAGGCGCCGAATCGTTCACGTACCGCATCGAGTTCGGTTCGGCAGGTCGCAGGCAGCACGCCGCCTTCGATCCACCGGTCCGCACCCGCGGCGCCGTAACGGTCGCTCAGGCTGAAGGTCGATCCGATGGCGTTCAACCGGCCGCGCCAGAAGCGGCGGTCCTCGGCAAAAGCCGCCGAATCGCGGTACGCGAGCTCGGATTCGTAGATGGAGTGCAGATCCTTGGCAGCCGACTGACTCGGCGCCGCACCATCGGTGAGCGCGGTGTAGTGCTCGGCGATGCGCGCGACGAGCAGCATCGCCCCGTAACCGTCGATGGCGATGTGGTGCATCTTGGCGTACCAGAGGTATTCGTCGTCGCCGGTGCGCAGGACAGCGGACTCGAAGAGTCGACTGTCCAGCAGCGGAATCGGTACGGCGGAGTCGCGGCGCATCCAGGACATCGCCGCGGCGCGGGGGTCGTCGCAGGATCGGAAATCGTGCCGGGCCATATCGATCGGTTCGTCCGGACCCACCATCTGACGTGGGTTTCCTGCTACCTCGACGATTCGCAACCGAGGGCTCTGCAAATCCCTAGCACATAAACGGGCGGCCTGTTCGAGGCGCGCCACATCAAAATCACCATGAATCTCGACGTACTGCGCGACCGTCAGCGGCTCGTCTGGCGCAATGTGCTGTGCGTTCCATATGCCAATCTGTGCCTCTGACAAGGGAAAAGAGAATACCGTGTCCGATGCGTCACGACCTGCGGGCTCCGAGGCCAAGGCGGTCATCAAAACACTCCAATCTCCGATAGAAGAATCTGGACGATCCTGAACAATCAAAGAGCAGACAGCAACTTCGCTGCAACTCCCAGAGAGTTAATCGCACAGACCAGACGGACGGATTGGTTTTCGCCCGAAATACGTTGATAGGAACAGTCAATTCGGGCAAATAGGGCCGATTTATTCACTGCCGCAGCAACAATCGGGCCGGTCGCCACGGGCGGTCCGGCTCGATTAAAACGGAGATACCTACGGAGCGGCCCTCATCGGACGCTGACCACCCGGTTGTGCCAGCCGGTGGACCCGCTCGGGAAGGGCGGCGTGCGCTGTTCGGCCTGCAGCTGCCCGGTCCGGTCGGTAGCGCGCACACGGAGCGTATGGGTGCCCGGCACGGCCGTCCACTGCCAGGTCCACTGCCGCCAGGTGTCGATGGAGTACTCGGCCGCGAGTGTCGCGGGCTGCCAGGGCTGATCATCCACCTGCACTTCGACACCCGCGATACCGCGCTGCTGCGCCCAGGCCACGCCCGCGACGGTCACCGCACCCGCCGGGACCGTCGCGAAGGCGGCGGGCACGTCGATGCGGGAGGCGGTCTTGATGGGCGCGCGAGCGGCCCAGCCGCGATCGGTCCAGTAGGCGCTGGCCCGGTCGAAACGGGTAACCTCCAGGTCCACTACCCATTTCGTGGCGGAGACGTATCCGTACAGGCCCGGAACGAGCAGTCGCGCGGGATATCCGTGCGCGATCGGCAGCGGCTCACCGTTCATGCCGATGGCGAGCAGCGCGTCACGGCCGTCGAGGACGGCGGACAGCGGTGTGCCGGCGGTGAATCCGTCGATGCTGCGGGACAGCAGCATATCGGCGTCGGCGTGCACACCCGCGTCGGCGAGCAGATCGGCGAGCGGATAACCCAGCCAGCGCGCGGTTCCGGCGAGCTCACCGCCCACCTCATTGGATACACAGGTGAGCGTGAGAATCCGCTCCACCGCGGTGCGCTGCCGCAGCCCGTCCATATCCAATTCCACGGTGCGATCGGTCATTCCGTGAATCCGCAGCCGCCAGTCGCCGCTGGTGAGCGCGGGCAGCTGCAGGGCGGTATCGACCCGGTAGAACCGATCGTCCGGGGTGAGGAACGAGGTGAGGCCCGCGACCCGGGGCTCGGCCTCCGGCGGCACCGCGGGTGCGGATCGGAGCGGCTTCGGTAAGAGGAAGCGGGCCCGGTCCGCGACCACATCCCGCAGATGTGCGCCGAGCCAGCGGGCCGCCGCGACGGTGCCCACGGCGAGCGCGCCGACGCTCACCGCGGACACCAGGAATCGGCGACGGGTCATATCAGCCGGTTCGGGAGTGCGCAGGGACGGCGTGCCCGCGACCAGCAGTCGCAGGGCGGCGACTCCGGCAGCGATGCCCGCCACGGTCGGAAGCACGAACCATGCTGTCGCCGTTGGCCTTTGCAGCGCGGCGAACACCGTCACGCCACCCAGTAGCAGTAACAGCACGGTGCCCAGCGGCCGCCGGCGCTCGGCCATGCCCGCCACCGCCGCGCCGAGCGCCATGACAACTGACATCGAAATGAACAGTGCCAGTTTGTCATTGCTGCCGAACCGGCGGATCGCCGCGTCCTTCAAGGTATGCGGCGTGTGATCGACCATGGTCGCGCCAAGTACGAAGAAGGGCGAGGAGGCCGGATCGATGAACACCGCGACAAGCTGGCCGACACCGAGCACCAGCGCCGCGGCGAGCAGGCCCGCCGCCGCGCCCCGTATCCAGTACCGCCGCGTGATCGGTGAATTCTGCTGAGGCGCAGGGGAAGTAATGCTCGGTGCGGTCATCGCTTCGGCTCTCGTTCCGGGCCGATCGCCGCTCAGGTGACGAGATTGAGACTGGCGATCGTGGTGGTGGTCGGCAGTGGTGAGCCGCCCGCCGGTTCCACGGTGACGGCCAGGGTGTCCACCGATCGGAAGGTGGTCACCACCGGACCGCGCGGCACCGAGTCGAGGACGGCGGCGGAGCGCGCCTGGCCGCCGAGCGGTACCAGCCACACCTGATAGGCACGGGCGGCCGGCGGCGCCGGAACCCGAAGGAAGCGGATCGAGGCCGCCGAAAGTGTTGCGGAAGTGTGTATCTCGAGTTCGCCACCGGTCGAGACCGGGACCATTCGGATCGACACGTCCGATTGCCGATCGATCATCGCCGCGGTGATGCCCGGCCGCTCGGCGCTGCGATAGGCGACCAGGCCGAAGCCCATGCCGATCGCCACCACGAGTACCGCCGCGGCGGCCAGCCACTCGAGTCTCGAGAATCGCGCGAGACCGCCGGCCCGCTGCGGCCCGGTATCGTCCCGGGCGCCCTGCAGCACCCGATCGAGGGCGCGCATCAGCCGGTCCTCCACATGCTTCGGCGCCGGGTAGGCATCGACAATGCTGAGCTCGGCCATGCTCTCCCGCACCGCGGATACGGTCGCGTCGAACTCGGCCACGGTCACCCGATCGGCGCGGGTGCGCCGCAGTTCGATATCGCCGCGCTCATGATCGGTCACGGCGTCCATCGCATACGGATAGGCGAGTTCGAGCAGTTCCATATCCGGATGCTCGACAATGCTCATCACAGGTCACCTCCTGTCAGACAGGCCGCCAGGCGTTTGAGCCCGTCGCGGATCCGGGTTTTCACGGTGGGCACCGGGGTGCCGAGATGTTCGGCCACTTCGGTGTAGGTGCGGCCGCCGTAGTAGGCCAGTTCGATGGTTTGGCGCTGCAGCGGAGTCAGCGTGCCGAGGCAGTGCACCACCGCGCGCTCCTCGAGTCGCTGCTCGACCGTCTCCGCCACCACATCGTGATCACGGCCCAGATGCAGCTGACCGTAGGCCAAATCGCGTCCGGCAGCGGAACTCTCGACCCGGATGCGATCGACGGCCCGCCGATGGGTGAGCATCATGAGCCACCCCATCGGACTCGATATCCGCTCGTCGTAGCGGGAGGCCAGGGACCACGCCTGCAGGTACACCTCCTGGGTGACCTCCTCCGCGGTCGCGCGATTGCGCGACATGCGTAGCGCGAGACCGAATACGCGATGGCTGGTCAGCCGGTACAGCTGTGTGAACGCGGCACGGTCACCCGCGCCCACCGCCGCCACCAGGGCGGCGAGGCGGCGGGCCAGGTCGTCGTCCCGCTCATTCCCCCGCGTGGGACACGAAGGGCCGGACGACATCTCCCCGTCGAAGTCCCGGAACAGCGGGACAACCGTCGAATTCTCTTCCTCCGTCACGCGGGCACCTGCGGTATTCCTCCAGATCCGGCCGGGACGAACGGGATTCGTGGCTTCGACATCTGCCTCTCGCCTCCTGACGACGTGGTGGACGTGGGCGACCATGGTGCTCGTCCCCGCTCAGGAGGGCGGCATGAGGACGCTGTCGATCAGATAGACCGTCGCGTTCGCGGTCTTCACACCACCGCAGATGACTGATGCGCCACCGACTTTGATGTCGTCACCGCTGCGGGTGACCGTCACGTCGGCGCCCTCGACGGTCTTGTGGGTGCCGGCAATGCTGTCGGGCGCGATCTGCCCGGGCACCACGTGATAGGTGAGGATCTTGGTCAGCGTGGGCGCATCGGTCTTCAGCGAATCGACCGTGGCCGCGGGCACCTTGGCGAAGGCCGCGTCCACCGGAGCGAAGACGGTGAACTGCCCGCCGTCGAGGGTGTCGACCAGATTCACCTGCGGGTTGAGCTGGCCTGACACCGCCGACACCAGCGTCTTCAGCAGCGGGTTGTTGGAGGCCGCGACGGCCACCGGATCCTGGGCCATACCGCTCACCGATCCGGCGCCGGTGGGCACCTGCTGCGCGTAGTCCTTGCAGCCGGGACCGACCAGGTTCGCGGCGCTCGCCGCGCTGGTGGTCGCACCGGCCATCGAGGTGGTCGAGGCGCTGCCGGAGTCGGACTTATCGCTCGAACAGGCGGTGACGCCCGCGGTGGTCGCGGCAAGGGCGACCGCCACGACAAAAGAACGCTGTATCAGCTTCATGAGGATTCGTTTCCTTCGGATTTGTTGGACGGCCCCCGCCGCCGGCCACCGGCCGAAGATCGGGGTGGGATTCGGTCGGCCGGTGACCTTCTACAGGCGGGGCGGCTCGAGCCCCGGTGTTCATCCGTATCCGATGACCACGTACTGGGTTTCGCCCCGGGCCGCCCGCCGGTTTGGTCGAATCGGAAACTTCTTCGAATCCGGCCGCTGACGGTCGCCGGCGAAACTCGTGCCGCCGCGGCCAAACCGGGCAGGGGGGCATGTCGAAATCGAGGTATGCACCCAAGACGGAATATCGCCGTGATCGGCAGCGGAGTAGCCGGGCTCACCGCGGCATATGTGCTGGCCAAGCACGATCGGGTGACCCTGTACGAACGAGATTCCCGCCTCGGCGGACATGCGCACACCCATGAGGTGGAGTTCGCGCCCGGTCGGCGGGTCCGGGTCGACTCCGGATTTCTCGTGCACAACGACCGCACCTATCCGACCCTGCTGCGGCTGTTCGAGGAACTCGGGGTGCCGACCCGGGAGACCGATATGTCGATGTCGGTGCGTGCGGACGCCCTCGGCCTCGAATACGCCGGGGCGAAGGGGCTGGGCGGCCTGTTCCCGACCGCCCGCATGCTGGGCAAGCCCCGCTATCTGCGCATGCTCACCGAGATCCGGCGCTTCCACCGTGCGGCGCGCGAGTTACTGCGGCAGGACGGCTGCGAGCTCACCCTCGCGGAGTTCCTCCGGGAGCACCGATTCAGCCGGTATTTCACCGAATACTTCATGACGCCGCTGGTCGCTGCCGTGTGGTCCTGCGATCCGGACACCGCCACGAGGTATCCGGCCCAGTACCTGTTTCGCTTCCTCGACCACCACGGCATGCTCAGCGTGTACGACTCCCCCGCCTGGCGCACCGTCGTCGGCGGATCGGCGCGCTATGTGGAGAAGATCGCCGCGACGCTCGACGAGGTCCGCACCGGAACGCCGGTGCTCACGGTCGCCGAACGCGGGGACCACGTCCTGGTCGGCGATCGCTCGGGCGTGCGCCGCTTCGACGCCGCAGTCCTGGCCACCCATCCGCAGCAGGCCCTGGCCCTGCTCGCCGATCCGCCCCCGCTCACCGCCGCCGTGCTCGGCGCCATGCCGTACTCGCTCAATCCCGCTCAGCTGCATACCGATGAATCGCTGCTGCCGACGGCGCCGCGGGCGCGTGCGTCCTGGAACTATCTGGTGCCGAGGGACGCCGACAGCGCCGAGGGTGTGGTTGTCACCTATGACATCACCCGGCTGATGGGGCTCGACCATGTCACCGATCGCCGGTTCCTGGTCACCCTGGGCGGCGCGCATCTGGTGGATCCGGCGCATCTCCTCGCCCAGATGACGTACGAGCACCCGATATACACGCCCGATTCGGTTGCCGCGCAGGCCCGGCTGCCCGAAATCGACACGGACCGGCTGACATTCGCCGGGGCCTATCACGGCTGGGGCTTCCACGAGGACGGTGCGCTGTCCGGGCTGCGCGCGGCCGAGCGGCTCGGCGGCTGGTGGCCGGTGCATCTGCGCGGAAAAGCGGCGGACGCGGTGGGGGCACGATGAGCACCGCTCGCGAGCCCGCGCTGTATCTCACGCGAATTCGGCACGTACGCAAGGACCCGGTACAGCACGAGTTCGAATATCGCGGTTACAGCTGGTTTTTCGACGTCGAGAACCCGCCGGTGCTGCCGATCCCGTTGCGCCCCTTCGCCTCGTTCCACGCCGCCGATCATCTCGCGCCGACACGCGGTGAGATCGACGCACACGGCTATACGGGCGCGGTACGGAACAACCGCAGGAGCGACGACCTGCGCGCCCGGCTCGACGACTTCCTCGCCCGCCACGACGTGGACTGCACCGGCGGGCGGATCACCGCGCTGATGAACGCGCGGATGTTCGGCTACGTCTTCGATCCGCTGACCGTGTTCTGGTGCCACGACGCCGGCGGCGAATTGCGCTGTGTCATCGCCGAAGTGCACAACACCTACGGCGAACGGCACGCCTATCTGGTCCGGCCCGACGATCTCGGCCGCGCCGGCGTGGACAAGCGGTTCTATGTCTCGCCCTTCAATGACGTCGACGGGCGGTATCTGCTGCGACTACCCGAACCCGGCGATGAGCTGGCCCTGCGGATCACGCTGCTGCGCGATCGCCGGGCGCCGTTCACCGCCTCGGTGTCCGGCCACCGCGTGCCGGTGACACCGCGCACCGTATTGCGCGCCCAGTGGCGCGCCCCGCTCGCGCCCTGGCTCATCGCGACCCGCATTCGCCGACATGGCATTTCGTTATGGGCGCGCGGACTGCCGATCACACCGCGGCCACTCGCCGAATCTTCCCGAAGGACAGCACTGTGACCAGTTCCTGCCTCGACTCCACCACCGACGCCCTGCGACCCCCGGTGCCCGGCGGGCTGCGCGCCCGGCTGCTGGGTACGGGTGCGTCCGTACTCTTCCGGCGCGCGGTGGCCCGACTGCCGCTGCGGGTGGAACTGCCGGACGGGACGCTTCTCGGAACGCAGTCCGAGACCGATCCCCTGCCGCGCATGATCATTCGCAATCCGGCCGCATTCTTCGCCCGGGTCGGCAGTCAGGGACTCATCGGTTTCGGCGAGTCCTATACGGCGGGCGAATGGACCGCGCCGGATCCGGCGGCCGTACTGCATGTGCTCGCGACCGAGCTCACCCGGCTGATTCCCCGTCCGCTGCAACGGTTCCGGGCCGCGCTGCCGACACCACCGGCCGGAGAGCTGGGCACCACGGACAATGCCCGCACCAATATCGAGCATCATTACGATCTGTCCAACGAGCTGTTCCATCTCTTCCTCGACGACACGATGACGTACTCCGCCGCGCTGTTCGACGACGCCGAGCTCGCGGCCGGCCCGGTGCCGTGGGAGCGGCTGGCGGCGGCCCAGCGCCACAAGATCGACCGGCTGCTGGACGCCGCCGGAGTACACGCCGGGAGCCGGGTGCTCGAAATCGGCACGGGCTGGGGCGAATTGTGTGTGCGGGCCGCCGCGCGCGGAGCGCTCGTGCATTCGGTGACCCTGTCGGCGCGGCAGCAGGAGCTCGCACGGCTGCGCGTCGCGGCGGCGGGATACGCGGAATCGGTCTGCGTCGAATTGCAGGACTACCGCGATGTGCGGGGTTCCTACGATGCCATCGTCTCGGTGGAGATGATCGAGGCCGTCGGATACCGCCACTGGCCCACCTACTTCGAATGCCTGGATCGACTGCTCGCACCCGGCGGGCGAATTGCGCTGCAGGCCATCACCATGCCGCACGATCGCATGCTCGCCACCCGCACGACCTACACCTGGATTCAGAAGTACATCTTCCCCGGCGGCTTCCTGCCCTCGGCCGAGGCCATCGAAGACACTGCCGCACAGCACACCCGGCTGCGCGTGTGCGAGCAGCACGGATTCGGACCGCACTATGCGGAAACCCTGCGGCTGTGGCGGGAAAGGTTCGACAGCCGCGCCGCCGATATCGAATCACTCGGCTTCGACGCGCGGTTCCGGCGGCTGTGGCAGTTCTATCTCGCCTACTCCGAGGCCGGATTCCGCTCGCGCTATCTCGATGTGCGGCATTTCGTCCTGGACCGGCCCGAGGAGCAGCGATGATCATCGCACTGCTGAGTCTGCTGGTGCTCGCCGTTCTGCAGGGCATCACCTTCGTCATCGCCCGGCGCATCGGCAGGTACAACATCGTCGATGTGGTGTGGAGTCTCGGCTTCGTACTCGTCGCCCTGGTCGCGGCCCTGTTCGGCCACGGCGCTCTCGACCGCAGGCTGCTCTTGCTCGGGCTCGTCACCGTATGGGGGCTGCGGCTCAGCTGGCATCTGCACCGCAAAACCGCGGGGCACGGCGAGGACCCCCGCTACACCCAATTGCTCGACCGGCACGGCCACGCGCCCGCAATTGCGCTGCGCCGGATCTTCATTACGCAGGGCCTCTCGCAATGGGTGATATCGGCGCCCATCCAGGTATCGGCCACGGCCGGGCCGACCGCTGGTTTCGGGCGGTTCGTGGTGGTCGCGGGCATTCTCGTGTGGTTGCTCGGCTTCACCTTCGAAGCCGTCGGCGATCGGCAGCTGAAACAGTTCCGGGCCGACCCCGCCAATCGGGGCACCGTCATGGATCGGGGGCTGTGGGCGTGGACCCGCCATCCGAACTACTTCGGTGATTTCGCGGTCTGGTGGGGTCTGTGGCTCATTGCCGCGAGCGCCTGGCCGGGGGTGCTCACGATCTTCGCTCCCCTGCTCATGTCCTATGTCCTGATCCAGGGCACCGGGGCGCGACTGCTCGAACGGTATATGGGCCAGCGTCCCGGGTATCGCGAATACCAGCAGCGTACGGCCTATTTCCTCCCATGGCCCCCACACCGTGCACGATCACACTAGGCTCGCACGAATGGCGGACCACCAGCGCTTCGAGTCGGTGCACACCGACGACGCCGAGCGTGAATCGGGACCGGCCTGTCCGGCCACCAGACCAGCGGGCGGGCCGGATGTCGCACATCGGCTGGCCGAACTGCTGGCCGGTATCGCGGCGGGTGATCGCACGGCCTTCACCGAGTTCTATCGCTCCACCCACGACCGGGTATTCGGCCTGGCGCTGCGCGTGCTGCGCCGGGAGAACGCGGCCGAGGAGATCACCCAGGAGGTCTACCTCTACGTCTGGAATACCGCGGGGCAGTACGACGAGCGGCTGGCCAGCCCGATCGGCTGGCTGATGATGCTCACCCATCGGCGCGCTGTGGATCGGGTACGCACCGAAACCCGTTCCTACACCCGCGATATCGCGTACGGGCATCGCGAACTCGGCCGGGACCACGATGTCGTCGCGGAGGCCGTCGGCCAGCGCGCGGACGAGCGCGCGGTCGTCGACTGCCTCGGCGCCTTGACCGACACCCAGCGCGAAACCCTCGCGCTCGCCTACTACGGCGGGCGTACCTACCCCCAGGTGGCCGAGCATCTCGGCATACCGCTGTCAACCGTCAAGACGCGCATTCGCGACGGCCTCAAACGGCTGCAGAACTGTTTGACGGGAGCGGTGACCGATGTCTGAGAACCAGCACGCCGACCTGCTCGAGCTGGCGATTCCCTATGCTCTCGACGCGCTCGCCGATACCGAGCGTCTCGAGATCGAGGAACGGCTGGGCCGCGCCGGCGAATCCGTCGCGGCCGAGTTCCGGGCCACGGTGCGGGATATCCGCGAAGCCATGGCCGCCATGACGGTCGTCGACGCCCGGCCCGCACCGCCCGCACTCGAGGCGGCACTGCAGCGCGCGCTCGACCAGCAGATCGCCGAATCCGGTTCCGGTGCAACACAGGTCACTCCGCTGCGGGCACGCCGGGCCGTGACACTGCGCTGGATCGCGGCCGCCGCCGCGGTCGTCGTCGCCATCGCCCTCGGCACGACCATTGCCGTGCACCGCAGCGGCACCACCGATTCCGGCGCGATCACCGCCTCGCAGGTGCTCACGCACTCCGATACCCGCGCTGCGACCGAGGAACTCACCGGCGGCGGTACCGTCACCGTCAATGCCTCACGTGAACTGGACGCCGCCACAGTGTCTTTCGCAGCCGTTCCGGCGGCTCCGGCTGATCACACCTACCAGCTCTGGCTGCTGCCGCCGGGCGGGCAACCGAAGTCGGCCGGCATTGTCGCCAGTCTGCCGACCGATCGCGAACCCATGCTCATGCACCTCGAGCACGCTCAGGGCATCGCGGTCTCGGTCGAACCCGCGGGTGGCTCCGATCAGCCGACCACCACTCCCCTGGTCGCAGTGACAGTTCAGTAGCGGCGGTCGAGCGTGAGCTCGACCGGCTCGGGTGCGCGGTCCGGACGGTAGAGGCAGCGGGTTCCGGTGTAGATGGTGGGCATGCACTCATTGCAGTGCACACAGGCCGAGCGGGTGTCCGCATCGGATCGGATGCGGTGCAACAGGTTCGGTTCGCGCAGCAGGGCACGACCCATGGCGACGAAGTCGAAGCCCTCGGCCATGGCGGTGCGCATGGTGTCCATATTCGTAATGCCGCCGAGCAGGATCAGCGGCATGGACAGTTCCCGGCGGAACTGACGAGCCCGCTCCAGCAGGAACGCCTCCCGGTACGGGTACTCCTTCAGGAAGGCACGACCCACCACCTTGAAGCCCCAGCGGGCCGGTCCCGGAAGGGCATTCGCGAACGAGCGCCGGGGTACATCACCGTGGAAGAGCAGCATGGGATTGAGCAGTGAGCTGCCCGCGGTCAATTCCAGCGCGTCCAGGGCGCCGTCGTCCTCCAGCCACGCGGCCACCTGGAGCGATTCCGGGACGGTGAGCCCGCCGCGACGACCGTCCTCCATATTGAGCTTGGCTGTCACCGCGATCCGGTCGCCGACGGCTTCCCTGACCGCACAGGCGATTTCCCGGGCCATGCGCGCCCGGTTGGCGGTCGACCCGCCGTAGTGATCCTTGCGCCGGTTGAGCAGCGGGCTCAGGAACGAGCTGACCAGATAGTTGTGCCCGAAATGGATTTCCACCGCGTCGAATCCGGCCTCCACCGCCAGCCGGGCCGCATTCGCGTGCGCGCCCACCAGCTCCTTGATCTCGTGCGCATCGGGGACCTTCATGGCGCTCATGCTCAGCGGGCTGAACAGCGGGCTGGGCGCGAGCGCCGGCACCCGATTGGACGCCGCATTGGCCACCGGCCCGGCATGGCCGAGCTGAGCGCTGACCGCGGCGCCCTCGGCGTGTACCGCATCGGTCAGCTTCCGCAGTCCCGCAACGGCTTCCGGGCGCATCCAGATCTGGTGCCGATCGGTGCGACCGCCCGGGGCCACGGCACAGTAGGCCACCGTGGTCATGCCCACGCCGCCGGCGGCCACCTCTCGATGGAAGTCGATCAGCTCATCGGTCACCAGGGCGTCCGGGGTACGGCCCTCGAAGGTCGCGGCCTTGATCACCCTGTTGCGCAAGGTGATCGGGCCCAGAGTGGCCGGTGCGAATATCTCGTTCATGCTCGTTCTCCTACCGGCGCGGTCAGCCCGGCCACCACAAAATCCCGCAGTGTCGCCAGGGCCCGCTCGGATATTCCGTGCTCGTCGATCTCAGGGCTGCCGAAACGCATAATGATCAGGTCGAAGGCCAGGGCCCAGCGGCGGCGGCTCTCGCCGGCGCTGAGCTCCGGCAGCAGTGCGGCCCAGGTGTCCATCCGGAACCACCGTCCCTGCCAGGACGTCAGTTGCCGGCTCAGTACGAAGCGGGCCAGTAGCCGAACATGCATGCGGCCCAGAGGATCTGAGACCAATTCGACGAACGGCCCCAGAATCGCGTCGACCACCGCGGGCACCGAATCCCGGCCCGCCGTCGCATCCGCCAGTCCGCTGACCCAGAGCGGGCCCAGCCGATCCTCGATGAGCGCGCCGACCAGGGCCTCCTTCGACCCGAAGTGATAGTGCACCGCAGCCGGATTCGCCCCGGCGGCCGCACAGATACCGCGCACCGACACCTCGTCGTACGGCTCGACCAGCAACACCCGCTCGGCGGCGGCAAGCAACCGCTCCCGGGTTCCCGCCCCGACCTTCTCGACCATGCCAGCAGTGAATCATGTCTCAATCAGTATTTCAATCATTGATTGAAACGGTGAGTCAGACGATCCTCCGAGGCCGATGATTTTCCCCCTTGTGGTCCCCGTCACAGCGTGAGTAGCATGCTACTCACGCAATAGGGCATGCCACAACATTGGGTGGTGTGCCGTCTGGGTCCATGTGGAGGAAAAATGGACAGTGTCGGTCCTCGGTCCGAGGATTTACTACTGCGGGCGAGCGCCCTGCGGAAGGTGACGGTACGACTGGTCCCACTGCTGATGATCGGCTACATCGTCAGCTATATCGATCGAATCAATATCGGGTTCGCCAAGTTCGGCATGGACAAGGCCTTCGGGCTCAGCGCCACCCAGTACGGATTTGTGGCGGGCATCTTCTTCGTCGGCTACATCCTGGCCGAGGTGCCGAGCAATATCGTCATGACCAAGGTCGGGGCGCGGATGTGGCTGAGCCGAATCCTGGTGACCTGGGGGCTGATCGCGGCGGCGACCGCGTTCGCGCCGAATCTCGCGACGGTGTGCGTACTGCGGTTTCTGCTCGGTGTGGCCGAGGCCGGATTCTTCCCCGGCATCATCGTCTATCTCAGCCGCTGGTACCCCAATTCCGAACGCACCCGGGTGATTTCGACGGTCATGGTCGCCATTCCGGTGGCGAGCGTGATCGGCGGGCCGCTCAACGGCTGGATTCTGGATACCTTCGACGGCACGCTGGGGCTCTCGGGGTGGCGCTGGGTGTTCGTGGTCGGCGGCGTGCCCGCGATCGTGCTGGGTGCGGTGTTCTTCTTCGTGCTCACCGAAACGCCCGCCGTGGCGCGCTGGCTGACCGACGGCGAAAAGGCCGCGCTCGCCGCCATTCTGGAGGCCGAGGACGCGGAACGGGCGACCGCCGCACCCGCCGGGCACCGCGCCGCGCTGCGGGACAAGCGGGTGATCTCCCTGTGCGCGGCCTACTTCCTGCTGCTGTGCGGGGCGTATCCGCTCACCTACTGGATGCCGTCGGTGATCAAACAGGCCGGGCACGGACTGAGCAGCTTTCAGATCGGCTGGCTTTCGGCCGTGCCGTTCCTGCTGGCCGCGATCTGCATGTACCTCACCGGCCGCAGGGTCCGGGGCACGGCGTCGTCCCGGCCGGTATTGATCGCCCTCGCCGTATCGGTGGCCGCCTTTCTACTGACGGCGGTCGAACTGCACACGGCGGCAATTGCTTTCGCCGCCATCACGGTGGCCACCATGGCGGCCCAAACCGCGAAACCGCTGTTCTGGTCGGTGCCGACCGGCTACCTCGCAGGGGTGGGCGCGGCCAGCGGCATCGCCCTGATCAATTCGCTCGGCAATGCGGCCGGGTTTGTCAGCCCGTACGCCTTCGGCTGGATTCAGGATGCCTCACACGGCGACACCTCACTGTCGATGGGCGTCATGATCTTCGCCAATATCGCCGCCTTCGCGGTGCTGGCCGGACTGGCGGCCCGCGGACGGCGGGCGCCCGTGGTGATAGCCGGGCCCGAACCGGCATCCGGCGTGGGCACGTAGGCGTTCGCGCGGGCAACGATTAGGCTGGGCAATCGCCCGTGGCAACCTGCCGCGGGCGAATTGCCGTTGTTCGCCCCGGTTCCCCTGAAGAGGTCTCGTGTCGCAGGATGTGCCAGCAGACAGCAAGTCCGAGCGGATCGCCGAAGAGATTCGCGATGCGATCCGGCAGGGCCGGCTGGAACGCGGCGTGCTCTATTCCTCGCGCGAGCTCGGCGAAATGTTCGGCGCCTCACGCACTCCCGTCCGCGAGGCCCTGCTGAAGCTGGCCGATCTGGGCCTGGTGCGGATCGAGCGCAATCGCGGCGCGCGCGTGGTCGGCCAGGACGGGCGCGGCATTGTGGACCTGTGCAGCATGCGCATCCTGCTGGAGCCGCCCGCCTGCCGCAGCGCCGCCGCGGTGATGACCAGCCGTGACGATGCGGCCATGCTCACCGAGTACCGAATCATGGAGCAGCTGGCCGACGGCGGCGCCGAATACTTCGCCGCCGATGAGCGATTGCACGATCTCATTCTGCAGGCCAGCGGAAATCAGCGGCTGGTCAAGGCCGTTCGCGAACTGCGCCAGACGCTGAGCCTGGATGGGCGGCACAGTGTGCCGCAGTATCAGCCGGTCGAGGTGGCACTGCACGATCACAAGGAGATCGTCGACGCCCTGCTCGCGCGTGATGGCGTCGCGGCCGAGCGTGCCATGCGCCGCCATCTGGTGCGCTCAGGTGATCTGCTGGTCGCGCACAGCACCGGCAATGAGCGCGGGCTGGTCGCCGAATGGCGGCGCTGGGTCGCGATTTCCGCGCTCGAAGGCGAGTAGGGCGCCCCCGCAGACACTCTCATGTCACCTTTCAGAATCTTTGCTGCCAAACAGTTGCATGCTACTTACGACTATTAGTATGTTGCAGTGGTCTAGTGAACCATCACTCGGCAGTCAGGTCCGGTGAAAGGACATGCTGTGGACCCAACTTCGTATGCGGCGTCGATCGCCCGGGGCATCTGGTCGGCGGGGGTCGATCTGGTCGGATACGTCCCGTCCGTGAGCGTCGCGCCCGTCATTTCCGCCCTCGTGGCATCCAGTGGCGGCGCGGACGGCCGCTCGCGGACCGTCTTCCCGCTGTCCCGGGAGGAGGAAGCGGCCGGGGTGCTCGGCGCGCTCCCACTGGCAGGGAAGCTCGGTGCGATCGTCATGCAGGACAACGGATTCGGCAATGCGCTGACCGCGCTCACCACCTTCAACACGGCCTATCACCTGCCGCTGCTGATCGTGGCCAATACCCGCGGCGGGCTCGGCGAATACAACTCGATGATCCACACCTTCAGTCAGTACGCGCCCGGCATGCTGCGGCAGATCGGGCTGCCGGTCTTCGAAATCGACCGGCGCAGTGCGGCTTCCGATTGGGAGTCGGTCGTGACCGAGGCGGGTGTGCACGCGCGCATGACCTTCCGGCCGGTCGTGGTGCTGACCCACTTCTGGAATACCGACGGAAAGGCGGCCTGATCGTGCTGCGTATCGAAGCGCTCCGGGTGATCGCCGATTGCACGGCCGAGCTGCCGGTGGTGGTCACCTGCGCGGCCTCCAGCCGGGAACTCGCCGCGGTGGCCGACCGGCCCAATCATCTGTATCTGCTCGATTCCATGGGGCTGGCCATCTCGGCCGCCACCGGCATCGCCCTGGGCATAGCGGAGACACCGGTGCCGAAGGTGGTGGCCATCGAGGGCGACGGCTCTCTGCTGATGAACCCCAATGTGCTTCCCACCGGCGGATTTCTGCGCCCCGCCAAGCTGGTGACGGTACTGCTGGACAATGCCGTCTACGGCGCGACCGCGAACCTGCCGACCTACGCCGACACCATCGACCTGGGACTGGTCGCCGAGGCCACCGGCTGGACCGTGCACCGCGCCGCCGATGCCCTCGAACTGCGCGCCGCGCTCGTCACCGCGCTGGATTCGCCCGGTCCGGTACTGGTGCACACCCATATCGAGGTCGGCAATGCGACGAATGTGCCCAAGCTACTGGAGGATCCGGTGATCATCGGCCGCCGATTCCAGGACTGGCTGCGCGCCCGTATCGCAGCACCGGCGGAGGTCCTGCTGTGATCACCACCGCCGACCCTCGCAGCGGGAAGACGCTCGCCACCTACCGATTCAGCAGTGATCGCGAGGTGGGCCGGCTGCTGCGCCGGGCGCAGACGGCGATCCGCAATCACGCCGATATCCCGGTGTCCCAGCGCGTCTTGGACTTTCGCGCCCTGGCGGAGCTGATGCGCACGCGGCGTGCGGAACTGGCGCTGCTGATCACCACCGAAATGGGCAAGCCGATCACGCAGTCCCGCGCCGAGATCGACAAATGCGTGACGACCTGTGAGTACTACGCCGACCGCATGCCGGAAATGCTGGCCCCGCACCAGGTCGACGTGCTGCCCGATGCCGGGAAGGTCCGATTGCGGCCGCTGGGCGTCATTCTGGCGATCATGCCGTGGAATTACCCGTTCTGGCAGGTCATCCGAGCCATGCTGCCCGCGGTCGCGGTCGGCAATGCCATTGTGCTCAAACACGCCGACAATGTGACCGGGTGCGCGCGGGCGGTGCAATCGCTGTTCGACGAGGTGTTCGGGGCCGGAATCCTCAGCAGCGTGGTGCTGCCGACACATCGGGTGGCGCCGCTCATCGACGATCCGGCGATTGTGGGCGTGGCATTCACCGGCAGTAATCGCATCGGTGCGCTGGTCGCCGCGCGTGCCGGGCGCGCGGTCAAGAAGTCGGTGCTCGAGCTGGGCGGTTCCGATCCGCTCATTGTGCTGCGGGATGCCGATGTGCCCGCCGCAGCCGCCGCCGCGGTGCGTTCGCGGTACCTCAATGCGGGGCAGAGCTGTATCGCGGCCAAGCGAATCATTGTGGAGCGCACTGTCTTCCCGGAATTCGTCGAAGCCATGGTGAGCGGGCTCGACGAGCTGGTGTACGACGATCCGAGATCGGCGGAGACCGAGGTCGGGCCGATGGCGCGCGTCGATCTGCGTGACGAGCTGCGCCGGCAGCTGGAGGCGACGCTCGCCGGTGGGGCACAGGTGCTGTTCGGCGGCAAGCCCGATGAGCGGCCCGGAGCCTGGTTCCCGCCGACCCTGGTACAGGTGCCCGATACCTCCGCTGTCGCCTTTCGCGAGGAGACCTTCGGACCTCTGGGTGCGGTCCTGCCCGTCGACTCACCGGCGGAGGCGCTGACTGCCGCCGCGAGTTCCGTGTACGGACTGAGCTGTTCGATCTGGGGCGCCGACCGCAGTGTCATCGACTATCTGGCCGACGGCATCGACGCCGGATCGATCTTCATCAACCGAATCTCCGAATCCGATCCCCGCCTGCCCGTCGGCGGCGTCAAGGCCAGCGGTTACGGCCGCGAGCTGGGGCACTACGGACTCACCGAATTCGCCAATATCCAGGCGGTCCGCACCGCCGAGACCTCCAGGAGCAACCGATGACGATTGCCGGTATCCGCACCCGCGCGGTGGGCGTGCCCGTCGACAAGCCGACCCGAATGTCCAATCGCGACTTGAACTTCCGGCACTATCTGCTGGTCGAGGTCACCACCACGGACGGCGCGACGGGCGTCGGCTACACCTATGCCGGGACCGGATCGGGACTGCTGGCCAAGTCCGCGGTCGATGATCTGCTCGCGCGGGTGTATATCGGCGACGATCCCAATGATGTAGTGGGACTGTGGGATCGGGCCTATCAGGAGACCCTGCTCGAAGGGCGGCGCGGCACCGTCCTGCGCGCACTCTCGGCGATCGATATCGCGCTGTGGGACCTACGCGCCAAACGGGCCGGGCTGCCACTGGTGAATCTGCTCGGCGGGTCGACCACCGCACTGCCCGCCTACGCCTCCGGCGGGTACTACCGCCCGGATGACGGCGAGTGGACCGAAGCGGTGGTGCGGGAGATCGAATTCAATGTCTCGCAAGGCTTCACCGATCACAAGATCAAGGTCGGCGGGCTGCCGGTAGCCGAGGATGCCCGCCGGGTCACGGCCGCGATCGCAGCCATCGGGGACACCGGCCGGCTGGCCCTGGATGCCAATAACGCCTACCGCTCGGTTCACGAAGCCCGTACCGCCATAGCGGCTTTCGAGCGTGCCGCCGGGGACACCCCGCTGTGGTGGTTCGAGGAGCCGCTGTCCCCCGAGGCGATCTCCGGTCACGCCGAACTGTCCCGCACCGTGCGCACCCCGATAGCCACCGGCGAAATCCACCAAACCCGCTGGGAATTCCGGCCTCTCATCGAAGCGGGGATTCCGATTCTGCAGTGTGATGCGGCCGTGGCCGGTGGCGTCACCGAATGGCTGCGCATCGCCCATGCGGCCGACGCCTTCGGACTGCAGATGGCCCCGCACTGGCACCACAATCTGCATGCGCACCTGTGCGGCGCGGTCTCCAACACCCTGGTCGTGGAGTACTTCGCCCTGGAGAAGGGCATTTACAACTTCGAAGCCCTGCTCACCCCCGAATCGCGTCTCCGCTACGGCGGCAATCAGATCTTCATTCCCGAACGCCCCGGCCTGGGCATCGAATTCGACGAAGAGACAGTGCGCAAGTACGAACTGATAGACTGATCGGAATCAGGAGTTCGCGGTCGACAGGCGCAATGAATAGCCGACGCCCCGGACGGTATGGATCAGCGGCGGGCCCTGGGCGTCGATCTTGCGGCGCAGCTGGCTGACGAAGGTTTCGACGACTCGTTCGCCGCGGCCTTCCTCCGCCTCCCAGACACGATCGAGGATTTGCCGTTTGCTCACGACCTTGCCGACATTGAGCATGAGGTAGCGCAGCAGGTTGAACTCGGTGGCCGACAACCAGATCGATTCACCGGCCCGCCGGACGACATGGGACTCGGCATCGAGTTCCAGATCGGCGACGCGCAGGTGGCCGGAGGCCTCGGCGTCGGAGACGCGGCTGCGGCGCAGGATGGCCTGCAGGCGCAGTACCACCTCTTCGAGGCTGAACGGTTTGGTGACGTAGTCGTCGCCACCGGCGGCGAGCCCGGCCAGGCGGTCCGCCACCGCGTCCCGGGCGGTCAGGAACAGCACCGGGATATCGCTGCCGCGATCGCGCAGCCGCTGCGCCACGGTGAATCCGTCGATATCGGGCAGCATGACATCGAGCACGATGATGTCCGGCCGATGCGCCGCGGCGGCAGCCAACGCGCTGCGGCCGCTCTCGGCGGAATGCACCTCGAATCCGCTCAGGCGCAGGGCGGAACCGAGCAGGTCAAGGATGAAGGGCTCATCGTCGACTACGAGGACGGAGGCCTCGCCCGGTGCGGATCGGTCGGTCACGAAACCCACAATAGGCACAATCCGGGCATAGCGTGTGGCAACCTTGCCTGGTCACAGGGTGCGCGGCAGGGACACCGTGAAGGTGGCGCCCTCGCCCTGCACCGTATCGAGTGTCACCTGTCCCCCGTGCGCGAGCACGAGCGCCTGCACAATCGACAGGCCGAGTCCGGTTCCGCCGCTGGCCCGGGCCCGCGAGGCATCGGTCCGATAGAAGCGTTCGAAGACCCGGGCCGCCGACTCCGGAGACAGTCCCGGCCCGCCGTCGACGACGTCGACCCGCACCTCATCGGGAAAAGGCGTGAGCCGCACCGTGATCGGCGCCTGCACCGGAGTGTGGGTCAGCGCATTGCCGACCAGATTGGTCAGCACCTGACGCAATCGGGTCTCATCGCCGATCACCTGCAGCGTGCCCTCACCCGGCAGCACCTCCAGGCGGATCGAGCGGTCCGGCGCATCGGGAGCGGGCTTCTGTTTGGCGGCGATGGCCTGTGCGTTGTGCACGGTGTCACCGGCAATCAGCAACATATCCACCGGTTTTCGTGCCAGCGGGCGATTCGCGTCCACCCGCGCCAGCATGAGCAGATCCTCCACCAGCAGACCCATCCGGGACGCCTCGTTCTCGATTCTGGTGAGCACACCCGCCGCATCGGTGCTGGCTCCCTGCCGGTACAGCTCCGCGAAACCACGAATGGTGGTGAGCGGAGTCCGCAATTCGTGGCTGGCATCGGCGATGAAGCGGCGCATCTTGGCTTCCGAGCGCCGCGCGGCCTCCTCCGACGCCTCGGTCGCCGCCACTCCGTGCTGAATCTGGGCCAGCATCTCGTTGAGCGAACGGGCCAGATGATCGACCTCGGTATCGACGCCCCGCACCGGCACCCGCCGATGCAGATCGCCACCGGCAATGGCGGCCGCCGTCTCCTCCACCTGCCGCAGCGGTCGCAGGCTGCGCCGCACCACCAGGTACCCGCCGCAGCCGAGCAGCAGCAAAGCCGTTGCGCCGGTAGCCAATTCGAAATAAATCAGACCGGACACCGTTTGCAGGTTGTCCGCCAGCGAGACCCCGATCGTGGTCGAGCCGTACTTGTTGGTGACGGTCAGCACCCGCCATCGGGTTGTCGAACCATCGGTCGAGCCGACGGTCGCGGGGCTGCCGCCGGTGTGGCCCCTCAGATCGGGCGCGGAACCTTCATTACCGCCGGCCACCTCCGAATAGACCTGTCCGTCAGGGCCTTTGCGCAGTTCGAAGAAGCGGCGCGGCTGCTCACTGGGCAATCTGTCGGAATTCGGCGGCCGGGGCGCGTCGGCGGGCACCCAGACGGTGTGACCGTCATCGGTTTGAATCTGCTTCATGGCGCGCGGCACTGCCCAGCTGCGGGCGGCATCGTTCAACTGCTCATCGGTGCGCGATGTCAGCGATCGTGACAGCGCCGAGGTCAATGCCACACCGGACACCATGAGGACCAGCGCGGCCAGTCCCACCATCGCGACCACCAGGCCGATACGCAGCGGAACCGACGACGCCCGCTGCCCTAGCGACTCCCGCAGCTTCACTTCCGGCTCGGCCGCAGTTCACGCGGCCCGCAGCCGGGTAGTCGCACCTGCGGGATTCGGTTCATCATGCAGCTCATGGTTCCCGTACCAACCCACTTCATACTTAAAGTGAGCTGGGGGTTTCCTGTGAACAACGCAGGAAACCGTCAGGCAGGCGAGGCGGGCGGGCCCGAGGCGGCGTCACCGAGGGCGAAATAGACCCGGAAGACCGTCCCGCCCTCGCGCTCATCGAGCAATTGGATCCGGGCGCCGTGTGCGGCGACGATGGCTGCCACGATAGCCAGCCCCAATCCGGAACCGCCTGCGCGGGAACGTGATTCATCGACTCGATAGAAGCGGTCGAAAATGTGCGGCGCCTTCTCCGCCGGAATCCCCGGGCCGTCGTCTCGCACCTCTATCACCGCGAATTCGGCGGAATCGGCAAGAATTCCACCGGATTCCGCGAGTACGCCCGCACTCGCGGCAGCGCTCACCCGGTCGACCGTGACGTCGATCGCGGCGGTAGCGGGAGTGTGCGTGAGGCAATTGCCCACCAGGTTGGTCAGCACCTGGCGCAGTCGATACTCATCGGCTTCGATCCGCATCGGATCATCCGGAAGGTGCAGCCGCACAGTGCGTTCGGGCTGGCGTGTGACGGCGTCCTGCACCACATCGCCGGCCACCGCCGACAGATCGATATCGGCCAGCACCAGCGGGCGCTCCTCGTCGAGCCGGGCCAGCAGCAGTAGATCGTCGACGAGCAGACCCATGCGAACGGCCTCGCTCTCGATGCGGCCCATCATGCGCTCCAGCTCGGCCGGCGTGCCGGCGCCACCGTGCCGGTACAGCTCGGCATAACCGCGAATGGAGGTCAGGGGTGTGCGCAGCTCGTGCGAGGCGTCCGCGATGAACAGGCGCATCCGCTCCTCGGACTCCTCCAGCCGGCGCAGTGTCGAGGACAGGCGGGCCAGCATCACATTGAACGCCGTCCCCAGCCGTCCGGTCTCGGTGTGCGAATCGGTCTGTGCCACACGGCGATCGAGATCACCACCAGCAATCGCCTGCGCGGTGTGCTCGATACGGGTCAGGGGCATCAACCCCACCCGGACCATCCAGGCCGCGACAACGCCCAGCAGCACCAGCACGCCGATCCCACCCGCGAGCTCGATCGAGCGCAATTGCCGTCCGGTCGCGTGATAGGTGTCCAGCGACATGGCGACCGCGACGGTCCCGCCGCCCGGCTCGGTCCGGCTCGGCACCTGAACATTGGTGCGCACCCGCCACTGCACCGCCCCGTCCACATCCGGCACGGTGAACGGCTCACTTCCCCGCGAACGGACCGATGCGGCATCCATCGCCGGCAGCGCGGGCGGTGCGACGCCGTCACCGATCAACCCCGTCGACGCGCCCGTTTTATCGAAGAAGAACACCCGGAACGGCGAGGGCAGATCGGCATCGGCCTCGTCGGAGACATCCGCGGGCGGTGGCGGCGGCCGGTTCGACGAGGACATATCAATGGCCACCGCATCGATCTGCGCATCGATCCGGGCCAGCTCGGAGCGGCCGAGCAGACTCACACTGAGCACGCCGAACACGATCAACCCGATAGCGGTCATCACCAGCATGGTCACCAGCAACCGCGCCCGCAGAGTCCATCGGCGCCGCAGCCGCGCCACAGCCGTGCGTCCGTTCACGAATCAAACAATAGGCACAGCAGTGACAGGCTCTCAGCCAGCCGGGCAGTGCGACCGGTGCGGTCCGGGGTCGGTGCGGGCGAACAGCCGCAGGATGATGTCCCCGAGCAGATTGGACAGGTTGTCGATCTGCTGCTCGACCGCCTGTTTCGCCTCGGGGGTCGGAGCGAGCAGCAACTGCTCGGCGCCGCGCCAGGCGTATTCGCGCCAGATCTGAATGGTCTGGCCGAAGGCGATCGCGGTGAGCGGCTCGGCCTCGTACGGGGCGCGCATTGCCGGATCCGCGTCACCGTAGAGCGCCGCGAGCTCCTGGACCGTGCCCTGTTCCGCCTCGGCGAGTAGCTCATTGATCTTCTCGTGGTCCGGTTTGTACGAACTGCCGTCCGGCGCGGTGATACCCATTTCGGCGATCACAATCGGGAGATCATGAGTGATGTGCGCATTGTAGGCAGCCGCCACATTGCCGAATACGGTCAGCGAATGGTCATCGGAGGCACGGAAATTCTGCTTCCACGACTCGGGTACCAGATCGGGCCGGCCGTTCTTGTAGTAGTTGTCGATGGCATCGAAATAGTGATGCGCATAGGTGGTCGACCAGTCGTTCACATGCTGCGGATAGATGAACCCGCCCCGCGCCTGCGCAATTTCGCGTTCACCCTTCGTGGTGTGCAGATAGCTCAGGAGCAGCGGAGCATTGTCATCGCATTCACGCTTCATGATCACGGCCCGCGATTCCATATCGGCGATGGTGTCGTCGATGCAGCCGTCGGATCCACTCGGGCATACGCCGTGCGCGGGCGTATACGGGATCGGGGCAGGTGGCAGCTGGTATGTCCACGGGACGTACGGGCCCCGATCAGGGAAGAGCTGCCGCGATATCTGCAGCAGCGCCTGCGTCGGCGGCAAGTTCGCAGCGCCGAGAACCAGGCGCGAACCGAGCGAATCATCGATCTGCGGTGGATCCGCCGATGCGGGAACACCGATTATCGTTCCGATCGCACACGCCACGGAAACAGCGAGCGCCGACGATATCCGCACAAGTGCCAAGACTTTCTCCCGGGTGATCGATACAGAGAACGGATATGCCGCACGGAAATAGGTCGCTACCAGCTGAATTCACGATTCGGATAGCCTCCGCCGGTCGAGGAGTCTACGGCGCGGCCTCCGTGGCGGGCCGCTATCCGGAGGTGTTCGGGGTGTCGTTCTGAAGGAGTGCGCCGAATTTCGTCAACACGGCCACCGGAATAAAACGAAGCCGTATCGTCTCGCAATAGGGTGGGCACCGAGACACCGCGACAGAGGGGAACCAGCCGATGACCGATGCGAGCGAGCAGCGCGCGGGTCGCAAACGCGATCCGCAGCGCGACCTGGATCTCATCAGAGCCGCCCAGGAATTGCTCGCCGAGGTCGGCTACGACAAGGTGACCATCGAAGCGGTCGCGGCACGCATCGGAGCCGGTAAGGCTACGGTCTATCGCCGCTGGAAAACCAAGTGCGAGTTGATGATCGACGCCATCAGAGCATTCGAGTGGAATGTCGCCGCGCCGGACACCGGGGCCCTGCGCGAGGACCTGTTCGCACTCGCCGGGTTCTTCATGGAGCGAAATCCGCTGCGCGACGGCGTGATGGCGGGTATGGCCACCGCTATGGCCCGCGACGCGACCATCCGGCACGCGGTCAATCAGGTCGTCGACCAGAGCAGGCACGAGGCCTTCACCACGATCCTCGGCAATGCCCATGCACGCGGCGAGATCGCTCGCGCCGATGACTGGGAGAATGTCCGAGATATCCTCCCCGCCATGATGTTCTATCGAGTCGCCATCCAGAATCGGCCGGTGGACGACGGATTCGTGGGTGAGGTCATCGATGACCTCACGATCCCCCTGTTGACCCGCAAGCAGCCCTGACCGCGGCAATCGGTTTTCGATCGCCGCGACCAGCGTTTGTCACGCATCACCCGGCAGGGGTGATCTCCGTGAAGCTGCTCACTTTGGTCGGCCTGCCCCGAAGGCCGCACCCGCGACTCGGCCATCAGGTCTTGCTCGCTTGTTCACACGTTCACGCAGGGGAACGGCCGTGACCAGCAAGAACCAAGCAGATTTCACAACCGGACCTGTTGTCCAAGAGTTTGCCGGAACGGGCTACGCTAAATCCCCGCACCTGGTCCAGGGCATTGTTTCCATGCGGTAACTTCTCAATTGAAGTGTCGATTAGTCAGTTTGAACGGTGAAGGAGGCGCGGTGCGCACGCCGCAACAATCTGTGCCGCTGGCTGCCGTGCATGGGGTGGTCAGGTCACCGGCCGGACCGCCGCGCCTGACCATCCAGCCCATCGATCGACCCGACTTGCGCGACCGGATCGATATCGCTGTCTCGGACCCGAATACCCGTGTGCTGATGATTTGCGCACCGGCCGGTAGCGGCAAAACCATCCTGCTGACCGATTGGATGCGCCGGCACGTCGGCGGCGCCGAGTCGGCCTGGCTGACAGTGAGCCGGGCGAGCACGCAGGCGCAGCTGCTGTGGAGCACACTGCGCACACAACTGGCCGTCCCCGAGGCGCCGCATCCGGGCCATGCCGCACCGCTCGCGGAGGCGGTCCAACTCCTGGACGCCGTCAGCGCGCGCTCGACGCCCGTTGTCCTGGTGATCGACGATGCCCATCTGCTCACCGACCCGGTCGCGCTGGCCGGCCTCGAGTATTTCCTGACCCATGCGCCGGACACGGTCACCGCGCTCGTGGCGGGCCGCTTCGATCCCCCGGTGCGCTGGCACAATTTCGAGCTCGCCGGACAACTCACCCGCATGCCCGCCGGACTGCTGGTCATGTCACACGAGCAGGTGGCGCAGCTGTGCCGTCAGCACCTGCCCTCGCTCACCGGCGACGAACTGCGCACCATCGCGAACCTGACACGCGGATGGCCTGCGCTGGTGCGCATTTCGGCCATTCATCTCGCGAGCCACAGCCGGAATCGGGTCGCCGCGCTGACGGCGCTCGCGCGGCCGTCCCAGGCCGTCTCCGATTTCCTGATGCGCGAACTCATCGAGACCTTGTCGCCGGAGCTGCGATTGTTCTTGACCTACACCAGCATTCCCGATTCCTTCACCGAGCAGCTCGCCGATGAACTGACCGGCGGCGGCGCCGCGCATCGCATGTACGAACTCGATCGCATCAATTTCCCGCTCACGCAGGCATTGCGCGGGGACGAACTCTGGTTCAGCTACCACCCGATGCTGCGCTCGTATCTGCGCACCGAAGCCGATCGGCTCGGTATCGAGACGCGGCGCGATCTGCATGTCCGGACCGCGACCTGGTTGCGGCATGCCGATCAGCCGCTCGCGGCGCTGCCGCATCTGCTGGCGGGCCCGGGCGAAACCCATTTGCAGCGCTTCCTCATCGATGCCGCCCTCGAACTGGTGCTGGAGGGCCGCGGCTGCGGTTTGTTCGCCGCACTGCACAGTCTGCGGCCGGACCTCGCCGACGACCCGTACATCTGGCTGCTGTGCGCGATGAACGCGCTGCTGTACGGCGATGCGGCCGATGCGCTTCCGCTCCTGGAGGTGGCGCGGACACGGCAGTCGACCCGGGTGTCGTTCGTCCCGGCATCGTGGATCGAGCTGCTGACCGCTGCCACCGCCGCCGGCGCGGCGGTGATGGCCGGGACCGCGGTGGACGACATCACGATGCGGGAGCCGATGCAGAGCACCGGCAATGCCGATATCGATTGCTACGCAACCAATCAGCTCGCCATGGCGACCTTCGTCCGAGGCGATATCGCCCGCGCTGCGGAGCTGCTGCATTCGGCGCTCGCGGTTGCCGAGCACTCCGGGCGCGCGCGTCTGGCAGTGCAGGCGGTCACCCGGCTGGCGACCGCGGCCGGCCTCGCGGGTGAGATCACCGCCATGCGGGAGCGGGCCGATCGGGCGCTGTCCCTTGCCGCCGAATATGCCGTGCCCGACAACCCGGACACCACACTGTCGCTCACCATGTCCGCACTGGCCGCCTATCTGCAGGGCGAATGGCCCGATCCCGCGCAGGTGCGTGCGGCCATGACCGTGCATTCGAGGCAGGACGGCTCATCGGTTCCGGCGGCGGGCTGGCATGCCCACGTCGTGGGCCGGCTGCTCACCTTCGAGCGCGCGGCGGATAAATCAACGGCCGCCGATACCCTGCGCTACAGCATGCTCGAGCTACTCGACAAGCAGGCGGTGCCGATGATGAGCAGCGGCCTCGTTCCCCCCGTGGTGTGGGCGCTCCTGCGGGTGCACGAACCGCGCACGGCGCGACTGCTCGTTGAGCACGCGCGGCGGACACTCGGCGATACCCCTGATATCGCGATCGCCCGCGCCGCGATCGCCAATGCGGCGAACAGTCCGGCGGCCACCCGCGCCCTGATCCGTCCGCTCATCGAGAACTCCGAGACCATTCACCCCACCAATGCGATCTTCGCCTGGCTGCTCTATGCGGTATCGCATCCCGAGCAGCCGCTGAAGGCGCGCGAGGGGATGGCGAACGCACTGCGAATCGCGGCACGCGACAAACTGGTGCGGCCATTTCTCGAGGTGCCCCAGGCGATTCGGCTGCTCGATGCGCTCGCGGGGCAACTGGGCCGCCACGATGTCTTCGCCGACTTCGTCCGCCGGCATCCCAGGGCGCAGCGCCGCACCGAGCATCCGACGCTGACCACCACCGAGGTGACCGTGCTGCGCCTGCTGCCGTCCGGCCGCACGACCCAGCACATTGCCGATGATCTGGGAGTTTCGATCAATACCGTGAAGACCCATTTGCGCGGTATCTATACGAAGCTGGGCGCGAATACCCGGGTCGATGCTCTCGATCGCGCCCGGCGCACCGGTTTGATCTGAGCATTCCAGCGCGTTTTTCACCCGATACGGGTGAGGTCCTGTCCCGCTGTTCCGGAAATACTGAGCTCAGGTTGTGGTGCGCTCCCCGAGCGCGGCCGGGCTGGGGGAACACCACTATCCACCACTATGCTCGGAGACGACTTTGCTTCATTGCCCTCAGCCGCCCCGGCTCGGCGACACCCTGCGGCGTCTGCGTGAAAACCGGCGAATCTCCCGGGAGTCGCTCGCCTTCGCCAGCGGTGTGAGCGCCAGTTATCTGTCGCATCTCGAACGCGGCCACCGCGATAACCCCGGTCGGGCGGTGCTCATCGCCCTGCTCAAATCCCTCGATCGGGTCGATACGCTGACCGATGCCGAACGACGGCACTGCCTGGACCTGGCCGGCGTCGGCATCGATTCCGTCCCCACCGTCGTCGAATTGCGCGAGACCATCACCGGCGATATCCGCCGTACCCTCGCGCTCTGCGAGCCGCGGATCGCCTGCTACTTCGATATCCGCCTCAATGTGCTGGCGTGCAACGAAGCATTCACCAAGGCGTTCAAGGGAATTGCGGAAGAGGGCAATTTCCTGCGGTGGTACCTGAGCAATGCGGTGGCGAAACAGATTGTCGCGGACTGGAACGGCATGCTCACCCATATCGTGGGCTGGCTGCGCGGGGCCGCCGGCAGCCTGCGATCGGACGGCGACTTCGCCGAATTGCTTTCCGGCCTGGCCACTTTCACAGAATTCCGCGACGCCTGGGCGGCCGCGGACCCCGTGTATTCCGACGGCCCGACCAGGGTGCACCTGCACGAGGCGAGCACCGGTGCGAAATACGCGGTCGACATCCAGGGCTTCCGCATGGATCACACCCGCTTCCCCGGGTGGATCTGGTATCTGCAAACCACTCCGCCGCAAGGCCTTCCGGCCTGATCCGAACGCCGGGTCCTCAGGCCGGGTAGGTGTGGATCTCCGTGGCTTTGACCGCGGCCCACAACCGCAGGCCCGGCTGCAGCCGGAGGTCGGCTACCGCGGCCGGGGTGATGTCGGCCAGGACCGGGGGTGCGCCGTCGAGTTGCACGCGGGTCGTATTGCCGTGCTGCTCGAAGCCCACGACGGTGACCGGCCAGACATTGCGGGCACTGCCGGCGGGCTGTTCCAGGTGCAGACCGACCGCCGTGGGCGGGAAGGCCACAAATACCCGCCCCGCCGCAGGTTCGGTGCCGGTGAGGGCGCCGCCGCTGTCGATCGCCACCACCGCGCCGTCGGCGGTGCCGCGAAACAGGTTGAGCCCGACCAGATTCGCGACATAGTCCGATCGCGGCCGGCGCGCGATATCGACCGGCGTGCCCTCCTGGACGATGGCGCCGTCCTCGAGAATGATGAGCCGATCGGCCAGCACCATGGCGTCCAGGGGATCGTGCGTCACCAGCACCGTATGCCCGGCATAGTCGCGCAGATGCCGGGCCAGATCGGCGCGCACCTGCATCCGGGTGCTCGCGTCCAGGGCGGCGAGGGGTTCATCGAGCAGCAGCAGTTGCGGTTCGGTGGCCAGGGCACGAGCCAGCGCGACCCGCTGCGCCTGTCCGCCGGACAGCGAGCGGGGCGTCGACGTCGCGTGGTCGTGCAGGCCGACGCGGTCGAGCCAGGTACTCGCGCGGGCGCGGGCCGCGGCCCGGCGCATACCGCGGGCGCGCAGTCCGAACGCCACATTCTCCAGTGCCGAAAGGTGTTGGAACAGCAGGTAATCCTGGAATACCACACCGACCTCGCGTCGTTCGGCGGGAACGAACACCGCCGGTGGCGCATCCCAGACCGCGTCACCCAGCGTGATCTCGCCACCGGTGAGCGGGGTGAGCCCGGACAGAGTGCGCAGCGCGGTGGTCTTACCGGCGCCGTTGGGCCCGAGCAGTGCGATCACCTCACCGGGTGCGGAGGTGATGCTGATGTCCAGCCGGAATTGTGGCCGGTCGAAACGCAATTGGGCGTGCAGCGTCATACCGGTCCTCGCATCCAGCGCTCCCGCAGCGAGACCAGGACGCCCACCGAGACGACGAGCAGCACCAGGCTGAGCACGATCGCCGCATCGGGATCGGTTTCGAGCGCGAGATATACCGCCAGCGGCATGGTTGTCGTCTTGCCCGGAAAATTGCCCGCGAAGGTGATGGTCGCGCCGAATTCGCCCAGTGCCCGCGCCCAGCACAGCACCGCACCGGCGATCACGCCGGGCAGTACCGAGGGCAGCGTGACCCTGCGGAAGGTGTACCAGGGGGAAGCGCCGAGGGTGGCGGCCGCGTCCTCGTAGCGCGTATCCGCCGCTCGCAGTGCGCCTTCCACGGAGATCACCAGGAACGGCATGGCCACGAATGCCTCCGCCACCACCACACCGGCGGTGGTGAACGGCAGTGCCACACCGAACCAGTCATAGGCGTACTGCCCGACCAGTCCGCGACGGCCGAGCACCAGCAGCAGGGCCACACCGCCGACGACGGGCGGCAGCACCAGCGGCACCGTGACCAGCGCGCGAATCAGCCCGCGTCCGGGCAAGTGCGCCCGAGCCAGCAGCCAGGCCAGCGGAATACCGAACACCAGGCAGATGACCGTCGCCAGGGTCGCGCAGATGAGCGAAAGCCGCAGGGCCTGACCGACTTCCGCACTGAAGAGCCGTTCGGGCAGGGTCCGCCAGGGTGCGCGGACCAGGAGGCCGAGCAGCGGCACCAGCAGGAAGGCCAGCGCGCACACGGCGGGCAATACCAGGATGACCGGTCGTCGTCCCCGTACTGCCCGCCGTCGTGCCGAGGCTCCGCTCACCGGCGTCCCCCGGCGGTGGTCACGACCGTCACGGGGTGTCGAATCCGGCGGCGGCGAAGACCTTCTTGGCCTGATCGCCCTTGATGAAATCGACGAAGGCCGCGGCCCCGGCGGCATTGGGCGCCTTGGCCAGCGGCGCGATCGGGTAGGTATTGATCGCCTTGGCCGATTCCGGGAAGTCGATGCCCTGCACCTTGTCACCGGCGGCCTGCACATCGGTGCGGTAGACCAGCGCGGCATCCACCTCGTCGAGGGTCACCTTGGTGAGCGCCGCTTTCACGTCCTGCTCACGGGTGACGGGCTGCGGCGTGATGCCCGCGATCTGGAAGACCTGCTTGGCCGCGGCGCCACACGGCACCTGCTCGGCGCACAGCGCGGTGCGCGAGCCGGCCTTGCCGAAGTCGGCCAGTCCGGTGATGTGGCCCGGATTACCCTTGGGCACAGCGATTTCCAAACGGTTGCTGACGAAGGTCGCCTGCGGGGCGGTGATCTCACCGGTGTCCACGACCTGCTTCATATTCGCCGGAGCCGCCGAGGCGAAGACGTCCGCGGGCGCGCCCTGGTTGATCTGCTGGGCCAGCGCCGAGCTGCCGCCATAGCTGAAGACGACCTTCACGCCCGGGTGTGCCGCCTCGAAATCGTGGCCGAGCTGGTTGAAGGTATCGGTCAGCGACGCGGCCGCGAAGACCGTGACCGTGCCGGAGATCCGGCCGTCGGCGGCGGGCTTGCTCGAATTGTCATCGGAGCTGCATCCGACCAGTCCGGCTGTCACGGTGAGCGCTGCGGCAGTCAGCGCGAGCGTGCGAATTGTCTTCATCCTCATCAACTTTCTGGTATCTCGACCACGACATGGGTGGATTTGACCGAGGCGACAGCGATGCTGCCCACCTCCAGCCCGAGTTCGTCGACCGATTCCCGGCTCAGCAGCGATACCAGGCGGAACGGCCCGGCCTGCATCTCGACCTGCGCCATGACCGTGTCCTTGACAATGCGGGTCACGATGCCGCGCATTCGGTTGCGCGCCGAGACCGCCACCGTGGGGCCCGGAACGTGCGGGTCGGAGGAGCTGCGCAAGATTTCCGCGAGATCCGCACCGCGCACACCCTTGCGGCCGCTGTCCAGACGGACCTCGGCCAGCCGTCCCTGCTCGATCCAGCGGCGCACGGTGTCGTCGCTGACGCCCAGCAGCGCCGCCGCCTCACTGATCCGCAAATTCGTCACGATAGGGATCATATTGCCGTATGCGCGGAACACAAGCCCGTCTCCGCGCCGAAAGTGTCCAGCACCTCCGGCCACCGCCGGATCGATAACTCGCACATACGTGCGAATAGCTCATCGGCGCCGAACCGAGGATGCGGTTGATCTATTCAAGGTTGCCGGCAACCGGCTGGCGGTGTTGATCAGCGTTCCCGAACCAGTTTCCTGTTCTTGTGGGCGATTTCGAGCAAACACCGGGCGTGATCGTGCGATATTTGTGCACGGGAAGGGGGGATGTGAAGAGGACTGCCACACAAACGGGGGCAGCCACTGGCACAACCCACGGAGGCAACAACTAAATGATGATCCCCACTGCGGTTACGGACCCCCGGCTTGTCGACGAGGTCAATCCCGGGTGCCCCTACCGCAACTCACCAGCTCATCAGGTGCTCGACATTCGCGCGGCCGCTGCCGAGGACCGCGAAGCGGACTGCGCGCAGTTCTTCGCGCTGCCCGAACTGGCGCATCTGCCCGCCCAGCGCGGGGGCGTCGCACTGCGGCAGCTGCGCAGGACCGGGTCGTACCATCACACGCTCGAGGAACTGGGCATCGGTACGAAGCTGGCGTGGCGCAATCACGACCGGTGCGTGGGCCGAAGACAGTGGCGCGCTTTGGAAGTCGTCGATGCGCGCGATGCGGGCTCGGCCGCCGAACTGGCCGGCGCGTGCCTGGAACATCTGCGCCGCGCCACCAATGGCGGCGCGGTCCGTTCGGTGATCACGGTCGGCCCGCCCGCCGATGCGCAGGGGCGCGGCTTCCGAATCCTGAACTCCCAGTTCATCCGCTACGCGGGATACCGGGTCGGAGACGGGGTCCTCGGCGATCCGGCCAATGTCGAATTGACCGACCTCGCCCGGGAACACGGCTGGCGCGCACCGGGTGGGCGATTCGATGTGCTGCCCCTGCTGATTCACACTCCCGACGGCACCATCGAGCGCTTCGATGTCCCGCCCGAGTTCGTCCTCGAAGTGCCGATGCGGCATCCGGAGTTCACCTGGTTCGCCGACCTCGGTCTCAAATGGCATGCGGTACCGGCCGTTTCGAATATGGATCTGGAGATCGGCGGACTCACCTACGCGTGTGCGCCGTTCAACGGCTGGTACGTCTCCTCGGAGATCGGCCGCAATCTGGGCGACAGCGATCGCTACGACATGCTCCCGGCCATCGCCGACGCGATGGGCCTGGACCGCAGCACCGAGCGCACCCTCTGGCGCGATCAGGCCCTGGTGGAACTGAGCCGTGCGATCCTGCACAGCTACCGGCAGTCGCGCGTGCATCTGGTCGATCACCACACCGTGGCCCGCCAGTTCCTCGACCACGTCGACCGCGAGCGCATTGCCGGCCGCTCCTGCCCGACCGACTGGACCTGGATCAATCCCCCGCTCTCGGCCAGCCTCACCCCCACCTTCCACCGCTCCTTCGATCCCCCGGACCCGCATATCCGGCCCGCCTTCGTCCGCCGGGGCGCCACTCGGCCCGGCCCGGCCCCCGAAGCGCCGGTCGATGCGCCGAACTCACTGTGGCGAAACATCTTTCGATCAAGACGCAGTTGATCGGGCGTTCCTTCCCCCGATAACACATTTCGTGGCGTGCGCGGACCCGGTAGCGTCGTGGCCGTGTGGAACATCGGGGATTCGAAGGATCGGACAGCAGAGCAGGACGATATTCATGTGCGGCGGGCGACCTCCTTCGGCGCGGAGGCCGCCGCGTACGCGGAGCATCGGCCGGACTATCCGGCGGCCGGTATTCGGTGGGCGTTGGCGCCGCTCGGCGGGAAAGAGTCGCCGGTGGTACTCGATCTGGGTGCCGGTACCGGCAAGCTCACGCAGGGTCTGATCGCGGCCGGGGCCCAGGTGATCGCCGTCGAACCCGACGATGGGATGCGCGCGGAACTGGTGCGTCGTTTCCCCGGCGTGAAGGCGATTGCCGGTGCGGCAGAAGCGATTCCGCTGCCGGATGGCTACGTCGATGCGGTGGTCGCCGGACAGGCGCTGCACTGGTTCGATCTGCCGCGGGCCTTTCCGGAGATCGCGCGCGTGCTGCGCGCGGACGGGGTGCTGGCCGCATTCTGGAATATCGAGGACGACCGGGTCGAGTGGGTCGCGGGGCTGAAGCAGGTCTCCCGCTCCGGCGCCTCGCTCCCGCCGCCGGACAAGAACAGCGCGCTGCCCGCGCATCCGCTGTTCACGGATTTCGAGCAATCCGATTTCGCGCATGCACACCGGCGGACCGCCGAATCCCTGACTGCCACCATAGGTACGTATTCGCATACGGTCGTCATTCCCGGTGCGCAGCGCACCGCACTGCTCGATCGGATCCGCGCCTATCTGCACAGCAGGCCGGAGACCGCGGACGGCGAGTTCGACGTCCCCATACGGACAAAGACGATCCGCGCGGTCAAACGCACGGCCGATTCCGACCTGTAGCCGGTCACCACACCCCTCACCGATTGCACCAAACCGGAGACGGTGGCAGCACGAACCTCCTTGTGTGCCGTCCAGGACGCTGGCGGTTATCCAGGCATGCTGCAGCGCCGCTCCGACATTGGCGACAACGGGAGGATCCGCTTGAGAACACGGCGATTGACACGTACGGCAGCACTACGCTGGGTGCTCGGCGGCACGCTGGCCGCGGCGAGTCTGGCCGGCACCGTGAGTCCCGCGACCGCGGAGCCCGGGGCGGCTCGTGTCGTCTCGGTCGAGGACGTGAACGACCGGCAGCAGAACGTCATGGTCTATTCGCCCGCCATGGACAGGCCGATCCGGATACAGGTCATTCGGGCTGCGGACCGGGCGGCGGCGCACCCGACCATGTACCTGCTCAACGGCTCCGGCGGTGGCCCGAATCAGAGTGGCTGGGATGCGCAGACCGATGTCGTGAGTTTCCTGCGCGGCAAAGACGTCAATGTCGTCACGCCCTACGGTGGCAGCGATTCCTACTACACCGACTGGATTCGCGACGACGCCGTTCTGGGCCACAACAGGTGGCAGACCTTCCTCAACGAGGAGCTGCCGCCCGCGATCGAAGGGTTCCTGGGCGCCAATGGGAATCGCACGCTGGTAGGCGTTTCCATGAGCGGCACCTCGGTGCTGAACCTGGCCATCGCCAAACCCGGATTCTGGAACAGTGTGGCGTCCTACAGCGGCTGCGCGCAGACCTCCGATCCCGTCGGGCACGAATTCGTCCGGCTCACGGTGGAGAACTGGGGCGGCGGGCAGAGCGTCGAGAACATGTGGGGCCCCGCCGATGGGCCGCTGTGGCGCGCCAACGACCCACTGGTGAATGCCGATCGGTTGCGCGGGACCGCCATCTATCTGAGTGCGGGTAGCGGCATCCCGGCGGCCCCGCACGACAGCCCGGCCGACCCGCGAGTTCAGGACGGCCGCATTCCGCTTCCGGTGCAGATCGCCTTCGGCGGGCCGATCGAAGCAGCCATCCACTACTGCACGGTGAACCTGACCAACCGGCTGCACGAGCTGAATATCCCGGTGACAGTGGATGATCAGCCGGTCGGCACCCACTCCTGGGGCTATTGGGAAGACGAATTGAAGCGCTCCTGGCCATTCCTGGCGACAACGGTCGGCGCCGAAGTCAACTGACGCCGGGCTTGTCCGTCAGCACACAGGGTGGACTGATTCCGACCGGCAATACGCCGCAGGGATGACGCCGAATGAGCAATGCGACCGATGTTCGCACCGCATTGCGCGATGCTAACGTCCTGACCATGCCCTCTTCGACGCTGGACTCGAATTCCGTTGAGCGAAGCCGTGTTCCAGTACAAGCCGACTGGACACCACTGAGCAGAATCGGATTCCGGCTGCTGTTCACGATCGGCGGTTCCGTGCTGGTCGTATTCGTGTACGGCAATTTCGTGGCCCTGAACGGATTACTCCAGCCGTTCAGGGCCGCTCTCGCGCAGGTCGGAAGCGTGCTGATGCGCGGGCGCGGGGTAGCCATGGATACGACCAACAGCGGCGATACTCCGGGAGATTGGTGCGCTCTTGTCGGATGTCTGATCTTCGGAATAGTCGCGGCCGCGCTGTGGAGCGTCTTCGATCGCAGGAATACCGACTACCGGAGTTCAGGGCGGGCGCTATTCGAGTTCGCCCGCATCGGTCTTGTTGTCGAGTTGCTCGCCTACGGTCTGGCAAAAGCGATACCCATTCAAATGGGCTACATGACACAGCCTGCGCACCAGCTGCCGCTGGTGGGCGACCTCGGATTGAAAGACACACTCTGGACCTTCATGGGCGCCTCGGATGTGTATTCGATTGCGACCGGCCTGGCGGAAATCACCGCGGGCATACTCCTGCTCTGGAGACGGACCTGGCTCGCCGGCGGCCTCCTGGCCATTGTTGCCATGGCTCAGGTATTCCTCCTCAACCTCTGTTACGACGTGCCGGTAAAACTCCTCTCCGGCGTCCTCCTGGCCACCGCCATCGCCCTCACCACTCCGTGCTGGCCCAATGTCCTGCGAGTCCTCACCAACAGCACCCCCCTCCCGCCGAAACACCTGTGGCCCGCTCCGGGAACCAGGCGCTTCCGTCTCGGCGCCTTCTCCCTCGGACTCGTTGCAGTAGTGGCACATTCAGCTCTGATGGCAACCCTCGCCGTCATCGCCGTCATCGATATCCATTCACCACGCTCACCCCTCGACGGCGAATGGCAGGCAATGTCATTCACCATCGACGGCACCCCGGCGGCAATGACCGCACAGGACCCGAACCCCTGGGCAAACGTAGCAATCACCGACCGCCCGGACTCCCAGAGCTTCATCACCCAAACCCCCTCCGGCGCAACCACCACATGGGCCCTGGAGCTGAAAGACCACACCCTCCTCATCCGCCGGCACCTCTCCGACTCCCCCACCACACTCCGGTACCACTGGAACCCCGACAATTCCCTCGTCCTCTCCGGCACCATCGCCAACCACCAGATCGAAGGCCACTACCAGCGTCGCCCCATGGAACGAGAAAACTCCCCATTCCGCCTGGTACAACCCGCCATAGACCCCGACCGGCCGAAGACGTCGTAACTGCCCGGCCAGGGAGTTGGCGGCCCCCGAGCAGTTCCCAGCATGATTGACCCCATCATGATCACTGCCGCGTTTCTCCAGTACTCCGGCAAAGGCCCGATGCAACATGAGGAGAGCGTGCTGGCGGAAGGTTTGCGGCGGCGCGAGATTCCCTTGCAGCACTACACAATCAAGAACCGAGTTGATCATGCGCAGATGGACGGAGCTTACTCGACTCCCACTGTGGGGGTGTACAACTGGACGGGCGAACGCTGGCAGTTGCTCGCATCCATCCCTGACAGTGCTCGGGGGAATCTGTCGTCCTGGACGGACAACCAGGCCGATGCCGTGAAGGTCTGCGACTGATATCACCGACGCACGGCGCGAAGCCCTCAGGCAGTCGGCCTGAGGGCTTCGGGCCGGGCGGACCCGGTTGTCATCGGGGCAGGACCTTCAGGTTGAGATCATCGAAGACCGCTTGAATTCGGTGTCCGACACCATTGTTGCCCGATCCGCCCCAGTGCAGTCCCACCACGCGGTGCGCTTCAGCATCTGCGGCATCCAGATAGAGCGCGCCCGAATCCCCACCGGCGGAGAAGTCTTCGCCCTCACCATCGATCCAGAGATCGGATTTCGATCCGAAGTAGTCGGAGTCGTAATCGATCAGCTCGACAGTGCCGAAGGTGAGTCCGGTTGTCCTTCCGGTCTTTTGGATCCGCATACCGACGATGGCATCGGTGATCTCGAAGACCGCAGGGCCGGCGCTGACGATCGAGCTGTCGGCAACGCCGGCACCGGTGGGCGCCGCGATCGCGGCATCGAGTTGGCCCGATCTCAGCACCGAGGCAATAAGATCGGCGGTATCGGTGCCGCCGTCCTCCGCCGAGGGCTGAGTGACCGGCGTCCCCGTCGACGATCCGAAGACATGCGCGTTCGACAGCGCGACGGATTGCCCGGTGACGGTGTCCCAGACCCAGCCACCGAGCGTGCCGGAGAAGCCCGCACTCACGCCCCCGGGCACCGGGCGCACCCGCAGACCGGCTTCCGGTGTGGGCTTCGGATGCTCCTGGACATCGATTCGGACAACAACCTCGTGACCGTCGCTGCCGAGAAATCGGAGCTCGGTCGGCAGCAATCGCGGTGCGGAGATTTCTCCCGGAGGCAGCTTCCGCGCCACGTGCACCACAACGGCGTATTGATCAGTCTTGCTGCCATCGCGACGTCGGCGGCCGACACCGATCCCATGCACGTCCGGGTGCGAAAGAAGCCCATCACCGAAGCGCGCCTTCGCTACCCGCGCCGCGGTGAACTCCGCGTCCGATCTCACTGCGGATGTCCGGCGTCACCCGCCCCGGCATCACCCGCGGGGGGAGCTCCCGCGTCCCCGGGACCGGGAGAGACCGGGACCGCCGGTTGCGGGCAGAGAATCGAACACTCGGGCAGCACCAGCGCGTTGGCGTGATTCGGATCGTTCACCAGTTCATTGCCTCTCGCGGCAATGAACTCCCGAATTACCTGAACATGCTGACCACCGAGAACAACCGACTTCAAGCCGGCGTCGCGTAGAGCCTGCCTGGATTCATCCCAGAGGTCGTTCTCCGCGATGAACTTCATATAGTGCTGAAACGTACCGACAGGTACCTCGACGAGATCGTTGTATGGTGCGCTCATGGCTGAACCCTCCTGATAACCAGCGGCCCAGCTACATTCGCGTCCCGAATCGCTCGAGTTCGCATCTCTGGGCACGACCCAATTCTGGGTCCCGGAATCAGCGCTGACACGAGTAGACGCCTACTCCACTTCCCGGGAAGAATGCGAATGTCCCCGAGTACTCGGACTCGACTCGCCCGCCAACTCGACTGCTACCGAGGAACGACGGCGAATCAGCGACAAGTCGATACAGTGATCCGGCGCGTGTGGGATTTCATTCAAACCTCTAGGGATGAGAGTGCAGATCTGATATGAAACTGCTGGTCACCGGGGGCGCGGGGGTCGTTGGTTCAACTGTCGTGCGAATGCTGCTGGACGGCGGGCACGAGGTCGATGTGGTAGATGTGCTGTCCCGCGAGGGCGGTGGGCGGACTCCTGCGCGAATCCTCACTCCGGGAGCAGATTTCGAGGCTGTGTTCCATATCGCCGGGCTGGTCGCGGGCGGGGAATCCATGGCGCATCCGGAATGGCAGTGGGACAACAGCACTCGCGCCGCGCTGGCCCTGCTGGATGCTATGGCCGAGGCAGAAGTGTCGAAGCTGGTGTTCTCTTCAACCTCCACCGTCCACGGGGACCGCACATTGGCGATCGACGGTGCGATCGCGGCCTACTGCCGTGTCGGCGGACTCGGCGCAATCAGCCTGCGGTACTTCGACTTCGATAGGCACTGCCCCGCCGATGACACCGGGCTGCGCGACTATCTCGGGATCACCGATCTGGCCCGCGCACACTTACTCGCCCTGGACACCCTCCAGCCCGGTACGCACGAGATCTACAATCTCGGCAATGTGAAGTGCACTCCGCAGACGGACGGGATCGCCTCCGGCGCATGGGAATTGCCGCCGCTGGCCGCGCAACAGCCGATCGGCTGACGTCCGAACAGCCGGAGCGCTCAGACTACCGCAACTGGCGGGCGGGCTCAGACCACCACAGCTCGCGGGCGGAAGGAATCCGCGTCGGCCGCCGCCCAGTCATCGGCCCAATTGGCCGGCGGCTCCTTCACCAACTGCTCCGGGGCGAGCCATTCGTAGAGTTCGGCGAATGAGCGTTGTTCGGTGGGAGACACCTTCTTCCGGAGCAGTTGCGGGGTGAGCTCGTGGAGGTCGGACACTCCCATGGAGGCGATGATCTGTACGGCCTGGGCGACGGTGGCCTGGTGGTACTTGAATACGCGCTCGCTCTTGTCCGGCACATCGAGGGCACGGGCGCGCCGGGGATCCTGGGTGGCGACGCCGACCGGGCACTCATTGGTGTGGCAGCGCTGAGCCTGGATGCAACCGATCGCCATCATCATGGCGCGGGCCGCGCTGGTAAAATCCGCGCCCTGGATGAGGCGTTTGACAATGTCGTTGCCGACGGCCACCTTACCGCTCGCACCGATCTTGATCTTATCGCGCAGCCCGGCCCCGACGAGCGCATTGTGCACGATCATCAGCCCATCGGTGAGCGGCAGCCCGACGTGATCCTCGTATTCCAAAGGCGCTGCGGCAGTGCCGCCTTCGGCCCCGTCGACAATAATGAAGTCGGGCGCGGTGCCCTCGGCGATCATGGCCTTGCAGATGGCCAGCACCTCGATCCGGGAGCCGACACACAGCTTGAAACCGATCGGCTTGCCGTCCGAGAGTTCTCGCAGCTGCGCGACGAACCGAATGAGCTCACGCGGTGTCGAGAAGGCGGAATGCGCGGACGGGCTGATGCATTTCTCGTGTACCGGAACGCCTCTGAACTCCGCGATCTCCGCGGTGACCTTCGCCGCGGGAAGCACACCGCCGATCCCGGGCTTCGCACCCTGGCTGAGTTTGATCGACACCGCCTTGATCTGCTCGTGCGCGACCTGCTCGCGGAAGCGCACCGGATCGAAACGCCCCTCGCTGGTGCGGGTGCCGAAATACCCGGATCCGATCTCCCACACCAGATCTCCGCCGCCTTCGAGGTGATAGGGCGTCAATCCGCCCTCCCCGGTGTCGTGCGCGAAACCACCCAGCGCCGCACCCCGATTCAACGCCCGCAGCGCATTGGCCGACAGCGCACCGAAGCTCATGGCCGAAACATTCAGCAGCGAAATGGAATACGGCCGCGTGCAATCGGGCCCGCCGATCAGCACCCGCGGCGACTCGGCGGGCTCCGGAACCGGTGCGATCGAGTGCACCAGATACTCGTAGCCGACCTCCTCGATATCCCGCTCGGTGCCGAAGGACAACTCACCGTGAATCCCCTTGGCTCGCTCATAGATCATGGTGCGGGTATCACGATCGTAGGGCCGACCATCGAAGTTGCGTTCGATGAAGTACTGCTGCAGTTCCGGCCGCAGGCTCTCGAGCAGAAACCGCATATGCCCCAGCACCGGATAGTTCCGAAGTATGGAGTGCCGCTTCTGAACGACGTCGTACACCCCGACCCCGAGTAGCGCCGCCAATATGACCACCAGCACCCACCACGCCCACCAGCCGATGGAGGCGGCCACACCGACCGCAATGGTCGCCGTCGCCAGAAAACCGATCAAGAAGAACCGCAGCATGTGGCGTTCTTACCCCACCAGCCGCGGTTCACGCTCATCGGCGGCTGTGGACACGCTTCGAATCCGCGCAATGGTGTCGGCCGCCGGAGAGACAATGGCCCCATGACCCCGGAACCAGAATTCCGCCGACCGGTCCACATCGGCGATTCCTACGAGACCACGCCGCCATGGGATATCGGCAGGCCGCAAACCGACTTCGCCGCCCTGGCCGAGCAGGGCGAGCTGCGCGGCCGCGTACTCGATATCGGCTGTGGCACAGGCGAACATGCCCTGCTCGCCGCACGCCTCGGGCACGAAGCGGTCGGCATCGACCAATCGGCGCATGCGATCGAACTCGCCCAGCAGAAAGCCCGGGAGCGCGACCTCACCGCCCAATTCCTGTGCCGCGACGCACTCGCACTGGCCGACCTCGGCGAAACCTTCGACACCGTGCTCGACTGCGGCCTGTTCCACACCTTCGATCCCGAGCTGCGTGCGGTGTATGTCGAGAGCATCGCCGCGGTCGTCCGCCCCGGCGGCCGCTATTTCCTGCTCGGTTGCAGCGACCGCCAACCCGGTACCTGGGGCCCGTATCGACTCAGCCGCACCGATATCGAAACCGCCTTCGTCAAAGGCTGGCACATCGACTCGATCACCGAGACCGTCATCGACATCCTCATGGACCCGCCCACGCTGCAGGCGTGGCTGGTCTCGATGACCCGCACGTAGCCGTGCGGGCCGCCGCGAATCCTGTTTACTCGACCAGCTTTTCGCTCTTCAGCCAGTCGTAGGCGACGTCGGAGGGGTCCTGCCCGTCGATATCGACACGACCGTTGAGTTCCTGCATGAGCTGATCGGTGAGGCGCTCGGAGATCGTGCCGAGCAGCGTTCGCAGCTGCGGGTAGCGGTCGATGACGGCTCCGCGCACCACTGCCGTACCGCTGTAGGGCAGGAAGAACTCCTTGTCATCGTCGAGGACGGTCAAATTCAGATTCTTGACCCGGCCGTCGGTGGTGTAGACCATGCCGAAATTGCACGGGGCGCTCTTGGCCGTCGCCGGGTAGATGACCCCGGCGTCCATGCGCGTGACATTGCCGGCCGGAACGCCGTTCGGATCGTTGTACGGAATCCCGTACTTCTTCAGCATCGGAATGAAACCGTCCGAGCGACTGAAGAATTCGTCATCGACACAGAAGGTCCGCTCCGGAACCGGCAGCGCCGCCACATCGGAGAGCGACTTCACCTTCAAGCGCGTGGCGGTCGGCGTCGAGGCCGCGAAGGCGTACGTGTCATTGAAATTGGAGGGCGGCAGCCACTCCAGATTGTGGTCCTTCTTCTCGATATCGTGGACCCGCTGCCAGAGTTCCTTCGGGTCCGCGATCGTCTCGGTCTCATTGTGATAATTGACCCAGCCGGTGCCGGTGTACTCCCAGAGAATATCGGCGTCGCCATTGAGCTGAGCCTGCCGCGACGATGCCGAACCCGGTGCACCGGTCAGATCCTTCACGTCCGCGCCCGCCGCAGACAGATAGGTCGCGGTGATCTTGCCCAGCAGTACGCCCTCGGTGAAGCTCTTCGAGGTGACGACCAGCTTCGCACCGTCCAGCGGCTGGGCACCGCCCGGCAGCCGCGCATGGTGGAACGTTCCCGAGGAGCTCACCAGACCGCACCCCGCGAGCATCGTCACGGCGAGCACCGACACCACGGTGAGCAGCCGGGCTCGTGGCGACCTCATGCGATACCCCGTGGGGTCGCGGCCAATTCGACGATTCTGCCGAGCCAGTCGATGATCAGGGCCAGCAGCCCGACCAGGATCGCGCCGGAGACGAGCAGCCTGGGCAGGAACAGCGTGACGCCCGTGGTGATCAGCGTGCCGAGACTCGTCGCGCCGATGAAGGTGCTCAGCGTCGCGGTGCCGACCAGAATCACCAGCGCGGTGCGCACACCGTTCAGGATGACCGGCACCGCCAGCGGCAATTCGACCTGGAACAGCGTCCGGGCGGCCGAGAAGCCGATACCGCGCGACGCCTCGATCGTGCGCTGATCCACCTGCCGCAGCCCGACAATGGTGTTCTGCAGAATCGGCAGGATCGCGTAGATGACCAAACCGATGACCGCCGTGCGGAATCCGGTGCCGAGCCAGAAGGTGAACAGGACGAGCAGCCCGACCGCGGGCGCCGCCTGGCCGATATTGGCGACATTGACGGCAATGGGTTCGAGCCTCGTCAATGCGGGCCGAGTCAGCGCTATGCCCAGCGGAATCGCGATGACCACCACGATCAGCGTGGCCACCACGGTCAGCTTGATGTGCTCGAAGATGGTGTGCTGCAGGTTGGCCCATCCGAGCGAGGCCTGCTCGGTCGGGGTGAAGGTCGTCGACCGGTACCAGAGGAAGTAGCCGATGCCGATGACAAGAATGATGATCGGCTCGAACCACACGTCGATCGGGGTGCGGCGCAGGCGGTTCATGACTGCTCGTCCGTTCCGAGTTCCTCGGCTCCGGGTTCGTCGGCAGCCGCGATCACCGGTGTCGGCGCGGGATCGGTGCCGTCGACATACGTCGCGTAGGACAGGTCCTCCTCGGCGGCATGCCCCTCGGCGAGTTTGGTCTGGATGACCTCCGTCACCGAGCCGATATTGAGCGAGCCGACCACCGCGCCGCGGCCGTCGGTGACCAGCGTGGCGCCCTGGCTGGCGGCGAGCATGGCATCGAGTGCGTCATTGAGGGTCGAAGACCGGGCGACCACCGGCAATCGGCGATCGAGGTAGTCCGACACCTCGGGTTTGCTCGCGACCTCGGTGAGCGAGGGCCACGATCGCGGCCGCCCGGCCGAGTCGACGACCACGACCCAAGTGTGCCCGGCGGCCTTCGCGCGGGCGATCACGCTCTGGGACGGCTCACCGATGCGCGCGGTGGTCACGGCATCACAGTCGACGTCGCGCACCCGGGACACGGTGAGATACGCCAGCTTCGCACCGGATCCGACAAACTCCTCCACGAACGGCGTGGCCGGATCGGTGAGAATCTCCTCCGGCGCCGCGTACTGCTCGATGTGACCGCCCTCGGACAGGATGAGGACCTTATCGCCGAGCTTGGTGGCCTCCTCGAAATCGTGCGTGACGATCACGACGGTCTTGCCGAGTTCGTGCTGGATCGCAATCAGGCTGTCCTGCAAGCGAACCCGCGTGATCGGATCGACGGCGCCGAACGGCTCGTCCATGAGCAGGACCGGCGGATCGGCCGCGAGCGCGCGGGCCACGCCGACTCGCTGCTGCTGTCCGCCGGACATATCCTTCGGCAGCCGATCGGCGAAGGTGCCGGGGTCCAGGCCCACCAGATCGAGCAGATATTCGGTGCGCTCGGCAATCCGCTTCTTGTCCCAGCCGAGCACCCGCGGAATGGCGCCGATATTCTTGGCGACCGACCAGTGCGGGAACAGGCCACCGGATTGGATGACATAGCCGATCGATTGACGCAGCTTGTCCGGGTCTTCCCTGGTGACATCGCGGCCGTCGATGAAGATCCGGCCTTCGGTCGGCTCGATCAAGCGATTGATCATCTTCAGCGTGGTTGTCTTACCGCACCCGGACGGTCCGACAAACGCGACGATCTGCCCGGCCTCGATCTCGAGATCCAGGCTCTCGACCGCGGGCTTGTCCTGGCCCCGGTAGCGCTTGACGACGGAGTCCAGCTCGATGGACGCACCGGTCACATTGCGGTCCGGCGTACCCGGAGCGGTCCGGCTGGTCACAGCATCGGTCATGACAGTCCCTTTGCGATGGTGAGGCGGCCGAGGAGGACGAGGAGCGCGTCGAATACCAGCGCGATGAAGACAATGAGAAGGGTGCCCGTGAGCGCCATTTCGAGGGCATTCGCGCCGCCGAGCCGGGACAGGCCATTGAAAATCAGGGATCCGAGGCCCGGTCCGAGGACATACGCGACGATGGCCGCGACGCCGACGATCATCTGTGTGGAGACCCGGATGCCGGTGAGAATCACCGGCCAGGCAATCGGCAATTCGACGGTCAGCAGAATGCGCCAGCGCGAAAAGCCGATGCCCTGCGCGGATTCGATGACCGAGGCCGGAACCGAGCGCAAACCCACGATCGCATTACCGATGACCGGCAGCGCGGCGAAGAACGCCAGCATGACAAACGACGGAACCACGCCCAGTCCGAACGGAACCAGCAGCAGCGCCAACAGGGCGAGCGAGGGAATGGTCAGCGCGACCCGGCTCGATGTCAGCGTCAGTGCCGACAGCAGCGGGAGCCGGTAGACCGCCACGGCAATGAGGACCGCGACCACGGTCCCGACCAGCACCGTCTGAAATGCCAGTGACGCATGCTGATACGTGAGGAACGCCAGAAATCCTTCCCGCCCTCGGATATAGCTCCATAAGTCCACGGGAATTCCCATCGTCAGCCGAGTCCGGTCGGTACTTGTCTGCGCGAGCCGTAAAAGCCTATTCGCTGGGGTGCGCTCGGCTCTGCAAAGGCGCGCGGGGCATCCGGGCGGAGTCCGGGGTTATGCCGCTCCCCGCAGACGATCGACGGTCGAATAGGACTCGGCGCTACCGGCGATGACCGTGCTCGGCACGCCGTCGATGCCGACGGGAATCTCACCGGCCAGCGTGATGCGGGTCAGCCGGCGGTGTTCGGCGCCGTCGTAATCGTCGACGGCATAGTGCTGGGTGGCGTGGTTGTCCCAGATGGCGACATCACCCAGCGACCAGTTCCAGCGCGCGGTGTGCTCGAGCCGGGTCACCCGGTCCTGGAACAGGCGGAACAGCGCCTGCGACTCGCTCCTGGATACGCCGACAAGCTCTTTCACGAAGCAGCCCAGCAGCAGTGCGCGTTCACCGGTCTCCGGGTGCACGTGCACCACCGGATGCTCGGTCTCGAAATAGGTGGATTCGAATTCGCGGCGGTAGGCGCGGAAGTTCTCGTCCGGGCGGTCCTCGGCGGCGTAGTCGTACAGATTGGTGTGCCGCGCACGCAGACTCTCGGCCAGCCGCTTGAGCGGTTCCGGAAGCGCGTTGTAGGCGGCCACGGTCGAGGCCCAGGTGGTCGAGCCGCCATAGCTGGGCAGCGAGACCGCGCGCAGAATCGAGGCCTTCGGCACCCGATCGACGAAGGTCACATCGGTATGCCAGGTATTCGAACGACCATGCTGGGAATCGATGGCCAGGCTCTTGGCACCCGCCGAGCTGAGCGTCGGATGGGGAGTGGTCGGATTGCCGAGCAACTGCGCGAACTCGTACTGCCCGTCCTCCGTCAGATGGTGCTGACCACGGAAGAAGATCACCTTGTGCTCGTGGAGCGCCGCGCGCAGCGTGGCCACGGTCGCCGCGTCCAGGTCACCACCGAGCCGGACCCCGTCGATCTGCGCGCCGATGTGCGCACCGAGCTTGACCACCCGCACGGTGGTCGCGGTGTCGCTGAGGTAATCGACGCTCATATCGGGGGCCTTTCGCTCGATCCGGACGATCGTTGCGATCGAACCACCCCGCGCTCGCCGCGACGAGCATTAGAGTCACGCAGATCTAAACAAGCAACTGTCCGGCAACACCCTTCGCACGCTCCGCATCCCACCGATCGGACACCACGATGCCTACACTCGCCGCCATGCGACTGAGCACCCGCAATCAACTCGACGGCACCGTCACCTCGATCACGCGCGGCGAGGCAATGGCTGTCGTGAAGATCCGGCTCAATGGTGGCGATGAGATCACCTCGTCGATCACCCGCGATGCCGTTGACGATCTCGGGCTGGCCGACGGGACACCCGTCAAGGTTCTGATCAAGTCGACCGAAGTCACGCTCGGTATCGAGTAGACGGCGAACGCCGGTGCACGCCAGGCGATTCGGATGACGATCAGCGGGCGTGCTCGATTATCCGCAGCCGATTCGCGGTCATGCCGACCGGCGACCAGCACGTGACTTTACCGGCGCGGGGTACTCGTATGCCCGCGCCGGCGCAGTCGGCCCGGCTACGGAGACAGGTCGTTCGATGGCCTCGGTCAGATGGATTTGCGGAAGCCCGCGCAGCATTGGGCCGATCGGGTCCTCGTGTGCCAGCAGTAGGGCAATCGGGGCGGAGGTGAGTCGGCGGGCGGCGAAGGCCAGGTACTCCACCGTCGAAAGATCCAGCGACTGCACATCATCGGCGACGATCAGCAGTGGGCGTTCACACGCGAGTGCGCTGAGCAGTGTCACCATGGAGATGCCGACCAGATACGGGTCCACCGCCTGCCGTCCCAGCGTGAGTGCACGACCGAGTACCTCGGCGTGCGGTTCCGCCAGGATTTCGAGGGGATCCTGCACCTGCTCGAAGAGTTCGCGCAAGCCCGAGACGCCGGTCTCCCCATTCCTGCCCCGGCACCGCAAAACCTTGAAGCCTTCGGCCCGCTCGACCGCATAACCGAGTAGCGCAGACTTGCCGATGCCCGAATCGCCCCGCAGGACAGCAGCGGAACCGAGGCCGGATCGGGCCGACTCGAGCAGTTCGACGATCCGCGCGGCCGCTATTTCACTGTCGGACAACACCATCTCGAACGCCCCTTCCTCAGGGAGGTCGTTACGGATAGATACCGGCTACCGGCATTGGTGCGCCGTCAGGAAGTTGAGAACAGCGCTGCTCTCGCCCGGCTTCGTATCGGTGATCGTCAGATCCTACGTGCCGAAATCGGCGACCCACAGCGTTGTACCACCCAAGCGTGTTGCGCCAGGCGCTGGGACTAGGCCGTGATCATCGGCAGAATGTGCAGCCGTGCGAACCCACGAAGTTGTTCACGGGTTTCGAGATTCGGCGGCCCGGCGGGGATGAGCACCAGCGAATGCACGAGCCGGACCAGGATCGCCGCCAGGCCTTCGACATCGGCATGCTCGCGCAGTCCGAGTTCTGTTCTGGCGCGGCGGATTTGGTCGGCGACAAATAATGTTCCCGTGCCCAGTGCCGCACCGGCGCCGGTGGTGACCTGTGGCAGGATCTCGTCCCGGTCCACGGCGAGCAGGTGTTCCAGAAGCGCGTTCTCACGCAGGAGCGTGACGGTGGTGGCGCATCCCTCGGTAATGCGTTCGGCGACATCGGTAATCGGGCCGACCTCGGCTTCGATCCGGTCCAGCATGCGGCGGACCTCGTAGAGAATCGCGGCGCGGACGATATCGTCCTTGGTCCCCATTCGGCGGTACAGCGTGGTCCGGTTGACCCCGGCGCGGCGCGCGATGTCGTCGGTGCTGGTGCGCTTGATTCCGACGAGCGTGAATTGCTCGAGGGCGGCCTCGATAATGCGGCGGTCCACCTCATCGACCACGGAATCGTCGCCGGCCAGCAGTGACCACAGTCCAGCCGGTGGGTTCACCGGACCACCTCCTTCGCCCGGGCGAGCCTATCGCGCTGATCCCCGCAACCTAGGCATGCAACGATAGTACTGATACCGTTGCATTGTTTCGTCGGCAAAGGCGCCGGCGATCTGGCGAGGAGGCCGACCATGCAGGGCAGCGAAATCAGCGCGGAAATCCGGGCGCTCGACGGCGATACGGCAGGACTTCCGATCGGACCGGGTTCACTGACCTGGCGACTGCTCGGCGATCGTCGACTGCTGCTGTTTCTCGGTCGCACGGGAACCCTGCAGAACATGCATCCTGCGGTCGGCGCAGCGCTACAGGATCATTCGAACTTCTTCGACGATCCCTGGGATCGTCTGCTGCGGTCCATTCCGCAGATCCTCGGCGTCATCTACGACGTACCGGAGCAGCGCACCGCTCTCACCGTGCGGGACTTTCACAAGAACCTCAAGGGCACCGATCCGCAGGGCCGGCGCTATCATGCGCTGAGTCCGGACGTCTTCTGGTGGACCCACGCCACTTTCATCGAAGTACTGATCGCGATGGAGGAACACTTCGGCACCCCCCTGAGTCCGGCCGAGAAGAATCAGCTCATCGCCGAAGGCATCACCTGGTGGCAGCAGTACGGCATGTCGATGGCACCGGTACTCACCGACTACGCCGAGTTCACGGCGTACTGGGACCGAATGCTCACCACCGCACTGGAATCCAATGCCACCACCGACTACGCGGTCAGTGTGTCGAACCGCCGGATTCCAGCGCCGCCGGGCGTGCCGGCGGCGCTGTGGGTCGCCGCGCAACGCCCGGTCATGACCTTGAACGTCTGGCTTCTCACCGCATTGATGCCCGAACGCGGGCGGGAAATCCTCGAGCTGTCCTGGAACCGCCGCGATCAACTCGCGTTCCGGGTCTTCGCCGGCGCTGTCCGGCGCACCTGGCCGCTGCTGCCCGAGCGAGTCCGCTTCTTCCCCCGCGCCTACGAGAGCATTCGCGGGGTGCGCACCGGCCGACACGGTTACGGAGTGTTGAATCGGATCTCCGGGTAGGCGGGGTCGGGGCGGTCCAGCAGGGGGTGGGCGATTCCGCGCAGGTGCTGATCGAAGAAGGCGGCGACGTAGGTGCGGGTGAGGTCGAGTGCGCGGGCGCTGCTCAGTGCGGTTTCGATCGGCGCACCTAATTGTGCTGCGAGAGAACCGGTATCGATGAAGGATTCGTGGTCGGAACCGGTCAGGGTCAGCCATCGCTTCCACCCGTGCAGGCGGGGCCAGGCCTCGGTCCATGATGGATCGCTGCCCGTCGGACTGCCCTGGTCATCGGCCGCGAGCATCAGAAAGGGCCGATCCCCCAGACCTCCGGCCGGAACCACTCCGTGGAACGAGCCGTCCATGTTCACTCCCGCGCGCACCCGCGGGTCCAGTGCCATGGCAGCGGCGGCACTCGCCCCGCCGATGGAGTGACCGGCCGTGCCGATGCGGGTGGCATCGATCAGGCGGCCATAGGGCCAGACCGGATCGGCGCCGGTCAGGCGGTCGAGGAGGAAGGCGGTATCGTGCGCCCGCGTTTCGGCGACGGCGGTGAATGCGCCCGGCGCCATGGTCTTCTCACACGCGGCGCAGGTCGACATCCGACCGGGAAACTCGGTTCCGAACGATTCGCCGGAGTGGTCCACGGCGGCCACCACATAACCGCGGGCGGCGAGCTCTTCCGCCAGCGCGGTCAGGGTGTATCGAGGTGCGGTGAAGCCCGGCGAGAGCACCACCAGCGGGTGCGACCCCTCGGCAGGCTCCGCGTTCATGACGGCGTTGGTCCCGGCCCGGCTCAACGCATGTGCAGGCACCCCCGTCAGACCGGTACCGCCGATCAGCAGGCTGATCTCGCCATCCGTCGCGTACGGCGCATGCTCGCCGCTGCTGCCGCGCTGCGCGGGGTAATACATGCTGACCATCAGCTCGCGCGGCAACTCCGGTTGCCAGGGGTCGGTACGGGCATTGTCGACCAGATGCAGCACATTGCGGCCGACCACGAACGGTTCTGTGGGCGAGGGCAATCGCGCAGCAGGACTGTTGACTGCCGAACTCGGCGAAGCCTTCACCGGTTCGGTGCCACCCGTGCAGGCGGTACCGACCATGGGCAGCGTCAGAGCGAGCAAGAGCGCACCGGCAATTCGCATTTTCCGAACTCCTCATTCGTCGTCATCACCCTGCGGCGTATCCGCTTTCGGGTGATGCCATCGATCCTGCGCAGCGATCGGCAAAGCGGTCTGAGACGAACGGCAAAAGCGCGTAAGAAGACCGCGATCAACCAGCAACTGAGATCGGCCGCACCGATGCAGGGTGGTGAGAGCCATTTTGGAACGCGTTCGGCTATTAGGCGGACTCCGGTGATCCCGTTCCGGAAAAGCTAGCGATTGCTGAACGGTAACTATCAATGTATGTTCGTCGCATCATGCGGCTCATTGCACTTGGCAACACCACTTTTCAGAGTTGCCGCAGATGTTCCGGGGGGACAGACCTGGATGCAGCACCGATTTCAAAGGCTCCGACGACACACGACACGTTGACCGAAGGCGTTGAGATGAAGCAGCAACCGATGATGGCGCGATCACTGTTCAATCTGGACGAGCCCGGGCCACAGAGCTGGCGCGAACAAGCACTGTGCGCGCAAACCGATCCGGACGCATTCTTTCCCGAGGTGGGAGGTTCCGGCCGAACAGGCAAACGCATATGCGAGGGCTGCGACGTGCGTAAGCAGTGCCTGGACTACGCACTGGCCCATGACCAGCGTTTCGGCATCTGGGGCGGTATGACAGAGGCCGAGCGGCGCCGCTATTCGCAGCAACGCCGGGTCGGGGCCTCGACGGCTCCGCATATCGCACCCGAACCGCCGCTCATCCGGGTGGATCAGGAGCATCGGGCACCGCGCTGACGGGGGTGCGCAAAGCAGCAGCTAACCTTAGTGAGATCAACAGGGACCTGAGCCCGTACCCATAGCGCAGATCTGATCAAGTCGAGGTAACCATCCGTTGTGCGCACCCGGTGCGCCGAGAGAGGTTTCGATATGACGATCAAGCCGACAATCGTACTGGTGCACGGATTTTGGGGCGGCGCGGCGCACTGGGCGAAGGTGATCGTCGAACTCGACAAGCGGGGCTATCGATCCATCTTCGCGGTGGAGAACCCCCTGACCTCCCTGGCCGACGACGCCGAGCGCACGCGGAAGATGGTCAAGCAGGTGGACGGGCACGTCGTGCTGGTCGGCCATTCCTACGGCGGCGCGGTGATCACCGAGGCCGGTGACCTGCCCAATGTGGCCGGTCTCGTCTATATCGCGGCCTTCGCGCCCGATGCCGGTGAAAGCCCAGGGCAGATCACCGAAGAAATGCCTCCGGTAGCGGCCGCGAACCTCGCGCCCGACTCCGACGGCTATCTGTGGGTGAAGCAGGACAAATTCCACGAGAGCTTCTGCCAGGACCTCTCGACCGAAGAAGCACTGGTCATGGCCGTCACCCAGAAGGCTCCCCTGGCAACCACCTTCGGCGACAATGTCACCGCGCCCGCCTGGAAGGCGAAGCCGACCTGGTACCAGGTCTCGACCGCCGACCGAATGATCAACCCCGACAACGAACGTCGCATGGCCAAGCGGATGAACCCGCGCAAGATCATCGAACTGGACGCCGGCCACGCCTCCCTGGCTTCGCAGCCCGGTCCCGTGACCGACCTCATCGACGAGGCGGCAACCGAACTGTCGTGACTCACCCTTCGGGGTAGAACACGAACAACGTACAGCCGGTGGCGGATTGCGGGATATGCGACGACCCGGCCGGAGCATGTATGAAGGATCCGGCCGGGTAATCGCGGAACCCGTCATTGAAGACACCGGAAACGACGAACACCTCCTCCGGCCCCGGCTCGTGCAGGTCGATCCCCTGCCAGCGGGTACCGGGATCCATCTCCAGCACATGCGCCTTGGCGCCATTCACGCCGGTCCACAGCGGCCGCGCCCGGATACCCGGAAACACCTCCCGCACCGGCACATCCGCCGAGTCGACCCATTCGTATCCGGGAAATTCACTGATCTCCATATCGCCCGCAACCACCGTCACCCGCGCCCTATTCCGCGCGGGTGACGGTGGTTGCGTCGCCGGAGGTTCTGGTGCCGCTGGTTTCAGGGTCTCGCAACGTGGAAGGTCCACGATCTAGTTTTCTGGGGCGAACATACTGCACCCCAAGGAGACTCGACTGATGATCACCCCCATCCGCACCGCGGTGGCCGCCGCGAGCGTATTCGCCGGACTGCTCGCCCCTGCCGCCATGGCCGCCGCAGAGCCGCTGGCGCTCTCACCCGCGGCGCAGACCGCCGACTCGGTGGCAGGCACGGGCGGGACCGGATCGTTCGATCCGTCACCGACCGGTTCGGCGAACCTGATCAAGTCATTCCAGACCGGGTCCGGCCAGTGCAACAAGGGCCCGCTCCCGGTCCTCGACGGGTCCGCGGCGCCCTGGTGCGGTTAGGGGCGACCGGCGGTCATACCGCCGTCGACGACGTACTCCGCACCATTGCAGTAGCTGGATTCCTCGCTGGCGAGGAAGACAACGAGCGGGGTCACCTCTTCCGGAACCCCTAGTCTGGCAAGCGGATTCGAGGCGCGGTCGACGGTGACCTCGCCGGTCGCGCCGAGCATCGGGGTGAGGATGCCGCCCGGATGCACGGAATTGACGCGGACACCGTGGGGAGCCAGTTCCAGGGCCGCCGACTTGGTCAGGCCGCGGACGCCGAATTTGGACGCGGTGTAGGCGTGTACACCGGCGACGCCCTGGATTCCGGCGGCGGAGGAGATGTTCACGACGGCGGCGGGGCGCGCCGCGACCAATGCGTCGCGGGCAGCGGTGAGGCCGAGAAATGGCCCGGTCAGATTGACGGCAATGACTGTCTGCCATTGCTTTTCGGTGTACTCACCGAGCGGGCCACCATCGAAGATCCCGGCGTTGTTGACCAGGACATTGAGTTTGCCGAAGCGCCGGACGGTTTCGGCCACCGCGGCCGTCCAGTCCTCGGAGCGCGTGACATCCAGATGAATGAAGGCGGCCCGGTCGCCGAGCTCGTCGGCCAGCCGCTCCCCCGGCTCATCGGTGATATCGCCGATCATGACGGCGGCGCCCTCGGCGATGAAGGCGCGGGCGTGTGATGCGCCCATTCCCGAGGCCGCGCCGCTGATCAGCGCGACACGACCGGACAGTCGGCCACTCATGGTGTCTCCTCGATCGGTGTGGTCGGCCGCCACGGATCCGGGACGACCTTCTGAACCATGCCGAGAAGTGAAACACGTGTCAATCAGTAATTCAATCGTTGATTGAATCCCCTGAGCCGCTACCGCTCGGCAAGCAGGTCGAGCGAGACCTGCCACAGCCGTTCGGCATTGCCGGGGTCAAGTGCGTACGAGGCCACACCGCGGCGAATGCCGGGCTGATGGGGTTCGGCCTCGTTGCAGTCCTCGAAGTAGCGACCGCCCACCCCCTCGAGCAGCGGCGAGGTGGCCAGCAGGACCGAGGTGGCCGCGCCCTGCGCCGGGGTCTTCCACGAGACCGCGGTGCTGTCTGGCTCGAATGATGCGGGCGCGTTCTGCACCGCGCCCATATGCCTGCTCAGATTCGTGGCCGGGATTCTGCCCGGGTTCAGGGCGTTCACGGTGATCCCGTCGTCGGCCCAGCGCTGCGCCGCCTCGACCGCGAACAGGATATTGGCCGTTTTGGACTGCCCGTACGCCTCCCACGGGTCATAGGGCCGGCGCTGGAAGTGGATGTCGTCGAACACGATCTGCCCGTTCAGATGACCGACCGAACTCACCACGACCACTCGCGCAGTGCCCGCCGCCGCCAGCGCGTCGTGCAGACCACCGGTCAGTGCGAAATGGCCGAGATGGTTTGTGGCGAACTGCATTTCCCAGCCCTGCGGGGTGCGCAGTTCCGGTGTGGCCATGATGCCCGCATTGTCGACGAGAATATGCAGTGGCCCGTGCCAGGCGGTGGCGAACGCCGCGATCGACGCCCGGTCCGCGAGGTCGAGTGGTTCGATACGGACCTTGTCATTACCGGTGACGCCGATGATCTCCTCTGCGACAGCTTTCGCGGCTTCGACATTGCGCACGGCCAGGGTCACCTCCGCGTTGGCGCCGGCGAGGGCACGAGCCGTCTCGGTGCCGATTCCGGACCCGCCGCCGGTGACGATCGCCCGGTAGCCCGTAAGGTCCAGGCCCGCAATGACTTCCGATGCGGTGGATTGCGCACCGAAGGGCGTGGTGACACGACTGATACTCATCCCACTACTTCTTCCTGACGACGCTCTACACTGATAAACGGAGCCGGGTCCGCTTACCCAGCATAAGCGGACCCGGCTCCGTTTATCAACAGTCAGGAGACGTCGAAAAAATGCCCCCCGCAGGATCCCGCCCCCTGCGCGCCGACGCGCAGCTCAATCACGACCGCGTCCTCGAGGCGGCCGCACAGGCCTTCGCCCGCGAGGGCACCCAGGCCTCACTCAAAGCGATCGCCAAGGACGCGGGCGTCGGCATCGGCACCCTGTATCGCCGCTTCCCCACCCGCGAGACCCTGGTCGAAGCGACCTACCGCAACGAAGTCACCAGACTGTGCGACTCCGCCCTCGACCTCCTGTCGAATGTTCCCGCACCCCAGGCACTCCGAACCTGGATGGACCATTTCATCGACTTCATGGCCACCAAGAACGCCATGGCAGACGCCCTGCGCACCCTGCTCGTCTCGGAAGCCGACATCATGCACACCCGCGCACTACTCACCGACGCCCTGGCAGAACTCCTGACCGCCGGCGCCGCCGACACAACGATCCGCTCGGACATCGACCCGACCGACGTCCTGATGAGCCTGGGCGGAATCACCCTCATCGCAGGCGAACTCGACCAGCGCGACCTGGCCCGCCGCCTACTGGACCTCCTGATGGACGGCCTGCGCTACTTCCCACCCGCCGCCTGACCCCCGCGCGGGTACAGATGCCTGCTGACATCACCCACAAGATCGACAAACACCCGGCGCTCCACAAACCGCCACCGCCCGTCACGCCGAGCGAAACTGTCGTGGTAGCGGCCACTTGCAATGGGCTGCAAGGGTAATTCGGGCAACGCCTGCAGCACCGTGAAATAACTCCGGCACCCAGCCGTGCCCGCAGCCTCGTCCACCTCGATCGCGAGATTGGTGGTGACGTGCTTGGTGCGCGGCGTGCCGTCCTCATACACGATCACCGTGCCGCGGAACATCGCCTCGATCGCCTCAGCCCCACTGACCGATCCTCCACTGCTGCCGAAGCTCGCATCGGCGAGCAGCGCACCCAGCCCTGCGAAGTCGCCGCCATCCACCAGCTCGGCATAGGCGGCGATCAGATTCTCGATGGCTCTGCTCATGTACTCACCTTCAGTTCGTTGCCGGGTTCATTGTCGAGCGGCCAGTCCGTCCGTGCGTTGAATCTCGAAAAGCGGTAGCACCAAAGAGGAATGAACGTTTGCGCTGACGGCCCACTGGGAGCTACTCTGAAATCTATACGGAAACGATCGTTTCGTTTTAGGAGAAGGCGATGACATCCATTCCGCTGCTTCCCGCCCAGACCGACGTGCTGATCGTCGGTGCCGGACCGGCAGGACTGACACTCGCGGCAAGCCTGCGTCAACTGGGCGTGGACCATGTACTGATCGACCGCTTCACCGAGGTTCAGCCCGGCAGTAAAGCGGCGGCCGTACAGCCCCGCACCTTGGAATATCTCGAGCGAATCGATGTCAGTGCGCGATTGGTCCAGGCCGGCGAGCGTGGGCGGGGGTTTCGGTTGCACGATCGCGACAGGACATTGCTGCGGGCAGGCTACGACGACCTGCAGACGCCATACCCCTTCGTGCTGCTGATCTCCCAGCAGACCACCGAGGCGCATCTGCTGCAGCGCTTGAAGGAGTTGGGCGGCGAGGTGCATCGCGGTCACAAATTCCTCGGTGCAGCCACCGATTTCCCGGGGAAGGTCGCGACCGTCGCGGGCCCCGATGGCATGCTGCGCGCGATATCCGCGCGCTACATCGTCGGCTGCGACGGCGTCCACAGTGCGGTCCGGACGTCAGCCGGAATCGATTTCCCCGGTGCGGCGCACGAGCAGCGATTCGCTATTGCCGATGTGCGGCTGAGTCTCGATGACGACGACGCCAAATCCGACACCACGTTCTTTCTTTCCGCCAACGGCATGCTGCTGCTGTCCCCGCTTGCCGGCGGCCTGCATCGCATGGTGGCCTCGGCGCCCAGTCCGGCGCCCCCGACACTCGCTGATATCGAACGCCTTCTCGCCGAGCGTGGTTCGCGTTCCAGCGAAGCCCGGGTGATCGAGGTGGTGGCCGCATCGACCTACCGCGTACAGGAACGGGTGGCAGCCTATTTCCGGGCCGGGAATGTCTTCCTGGTCGGCGACGCCGCACACACCCACAGCCCGGCGGGAGCTCAGGGCATGAATACCGGCATTCAGGATGCCGGAAATCTCGCCTGGAAACTGCATGCGGTACTGACAGGGCTCACACCGGTCGAACTGCTGGACAGCTATCACCATGAGCGGCACCCTGTCGCGACCGGAATGGTCTCCTTCACAAGCCAATTCGCCACACTTGCGAATCTGCGCGACCCGGTCGCAGGCGATCTCCGCAATCGTGTCCTGACCGCAGCCGCCGCCACACCCGGCGTCACCGACTGGATCACCACCAAACTCGCGCAGCTCGATATCGCCTATACCGATGAGCCTGACCACGGATCACCGCGTATCGGCGGACGCGTCTCGCCACTGATCGTCCCCAGCGCCGGCCTGAACTGGACCCTTGCGCTGCCCGGCGACATCGGGCAGGCCTCGGCGCAGCCTGTCCGGCACGGAGTGGTGACCGTTCGGCACATGCCCGGGCTCGACAGGCCGCTGCTTGTCCGACCGGACGGATACCTGGCTGCAAACGAGGTTCCGGCCAGTGGCGGCACTGTGCTGCAAGACCTTTCGAGCTATCTCCCCATTCGATAACGCCACCGCATCCGAATCACGCGTCCGACGGAGTTGATCTGATCATGAGCGCCCCCGCGAACCCGATACACCGCGGAATCCATCACCTGAAACTGCCCGTCACCGACCTCGAGCGCAGTGCCGACTGGTATCGCACCGTCCTCGGCGCGCATCGTCTGACCGAGCTCGATCACCGTCGCGCCGACGGCACACTCTTCGCCGTCATCCTCGATGTTCCCGGCTTCCCCGGCCGACTGGAGCTACGGCTGGATCCGGTGACGGCCAAGGCTCTCAACGGTTATGACCTTCTCACCCTGTCCGTCACGGATCGAGTGGCGATCGACCACTGGGTTGCACGGCTCGATACCCTCGACATCCCGCATTCACCCCCGATTGTCGCGCTGATCGGCTGGTTGCTGGTGGTTCCCGATCCCGATGGGCTCCGGCTGCGTTTCTACACCACCGAGCCCCACCGGTTGGGCGCCGATGCGGTGGAGTTCGATTCACCCTGGCTCGGCGCGGGAGTTGTCGCCGAAACAGCCAGCGCTGCAGGCGAATCCGCCGTGTGTGCGGTCGGCCGACTCACGGCGCTGCCCGGCTACCGAGACCGGGTACTCGCCCGGATGCGGTCACTGGAAGACATCATCCGGCAGGAGGACGGCTGCCTCAGATCAGGCGGCACTCGATGCGCACCACAAGACTGCCCATATGGAACAGTTCGCCACATTCGCTATGCCCCTGGTGGATTGGCCGCCACAGCAGGATTTACTCACGCCGTTGACCTGACAGCTGGGCGCAATCCCGCATTCACACCGGATTTCGACCGCGAGCCCCGTCTCGAAGCGAGGAGGCCGAGGCGAAACCGCTTATGCCGGCGATCAATTGCTGCGCCGAAGAGCCGTCACCGAGGTGTTCCAGCACGATAAGACCCGGCATCAGTGTCGTCAATAACGCTGCCACAGCGTCGATATCGGCATCCGGCGCAAGGTATCCGGCAACCTGCCACCGCCGGGCGAGCTCGGCGAAGTTCGCCCGGGTGGAGCGATAGTAGGCGTTGACCAGCTCATGCAGGTGCGGCCGCCGAAGCGCCTCGGTCCACGCCTGCATCGCCAATTGCGAGAGGTCATAACCTTCCTGCTCCCCCCTGCTGTGCAGGTCCTCCACCAGCACGGCAACCGTCTCGTCCGGGGTCGGCGTCGGCTCAGCGGCCAGCAATCGATCGAACAGACTCCCGATCAGCTCGAGCGCCTCCGCCGCCGTAGCGTCGATGAGCTCGTCCTTGCTCCGGAAGTACCGGTACACGGCACTCGAAGACAACCCGGTCGCACCGATGATCTGATCCATCGACGCCGCATGGAACCCATCCCGCGCGAAACACCCCCAAGCACTCGTCAACACATGACGACGCCGTTCGGCCCAAAGTTCCTCACTGATGCGCGGCATACCCCCACCCTAAACAAGAACGACCGTTTCATGCGGGATGATGGCCTTGACCGAGGCGATCGGTCTCAGCGAACAATGCATTCGCCGGGCCCTACGGAGGCCCTTTTGCTCCGGCCTAGCGGCCGGTATGAAACCGAGCCCGTTGCGCATTGTTTGCGACCCACCCGTAATACATAGATAGATGCATATATTTCCATGTACATACTCTCCTTGGGATTGGAGATTCATGCACAACCGTTCGAAACGACTGCGCCCCAAGAGGTTCGGGGCATCAGCTCAGGGTGGTGGACAGCACGTAGCCGCCGGATGCGCAGATGCCGAGTGCACTGATGCGGCCGGCATCGACCTCCAGCCGAGCGTGTTCCTGGGAGCCGGGCACCCAGGAACACCGCAGCCTTCTCCGAGTTCGTGGATCGGCCGAGGATGCGTCGAAAGTGCCGGAGAGCAAAGGGGAATCATGGTCGCGATTACCGAGAAGCAGGTGGACGCGTGGGTCGAGCGGTATGTGCGGGCGTGGAAGACGTCCGATCCGGAGGATATTGCCGGGCTGTTCACCGAGGAGGCCGAGTATCACGAATGGCCTTATGAGACTTCGTGGATCGGTCGTGCGGCCATCGTGGACGGATGGTTGGGTCGAGAGGCTTGGCAGCAGGGCGGGTGGGAATTCCAGTGGTCGGTGCTGGCGGTCAATGGGGATACAGCCGCGATCGAAGGGACGGGTGTTTATCGCAAGCTCGGGACGTTCGCGAATCTGTGGACGGTGACCTTTGGTGAGAAGCGCCGCTGTTCGGTGTTCCGGATGTGGAACAACGAGCGCTGAGCGTCCCGCGTCCGGTCAGGCGGGTTCCGCTTCGAGGTCGAAGGTGACGCGGTCGGAGGCAATACCGTTGATACGCAATTCGATTGCGTGGCCGCCGGGGTAGTAGCGGCGGGTGGTGATCGGGCGGAACGAGTGCTCGCGGTCGATGGTGTGCACTTCACCGGGGGCGAGGGTGCAGGTGGCTAGTTTGAAGGTTTTGCCGGTTTGGCCGCCGTTTGCCTTGCGGTGGTGGATGACGTAGTCGATGGACAGTCGCGCCGGATCGGTGCCGGAATTGCGGATGGTGGCGGTGAAGCGGATGCTGCCGCCGGGCGCAACGGTCCTCCGGTCCAGTAGCGGACCGTCGATTTCGACTGCGGCATGGGCGAATCCGAGCAACTCCAGTGCCCCCGGGTGGCCGGCTTTGATCAGGGTGCGCAGAGCGTGGCGCACCAGGCGCGCGGTATCGGGTCCTGGAGCGGCGAGCCAGCGCCGGGCGGTGGCGACCACCAGATCGGGTTCGTCGCGGCTGAGGTCATTGAGGTGGTTGGCCACCGAGCGTCGGACATATTCGCTGTCGTCGAGGTAGAGCGCGTCGAGGATCGGCACGGTGACTCCGGGACGGGCAATGATCTCGGGAACCCTTGTGGACCAAGGCAGATAAGGCCGGGTTCCCTCGGACGCCAGCCGGCGGACATCGATATCGCCGGAGGTGGCCCACCCGGCGACAACGCCCAGCGCCCGGTCCAGATCGTGGCGCAGCAGCGTGCGGATCGCAAATTCCGCGGTGAGCCGCCCGGTGAGATCGGCCAGCAGCGCCATCGCGTCATCGAACGCGGTGTTGCTGCCCTCCGCCACGGCGCGAGCCGCGATCGCGCTGGTGACCGGCCAGATCAGCCACCCCCCGAATGGCTCCGAACCGTTGGCGGCGGTGCGCACGACACCGGCGAGTTCGGCGTACGTGCCGGGCACATCCGCCAGAAGCGCATCGCGGAGCAGATCGGCGCGCGGTCGCAGGGCGAGGGGGCCGAGCTTGCCGGGCGCGGCTCGCAAAGCGGTCAATTCAGCTGTAGGCGCGGCCTTTTCGATCGCGCCGAGCAGATCGCGCGCGGTGCGGTCATTGATGAGTTCATCAGCGAAGGGCATGACGTCCGATACTCCTGGGTGCTGGTTTCTCGAGGTATCACTGCGACAGGACGAGCTCAGGCCGGAGCCGACATGGCAGCGAGATAGGCGAGCGCTTCCTCGCTGCGACTTCCGGGCTCCGGGGTGCCCACGAGCAACTGCTGTCCGGGCGCATCGCGCACATCGAAGGTCTGGTAGGTCAGTTCGATTCGCCCGGCATCGGGATGGACGAAGACCTTGAACGCACGATCGAGACCCCCGACCTTCTGATCGGCCCACAGCGTACGAAACTCCGGGGACCTCTCGGTGAGCTCGGCGACAAGACCGCTGATATCCCGATCCGCCGGGTAGTGCCCGGCATTCAGGCGCAACGCATGCACCGTGGCGGCGGCCACCACGGGCCACTCGGCGAAAACGGTCCTGGCCTCCGGATGTGTGAACAGGATGCGCGGCATATTCCGCTCGGCACCGAACGGCGCCAGCAAGGCCTCGGCGATCGAATTGGCCGCCAGCACGTCGAACGCCGGTCCCAGCACATACGCGCCGGCGCGGGGGAACGCATCGAGCAGTTGCAGCAGCGACGGGTGCACCCGGTCCCGCGAATTCTCGGGCAACACACGGGGATTCAACCCTGCCAGCCGATACAGATGACCGCGAGCGTCGGCGGTGAGTTTCAGCGCACGCCCAATCGCATCGATGACCTGCGCGGAAGGATTCCGCTCACGCCCCTGTTCCAGCCGTGCGTAGTAATCAGCGCTGACTCCGGCCAGCACCGCCACTTCCTCCCTGCGCAGCCCCGCGACCCGACGGCCCGACCCACCGCCGGACAGCCCGGCCTCGGCGGGTTCGATCCGCGCGCGGCAGGCCCGAAGGAACTCACCGAGCTCATTGTCACGGGATCCCATGCTGGCGATGATAGCCACGCCGGAACTGGCCAGGGTGTCGCGCACCCAGGTTCACACTGCCTTCCAGAACCGGCGCATCCCGGATGTACTGGGTTGTCACCTCACCAGAGTCCTAGGAGCGCAATGACTTCCTCGTCGCACACCGAGCAGAAGGTCGTCCTGATCACCGGAGCCAGCAGCGGGATCGGCGAGGCCACCGCCCGTCACCTCGCCGCGCTGGGACATCAGGTGGTCGCGGGCGCCCGGCGCACCGATCGGCTCGCGGTCCTGGCGGCCGGCGTACGCGCTGCCGGAGGTTTGCTCGACGGCCTCGAACTCGACGTCACCAGCTTGGACAGCGTCCGGGTGTTCGTCGCCACCGCTGTCGATCGATACGGCCGGGTCGACGTACTGATCAACAATGCCGGGGTGATGCCGCTGTCCCCTATCAGCGATCTGCGCATCGACGAATGGGAGCAGATGATCGACGTCAATCTGCGCGGCACGCTCTACGGCATCGCCGCTGTGCTGCCGGCCATGCAGGCGCAGGGCAGCGGTCACATCGTCAATATCGCCTCGGTCGCGGGCCTGCGCGTCGACCCGACCGCAGCGGTCTACAGCGCCACCAAGTTCGGCGTCCGCGCGCTGTCCGAGGGATTGCGCCAGGAGAGCAAGGATATTCGCGTCACCGTCGTCAGCCCGGGCTTCACCCACAGCGAGCTCACCGACCGCGGTGGTTCGGACGCGGCCCGATCGGCGGCGCGCGGTGCGACCGACCGGCTCGCCATCCCCGCATCGGCGATTGCCGAGGCTATCGGCTTCGCCATCGGTCAGCCCGCGACGGTCGATGTCAACGAACTCGTCATCCGTCCTTCGGCACAGAACTAGGTGCCCCACCGGCCAGGCGGCGGTTGGTGGCCAGCAACTGGTGTTCGGTGCTCGTTTGCAGGTCGCGCACCTGCGCGGAGTCGAGGCGGCCGCAGAGCCTGCCCCAGTGCACCGCGACCTGGTCGCCGATCGTCGCCTCCGAGCCGAAACCATCGATCACGGCGTGCTGCTCCGAGGGTTCCGACAGGCGCAGTACGTGGTCGTCCCAGACCAACCGGGGACCGGTGATCGAGATATCGTCGCCGGAGCGCTCGACAATGGTTCCCCAGCCGATACGGCAGCTGTCGAGGACATGGAGCGGATGTCCGTCCATGCCCTTTCCCAGAAACCGGGACCACGGGTAGACCCCGAATACGTGGAAGCAGTGATTGGCGGCCGCCTCCCCCGCCAGGTCGGCGGTCAGATGCGCCCAGTACTGGCCGGCGAGCGGCCCGATCAGCGAAAGCAGTTCGGCGGTGAACTCCGCGGCATCGAGCTGCGCGCCCAGACCGCCACCGAGCCAATATGATTCGACGAGGCGCGGATCGAGCGGGTCGGCGATCCCGGTCATCCTGGACATGACCCGCAGATATGGCCAGGCCCCCGAGAACCGCCGGGCCGCCGCACGCACCTGCTCCGGTGCACCGTCGCGCAGGGCGGTGGCCTCAGGCGGCCCGCAATAGCCGAGCCGGTTGGGGGCGTAGGCGTACCGGGCGAATATCTCGGTTCCCGAGAGCCCGGTCATACCAACGCCTTTCAGCAGATCCGTGGCAGCTGTTCACCGGCGGGCAGGGCGACCACCCGGGTACCTCCCAACGCCGTGCGAGCCACCACCATGCCCGGATGTTCGCTCACACAGACCCCGATGGCTTCGGACCGGGCGCCCAGCGGATGCTCCCGCATGGCGGCCAGGACCCGATCCGCGTCCTCCGGTGCGACAAAGGCGATCAGCTTGCCCTCGTTGGCGACATACATCGGATCCAGCCCGAGCAGCCCGCACGCATCGCGTACTTCGGGAGGTACCGGCAGCTTCCTTTCATCCAGTGCGACACCGACCTTCGCGACCCCGGCGATCTCATTGAGCGTCGCGGCCACCCCGCCTCGGGTGGGATCTCGCAGCACGTGCACATCAGCGCCGGTGGCGAGCATGGCCGCGACCAGGCCATTGAGCGGTGCGGTATCGCTGACCACCGTGGTCCCGAATTCCAGCCCCGACCGGCAGCTCATCACCGCGACGCCGTGAACACCGATATCGCCGCTGACGATCACCACATCACCCGCGGTGGCCCGCTGCGGGCGGATATCCACGCCGTCGTCGACAATGCCGATACCGGCGGTATTGATGAAAATGCCGTCACCGTGCCCGGAATCGACCACCTTGGTATCGCCGGTGACAAGCTTGACCCCGGCCGCCAAGGCCGCGGTGCCCAGCGCCTTAGCGATATGCGCGATATCGGCAAGCGCTGTTCCCTCTTCGAGAATGAACGCGGTGGACAGCACCATCGGCCGCGCGCCCGACATCGCCAGATCATTGACCGTGCCGTTCACCGCCAGATCACCGATCGACCCACCGGGAAATATCAACGGCTTCACCACAAACGAGTCCGTCGAGAACGCCAGCCGCGCGCCTCCCAGGGTGATGACCGCCGAATCGCCCATCCCCGCCTCGGCAGCCGAGCCGAAGGCGGGCAGGAACAGATGCTCGATCAACTCCCCCGACATGGCGCCCCCGCCGCCGTGCCCCATCACGATATTCGGTGAATCCCGCAGCGGCATCGGGCACACCCAGTTCTCCATATCGATCGCCGGAGCGGCGGTCGGCATTCCGATATCGTCAGGCATGAGCCACCTCCGCGGGCAGATCCAGGCGTCGATACAGGTAGTAGGCCGCGCAGGCGCCCTCCGACGACACCATGGTGGCGCCCAGCGGATTTCGCGGCGTGCACTCCTTGCCGAACGCGGCGCATTCGTGCGGTTTGATCAGGCCCTGCAATACCTCGCCGGAGCGGCAGATCGAGGATTCCGCAGTGTGCATATCGCCCACCGAAAAGCGTTGTTCCGCATCGTAATCACGGTAGCGATCCGAGAGCCGCCACCCGCTCAGCGGAATGACGCCGATTCCGCGCCAGGCCCGGTCGGTGACTTCGAAGACATCGGTGAGCATCGCCTTCGCGGCGGGATTGCCCTCCAGGGTCACCGCGCGCGGATACGCGTTCTCCAGCTCATGCCTGCCCTCCTCCAGCTGGATGACGGTGCGGCGGATACCTTCCAGAATGTCGAGCGGCTCGAAACCGGTGACCACCATCGGCACCCGATACTTCTCGGCCAGCGGCGGATACTCCTCGGTGCCCATCACGCTGCACACATGTCCGGCCGCGAGAAAACCCTGTACGCGGCAGCTCGGCGATTCCATGATGGCGGCAATGGCGGGCGGTACCAGCACATGCGAGACCAGCAGCGAGAAGTTCTCGATGCCAAGCCTTTTCGCCTGATAGACGGTCATCGCATTGGCGGGCGCCGTGGTCTCGAATCCGATGCCGAAGAACACCACCTGCCGGTCCGGATTCTCCCTGGCGATGTTCAGCGCGTCCAGCGGTGAGTACACCACCCGGACGTCGCCGCCCTCGCTCTTGACGTGGAACAGGTCCTTCTTACTGCCCGGCACCCGCAGCATGTCGCCGAAGGAACAGAAGATCACCCCGGGTTGTGCGGCGATCTCGAGCGCCTTGTCGATCACCTCGAGCGGGGTCACGCAGACCGGACAGCCGGGCCCGTGGATCATTTCGATCTGATCGGGCAGCAGCTGGTCGATGCCGTGGCGGATGATCGAATGGGTCTGTCCACCACACACTTCCATGATCGCCCAGCGCCGGGTGGTGACGGCGCGGATCTTGTCGAGCAGGTTCTTGGCCAGCTCAGGATTGCTGAACTCGTCGAGATACTTCATGACGGCACCTCTGTATCGTGTTGTGGCTGAGCGGGTTCGGCGCCCACGGCCGTGGGGTCGGCGAGACCCGACTGTTTGGCGGCCAGCGCGAAACCATCGCCGAATTCCTCCTTCAGCACCCCGAGATGCTCGAATTCGGCCAGTGTGCGCAACGCGGACACCTCATCGAGCCGCTGGATGGCGAAGCCGACGTGCACCACCACGTAGTCACCGATGGCGGCGTCCGGAATGTATTGCAGGCACACATCCTTGTGCACGCCCCCGAAGTCGACGACGGACATCAGCGTGCCGTCACGCTCCTGGAGGCTGAGCACCTTCCCTGGGACTGCCAGGCACATTGTCGGCTCTCCTTTCGCTCAGCCCGCACCCGAGGCAAGAATCTGCCCGAATGCGAGACCACCATCGTTCGGCGGCAGCCGTCGATGACTCAGGACATGGAATCCGTTTTCCCGCAGCACAGTTCGTGACTGCGAAAGCAGTAGGGCGTTCTGGAAGACGCCGCCGGACAGGGCCACGGTGGTCGATTCGCCCGCGAAGGCGTTCGCCAGTTCCAGGACCAGCCGGGCGACGGCATCGTGAAAGCGCGCGCCGATCACCGCGGGTGCGACACCTCCGGTCGAATCGGCGACGACCGCGGCGATCACGGGTGCCGGATCGATGACGACGGGGTCCGCCTCCCGGTCGATTCCGAACCGGTACGCCGTCCCGAAGGTGCCGGCTGCCGGATCGATACCGCGCGAGATGCCTTCGAGCTCGATCGCCGCCTGCGCTTCGTAGTCGGCGATGTGCCGCACACCGGCGAGCGATGACACCGCGTCGAACAGCCGGCCCATGCTCGAGGTCGGCACGCACCCGAGCCCGGTCTCGAATTGATGTGCCAGCACTCGTCTTTCGTCTGCCGGACAGGCCGCGACCGCGGTGATATCGTCCGACCACTCGATTCCGGCCGCCCGCAGATGAGCGAGCGCCATACGGTAGGGCCGCTGCACACTGGCATCACCACCGGCCAGCGGAACGTATTTCAGATGTGCCAGCCGCCGGTATCCCTTGTAGCCCGCCAGCAGTACCTCACCGCCCCACACCGCGCCGTCCGGGCCGAAACCCGTGCCGTCGAAGGCGAGCCCGACCACGGTCGCCGATTCGCCGAGGCCGTGCTCACCCATCACGGAGGCGATATGGGCGTGGTGATGCTGGACGGTGCGCACGGGCCGCTTACCCGCGTGCTCGCGCGCCCATGCGGTGGACCGATAGAGCGGATGAGCGTCGGCGGCCAGCTGAATCGGCCGCACTCCGGTGAGCACCTCCAGATGCCGCTCCGCCTCGTCGAAGGCGCGCAGGGTGGCCAGATCGTCCATATCGCCGATGTGCTGGCTCAGCCAGGCATAGCGGCCGTCCGCGACCGCGCAGGTGTTCTTGAGGTCGCCGCCGACCGCCAGGGTGGGCGGCACCGGGACCGGAAGTGCCAGCGGCAGTGGCGCGTATCCGCGCGAGCGCCGGATCGGCAGTTCGATACCGTCGACCACGCGGACCACCGAATCGTCACAGGGGACGAGAATGCGGCGGTTGTGCGACAGCCAGCCGTCGGCCAGCCCGGCCAGGCGCTCGCGGGCGTCGGCATCGTCGTAGCAGATCGGCTCGCCGCCGAGATTGCCCGAGGTCATCACCAGCACCTGCGGGCCGGGACGATCATCGGGACCGCCGAAGAGCAGTACGTGCAGCGGGGTGTACGCGATCATGATGCCCAGATCCGGATTGCCCGGCGCGAGCGAGTCGGCCAGCGCACCGGCCTTGCGAGCCAGCAGCACAATCGGGCGCTGCGGGCCGGTCAGCAGGGCGGCACTCGTCTCGTCGACCTCGGCGATCGCGCGGGCGGTGGCCAGGTCCGGGACCATGACGGCAAATGGCTTGTCGCCGCGGCGTTTCCGGCGGCGCAGCTCAGCCACGGCGGCATCATCGGCGGCATCGCAGGCCAGGTGGTATCCGCCGATACCTTTGACCGCGAGGATTCCGCTCGCGCGCAACAGTTCTCGTGCCTGCGCGAGCGCGAACTCGCCGCCATTCCGCGGGGTCCGCGTGAGCACATCGACTTCCGGGTGTCGCACAGCCTGCGCGAGCACATTCGCCTCGACACTCCGCCAGGCTCGCGAGAACGCGATGCTGCCGGTATTGCGTTCCTCCACAGGGACTTTCGATCCCGGTGACAGCGCTCCGGCGGTCCGGGCATCGAACGTCAAGGTCGGCCCGCACTCGGGGCAGGCGATCGGCTGAGCGTGGAAACGCCGGTCCGCAGGGTCGGCGTACTCGCGGGCGCAACACTCGCACATGGCGAAGTCCGCCATGGAGGTCCGGTCACGGTCATAGGGCAGATCCGCGATGATCGTGAAGCGCGGACCGCAGTTCGTGCAGTTGATGAACGGGTGCCGGTAGCGGCGGTTGCCCGGATCGGCGAGTTCCCGGGCGCAATCGGCGCACATCGCGACATCGGGTGAGGCGAGGGTGCGCCCGCCGCCGGTGCGGGAGGTGTCGGCAATGTGGAAGCCCGTACCACCGCGCACGGGGATATCGCTCTCGCGCACCGATTCCACGACGGCGAGCGGTGGTGGCTGCGTACGCATCCGGCGCGCGAATTCCGCGAGATCCGCCGGTGCGCCTTCGACTTCGATGATCACGCCGGAGCTGTCGTTGGAGACGCTGCCCGACAGCGCCAATTCGGCCGCGGTGCTGTAGACGAAGGGCCGGAATCCGACACCCTGCACCACACCCGCGACCAGCAGCCGCCGACGCGCGCGTCTCATGGGAAATCACCGGACGGCTCGTCACCACTCCCGAGCAGGCGCAGTCCGGCCAGTGCCGATGCCGCACCCGCCTCGTCGGTCTTCTCGACCACGAAGCCCATGTGAATGATCACCCAATCACCCGGTTGCGCCGGATCATCTTCCAGGAGACCGATATTCACCTTCCGCTTCTCACCGGAGACATCCACCAGGGCGACCTGGTTGTTGTACCCGTCGAGAATTTCCACGACGCGTCCCGGAATACCCAGGCACATGGTTCACTCCTCCCCTGCGGTGGTCAGCAGCTCGGCGAGCACCCGATCCACCGCGGCGACGGCGGCGTCGAGGGCGGCCTCGACCGGTTCGGACAGGCCCATGCGTTCGTCCACGGATTCGACCTGGCAGCCGACCACAACGGTGCGCGGCAGCTGTCCGCCGAGCGCGCGCACACTCGCGAAGACGGCCTCCGGATTCATGGCGTGGGCATCGAGCTGTGCGGCGCCGGAGGCATTCGGCTCCGGTGCGAAGATCCTGATCTCGCCCGGCACGCCGTGATTCGGTATCGCATCGATCAGCACCAGCGCGGCCCACGGGTCCAGCAGGTCGTAGGCCAGGTGCATACCGCGAATCCCGTAATCGACAACGCGCACAGCGGTATCCGGATGCCGCGGCAGTCGCCGCACCACCTCCGGGCCGAAGCCGTCGTCGCCGAGAAAGATATTGCCGATACCGGCGACCAGCACGCGGGCCGTCATCTCACATGTGGCGAATCTTCAGGTAGCGCCGTACATCCGGTATCGATCGGACACCGAGGTACAGCCCTGCCACCACGACCACACCGACCACTACGGTCGCGATCACTCCCATTACTTCCATGGCGGATAACTTCCCTTCACTTTTCTGGGCTGCTGACAGGTTCGATTTCGTCCGGCGCGAAGTAGAGGTAGCGGCCGTACCATTCATGCAGGTCAGCTGCGGGATCGTCCTCTATGACCACGCCGACGTGGGCTTGGCCGTCGACATCCTCGTGCACCGTGGTGACCCGGGCGATCTGTCCGTCGAAGAACAGGTCCTGGGCATCGGCGCGACGGGACGGGTGCAGGCGCACGCGGCTGCCCTTGCTGACGCGAATGCCATTGACCGACACCGCATCCGACTCGGGTGCGACCGCAGTGTCGGCGAGCGGATCCCACCAGTCGACGCCCTCGGGAATCTCCGGCACCAGGCGGGGCTCGCCCAGATGCGGATCACGCAGCACACCGTGCAGCTGCTGCATGGACTCCGGTGTCATGGCGTCACAGCGGTCGATGATCTGTGCCGCACGGGGATCGGTGGCGCGCGCCTGCGCCTTCTCCTCATCGGTCATGGTCATGACGCGCAGGGTCAGGATCTCGTCGATCTCGGTGGAGTCGAACAGCGCTCCCTTGCTCTGTTCGGCGATCTGCGGGTAGTCGTAGAGGATGATCGGTGAGATCAGCACTGTGCCGCGATCACCCTCCGCGCCCGCGAGGACCGGGAAACAGCGGTGGTGCACGCAGCACTCCGCGGCGGCAGCGGCGTCCGGCTCGGGTTCGAGCAGCGAAACGAACTGTGCGCCTTCGAGTTCGGCGATGACGTGCGCGCCGATGAACGAGCGGGCGATGGCATCTCGGCTATCGGCCGCGGGTGCGCCGACATTGCGAACCCGCACCGTCAATCGCAGGTACGGTCCATCGTTCTCGGCGGTCAGCGTGAGCTCCCCGGCCAGCGGCAGGCGCGTGCGCACCAACCGCCCGGCGAAATCTCCTCCGGTATCGGAAATATCCTCGATCTCGGTTCCACCCGGCACGAACAACGGCAGCATCATGCCGGCGGGCGGCAGCGGTCCGAAAGCGATTTCGCCTTCGACCGCCTCGTCCCAGGTGATCCACGACTGTGCGCCGACCGTCAGTTCCGCAGTCGGCGTCCCGGCCCGGTTCTGAGCCTCCCGGCGCTGCAGTTGCAGGAAGCGGACCGCGATGTGGATCGATGCTCCCTCGCTCGCTTCGATGAGGCATTGCGCCGAGATCTCCGAGTCCTCGCCGAGGCCGGACTGCGCCGCACCCTCCGGGCCGAGTACCCCGAATTGCCAGCGGGACTGATTCTTTCCCGATGTCGACCGGTAGGGATAGAGCAGATAGCCCTCGTACAGCACCGCGTCGGCGACGGCACGGACCGCGGTGGATCCCGCCCCGCTCATGACGCCTCCTCGGCGGCATGGGCCAGCAGCTTGGTCACGGCGTCATCGAATCCGAGCAGTCCGTGACTGGATTTGTACGCGGCCAGCGCGGCAAGGGTTTCCGAGGTCAGACGGACATATCCGGCATTGGGGAAGTGCGCCGCCACCAGGTTGTGCCAGACCGAGACCGGCATGTCGAACTTGTCCTCGCGGTCCCACGGGATCTGCTGAATCGCGAATCCGGTGGTGCCCCTGAAGAATACCGTCCCGCTGAAGAGGAACACCAAGGGCACCGTGCCCTCACGCAGCGCATGCAGATACTTGGATCCGGTGACCTCGAAGTCATAGGTGACCGGCATCGGCAGATCCACCTCGGTCCCGCCGTTGAAGCCGGGAATCATGGTGGCGCAATGCATCCAGAGGAAGGACCGCTGGGTATCACGCCAGCGTTCGCGCGGCCCGAACAGATCGACCAGGCCGCTGCTCTCCTCATCGGTGTAGGAGCGGCGGTACGGTTCGATCCGCACCTGGGCCCGCAGGGCGATGGCGTGGACCGGGTCCTCGCCGAGCGCGGCGATCCCGACGCGTGCGGACAGAATCGGCGCCACCGCATACGGTTCCGGTTCGATCCCCATGACCGCGAAGGTGGTGGAGTAGACGGGGCTCATCGCACACCGCCGGGCCGCGCGCGGGCGGACACCGTGGCGAAGAAGTCGTCCATATAGCGGTGCACGTCCTGCCCGCCGTCGAAACCACGCCACAGTGTGCGCATCCGGCCGACGAATTCATAACAGGCGTCGATGGGCAGCAGCAGGCAGGTGGCCTCGGCGGTGCCGCGCTCGGGTACCCGGATCAGCAGCGCTTCGACATCGGCGGCCAGCACGTCGAGCTCCGGATGACGCTCGCGGACCGCACCCCATTCCGCCAGGGGCAGCTCGGATTCCGTCGCACCGGCCGGACCCGGATAGAACGCGACGGTCCGATCCAGCGCGGAATTGTGGAAGAAGAAGGCGAGGCCGACCGGAATATCGAGGGCATCCCACTCCCCCTGGCTGATCGTGAAATCCGGAAAGGACAGATAGCGGTCCGGGACGGCCCGATAGCGCAGGGTGGCATTGCCGTCGATGAACAGCAGATAGCATGCGCGGCACACGCACATGAGCTGTCTGCCTTCGACATTCACAACATGGTGATGCTCGTCAGCGATCGTCTCCGCGCACATTTCGCACCGCTCACCGGCCGGGACGGCGGGCTTGCGATTGGCGGTGATGCGCTGCAGCACGCGGAACGGCGTCGTCATCCGCCCACCCCCACCGGGACAGCCACCGACAACTCACCCGAGCGCACCAGCACCGGCAGGGGTTCGAGGTGGCCGTCGCCGTCGACTCGCGCGCCGGCGTGCACGGCATCGAAATGCGCACGGCACGAGGGACATCGCAGGACGGCGTCACCGACCGGATATCCGACCCGGCGATGCAGTGCCGCGCCCGCGAGCGATTTATCGCAGGACGGGCAGTGATCGCGGTAGGCGAACAGGTCCTCACCGACACGGCAGGCCAGGATGGTCATACCGGCCAGCGCGAAACCGCCCACCTCACCCGGCTGCAACTGTGCCAGCTCCGGTGCGGCGACCCAGCTGCCCGAGGCATGGCCGGTGGCGTGCACGCGGGAGAACAGCGAATCGGCCGCGATCAGTCCGCTCGACGATTCCTGCTGTGCCGCAGCCACTTCGATGGATTCGATCTCCGGCGCTGCGGCACGGACAGCATCTTCCACCGCCAGTTCCAGCGTCACCGAGGAGGACGGGCAGGTGCGGCAGCTACCCGAAAGTTCGAGCCGCACCACACCTTCCGCGACACCGAGCAGAGTCACGTCACCGCCGTGCGATCCAAGATAGGGCCGCACGCTGTCCAGGGCCGCCTGCACCCGGCGATGCACGTCGTGCGGATGCATTCCGTGCACCAGCAGCAGACTGGCGACCAGATCGTCACCGGCCAGCCGGTCGACGGTGTGCGCGTCGACCAGCTGCAGCACCCGCGCGAGCGCGGCCCCGTACAGATCGGCGACCTCGCGCACCAGCTGCTCGGCGCGCTCCCTGGCGACCGCGCCGCCCGCCGAACTGGCATCCAGCAGCGTCTCTATCCGCTCACCGGCTGTGCGCCAATAGCTCTCGTCGACAGCGCCGTCGTCTCGATCCCCCGGGCGATCGTCCACTTCATCTCTCCTGTCGCCCGGTGCTGTTCACTCCGCGGTGAGCGTCTGTGTCGGGGAGTGCAGTTTCTCCAGTGTTTTGCCCTCGCCGAGATACATGTGCACACCGCAGGGCAGACAGGGATCGAAGCTGCGCACGGTGCGCATGATGTCGATGCCCTTGAAGTGCTCGCGATCGTTCTCCTCGAAGATCGGCTGACCCTGCACCGCATCCTCGTACGGTCCCGGCGTGCCGAAGCTGTCGCGCGGGTTGGCATTCCACGGCGTCGGCGGGTACGGGTGGTAGTTCGCGATCTTGCCGTCCCGGATCACCATGTGATGCGAGAGCACGCCGCGCACCGCCTCGGTGAAACCGCAGCCGATGGCCTCGTCCGGCACCTCGAACTTCTCCCAGGTCTTGGTGCGGCCGGCCCGGATCTCCACCAGCGCCTGTTCGGCGAAGTGCAGTGCGCACGCCGCCGCATAGGCCTGGAAGTACGTGCGAGCCCGATTGCGCTCCAAGGTATTGCTGCCGAAGACCGGAATCTGCCATTCGAAGCTGACCGGGCCCTTGAGCGCGGTCTTGGGCAGATTGATCTGCACGCTGTGGCCCGTGGACTTCACGTAGCCGATATCGACCAGCCCGGCCAGCGCCGTCGACCACAGCCGGGCCAGTGGCCCGCCGCCGGTGTCGAGCGCAAGATGATCCTGGCCGTCGTACCAGCGCGGTGACATGACCCAGCTGTACTTGTCGTCCATATCCCGCTTCTGCGGTTTCGGATTCGTGTGCTGGTTCCAGGGGTGCCGCCGATCCACCGGATTGCCCAGCGGATCGGTCTTCACGAACATCTCCTGATCGGTCCAGTCGTCGTAATACGAACTGCCCAAAAGGATTCGGATGCCGAGGTTGATATCGACCAGGGAGGTGGTGACCAGCTTGCCGTCCACCACCACGCCCGGGGTCACGAACATCTTGTTGCCCCAGGCCTCCATATCCTTGTAGGCGAAATTGCACACCTCGGGATCCTGGAACGAGCCCCAGCAGCCGAGCAGGGTGCGGCGCAGGCCGACCTGGTCGTAGCCGGGCAGGGCCTCGTAGAAGAAGTCGAACAGATCGTCGTGCATGGGCACGACCTTCTTCATGAACTCGACGTAGCGCATGAGCCGGGACATGTAGTCGGTCATCAACTGGATGGTCGCGACCGTGCCCACCCCGCCGGGGTACAGCGTCGAGGGATGCACATGCCTGCCTTCCATCAGGCAGAACATCTCGCGGGTGTACCGGCTGACCTGCAATGCCTCCCGGTAGAACTCACCGGTGAACGGGTTGAGCGCCCGCATGATGTCGGCGATCTTGCGGTAGCCGTGCTCACCCGCGTGCGGGGCGTCGGTGTTCTCGGCCTTGGCCAGCACGCTGGGATTGGTCTCGGCGACCATCCGCTCGCAGAAGTCCACGCCGACCAGGTTCTCCTGGAAGATATTGTGGTCGAACATGTACTCGGCGGCCTCGCCGAGATTGACGATCCATTCGCCCAGATGCGGCGGCTTCACACCGTATGCCATGTTCTGGCAATAGCACGAGCACGTTGCGTGATTGTCACCGCAGATACCGCAGATGCGGCTGGTGATGAAGTGCGCGTCGCGAGGATCCTTGCCGCGCATGAAGATCGAATAACCGCGGAAGATGGAGGAGGTGCTGTGACACTCGACCACCTCACGATTCTCGAAATCGATTTTCGTGTAAATGCCCAAACTGCCGACGATTCTGGTGATCGGATCCCACGCCATTTCGACGAGACTGTCCGGATCGATCTTTCGGTGCGACGGCTCCGGGATGATCTGTGTCATCGAGCTTCTCCTACCAGGTGCGCGACGCGCCGGTTTCCAGCTTTTCGCCCTTGTGCCGCCAGCGCGGCTCTTTGTCGACCGTGCGACCCGTGATGTGCCGCAAATTGCGGATCACCGATCCGTAAAGCCCGGATGCCGTGGACGACAGTTTGCCGCCGGGCGGCTCGTCCATGAATGGCATGAATTTGTCGGGGAATCCGGGCATGGTGCAACCGATGCAGATGCCGCCGACATTCGGACAGCCACCGACGCCGTTGATCCAACCGCGTTTGGGCACATTGCATTTGACGACCGGGCCCCAACAGCCCAGTTTGACAATGCATTTGGGCGAACCGTACTCGGTGGCGAATTCGCCCTGCTCGTAATAGCCTGCCCGGTCACAACCTTCGTGCACGGTGGCGCCGAACAGCCACTTCGGCCGCAGCGCCTCGTCCAGCGGGATCATCGGGGCCTGACCGGTCGCCATGTACAGCAGATAGGTCAGGGTCTCGGAGAGGTTGTCGGGCTGGATCGGGCAGCCGGGCACGCAAACAATCGGAATACCGGCCTTGCTCTTCCAGTCCCAGCCCAGGTAGTCCGGGACGCCCATGGCGCCCGTCGGGTTACCGGCCATGGCGTGAATGCCGCCGTAGGTCGCGCAGGTCCCGACCGCGACGATGGCGGTCGCCTTGGGCGCGAGCCGGTCCAGCCATTCACTGGTTGTCATGGGCTGCCCGGTGGCCGGATCGTTTCCGAATCCGCACCAGTAGCCCTCCTCGTGCAATTGCTCATTGGGTATCGAGCCCTCGACCACCAGCACGAAGGGTTCCAATTCGCCGCGATCGGCTTTGAAGAACCATTCCAGGAAGTCGTCGGCGCCGCCGGTCGGGCCGCATTCGAAATCGATGAGCGGCCAGTGCACCGCAATTTTCGGCAAGCCCGGAAGCGCCCCTAGCGCAATCTCTTCGATGCTCGGCTGAGTGGCGGCAGTCAGCGCCACAGAGTCACCGTCACAACTGAGGCCGGCATTGATCCACAAGACATGGATCAGCGTTTCTTCGGCTTTGACTGCTTCCTGAGTTGGCACGGAAGCCACCCTTCTGGAGCACGGACACGCTGGTGATGGTCTCTCCCTATTTGAAGATCATCACCTGAACGTGACCCCGATCACATGAGTCTAGGCTCGGCCTCCAGCGTGATCAAGGCCGGTCGGAAGCAATCAGGCCGCACTCCTTCGCGAGCCACGCATACCAGGCCGGAACGCCTTCTCCTGTGGTTACCGACATCGGCAGAATTTCTACGCCCGGATGCACCGAACGCGCATATTCTCGGCATTTCTCCAGGTCGAAGTCCACATACGGAAGTAAATCAATCTTGTTTACGATGACGAGCCCGGCGGCTGCGAACATGTGTGGATATTTGAGTGGTTTGTCGGTGCCCTCGGTCACCGAGATCACCACAACCTTGCTCCGCTCGCCCAGATCGAACAGCGCGGGGCACACCAGGTTTCCCACATTCTCGATGAACAGCAGTGTGCCGTCCGCAGGCGCCAGGGTGTCGAGTGCCCGGCGCATCATCTCGGCGTCGAGGTGGCAGCCCGCGCCCGTATTGATCTGCACAACGGGACAGCCGGTGGCCCGGATCCGCTCGGCATCGAGCAGGGTCTCCTGATCGCCCTCGATCACCGCGATCGGCGGCTCGCCGAGCTCACGGATGGTGCGCTCGAGCAGGGTGGTCTTACCCGCGCCCGGTGAGCTGGTCATATTGAACGCCACAATCTTTCGCTGTTCGAGCCAGGCGCGATTGTGACCGGCGAGTATGTCGTTCTTCGCCAGAATCTTCTGTTCCAGGGTGATCGTCTCGGTCACCGGCAGGTGGACATGATCTGCCCCGTGCTCATGGTCATGATCGTGGCTGTGCTGATCGTGCTCATGGCTGTGCCCGGCGGCGTGCTCGTGTTCGTGCGGGACGGTGATCACGGCCGCCGTATCGTTGCCGCATCCGCAGGTTGCGCACATTCTTCGCTCACTTCCATCGACCGGATTTTGAGTTCCCGTCCGGAGGTCACATCGAGATCGGCACTTCCACAGGGGCACAACAGGATCAGGTCGACCAGTGTGAATTCGGCGCCGCAGGATCGGCAGTTCGCCTGACCGGGGACCAGCTCGATTTCGAGCCGGGCCCCAGCGGCAACGGTGTCCTCGGTGGCGAGCTCGAAACAGAAGCGCATCGCATCGGGAACCACCGCGCACAGCGCGCCGACCGCAATGGTGACGCTGTACACCGTCCGGCCCGCCGCGTGCTCACACACGGCCTCGACCACACTCTGGGTGATAGCCATTTCGTGCATCACAGGCCTCGTTGTATCGAAGGACCACTTCGAGGCTACCGCTGTGAGTCCCGCAGATATAGCGGTTCCGGTGACGGATACCGGTTCCGCCGTGTGGACCGCTGACCAGGTTCAGCGCTGCCCGACGCGCTCCTGACCCGTGCGCCGGGACGCGGCGACCAGTGCCGAGGAGTACTCCAGCATGCCGATTTCGTAGCGACGGACCGCATCGTGCGGGGATGTTCCGGATTCGAGTGCCGCGGATATCGAGGTGGTCAACTCCCCCGCATCCCGCAGCGCGGTGTTCGCACCCATGGCCAGTACCGGGCTCATGGCGTGGACGGCATCACCGATCAGGGTGACGCCGTGGCAATCCCATTGCCGCACGGCGCCGGCGGTGGAGATGCGCAGGGGGATCAAGGTGGCGGTGTCCCAACTGCCGAGTATGCGGTCGATGTCGGGATGGTGGCCGGGTCCGATAATGCGGTGTGCGAGGTCGCGAAGATTCGGTCCGTCGAGCCGACGCAATGCGGCGAACGGCGGCATGCACGGATGATCGGTGGTCGCGCCGACCAGACAGGCGACGTAGTTCCGGACCGGGCCCACGCCCATATGCGTGCCGCCCGCTCCCTTCACCACGGTGAAGATGCTCTCGAACACCCAGTCCGGCAATGCCTGCGAGGCCGGATCCGGCAGCGGGATCTTCCCGTAGATGAGCCGTAGCCCGGCATCCTCGATCTCGGCCTCTGGCAACAGCTTTCGGCGCACTGCCGAGTTGACGCCGTCCGCACCGACCAGCAGATCCCCGGCCACGATGCGACCGTCCGCGAAGTGGGCGGCGATGCGGCCGTCGGGCAGCTGGTCGTAGGTGGCGAACTGTGCGCCATAGTGCACGTCGGCGGGCAGACCGGCCAGCAGGAGCTGCCGCAGCGTCGCGCGGTCGAACGCGAGCGAGGTGATCATCCCCGACCTCGCACGTTCGCTCACTGCCCGATCGGCAAGGACCTTCAGGTGCTGGTCCAGCACAGTCACTCGTGGTGGTGGCGATGCGGCTGTGGCCAGACAGGATTTGTACAGCTGCGGTGGCAGACAGCGCCGCAGACCGTCGAGCCCCGGTGCGTCGAGCTGAATGCGGTATCCCTGTGGCCGAGCACCGGGAAAAGGATCCCGCTCGAAAACAGCTACCTCGATGCCCAGACGATGGAGACCGTGCGCAAGCGCCAGCCCGCTCATACCCGCCCCGACAATATTCACACGAAAATTCACAGTCCGCTTCCTTCTAATACATACGAAGAAAGCACCGGATCCCCAAGGGATTTCACACTACGGAGGTCGCGACAACCTGCGAATCGTGCTGTCCCGAAACACCATTCTGGGACAATTTTTCGTGCATCCTGTTCAGTTGTTCCCGCACACCATACTACGTACCGGGACCGTCCTCGATACCGAGCAGTCGCCGGGCGCCGGTGGCATAGGCGCCAGGGTCCTCGATCTGCGGATAGTGGCCCAGGCCGGGTAGTTCGATAACGGCGGCGCCGGGCCGCAACGCTCGCAGTCCGTCGAGAACCGCCGTCGTGGCGACCGGATCACCTGTGGCCCAAAGAAATCCGAGGGGTTTGTCCCAGTCGCGCACGGCACCGTGCCAGCGGGCGGCATGGACCACACGCTCATCCAGGTAAGCGGTCAGCAGATCCATGATCCGGTGGCCACGTTCATAGGACAGCAGCGCCCATTGCGCGGCAGCCTCGTCCTTCGACAGCGGATGCCGCGCCGAGAACAGTTGCGCGAACTCACGAGTGAACAGCACCCGATTGGCCAGCCGCGCCGCCACCGGCCCGAGCCGACCACGCAGAATCTTCTGAATCGGCCGCAAGGATGCCTTCTCCAGAATCACACTGCCATTGCCGAGCACCACGCGCTCCATCGAAAACGACAGTGCGCCTTCGATATCCCGCGCGAGCAGCTCGGTGGCGACCGAGGTCCCCATATCGTGCGCCAGCACCACGACGGGACCGCTGACACTGCCCGCAACAACGTCCTCGACGATATCGGCCTGCTCGAACAGGCTGTACCGATGCGGACGCGGCTTCTCCGAGAACCCGAACCCCAAGAAATCCAGCGCCACCCACGCCCTGCCCTCGAGCTGATCGACAATGCGCCGGAAATCGTAGGAACTCGAGGGATATCCATGCAGCAGCAGCACAGTCGGCCCGGCGCCCGGACCCGAGCGCACGAACACCCGACCGGCCGCCGTCTGCACCCACCGCCCGCCCGCGCGCCACGACCGCACCTCGTGCGGCAGTGAGCCGGTCGTAGCGGATCCGTTCATCGGACGAGCATATACAGGCGCACCGCTGCGATTGTCACCAGCGATGCGGCGCAAAGGAGCCGCTGGGCAGGTGCTTATCGGTCCTGGATGAGCCCGAGGACATTGCCGTCGGTATCGGCGAAGGTGGCCACCAGCCGGCCGCCGCCGACTTCGTGTGCGGGCTCCTTGACGGTGGCTCCGGCGGCGGTCACCTCGGCGAGCTTCGCCTCGATATCCGGGACGTGCCAGTAGGCGACCGGTGCGGTCAGATTCTCGGCGCCACCGGCCGGGACCAGGCCGATGTGCTGACCCTCGGTGTCGAAGCCGACGTAGAAGGACGAATCGGTCTGCGGCGGAAGGCCGAGCAGTGCGGTGTACATCGCTTTGGCGGCCGACAGGTCCGACACGGTGTGCAGCACGGTCTTGATGCCCTGGGTGGAAGAGGTGCTCATGGTGACTCCTGAGGTAGTGGGCCGAAGCGACCCGATCACTGCGGCTGGTGAGCCGCTCTGGACGTGGTCATAGCGTGGCTTCCGGCGCCACCGCCCCACATCCGTGCCGATCACGGAACCCACCACTGATCGGGGCACGGACCACCTGCGTGCACTACGGGAATCCACCGGCATGCACTGGGAAGGAAGCCGATATAGGGCAGGATGAGAACCGTGGTGGCAACAGTGGAGATCTCGGCGCGGGAAGCCGAGGTGCTGGCGCTGCTGGGAGAACATCTCAGTAATGCCGAAATCGGTGCGCAACTGTTCATTTCGGTACGCACGGTGGAGAGCCACGTGTCCTCGCTGCTGCGCAAGCTGGAGGTTCCGGACCGGCGGGCGCTCGCCCAGCGCGCCGCCGAACTCGCCCGCACCGACCGATCACATCCGGCCCCGGTTCTGCCCGCGCCGCTGACCTCGTTCATCGGCCGGACGCGGGAGCGCGCCGAATTGGCCGAGCTCATCGAAAAGCACCGGCAGGTAACCGCGGTCGGCCCCGGTGGTGTGGGCAAGACCCGGCTCGCGCTGTCGATCGCCGCCGACGCGGCGAGCGAATTCTCCGACGGCGTGTGGTTCGTCGACCTGGTACCGATCACCAGCTCGGATATCTGCGTGGTGGCCGGCACGGTCGCCAATGCGCTCGGCATCGGCGAACAACCCGGCCGCGGCATGGACGAGTCGGTCCTGGCCGCACTGGCCGACCGGCATGCCCTGCTGGTGCTGGACAATTGTGAGCACGTGCGAGATGGCGTGGCGCTGTTCATCGAACGCCTGCTCGCGGCCTGCCCCCGGGTGACGGTGCTCGCCACCAGTCAGGCCCGGCTGATGGTGCCGTTCGAACGGGTCTACCCGGTCCCGCCGATGTCCCTGGCCGGTGAGGGCGAATCGGATGCGGTCATGCTGTTCATGGACCGCGCGGCCGCCAGTGGCTGGCCGCCGAATCATGCTCTGCGCGATCAGGTCTCGGAGTTCTGCGGCCGACTGGACGGCGTGGCGCTGGCCATCGAACTGGCCGCCGCCCGCTGGACCACACTCGGATTGGACGGCCTCACCGAGGGTCTGTCCGATCAGCTGCGAATGCTGGCGGGCGGCGCGCGCGGCGATGACCGGCACCGCTCGGTGCGGGCGGCGCTGGATTGGAGCCACGGGCTGCTGGAGCCCGAGGACCGCGTGCTGCTGCGCCAGGTGTCGGTGTTCATGAAATCGTTCACGGTGGCAGCCGCCGCGGAGGTCACCGACTCCGAAAAAGGTGTTGTCGCAGACAGATTGGCCAGGCTCGTCGAACAGAGCCTGCTGGTGGTGACGGCGACCCCGCACGGCACCGAATACCGGGCGCTGGAGACCATCCGCCAGTACGGAATCGAACAGCTCACCGAGGCAGGCGAACTCGTCGACGCCCGGACCCGGCACCTGCGCTGGTGTCTGGCCGCAGCCGCCGATCTGACCGTCGCGCGCCCGGACTGGCGGGCCGGATTCGACGCGGTGGCAGACGATTTCCGCGCCGCCATGGCATGGGTGGCCGACCGGCCCGAGCAGCGCCCGGAGGCGTATCGCTTCGCCCGGTATCTGGCGGACCTGTCCTTCATCCGGCACCTGACCGGCGAATCCCAGATGCGCTATGAGCAGGCGGCCGCGCTCGCCGATGACCCGGCCGCCGGTGCGGCGCTGCTGCGGAGCGCGGCCGCGGTGGCCGGATGCCAGATGCGCGGCGACGATATGTTCCGCCTCCACCGTGCCGCCGCGGAAGCCTCCCTGCGCGCCGGAGATACCGCCGGGGCCGCCGCCGACCTGGCCACCGCCGTCACCGTCACCTACCGGTTCGGCAGCAAGTTCGCCCGCATCCTGCCGCAGGACGAGGCGATCGCAGTGATCGGCCAGGCGCGGGCATCGGCGGGCGATGATCCGGTCGCCCTGGCCGCGGTGGCGCTGGCCGAAGCCGGGAGTGCGCTCACCGAGGCATTCGCTGTCGCCGAATGTGCGCCCGGCACAGTCGTACCGGACACGATCGCGGGCGCCGAACGGGCGGTCGAACTCGCGCACCGCACCGGCGACCCGCTCGCTGAATCCGCCGCGCTCGACACCCTCGCCGGCACGCAGAGTTGGGGCGGTGACCCCTTCGCCGCAGCGGCCACGGCACGACGGCGGATCACGCTGCTCTCGTCCGTCCAGGACACTCCGGCGGGCATCCACGAGTTGATCGACGCGCTCGGCGAGGCCACCGAGGCCTGCCTCGGCGTGGGAGATCTGCGGGGCGCTCGGCGGTGGGCGAGGCAACTCGCGGATCATCCGCTGCTGGCCGAGGTCGGGCACCGCGCCACCTGCTGGTTGCTGGTGGTCGACGCGCTCGCGGGCAATGCCGGCGAAGTCCGCACCCGCAGTGTGCGATTCCTCGAATCGTGGCACCGCAGCGGCCATCCTGCCGGATCGGTTCTCGGTGCGGCGGTGGCCGGAGTGGAGATGATCCACGGTCTGCGCGCGGACGACGACGCCCGGTCCGAATGGACCTCCGTCATGAACCAGCTCGACACCCCACCGGAACATGCCCACGGCTACAAGGCCGTCTTCGACTCGATCCTGCTGCTGCACGACGGCCGCGCAGACGAGGCGCTGGAACGAATGGCTCCCGAGCCCGGCGAGGTCTGGCGCTGGCTCACCTGGATCTGGCTGCACTGGTATGTGGCGCTGCGCGCCGAAGCCACCGTGCTCGCCGGAAACCCTGACGCCGGTGCACGTTTGAGCGAAGCCCGCACCATCGTGGCCGGAAACCCCATAGCCACAGCGATTGTGGACCGCGCCGAAGCCTTGTTCACCAAAGACCAGGACCAGTTGCTCACCGCAGCAGCGGCATTCGACGCCGCGGGCTGCAAGTACCAGTCAGCACGAACCCTGGTCCTCGCCGGCGGCGAGCATGCCGCGCGCGGTGCGGCCGCACTGGCCGATCTCGGCCTCGCGCCCATGGCTCCGCGCCAGTAGGAGTTCAGAGGAAGACGCGAGCGACTTCCAGCCACTGCTGTGCGTCCGCGCCCACCGCCGTGAGGCCGGTCTCGGCAAGAGACCTGCGCTGGGTGACTCGAAGGCAGAAGTCGAGGGCACTGCCCTGAATCCGTTGTTCGGCATCCTCCGGGCCCCATACCCAGGTCGCGCCCTCGGGACCGTTCAACTCGACTCGGAAAGGCGCTGCCGGGGTGGGCAATTGGGCAGCGTAGAACGACAGCTCGCGCCCGGCGACTCCCAATGCGGCCACATGCCGGAGCCGACCCGTGGCAGGGCGTGAGACACCCAGCGCATCGAATACGTCCTGGCCGTGCGCCCACGTCTCCATCAGCCGGAGCGGCACCATCAGGGTTGCGGTCAATTGCGAGCCGAACCACGGAAACCCTTGGTCCAGTGGAATATCCCGGAGCGCCGCAGCCACGTCGGCTCGGACCTCGCGCCATTGCCGCAGCAGTTCCGATCGAGGTTGGGCTGCGCCCGCGGCGGCGTCGAGATCAGCGACTCGGCCGCCTGCGGCTTCCGCCTGCTGCAGCACGATGTCGAACGCTTCCGGGTTCTTCAGCGCGATGAGAACGTTCGCATCAGCCGCAGCGAGGTGTGCGATCTGGTGGGCGATCGTCCACCCCACCGCCGGTGTGGGTACGGACCAATCGGCGTGCGCTGCCACCAGGGCGTCGAGCTCATCTCCTTCGATCACCAAGTCGGGCAGCGCGATATCGCGCTTCACCTCGGATAGATCGAGCCCGTAATCCAACATCCGGTATCACCCTCACCCCGATGGTCGAACATGGTCACCACCAACATAATCGCCGCCGGTGGCACCCTGCCGGACGCCTCCGGAAATGTCACGCCGCTTTCAGCAGTCGTTCGCCAGGAAACCGATCGGGAGCACATCGCCTTTGCCGCCTGCCGCAGCGCGGCTCAGCAGCGCTTGGACGTCGGGCCCGAAAGGCGTGCTGTACTCCACATCTGGGGCGCATCCGCCCTGTTCAGGTCCGCCGATCACGCCGACGACCTGACCGTTCTGGACCCAGGGCCCGCCACTGGTCCCCTCGCCGAAACCACCGCAGTGAATCGCGGAGCCGTCCGCCACGGCCTCCAACGGTGCGGTGCAGGTCAGTGGCCGACCACCACTGCCCAGCGGATACCCACTGACGGTGACGGGCTCACCCACGCGCGGTTCACCCAGAGGCAGCCCCGGCACCACATCCTCGATCTTCTTTCCATCGCGCGGCGCGACGCGAAGGAACGCGACGTCATGGCGCGGATCGAACGATTGCTGCCACGCCGGGTCGATGTACATATCCGTCACCGTCCACACTCCTGCGGGCAGTTCCGCATCGTGCAGCAGTGGCGCGAACTCGATGAGCGCGCCCGGCCCGAGAACACAGTGCGCCGCGGTCACCAGCAGATCGCGCGAGGGCGAGTCCACGACGCCCGCCGAGCAGAAGTGCGGGCCGCCGAGGCGCGGGACCACACCGAGCGCGCTGGGGTAGAACAGCGCCCCGGCCGCCGGAACCGTCTCGACCGGATACGCGGCCGGTTCGTCCGCCCACGCCGACTGCGGCGCCGCGAAACCGAGAAGAACCCCACACACAAGAGCCGCCATCCATCGCATCCCTCGGACCGTAATGCAGCGCAAGCAAATCGTGAAGCATCGACAGATCAGTCCAAATTTCTGTCTTGTCGCCTGGGTGCCCAGCGGGAGGGCTGGGTGGCGGGACGGTGGAGTCGGGTGATGGCCCGGGTGGCGAGGCCCGCGCCGCGCATCAGCCAATTGAAGGCTGTGGTCGAGGGGCCGGGGACGATTCCGGCGAGTTGTACGCCGTCGAGCAGGTCGTAGAGGGTTTCGCCCTCGTACATCAGGTGGTCGGCGTTGAAGTGATAGCGGTCGACGGCGGTGCACTGGATGAACGCGCCATTGCCCGGGATCGCGGCGGCATCCGCACCGTAGGGGTGCAGCTTCAACGGGCCCACGAGATGACCACTTCCGTAGTAGCGCACGACTATTCGGACCTCACCGTCCGGCGTCAGGTCGATATAGCACTGCCCGGGTATCGGGTCGTAACGCCAATCGGGGATGGCATCGAAGAACGCGAAGTTGTAGGCAACGAATTCGTCGAGCCCGACCATGGTCGCGCCGAGAGTCGTCACATCCTTGTAGCGAAGATTCTCGGTGTAGAGCTCGTGGTTCTGGCTCATGTCCCGGGTCTGCCAACTCCACCAGTACTTTTTCGCCCAATCGAGAGTCCAGGCGATATCGAGACCGTGCTCGCCATAGAACTCGATCTTCTTCTCGTATTCGTCGAACCACGTCTGCGTCATGGCGGTCAGCGCGGCTTCGTCGAGGACGTCGACCGGCACGGCGCGATTGGTCAGCACCGCCGGAATCGGTTGCGCCAGACGCGGCTGCCGCAGTGACTGCTGGAACTGCTCGTCGGTGAACATCCACCTTCTCCCTCCGGAAACAGATGCTTCCTGATGAATCATGGTGGTACACCCCGTGCCGCAGCACGTCCGTATCGGCGAAGCTCAGGTGGCGGGATCGGCTGTGGCGGCGGGGATCTCGACGGAGATTTCGCCGCCCAGTTCGTAGCCGTCGGCCAGGTGCAGTCGATCGCCGCTCCAGAATCGGCCCGGGTCATACCAATTGGGGCTGCGGTTCGAGGGGAGCAGGGCCATGCCCTGGTAGGTGGCGGCGACGATTTCGGCGCAGTAGGCGCTCTCCAGTTGGCGGGCGGTGGGCTGCTGGGACTTGCGGCGGGGCAGCTGGGCGCGGCCGCGGAGCCAGCGGCCGGCGAGCGCGGTGGTGGAGGGGAAGGGGGTGCCGTCCAGGCGGGCGATGGTGCGCAGCAGGCTTTCTTCCATACCGGGGGTTATCGGGCGGTTGAGCTGGCGCAACCAGGCCTGCTGTTCGTAGCGGTGGGACCAGACCATGACCGCGTCACGCAGATTGTGCAATTGGACGCCGCGGTGCGCGGTTCCGGACCACATGTCCGGGAGTGAGCGGCCGAGTTCCGCGTGCCAGATCAGGGCGGGCAGATCGTCGATCACGACGGACATGCCGACATGGTTGACCGGACTGTTGGTGGTCATGCGAATCGCCCGGTCCGCGGCCGAATGTCCACGGAAAAGCCAGATGTCGCCGGTTCTGGTGAGCTCGAGTGCTCGGTCCAGTCCGATGCCGGTACCCGTCATGCCCGTAGCCTATGCGGTATGAGGTGGTGGAAGGCAGTGGGATTGGCGGGTGCGGCCGGAGTGGTCGCCACCGGTGTGGTCGTGGTGCGTGCCGAGCGCCGCCGGCGGGCCTACACCCCGGACCAGGTCCGCGAACAGCTACACGTGCGATTCGCGCAGGCGACCGCGGCCGAGGGAGCGGTCGAAACCGCCTCTCCCGCAACGCGGAACGCCTCCGGTATCCGCGAACGCCTCCGACAGTTGTTCCGGCGCTTGACCGCAGCTCGGTGAAGTAACCGCGCCTCGGCGCGCAGTACCGCCATTCGGCTGCATCTCTGGCGCCAGAGCCACCGGCAGGGGTTTGGATTCCGTCAGAGTTGGCGGGGCGGCTCGACGCGGACCAGGCCGGATTGGAAGGCGATGACGACGAGTTGGGCGCGGTTCTGGACGCCCACCTTCGACATGGCGCGCTGGACGTGGGTGCGCACGGTCAGCGGGCTGACGTACATCTTCTCGGCGATCTCCTCGTTCGACATGCCCTCGGCGACCATGGCGACGACCTCGCGCTCGCGGGCGGTGAGGACCTCGAGGGATTCGGCTGCGCTGACGCGACTTTCGGGGCGGGCGAGGTAGCGCGCGATCAGGGTGCGGGTCGCGGTGGGCGAGAGCAGCGAATCACCCGCGGCGACCACGCGAATGGAGCGCAGCAGTTCTTCGGGGCCCACGTCCTTGCCCAGGAATCCGCTCGCGCCGGCGCGCAAAGCCTGTGCCACATACTCGTCGAGTTCGAAGGTGGTGAGGATCAGCACGCGGGTTTCGCGCAGGTCCGGGTCGGCGCAGATCTCCTGAGTCGCGGTGAGACCGTCGACCCCCGGCATGCGGATATCCATGACCACCACATCCGGCTTGGCCGCCTGCGCGAGTTCGACTGCCTCACGCCCGTTTCCGGCAATGCCGACCACCTCCATATCCTCGGCCGAATCGATCAGCAGCCGGAAGGTTCCGGCCAGCAGGGCTTGATCGTCGGCCAGCAGAACACGGATGGTCATAGTGTTTTGTCCTCGTCGTCAGGGGGTTTCGGTGGCTCGAGGGGAAGTTCGGTGGTGACTTCGAAGCCGCCGTCCGGTCGGCACCCGGCCTGCAGATGACCGCCGACAGAGACCGCGCGTTCGTTCATGCCGATCAGACCATAGCCCTGGCTATCCGAATCCTCCTCGCCGCGAACAGGTTCGGGGACGGCGCCGCCCGCATTGGTCACACTGATCGTCAGCAGCAGCCGGGAGTAGACGAGCCGCACCGTCGCCGCCGAGGTTCCCGCATGCTTGGTGACATTGGTGAGCGCCTCCTGAATGATCCGGTACGCCGTCAGATCCGCACCAGGTGAGAGCGGGCGCGGCACCCCGGTGATCGACAGCGACAGGGTCAGACCGGTCCGCTCGAAAGAGGTCAGCAGTTCCGATAATTGCGCCAGTCCCGGAGTCGGTTCCAGCGGAGCGTCGGAGTCGTCCTCACGCAGCAATCCCACGGTGGCCTTGAGTTCCCGCAATGCCGCAGATGTGGTGCCCGCCAGTTGATCGAGCATCTCCTGCGCCTGATCCGGCTTGGTGCGCAGCAGGTATGCGGCGGTGGAGGCCTGGGCGTGCGCGAGGGCCATATGGTGCGCGACGATATCGTGCAGCTCGCGCGCGATCCGGAGCCGCTCCTCCCCGACGCGTTGCCGCGCCTCCTCCTCGCGTGTGCGCTCGGCCAGTTCGGCGCGTGCGTGCAGGGCCGCCAGATAGTCCCGCCTGCTGCGCCCGGCCTCGGCGAACGCACCCGCCACGAGCACCGCGGCCACCAGGGTGATGCGCCCGGGATTCAGCAGCGGCCAGAACTGGTGGAAGAGCGAGGTGATGAGCAGGACGCCGCCGGCGATCACCGGTGCGACCTTCGCGGTGCGCAGATCCGGTGTCCAGAGCCCGATCGAATACGCCGCGACCAAGGCCGCACCCGCGGTCACGATGGACACCTCGAAACCCAGGGCGCCGATGGCAACTCCGCAGGCGGTGGTGATCACCAGTACCGCACGCGGGAACATTCGCCGCCACAGCAGGGTGAACGAGGCCAGTGCCGACAATCCGAAGACCGCCAGCGACGCGGGGCGAACCACCACCGCGCCCTGCCCGGCACCGTGATCGGCCAACCGGCTCGCATAGGTGGCCAAACCACACAGCAGAATGGCGATGACCACATCGACGGCACGGCTGTGCCGTCGCGGCCACTGCGACCACTCTGCGGTCATCATGCTTTCCTCTCGTCGTTGAGAACCCTAATCGGCAGGCCTGCAAGAGACCGGTAGGCCGCCCACCCGGGACGGCCTACAGGAATCTCGCCATACCCCCATGGTCGTAGCCCGGCCATGTAGTCGGCATCGTGCGTGTGAAGGCCGTCACGTGTACTGCGGATGCAGTACATAGGCGCGCTGTGTACTGCGTTCCGCAGATCGAGTGCCGCGTTCTGCCGGATTCAGTTCGAGTACTGGTGGGCGGTCAGCGCGAGCGTGAAATCCCGGGGCTTGAGGGTCGGGAATTCCTCGATGTCCAGGCGGTATCCGGTCGGGGTGAGAGTCTGGGTGTGCAGTACGTGCACCAGGGTCAGCACGGCTTCGTGCAGTGCCAGCGCACGGCCGATGCAGGCCCGGGCTCCGGTGCCGAAGGGTTTGTAGGACTTGGGGGTGGGTCCGGCGAGGAATCGGTCCGGTGAGAAGGCGTCCGGGTCGTCCCAGCGGGTGGGGTCGCGGTGGATTGCGAGCAGGTTCAGATACACCCAGTCGTGCGGGGTGACCGGGTACGCGCCGAGGGTGGTGTCCGACAGCGCGCTTCGAATGAATGCCGGTGCCACCGGGTGCAGGCGGAGAGTTTCGTCGATGACGGCCCGCAGATAGCGCAATCCGACGATGTCTTCGTATTCGAGTTCCGCTGGGCTCTTACCGGTTTCGGCGATCTCCTGCCGCGCGCGCTCGGCGATCTGCGGGTTGCGGGCCAGTTCATAGAGGGCGAATGCCACTGTGCCGGAGGTGGTCTCGTGTCCGGCGATGAGCAGCACGAGGGCCTGATCGATGATCTGATCCCGCGTCAGCGGTGCACCCTGCTCGGGGTCGGTGTCGCTGAGCGCCCGCAGAATGGGCGCGTTCGCGCCGGGGGTGTCGATGATCATCTCGACATGTCTGCGCAGCGCCTGGGCGTGCGGCGGTGTGGGATTCACGCCCAGGACGGCGTCGAGGAACGGAATGATCTTGCCGCGGTTGGTGGCCCGAATGAGCGCGAACATGGTGCGCACGAAATCATTGCGCTGCGCCCGCGAGAGCACAGCGCCGAATCCGGCCTGGGTGATGACGTCGTAGGCCAGGTCCTGCGTCAGATCGGTGATGTTCACCGGCTGCGGCGCCTCGGCCCAGCGGCGGACGTGCGCGGCGATGAGCGGATTCATGCTCGCGTGGTATTCGCGCATGGCGATGCGACTGAAGGCCGGTTGCAGGCGCTGATGCGCGAGCTTCCACAGCGCGTCCTCGGTGCCGGTGAACAGCAGCCCGGTCGGTGCCATGGGCGCCAGGCGGCGGAAGGCCGGACCGTTGACCTTCGTCCACGCGGCATCGTCGAGAATCGGTTCGGCCAACTCGGCCGAATTCACAATGAGCATGCGCGGATAGCGCAGCACTCGCACCTCGAACACCTCACCGAGCCCGGCATAGCCGGTAATGCTCTGCGCGGGCGTCTGCGCCGACAGCGAGAGGGCGTCGCCTACGAATGGAATGCGCCAGGGGGGATGGGGGACGGCCGGCATCTGGACCACTCCTTTGCGAGGGCGGACAGGACTTGGGTTTCGGTTTGCAGGTCGGCGCCACCGGGGATCTCGAGCTGCCGGGCGGCGATATTGGGCGGCGTCGCGGCCAGCTTCGCATCACGCGCGGCCCGCAGCAGCGGGGCGATCGACGCCAGATCGGTGGCCGCCGCGGGGTCATGGTCGGGCACATACGGCAGCAGCGACAGGATCGCGTCATTGATCTCGATGACCATGCGATGCAATCGGTAGGTGGCCCCGGCACTGTCCGGACGAGGCTGGACTATGTCGGGACACGCGGCGGTCAGCCCCTCCCACAGCGGGGTGAGCTCGGCGAGAGCGCGCGCCACCGGATCACCGCGCACCGCGTCGAAAGCCCGCAGCACCAAGGGAATAGCGGCGAGCGGAGTGAAGGCGATGATGTCCATGACGAACGCCATTCGATCGGTGTTCGCCGCGTATTCGGTGAAGGCGTTCACGTGCCCGGTCGCGAGGACGAACGAGGTGCTGAGCCCGAAGCTGAGACTGCAGATCAGACCGGCGAAGATGGCCATGAACAGCACATAGAACACGCGCGCGGCGAGCGGCGGCCGGGCCCGCAGCTCCTGGACGCAGGCGGCGACGAGCAATACCGAACACGCGTAGGGGAAGACGACGAACAGGACCGTCATCGGCGCGGCTTCCCAACCGGGGTACTGCAGGACGATTCCGCCACCGGCGACCACGGGGTTGCCCAGCACCAGATAGCCGAGTCCCATGGCGGCGGCTGCGGCGTAGACGATCCGCGGGGACAGCGGGTTCTGTTGCCGCGCATGGGAAATCATCAGGTACGCCTCGGCGGTCACCACAATCATGAGTGCATTCGCGAGCTGATACTGCCGTGCGGGAGTCAGCCCGCCGAACAGCTGCACAATCCACTGCTGCGCCGTCGCGATGAGCAGCAGCCACGCGATCGTGGATCCGACCAGCGCGCCATTGATGCGCCGCTGTGCGAAAGTGTCACTGCACCAGCGCAATCGAAGAATTGTCACGGTCGCGGTAATGATCCACAGCGGCCACGCGATCGCTTCGGGCATGGACGAGTACGGCGGCAGCATCGGCGAATTCCTCAGCCGCGCACGAAGATATTGCGCAGCGGCGCGAAGGGACGGCGGCGAATATCGGGCATGATGAGGTTCGCGAAGGTCTCCGCCTCGAGCTCCTTGGCGGTATCGAAGACGCCCCGCGCGAGCACCGTCTCCATTCGCGCGATCGAGGCCGATCCGACAAATCCGCCGAGGTATTCGCCGAGGGAATCCTGCATGCGCTCGCCCTCGTGTCCCAGCAGCAGGTGGCCTATCTCATGCAGCACGGTGTGCTCGACCATGTAGCGAGAGGACCGCTCCTCGTAGACGATGAGCGTCAGATCGTCCATCTCCGCGAGCAGTCCGCACGGGAATCCGGCGGCACGCAGGCCTCGATGTCCGGTCAGCACAATGGGTTTGCCGCGTTGTTCGGCGAGCAGGTCGACAAATCGCTGCAGATTCCAGGGAGTGGGAATCTCGAGCCCAGCGACCAGCGTCGCGAGGGGGTCAGCGCCCGCCATGCGGTGCATCCACGGGGTGCGGGTGCGCGGCGGACCGCGCATCTCGAATGGTGGTGACCAGCAATTCCAATGCCTCGACATCCATGGCGCCGCCCCGGAAGTGCACCGCGCCGAGCTTGACGCCCAGGGTGCGCGCGGTCTCGAGTATCGCGAGCTTCTGATCCAGTACCCGCATCTCCTCGAGGTCTGGTTCCAGCACGTATCTGGCGTCGACATCGAAATGTATTGCGATGGCGCGCAATAGATCCGGTGGTGCACCACCGTCGCCGCGACGAACTGCGGCGATCTCGGCGGGAGTGACGGTGCGATCGAGAATCGCGTGCGCGGCCGTGGCGATGACGGCATTCAGGTCGGCCTGATCGTCGGAAGATCCAAGCAACCCACACAGTCGGTTGACTCGATCCGCGACGACATTCATACCTGGTTTTCCCCCGAATCCTTACGCGCCTGCTGCAGCCTGCCCATGAATCTACCCGTGAGTTCACCCGCAATGCCCGCCGTGTCGCCGATCAGCCACCGCCGGTACAGCTTCTCCTCGTAGTCCGGGTCGTCCTCGGAAACCGGTGCGCTGAGCAGCTCCCGGAAAGCGTGTTCGACCAGCGGCAGCGCCGATCCGTCCGCCTGCCAGTTCCGTTCCAGCAGGTCGGTGAGGTACAGGCCGAGCAATCGGCCGAGATCGGTATTGAGGCGATCGACACTCGCGCGCAGCCGGCCAGGATCGGCCGGATCTTCGGCCAGGACCTGATTCAGTTCGATCTGCACCCCGAACAGATCCAGCGCCAGCGCCGCCGGGACTGCCACGAAAGCGGTGCCCGCATCGAGCTTTCGACCTGTCGCGGCCTGCGGCTTCTCACCACGCCAATAGGCCCGCGCGGCACTGCCACTCCCCCACGACAGCGCGGAATCGAGACGCCGGAAGGTGACCGGCTTCGGCGCAGGCCCCAGATTCGCGGCCTCGACGCGGACGAGCGTGCGCCGGGTCGGCCCACCGGCGGCGATCACATCGTCGAGGCTGAAATTGAGCTCCCGCCGCCGCTCCCGCACACAGGCCGCGAGGAACGTGGCGTACTCAGGCTGCATGTAAACCGAATCTACTGCATTACCGGCCCTTTACGACAGTAATATCCGGTTCATTTTCTACTGATTTTGCTTGCTGGGCTGCGGGATCTGACCTAGGCTGTGAAAGCCGATGGCCGGGACAGCGTCGTGCTGGCCGTCGCGCGACGGCTCGCGGTGGTGCACCGATCTGTGCGGAGGGGAGAGATCGGCGCACCACCCGAGTGCGCTCAGGCGCAGCAAAGTAGGCCGCCCCCTCGGGACGGCCTACCGGTGCTACTGGATTCAGGCGTTGGCGGATTCGAGTTCTCGGACCGGCTCCTCCGCCTTCAGATGGTTCAGGCTCTCGCCCTCCACATCCACATTCGGCAGGATCTTCGCCAGCCACTGCGGCAGCCACCAGGCCTTGTCGCCGAGCAGTGCGAGCACCGCCGGCACCAGCGTCATGCGGACGATGAAGGCGTCGAAGAAGACCGCCGAGGCGAGCCCGAGGCCCATCATCTTGATCATCGGTTCGCCACCGCCGATGAACCCGGCGAACACCGCGATCATGATGGCCGCCGCGGCCACCACCACCCGGGCGCTGTGCCGGAAACCGGTGACAATGGCATCGTGTGCGCTCTCCCCGTGTGCGTAGGCCTCACGCATGCGGGTGACGAGGAAGACCTCGTAATCCATCGCGAGTCCGAACACCACGCCGATCAGGAAGATCGGCATCATGCTCATCACCGGTCCGGTCTGATGGACGCCGATGATGTTCGCCAGCCAGCCCCACTGGAAGACCGCGACGATCACACCGAAGGCCGCGCCGACCGAGAGCAGGAAGCCGAGCGCCGCCTTGATCGGGACCGCGATCGAGCGGAATACGACCATCAGCAACAGGATTGCCAGGCCGACCACCACCGCGAGATACGGCAGCAGTGCGTCGGACATCTTCTGCGAGACATCGATATTCATGGCGGTCGCACCGGTGACCAGCACGGTCGCACCGGTCGCCGACTTCAGGCCGCCGGCCTCGCCGCGCAGTGCGTGCACCAGATCCTTGGTGGCGGTCGCGGACGGGCCGCTGGCGGGCACCACGGTGAGCATGGCGGCATCACCGGCCTGGTTGAACATCGCGGGCGAGACCGAGACCACGTCCTTGGTCGCCGCCAGGGTCTTGGTGACCTGGTCCAGCGCGGCCTTCGGATCACCGACGCCCTTGACATCGACGGCGACGGTGAGCGGGCCGTTGAAACCCGGGCCGAAGCCCTCGGCCAGCGCATCGTAGGCGCGGCGCTGGGTGGTCGAGGTCGGCTGCGATTCGTCACCGGGCATACCGAGTTCGAGGCTCGACACCGGCAGCGCCAGCACACCCATGCCGACCAGGCCGAGCAGCAGCACTGCCACCGGGCGGCGGACGACGAAGGTGGCCCAGCGGGTGCCCATATTGGGCTTCTTCTCCGCAATCGGCATGGCGGCCAGGGCATTCGCGTCGGCCGGAGTCTTCGCGTCAGCGGCCAGCGCCCTGCGGAAGGCCTTCGGCATGACCGCCCGCTGGAAGAATCCGAGCAGCGCGGGCAGCAGAGTCAGCGCGATGGTGACGGCGACCGCGACGGTGCCGGCTGCGGCCAGACCCATCTTGGTGAGTGCCGGAATACCGACAACGGCCAGGCCGCCCAGTGCGATGACCACGGTGAGTCCCGCGAAAACCACTGCGGATCCGGCGGTTCCGACCGCGCGGCCCGCCGATTCCTCGGCGCTGTAGCCCTCGGCTCGTTCGGTCCGGTATCTGGAGACGATGAACAGCGCGTAGTCGATGCCCACCGCGAGCCCGAGCATCATGGCGAGAGTTGTTGTGGTGGTGGACATGCCGATCGCCACAATGGCGGCGATGCCGACACCGATCCCGATGAGCGCGGTGAGCAGGGGCAGACCCGCTGCCGCGAACGCACCGAAGGTGATCATCAGCACGATGGCGGCGATGGCGATGCCGATGGCCTCGGTGGCGCCGCCCATTTCGGGCTTGGCCATCAGCGCGGTGCCACCGACCTCGACAGTGACCCCGGAGGTCTTACCGTTGTCGATCGCCGTGGTGAGCGCATTCTTGGTGGCGTCGGTGAGGTCCTGGGGAGTCGCGCCGTAGCTCACGGTCGCGTAGGCGGTCGTGCCGTTCTTACTGACCGCACCGGTCTGGAACGGGTCGAGCACGCCCTTGACCTGCGTACCGCCGGACACGTCCGACACGATCTTTTCGACCGCGGCCTTGTTCGGTTCGGAGCTGATCTGCTGGCCTTCGGGCGCTACGAAGACGATACGAGCTTGTGCGCCATCGGATTTGGTGCCGGGAAAGCGTTCGCCGAGCAGATCGAAGGCTTGCTGGGATTCGGTTCCCGGAATCGAGAACGTATCCGGCGGGGGCGTCGGCGCATTGGCGGCTCCGGCCACCAGCGCGGCCATGACCCCCAGCCAGAGCAGGACGACGAGCCGCCGCTTCTCGAACGAGAACCGACCGAGCCGGTACAGGAATTTCGCCATGTCGCCATGATCGTTCTACGGCTCTGTAGTCGGCATCGTGCGTGCGGAGGCCGTTGGGCGTACTGCGAATGCAGTACGCCGGGCCGGCTCGTACTCGATCCGCAGGCCGGGACCCATGCCATTCAGCGCTCGTCGATCGAGAAAGTGTGTCGGTTCGGTGGAGGTGTGGCTTGTCGGCGCGGCGGGCGGGGGTAGCTGTCGCATGCTGACCAGAGCCGGTCGTACACCCGGCGAAGGAGGATATGCGGTGGCCTTGCGACGTCGTGAGCTGCTGATCGGCATTGCCGGAGCGGGTGGTCTCGCCCTTGCCGGATGCGCGGGCGAACCGGCGCCGCCGCCCAAGCCCGCGGTGATCCGGTTCGATCCCGCGGCCGATGCGCACAATGTCGATGCGCGTAAGCCCGGCACGGTCAACGTCGCCGATGGGACGCTGCGGAAGGTCGAGTGGATCGACGAAACCGGCCGTTCGCTGCCGGGGGTATCAGCGCCCGATCAGCGCAGCTGGACCAGTAGCGAACCGCTCGGCTACGGCCACACCTATACCGCGAAAGCCGTGGCGCAGGGCGAAACCGGAGAGGTCAGCGCGACGGCGACCAGCTCGACAGTGCTGCCCGATCGGCTCATCGATGTCTCGCTGCGGTCCGCCAATAAGGTCGACCTTGCCGAAAACGACACTTACGGAGTGGGTTTCGTACTTGTCGCGCATTTCGACGAGCCGGTGAACCGGGAGGTGGCGGCGGCGCGCATCAAGATCACCACCGTACCGGCGGTGACCGGGGCCTGGTATTGGCTCGACGATCAGAACGCGCACTGGCGGCCGGAGCGGTACTACGCGCCTGGAACCAAGATCACCGTCGCGGCCGAGCTGTTCGGCGCGCCACTCGCCGAGGGCGGTTACGGGCTGCGCGACCAGCGGGTGTCGGTGCTCATCGGTCCCGCGCATGTCGCGATCGCCGATGACAATACGAAGCAGATCGAGGTGTTCGAGAACGGAAACCTGGTGCGCACCATGCCGACATCGATGGGCAAGGGCGGCACGGCGGTGGTCGGCGGCAATGTGCTGTCTTTCTGGACCCGGCCGGGGGTCTACACGGTCCTGGACTGCAGGAATCCGGTGACCATGGACTCTTCCAGCTACGGGCTGCCGGTCAATTCCGGTATGGGCTATCGCACGACCATCTACCACGCGGTCCGCATCACCCATGACGGGATCTATGTGCACGAACTGGCCGGGAGTATGTGGGCGCAGGGCAATACCGATGTCTCGCACGGCTGTTTGAACATCTCCCCCGACGATGCCGCGTGGTTCTACGACTTCGTTATTCCGGGCGATGTGGTGGAGGTGCGCAATACCGGGGGCGATCCCCTCGATATCTGGCAGAACGGCGATTGGACCATTGCCTGGCCCGACTGGTTGCGCGGCGGCGCAGTCTGATTCAGTCCTCGTCGAGGTCCGCTACCTCGACCTTGTCTCGGTCGGCCCATTCCAGTAGCGGTTCGAGGTCGTAGACGGCTTCGTCGATGCCGGCGTGCAGGTCGCCGAGTTCGGCGTAGCGGGCCGGGACCGTTGACATGGTGAAATCACGGGGGTGCAGGTCGGGCAGTTCGTCCCAGCGGATCGGGGTGGACACCGTAGCCTCCGGGACGCCGCGCACCGAATACGCGGCCGCGATGGTGTGATCGCGGGCGTTCTGGTTGTAGTCGACGAACAATTGACTCGGGTCGCGGTCCTTGCGCCACCAGGCGGTGGTGACGTCTTCCGGGGCGCGGCGCTCGACCTCGCGGGCGAAGGCCAGTGCGGCCCGTCGCACCTCCTGGAACCCGAAGCGGGGTGTGATGCGCACATACACGTGTAATCCCTTGCCGCCGGACGTTTTCGGCCAGCCGACCGCACCGAGTTCGTCGAGCACCTCGTGCACCACACCGGCCACCCGCTGCACCCGCGACCACGGGCAGTCCGGCATCGGGTCCAGGTCGATCCGCCACTCGTCGGGCATCTCGGTATCGAAGCGGCGGGAATTCCAGGGGTGGAACTCCACGGTCGACATCTGCACCGCCCATATGACATCGGCGAGCTTCTCGACACACAGCTCGTCGGCGGTCCGCCCGTAGCGCGGAAAATACAGCTGCACAGTAGGAATCCAGTCCGGCGCACCGGCAGGCACCCGCTTCTGATGCACCTTGCCGCCCGGCAGCCCCTTGGGAAACCGGTGCATCATGCACGGCCGATCCCGCAGCGCATTGACGATCCCGTCCCCCACGCTCAGGTAGTACTGCACCAGATCAAACTTGGTAGCCCCGGTCTCGGGGAAATACACCCGATCCGGATTGGACACGCGCACCGTCTGCTCGCCCACCGCCAACTCCACGGCCGGCGACGCCGATTTACTGGCCACCCGTCCGACGATAACGGGCATTCTGCCCACACGCCCGCCACAACACGATCTGCGGCAAGGTTGTCACACAGTCACAGCGACTGTTTCGTAAACACTCTCCAACTCCGTCGACTCCACCAACTCATCCACCCGCCGATGCGACTCAGGATGAATCAACCGCGGCATCGCCCGCTGAAACGCCTCCATATCCCCCTCGAACCTGATGATCGTCAAAATCCGGCGATCATCAGCGGGGTCCACCCCAACCTCGACACCCGCAGGATATGGCTCCCCGTTATCCGGCGCCCAAGCCCGCACAAAATCCTCCACCGACACCCCTGCCCGAACTCTGCGAGCGAACACGGCAACAATCACGAACGCCTCCCCCCTTCGGCCACCCCAGGGCGGCATCGAGACTAGAGCCGACAGCATCCCCGCCGACGCCACAATCCAACCTACTGCATCAATTCGATGACACTTCGACTCAATCCAGATCCCTTGCACAACAACATCATCTGTGCTGCGGAAGCTGACTCACGGACCGTCGCGCGTAGGTCTCTTCGGGGTTCACGACGATCACGTCCACTTGGAGCACCAGCGCCGCCGGTATCTCCCCACCCTCGAAATGCTCAGGGCTGGGGACTACCACCGCTTCAGCGTCCAAGCGGGTCGCCTGCGCCCTTAAACGCGCCAGTGGCGGACGTCCGAACTTCGGGTCATAGATCACCATATCGGCGAAGTCGTACCCGAGACGCTCAGCTAGCCTTCGGATTTGGGACTGATCCCACAATTGGGCCACACCGGACACATCGGTACGCAGGTATCCAATGCATGCTGGCTTCCAATGCATTATGGCTCCTTCGTTCACTCTGCCTTCGGCTTCGGCACATCCGTAGAACTGGAGATGGAACCCGGCGTAACCCTCGTCCGCGTCTCCGGCGCTCTGTAGTTCGAGCACACCACCAGGGAACTCGAAGAGTCGAGAGTGTTGCTCGCTCACAGCCACTCCTGCCGTCGGTTGCCGAGGCGACCGGAGACGGGACAACTGCACCTGCCCGGACGCATACATGCAGGCTATGAACCGAGATGGGACTTAAGCCAGATCCATGCTCCAACATGCTCAGATCCCATTGTTTGTGTTCCAAACGGTCTGAGACCGAGGATCATTGATTCTGCGCGAGCATGGGCGCGCATATCCGATTGGAGACCGATCATGCGGTTACATTTCCTCGGCAAAGGCGGCACCGAAGGCGGGGGCTGTCCGTCGCTCTACTCCACAGATCAAGGCACGTACCTTGTCCAAGGCTGGGAGACAGGCACACTCGGGATCATCGAAATTCCGCACCTACTGACAGGCTTCGCGGAACCAGACACGTTCATCGGAGCGGCAATGACTGACACCGGCCGGGGAACCTTCACCTTGTCCGGTGCTCCGGTCACCGACTCCGAGACTCTCGGACAACTGGATATCCTCGTCGGCGAGACGTGTGTCGAAGTCCCGAAACTCGGAAGGACCTTCTACGGCAATGCTGCTAGTGCAGGGTGAAGCATTCAACGACCTGTTCCGAGAGGCTCGCCACGAAGCGTTCCACCTCGAAGTCAGAGACGATTACTACCCGCCGGAGTACCCGCCGCTCGCGCGGTTCCTCGCAGGGGATCCAGAGGACTACAGCTGGTTTCAGCCTTGGCTGAACCAGGTACTGGAGACGACTGCCCGAGGCGTCGCGGTCAACCGGACACGGGTAGTCACGGTGCCGCACAACAACTACACCAGGTATGCGAAACATGTGGCCAGCCTCAATGTGGAGGCAGGAGAGGATGTGCGTTACCTGTCACGGCACCTGATCAGCCCCGACGAGTTGACCGCCGACGACTGGTGGATATTCGATGACTCGGTGGTGGCGTTCACCGTGTTCGAGCCCGGCGAGAATGGGCGTTGGCTCGGTGGGGCTGTAACCACCGATCCACGAATTGTCGAGTACATCCGAACCGTCAAGGAGCGGGTGTGGTCCCTGGCGGTCCCGTTGTCACAGTACGGCGCACCGTGACTGGTTCGCTCGATCAAGCCAAGGAAGCTCTCGGGGCACGCCTCCGGGAGCTTCGCCTTGACGCGGGTATCTCCGGCAGCGATCTTGCAAAGCGCGCCGGCTGGCATCAGACCAAGGTCTCGAAGATCGAGTACGGCAAGACCAAACCCACCGACGCCGATATACGCACGTGGTGCGCCCAAACCGGTTCCGAGAGTGAATTACCCGACCTGATTGCCACCCTGCGGAATATAGAAGCCGCATGGCTCGAGTGGAGACGAATCCTCGGCACCGGCACCAAACGAAGGCAGCATGCATCCCTAAGACTCGAAGCCGAGACAGAGGTCATGCGTGTGTATCACCCGTTCCTGATTCCCGGCCTACTCCAGACGGCCGAGTACGCCGAGGGCGTGCTACGACAGGTCGTCGAATTCCAGCAAGTACCAAACGATATCGACGAAGGTGTGTCGAAACGCCTTGAACGGCAACAAATCTTATACCGCCGGAACCACCGGTTCCACTTCGTCATAGCCGAGCAAGCCCTGCGGACCACGGTCGGGACCGATCAGGTCATGATCGGACAGCTGGATCGGCTGCTGGCGGTCGTGGGAATGCCGAGGGTTTCACTCGGAATCGTTCCGGCCAAGTCGGCCTACCTGGTATCGATGACGAACTTCACCATGTTCGACAACTCCCGGGTCATGGTCGAAACCGTCACTGCCGAGCTGACAGTCACCCAACCGAGGGAGATAGTCCAGTATGGCCGCGCGTTCGATTTACTGGCTACACAGTCCGAAACCGGCGACAAGGCAAGGGCATTGATCCGCCACGCCCTCGAGTCGAGACTTCGTTAGTCGGTGCCCGGCTCAACAGCCCGCAGAGCCGTCAGGTGAGGGATTGGGTTGCGGCTCTTAGGTCTTCGAGGGCGGCCAGGGCATACGACGCCAGGGCGGCGTCCGGTTGGGCTTGGAGCCATTGGGCGTAGCCCTGTTTGAAGGCTAGGACGCCTAGTTCTGCGGCGAGGTGGGCGGTTGCTTCCGGGACCGCCCGGGCGCGGAGGGCATTGGACATGGCTTCGGCCAGGCCGACGCTTTTGAGGGCGTCTCGGGCTTGGAGTTCGCTGTTGGCGGCTATTGCGGCTTGGAGGCGGGGGGCTAGTTCGCGGTTCATCGGGCCCATGGCGGTGGAGGCGCGTTCGAGGCCGGCGGCTACTGCTTCGAGGGGGGTGGCGTTGGCGGGGGCTTCGGCGATGCCCTCGGTCAGAAGTTGGCTCAGGGCCTCTTGGCCGGCGGCGAGGAGTTCGCGTTTGTCGGGGAAGTGGCGGAAGAAGGTGCTCTTGGTGACGCCGGCGCGTTCGGCTATCTGGGCGACGGTGGTGGCGTCGTAGCCCAGTTCGGTGAAGAGGTCCACTGCGGCCAGGACTAGTCGTTCACGTGCACCGGGTTCCCATCGCGCCATGAGAACACCATAGATGATGGGACCGTTGTCTCATCACCCTGCTACAGTGATGAGACAACGGTCCCATCACTTTCCAGGGAGAGTCATGCAGGTATTCATCACCGGCGGCAGCGGTTTGATCGGGTCGGCCGTTATCGCCGAGTTGCTCGGCAACGGGCACACCGTGCTTGCGCTCGCTCGCTCCGATTCGTCGGCGGCTGCACTCGAAACCGCTGGGGCCGAGACGATTCGGGGTGGTCTCGCCGATCTGGCCACGCTTCGCGCCGGTGCCGCACGGGCCGAGGGCGTGATCCATCTGGCCTTCGCCAATGACTTCAGCAGTCCCGCCGCGGTCGCGGCGGCGGTTGCCGAGGAGAGTGCCGCGCTGGCAGCTCTGGGCGAGGAACTCATCGGCAGCGACCGGCCGTTCATCACGGCCTCGGGCACTCCGTGGGTGCCGGGCCGCGCGTCCACCGAGGCCGATCCCTCCCCTACCGATGGACCGGTCGGCGGCCGCGGTGTCTCGGTCAATGCCGTGCTGGACCTGGCAGCACGCGGGGTGCGGAGCGCCGCCGTGCGCCTGCCGCGCACGGTGCACAACAACGGCACGGGCGGATTCGCCGGTCTGCTGACCAATATCGCCCGCCGCACCGGGGTGGCCGGCTATCCGGGTGACGGCGCCCAGCGCTGGCCCGCGGTGCACGCACTCGATGCGGCCGTACTCTTCCGGCTGGTGCTGGAGAAGGCGCCGGGCGGAACCGCATGGCACGCCGTGGCCGATGAAGGCGATGCCGTGCGCGATATGGCCGCGGTCATCGGCCGCAGGCTGGGGATCGCGGTGGAAGCTGTTCCGGAAGAGACGTTCGGACCACTCGGGCCGATCTTCGCCACCGATCAGCCTGCGTCGAGCACCCACACCCGGCAGACCCTCGGCTGGCAGCCCATCCACCCGAGCTTGCTCGAGGATCTGGAGAACATCCAGCGCTGATCGGCCGGCGCCGGCGGGGCACTCATATCCGCTCCGGCAATGGCGCCGAAGGAGTGAAGCGGACCGGGAGGGCTACCAGGGCACGATGGAAAGGCCCTGGACGCCAAGCCAATTCGCCGAGCGGTACCGCCAGGCGGATTTCGGGTAGGGCGTCCAGCAGCTGATCGATGGCCTCCTGCGCGATGAGGTAGGCCAGGGAACTCGCGGGACAGGAGTGCGGCCCCGCTCCCCACGCGAGGTGCGATCGGTTTCCGGCCAGCTGCCCCGCACGGATCGCCGGGTCGGTATTGCAGGCGGCCATGCTGACCACCACCGGCTGGTTCGCGGGCAGCCAGCGGTCCTCCACCAGGACGGGCTGGCGCGGGAAACTGATGCAGAAATTGGCCATGGGCGGGTCGTCGAAGAGCACCTCGTCGAGGGCGTCGCGCGTGGACAGGCTGCCGCCCAGCACAATTCCGCCGAAACGGCCGTCGGCCAGGATGAGCAGCAAAGTGTTGATGATCAGATTCTGTTGCGGCTCGATACCAGCGCCGTAAAGGGTGGCCAGCTGGTGCACCATCTCGGTATCGGTGAGCCGGGCGGGGTGCTCGAGCATGCGGGTGGTGACGTCGTCGCCCGGTTGCGCCCGCTTGTGCAGGGCCAGGCGCTGCAGTGCGCCGACCAGGAGCTTGTTACCGGTTTCCGCGCCGACACCCTCGAAGATGGCGCGGAACCCCTCCGCCGCCTGCCCGGCAATATCGGCAGGGCAGCCGAGCAGATGGTTCAGCACCTCGAAAGAAAGCGGAAAAGCGTAGTCGCGCACCAGATCCGCGGAGCCGGACGCACAGAACGCATTGATCAGCGATACGGCGGTCCGCTCCACAACCGATTGCAGCCCGAACTGGTCGATCCCGGCCAACCCGGCGGTATTGGTCTGCCGATACCGCGCGTGCACATTCCCCGCATTGCGCAGCGCGTTCGGCCGCCACTGCATCATCGGCAATACGGGACAGTCGGCAGGCACCCCTTCCTGCCAGACCCGGGGATCGGCCGGAAAACGTTCCGGATCATTCAAAATGCGTACCGCCGTGCGATATTCGAGCACCAGCGTGGCGGGCACGCCCGGAGCCAGCTCGACAGGTGCCAGCGCCCCGTACTTCTCCCGCATCTCCCGGTAGGCCCGATGCGGATCGGCTGCGAATTGCGGGGTGTACATCGGCACACGCGGACCGGAAACATCGATCGGCGCGACGGGAACAACTGGGACCGAACCTGACATCAATGAACTCCACCGCGGTGCACGACACTCACCGCCGCCGATCACCGCACATCCCGGACGCGGAACTTCGGCAGCCTACCCTCGAACCCCCACGGGGGCAGAGTCTTTCGCTGTGCGAACGAATATGCTGCCTCGTCGCTCGATCCGAGGTCAGCAGGGGTGGGCAGCGTGCAATTTATTATGTAAGGCCCCTCGACAGATCTCTTGTCTTTGCGCCGTAAAGTGATAGTTTTTGTTCATGGTCGGGGAGACCTGAGATTCATTGCGCATCCGAGGAGATGCCGTGGCCGCAGCCGTAAAAGTCGCCGCCGCAGGAGTTTGCGGAGCAATTATCTGGATTCTCGCGTGCCTGTCCGGGGTGGCCGCCGCGCACGCCGATGACGCACCGGGTCCGATACTCGTCGGCGACACCGCGTATTTCGCCCTGGGCGCGTGGAATTGCTCGATCGCCGCGAATGGCACGGTGGGATGCGACCTCACAGTCCCGGCTTCGTACATGAACGTGCTCTACGCCGGAATGCAGGTGCCGCTGCCGAATGTTCCTGCCATCGTCATCGATTCGATCGGCTGGCCGGCGCGCCCCCAGTGGAGCGCCGGCGGCAGTCACACACTGCCGGGCGGAAATCCCGCACTGCCACGCCTCGCACCCGGCAACTACCACGATCCACAGTATTCGGTCACCTATGCCGGGGCGAACTGTCAAATCACCTTCAACGGAACGGCTGTGTGCACCTCGATGGGGCACGGGTTCAGCCAAAGGGGACCAGTGCCGAATGGCTACTGATCCCCCATGATTCACCGATTACCGGTACCAGACACCGGAATCCCAGTCGCCGTAGTCCCAGACGTTGAAATCGTAGCGATTATGCGCACCCCCGAAGAGGTACCCCTGCCAACCAGCCGAGGTATCGCAGATCTGATCGTCGTGGTTGCACACCGTCAATACCGGGAAGCCGCCGAACCAATCGTCCACACCGGCCAGCGGATAGCCGATGATGCCGCTCCCGGGAGTCGATGCCAAACCGGCCCAGCCGGGCCCGGCATCGCGCTTGGGATCGGCCAGCAGAATGGCATTGGCATTGCCGACATCCTGGTGCGCGGTGACCCAGGCGTGCAGGATGCCCGCGCCCTCACTGTGTCCGATCAGTTTGATGTGGTCGTCCGGACATTGGCTGCGATGCAACCAGAAAAGCCGGTCGAGTTCGTTCAACCCCGACATCGGGTCGGCGGAGTTGTACCCGACAGGCTGGTCCACGGTGGGAGCGAACACCGACGAGGTGTTGTCCCCGAGACCGCCGATACCTATGGCCCAATCGCCGGTGCAGACATCGGCTTGCGCCTTCGGACTTGTCACGTAGGTGATGGAAAAGAGGATGGCCAACAGTAATGCGGCGAAGAGCGCCGTTGCTCTACGCATAATCGTACTTCTTAACTTATCGTGCCTCCGGGTCGCGCCCGGCTTGGACGGTATGTACCCAGAAATTGCTGGCGCCCATGCGTTCTGGCGAAACAGTTATATCGGCCATGCTTTCGTATGCCGTAATGCGATGTCAGAGGCCATCACGCGGGGAAGCCCGACGACTTGCCGCACGTTGACCCGAGTGCGGATCGTGGCACCACTACTGTTTTGCGTTATGCGACGCCACGCCGCAGATAGCGGCCGGATGGCTCGCCTTGAACCTTGCCATTGCGAACGATTCGGCGACCGCGAAGGAAGACGTCCGTCACGCGCGCGGTCATCTCGAAGCCTTCGAAAGGTGTGTATTCCTGGGCTGATTCCGAATCGGCGGCGCGCACCACCCACCGCGCGCCGGGGTCGACAAGGGCGATGTCGGCGTCGTATCCCGGGGACAGTGCCCCCTTACCGCCGAGGCCGTAGCGCCGGGCCGGGTTGGCGGAGGTCAGTTCGGCGATCCGGGCCAGCGGAAGACCTCGTTCGAGACCCGCGCCGACCAGCCCCGGTAGCAGGTATTCAGCGCCACCGAAGCCGGACTTCGCGAGAAAGACATCGCCGGCGTCCGCCCCGAACTTCTGCTCGGCCCGGCAGCAGGCGTGATCGCTTACCACCCAGTCGATTTCGCCCGCGAGTACATGCCGCCACAGCGCTTCGACGTCTGCGCGTTCGCGGAGCGGCGGGTTCACCTTACCGCCGATGCCGTGCGCGCTGTCCACGTCGGCGAGCAGATGACCGATGGTGACTTCGCGGCGGAAGTCGATGTGCGGGAAGGCAACTGCCATGCGCTGCGCGGCATCCACGGCCTTGGCCGAGGACAGGTGCAGCAGGTTGATATTCGGGAACCCGGTCTCATGCGCGAGGTACGAGGCCATGGCGATGGCCAGTCCCTCCGAATGCGTTGGGCGCGAGGCACTGTAGGCGCGCAAGCCGGAGAGCGAGCCGTCGGCTTCGACGAGTTCGGTGTAGGCGGCCATGATTTCGGCGGTCTCGCAGTGCAGCGACAGCGACAGACCGTCGCCGAATCGCTCGCGGGCGCGCTGCAGACCGCGCATGACGAATTCGAAGTGCGCGAGGTCGTAGCGTTCCTCCGGCCCGATCATCAGGAACTCGGCCTGATCGCTGGAGCGACCGTGCAGACCGTGGCCGCCGTAGAACATGAAGATCTTGAACGACGTAATACCGAATTCCTCGACCAGATAGGGGATTTCGTCGATGTGCTCACGAGTCATGGGAGCCAGGTGCAGGCCGTGGTCCACATAGGAGCGGCCGGCCATCCGCCCGAGCGCCTCGGGGACGAAATCCCGGTAGGAACCGCCACGATTCAGGTAGTAGCGCCCGGTGCGCAGATAGCTCAGCGAGGTGGTGACACCGCCCTGTGCGCAGGCGCGGCTCTCGGTCTCGGTGTCCTGCCCGAGATCGGCGTAGATGCCCCAGTGCTGGTGCGCATCCACCACTCCGGGGAAGGCCAGCAGCCCGCCCGCATCGATCACCTCGGCCGCGGATTCGGGCGCGATCGCGGCGGCGATGCGGGTGATGACACCACCCGAGATGGCGATATCCGAGGGCTCGGGCACACCGGCCGAGGTGACGCCGGGGCTCACCACGCGAGCGTTCCGGATCAGTAGATCAGTCTCCGCCACAACCCACTCCAGTTTCCTTCTGCGAAACATATTGACTTGCTATGCGATCATCGCAGTACTATTCGCTGGTAGTCAACGCCGCAACACACTTCAATGTTTCGTTGTGGGAAACACTGCGGCGGTAAGGAGTTGCGCAATGGATGGTCCACTCGCCGGAATCCGAGTCCTCGATGCCGCGACACTCTTCGCCGGACCGCTGGCGGCCACGCTGCTGGCGGATTTCGGCGCCGAGGTGATCAAGATCGAGCATCCCGGCGGAGATCCGGTGCGCAGCCACGGCGCGCAGCGGGACGGGGTCGGGCTGTGGTGGAAGATGATCGGGCGCGGTAAGCGGTCGGTGACGCTGTATCTGGGTGCACCGCAGGGCCAGGAGCTGTTCCGCCGCATGGTCGCCGACGCGGATGTGGTGATCGAGAACTTCCGCCCCGGGACACTGGAGCGCTGGGGTCTGGGGTATTCCGCACTGCGCGAGATCAATCCGCGGCTGGTGCTGGCACGGGTCACCGCCTTCGGGCAGGTCGGCCCCTATGCACGGCGGCCGGGTTTCGGCACGCTCGCCGAGGCCATGAGCGGTTTCGCGGCCATGACCGGGGAACCCGACGGGCCACCCACCCTGCCGCCCTTCGGCCTCGCCGATGGGATTGCCGCCGTGACAACGGCTTTCGCGATAATGACAGCGCTGCGCGCCCGGGACCGCGACGGGCACGGGCAGCAGATCGATCTGGCCATCGTGGAGCCGATACTCACACTGCTCGGCCCCCATATCGTCGCCTACGATCAGCTCGGGCAACTCCCGCCGCGGACCGGCAATCGCTCCTCGAACAACGCACCCCGCAATATCTATCGCACAGCGGACGACGGCTGGGTGGCGGTCTCGACCAGCGCGCAGTCGGTGGCCGAGCGCGTGATGCGCCTGGTGGGGCGACCCGGCTTCATCGCCGAGCCCTGGTTCACCACCGGCGCCGGACGTGCCGGGCACGCGGCGGAATTGGATGAGGCCGTCGGTTCCTGGATCTCGGCGCGCAAGACCGCGGAGGTGCTCAGCGCCTTCGAGGAGGCCGAGGCCGCCGTCGCACCGGTCTACACCGCCGCCGATATCGTGGAAGATCCGCAGTTCCGCGCGCTGGAGTCGATCATCACCCTGCTCGACCCGGAACTCGGCCCGATCCGTATGCAGAACATCCTGTTTCGCCTCTCCGAGACGCCCGGCGAGATTCGGTGGACCGGACCGCCGCTGGGCGCCCATACCGCCGAAGTGCTGTCCCGCTACGGCGTCGACGAGCGGGCGCTGACGGATCTGCGCGCCGCAGGGGTGGTTCGGTGAGCGAGCGTGACGCACTGGTCGCGGCCGTCGCCGCCGGTGTCGAACTCATCGAACTGGGACAGCCGTTCTTCACCGGCATGCCCTGTTCACCGAATCATCCCGGTTTCCGGATGACGCTCGTGCGCAGGCACGGCGACATGATGCGCCCCGATGGCGGCTCGGCCGCCAACGAGATCATTGTGACCGGTGGGCATGTCGGGACGCATATCGATGCGCTCAGCCATGTCAGCCACGACGGGCTGCTGCACGACGGCGTCGACGCGTACGCCGCGCAGCGCGGCGGGGCATTCACCCGGCACGGCGCCGAACAGCTGCCCGGACTGCTGCGGCGTGGCGTACTACTCGACGTGGCGCGCCTGCACGACGTCGAGGTACTCCCCGGCGGCTATGAGATCACCGCCGAAGATCTGATCCGAGCCGCGAAACAGGCGGGGACCGAACCGGAGTCCGGTGAAGTGGCACTGATTCGCACAGGTTGGTCCCGGCTGTTCGGCGACCGCGACGCCTACCTCGGAGCAGCATCGGGCGTGCCCGGGGTGGGTGTCGCCGCGGCACGCTGGCTGGCCGCGCGGGATGTGGTCGCCACCGGTTCCGATACCACAGCGTACGAATGCATTTCACCGGGCGCGGGCCACAGCGTGCTCCCCGTGCACCGGGTGCTGCTCGTCGAATCCGGGATCTACATTCTCGAACACTTGGCACTGGAGGATCTCGCCGCGGCCGGACTCACCGAATTCGTCTTCCTGCTGGCGCCTTTGCGCATTGTCGGCGGTACCGGTTCCCCGGTTCGCCCGCTCGCGGCGGTGCGACGATGAACGACCGAACCGTGGTCCAGCAGCTGGCGGAGTTCGCCGAGATCGCCCGGCTGTGCGGCGTGGGCGCGGAACTGCGAGCAGATGCCGCCCGCCGGGTCCTCGACGTCCTCGGCAACAGCCTGGCCGCTCTGAATACCTCGCCTGCCGTCGCGGTACGCGCCCTGGTGGACGAGTGGGGTGGGCGACCACACGCGACCGCTCTCGGTTTACCCGGGCGCTCGCCGCAACCCAGCGCCGCGCTGCTCGGTGGAACCCTCGCGCACGCCATGGATTTCGATGACACCCACCTGCCCTCGGTACTGCATCCGTCCGCATCGGTGGTGCCCGCCGCGCTGGCGGTCGCCGAACACCGGGGTACGAGCGGAGCGGCACTGCTGGATGCGGTAGCCGTGGGAATCGAGATCACCGTGCGGATCGGCATGGCCGGATACGATGCGGCCCTGGGCAATTCCGTGTTCTTCGAGCGCGGATTGCATGCCACTGCCATCTGCGGCGCGGTCGGCGCGGCGGCAGCGGCAGCCATGCTCTCCGGCCTCGATGCCGCAGGAATCGCGCATGCCATGGCAATCGCCGCCAGCATGGGCTCCGGTCTACTGGAGGCCAATCGCACCGGCGGCACCGTCAAACGCGTGCACTGCGGCTGGGCGGCACACGGCGCGGTGGTCGCGGCGGGCCTGGCACGTACCGGCCTGACCGGTCCCCCGACCGTCCTGGAGGGCAGATTCGGCCTGCTCCAAGCCTTCTGCGGCGACCGCACCGATATCGGCGCCATCCTGGCCGGGCTCGGCGACCACTGGGAACTGCCCGGCGTCTTCTTCAAGCCCTACCCCTGCAACCATTTCACGCACGCGGGCATCGACGCCGCACTGCGCCTGCGCGCCCGAGGCATCGACCCGCACGATATCGAGGATCTCGAACTGGGCGCACCCACTGCGGCGCTGCGCACCATCGGTTTCCCCGCCGCAGCCAAGGCGGTCCCCGAATCCGGCTATCACGCGGCCTTTTCCGGCCCCTACACCGTCGCGGCCGCCCTTATCGGCGGCGGCGGACTCGGCCTGTTCCACGAGGATTTCACCGATGCCGCGGCCCGCGATCCGGAACGGCTCGCACTGGCGGCAAAGGTTCGCTGCGTCCCGGACCCGCAGTGCGACAGCACTTTCCCGCATCAGTTTCCCGCCGTCCTGACCGCGCGACTGCGCAACGGCCATCGAATCACCGAACGGGTGGAGGTGAATCGCGGTGGTCCCGGCAATCCCCTCTCACCTCAGGAACTGGCGACCAAGTTCCGGCTCAATACCGCATCGGCACTGGCCGCAGAGGTCGCCGATCGACTCAGTGAAACCACTTTCCGGCTCGCCACGGCACCGAATCTGGAACCGCTGCTGCAACCACTGCGGGATGTCCGTCCCGGCAGACCTGCGGACCACACCGGTTGACAACCGCCGGGGTGCCGCGGCGCACCCGGCCGCGGCACCCGGGATCTCCCGTCCGGCTACCCGCCTACTCCGGCCGGGAAGGCCCCCGCCCTCCCGAGCAGCGCGGGCACCGGCGCACCGAGCACCCCGCCCAGCCAGGTCGCCGCCTCGATGGCGAGATCGAGCCGGACGCCGCTGCCGATTCCCATGCGGTCCAACGCGTACAGCAGATCCTCGGTGGCGATATTGCCGGTCGCGGCGGGCGCGAACGGACAGCCGCCGATACCGCCGATACTGGCGTCGAGCACCCGGGCTCCGGCTTCCAGGGCGGCGAGGGCATTCGCATACCCGGTATTGCGGGTGTTGTGGAAGTGGCAGCGGGGCACCGCATTCGGTGCAATGGAACGAAGTCCCCGCACCAGTCGGCGTACCCGGTCGGGGGTGCCGACGCCGATGGTGTCGGCGAGCGCTATCTCATCCGGGTTGGAGTCTGCGACCCGAGCGATCAAGTCCAGGACCGCCGATTCCGCGACCTCGCCTTCGAAGGGACACCCGAAGGCGGCGGCGATGGTGACCGTGCGCCAGAGACCCGATGCGGCGGCGCGGTCGGCGAGACGCTGCCAGCGGTGAATGCCCTCGGCGGTGGCGCAGCCCTGATTGCGCCGGCTGAAGGTATCGGTCGCCACCACGACCACATTGATCTCGTCCACTCCGGCGGCGAGTGCCCGGTCGAGCCCGCGATCGTTGAAAACCAGTCCCGCATAGGAGATATCGTCCGCCCGCGGCACACCCGCCATGACTGCCTCGGCATCGGCCATCTGCGGAACCAGGGCGGGGTTCACGAAGCTGACCGCTTCGACGCGGCGCAGGCCCGCATCCACCGCGCGCCGGATCAACTCGATCTTGCCGGCAGTCGATATCAGCCGCGATTCATTCTGCAGGCCGTCCCTGGGCGCGACCTCGACGAGCGTGATGTCCACGAATTCTCCTCAGTACCAGGTGATCCGGCGCGCAGCAGATCGCATATCAGCTCGATCTTGCTAGCCGTTTCGCTACGGGATACATTGTATCCATTCTTACCGGAGGCGCGCTCGACTACGCCTCCCGGTGCGACAGAACGGAGTTGGCCGAATGCCGGACCTGCACACCCCCGCGCCCGGGCCGCTGGCCGATCTGCGGGTGATCGAGATGGGCCAGCTGCTGGCGGGCCCGTTCTGCGGCCAGCTGCTCGGCGACCTCGGAGCCGAGGTGATCAAACTCGAATCTCCCGGCCGGGGCGATCCCATGCGCGAATGGGGACGGGAGAAGCCGTACGGGCGCTCACTGTGGTGGCCGGTGGTGGCGCGCAACAAGAAATCGGTCACCTGCAATCTGCGCACCCCGGCCGGACAGCAACTGGCGCGGGATCTCATCGCCCGGGCCGATATCGTGGTGGAGAACTTCCGCCCCGGCACCCTGGAACGCTGGGGGCTCGACTACGACACCCTGCGCGCCGGCAATCCCGGCCTCATCCTCACCCGCGTCACCGGCTACGGCCAGACCGGACCGTATTCGCCACGCGCCGGTTACGGCTCCATCGGCGAGGCCATGGGCGGCATCCGCTACACCACCGGCGACCCCGACCATCTGCCCGCGAGAACCGGTATCTCCCTGGGTGATTCGCTGGCAGCGGTGTTCGCGACCATCGGAACGCTTGCGGCGCTGCATCATCGGCGAAACAGCGGGCGCGGGCAGATCGTCGATGCCGCGATCTACGAGGCGGTGCTGGCCATGATGGAATCGCTGCTGCCGGAGTGGGGCATCACCGACTACCAGCGCGAACGCACCGGACCGGTGCTGCCGAACGTCTCACCCAGCAATGTCTACGGAACCGCCGGTGGCGATATGGTTCTCATCGCCGCCAACCAGGACACCGTCTTCACCCGACTGGCGAAGGCCATGGGACAGCCCGCATTGGCGGATGCGCAGCGGTTCGCCACCCATTCCAGCCGGGGCGAGCATATGGCCGAACTCGACGACATCATCGGCGAGTGGACAACCACGCTGTCCGCCGACGAACTGCTCGCCACCCTGCACGAGGCCGGGGTTCCCGCCGGGCGCATCTTCACCGCACGGGATATGTTCGCCGATCCGCATTTCGCGGCCCGGGAGGCCATCGTGCGGCTCGCACATCCCGAGTTCGGGGAAATCCCGATGCAGAACGTGTTTCCCAAATTCAGCGAGACGCCCGGCTCGGTCCGCCATCCCGGCCCGGAACTGGGCGAACACAATGCCGACGTATACGGGACCCTGCTGGGACTGGATGCCGACCGTATCGCCGAGCTGACTCGCTCCGGCGTGCTCTGAGAGGAGTTCCGGTGTCCGATCTGGCCGACGATTATCGCCGTCACGGATTCGCCGCCCGGCTCGGCCCCGGCCTCCGTCCGGCCGTGCTGGTGATCGATGTCTGCGCGGCATATCTCACCGACGGTTCGCCGCTGCGCGCTCCGGTGGAGGACGCCGTGCGGGCGACGGCGCGACTGGTCGCGCGCGCCCGCGCCGTCGGCCGCCCCGTCGTCTTCACCCGGGTGAGCTATCGGCCCGGCAGTGCCGACGGCGGCTTGTTCCGGCGAAAGGTACCGGCGCTCAACGCTTTCGAGGAAGGAAATCCACTGGGCGACTTCCTGGCCGATCCCGCGCCGCTACCCGGTGACGTGGTGGTGACCAAGCAGTACGCCAGCGGATTCCACGGCACCTCGCTCGCCGCCACCCTCACGGCACAGCAGATCGACACCGTCCTGGTCACCGGGCTCACCACGAGCGGCTGCGTCCGGGCCACCGCCACCGATGCCCTGCAGCACGGCTTCCGCCCCCTGGTGGTCGCCGATGCCTGCGGCGACCGCGACCCACGGCTGCACGAGGCCAATCTCCTGGACCTCGACGCCAAGTACGCCGATGTGATCGATCTCGACACCGCGCTGACCGTCCTGCACTGATTCATACTCTCCCCGAAGGGATTTCCATGGGACCGCACCACTACGGATGGTGGATCCTGCTGCACCTGGTGCTGTTCGTATTCTGGCTGGGCGGTGATCTGGGAGTGTTCTATTCGAGCCGTTTTGTCATCGACCCCGCGCAGACGCCTCCGGCGCGGGCGACGGCTCTGGCCATTATGAGCGGACTGGATCTGGGACCGAAGATCTGCCTGGTGCTGTTCCTGCCCAGCGGCGTCACCCTGATGGCGATGGATCCACACGGCGGCACCCTGTTCGGAATCGCGCTGTTCCCTTGGTGGTTCGTGGCCGCGGTCTGGGTCTTCGCCATCGGGTGGCTGGCACTGGCGATCGCGGCGCACCGCACCCACGGCCGGATCGCGATTGTGCGGCAGGCCGATCTGAGCATTCGAGTCGCGGTGATCGCGGCTATGGCCGCCGCCGGTAGCTACACACTGCTGGCCCACGACCCGTTCGGCGTCACCACGAATCCGCGCTGGCTGGGCGGCAAGATTCTGCTCTACACTGCCGCCGTCGCCGCGGGACTCGGTATCCGAATCACCTTGCGCCCCTTCGGTCCCGCCTTTGTGCGACTACAGACCCAGGGCTCCAGCCCCGACGTGGAGCGGATCCTGCGCCGCAGCGTGAACGGCTGCCTGCCCTATGTATGGATCATCTGGGGCAGCGTGCTCACCGCCGCGGCGCTCGGTGTCTTCAAACCCGGAGCGAATCTCTAACCGGAGTAACCGAGTTGGGTCGACAGCGCACCGGAGGCCTTGAGCAGCATCGGCACGTACTCCTCCATCCGCGGCTCGAACCGCGACAGCGGACCACATACGCTGATGGCGGCAACCACGCCGCCGTCGTGATCGAGAATGGGCGCGGCCACCGAAGCCGCGCCGATCTGCCGCTCCCCCAGCGACACCGCATAACCGCGCTTGCGCACCGCGTTCAGCTCGGTGCGCAGTTTGCGCTGCGAGGTGACGGTGGCGTCGGTGAACGCGGTCAGCTCGTGGCGCCCGAGATACTCCTCGATCTCTTCCTTGCGGAGATACGCGAGGATGACCTTGGACGAGCTGCCGGAATGCAGTGGATACGGTTGTCCCAGCGCCACTTCCATCCGCAGTTCCTGATCCGGGACCACCTGGTCCACATACATCCGTGTGTCGCCGCGGCGAATGGACAGGGTGGCGGTCTCACCGGTGAGCGAGGCCAGGCGCCGTAGCTCCGGCGCCGCCATCACCCGCAGATCGGTCCGCGCCAGATAAGCCCGGCCGAGCGCCATCGCGGCATGCCCGAGCGCGTAGCGGCGGGTGGTGGGTTCCAGGGTGATCAGATCCCGGCTGCGCAGGGCGGTGAGGATCCGGTGCACCGCCGCCTTGGTGATATTGAGTTCATTGGCGATCTCGGTGACTCCGAGATCGGGCCGGCCGCTGCGTCCGAACAGCAGCAGCACGTCCATGGCGCGTTCGACGGCGGCGATCGAACGGCTCTGAGTGTCGGATTCGATATCGGGCACGCCGCCGAGTCTAGGCGGCAGATTTCCCGATGGGAAACACCCTCCCCCTGCTGTTCCCCTTGCGCCCGCCCACATCGCGGCGTTACCTTGTGCGTAACAGCGTTTCCACTACCGAAACGGAGTTCCAGATGGAGCCGCAGTATCTCCGTACGGTGCTGGCGCAGTGGGCAACTGGCGTCGTCGTGGTCACCACCCTCGCCGAGGACGGTGGCCGGCACGGCATGACGGCGAGCTCGTTCACCAGTGTGGCGCTCGAACCCCCACTCGTCTCGGTCTGCGTGGCATCTGCCGGTGCGACCTGCCGAATGATCAGGCGCAGCGGTGTTTTCGCGGTCAATGTGCTGGGCAGTGACCACGAGGAGGTCGGCAGCCGATTCGCCGGCCCCGGCCTCGACGACCGTTTCACGGCGGGTCGCTGGGATACCGCGACCACCGGCGCGGCCGTGCTCGCCGATGCCGTCGCCTGGGTGGATTGCGCTGTCGCCGCCTGCTATCCGGCAGGCGATCACACCATTGTGCTCGGGATGGTCCAGGACGCGGCGACTCCGCGACCGGCCGCCCCGCTCATCTATCACGACCGGACCTATTACGAGGGGATTGCCCGATGATCGGTGAACGACTCGTCGAAGATATGACCGACGCGGAACGTCAACGCGCCCAACGGGTCGAGGCTGTGCTACCCGCCCTGCGCGCGGCCGCCGCCGAGGCCGATCGGACCGCCACCTTCCCGGTCTCGCATATCGGCCTGCTCCGCGAGGCCGGACTGCTGGGCCTGGTGGTGCCCGAGCAGTTCGGCGGCCTGGGCGGCACCCTCCGCGATCTCGCCGCCGCCACCTACGCCATGGGCACCGCCTGCCCGTCCACGGCACTTGCCTACTTCTTCCACAACACCAGTGCCTCACGCGGTTTGCTGCCGCTGGAGGCGATCGGGGCCGGGCTGTTCGACGAGGCCGAGATTCCGGTGGTGCGCGCCTTCGCCGAGAAGGTGCTCACCCGGATGGCGGACGGGGTGTGGCTGGCGAATTTCGCCTCCGAGTCGGTCAAGACCTCCGGGGCGAACATCACCATCGCCACCACCGCGCACAAGGTGGACGGCGGCTGGATTCTCAATGGGGAGAAGTCTTTCGGCTGCGCCACCGGGGTCGCGGACTACTACCTGACCTCCGCCAAACTCGAGGGCTACAGCACCGCCGAGGGTCTGGCCACCTTCTTCGTGCCGCGCGACGCGCCGGGAGTGACCGTGCGCGCGCCGTGGGACGGCCTCGGAATGCGCGCGACCGCCAATAATGGCATCCGGCTCACCGATGTCTTCGTGGCCGACAGCGAAGCACTCGGCATACCGGGCGCATTCACCAAGATGCTCACCATGAGCCGGGGCAGCTTCGTGGGCAATCAGCTCGCCATCGCCGCCGTCTACACCGGATGCGCCCAGCGTGTGTACGACGAAATCCTCACCGCCACAACAACGAAAACGTTCGCCGATACCGGCGCACCCATTGCCTCGGCCCCCGTACACCAGGTGCTGTTCGGTGAGATGACCCGCGATCTGCAGACCGCCTACCTGTGGCTGCGCTACCAGTTGACGGTCGAGACCGCCGAGGTGCCGTTCAAGCCGAAACAGGAGGTCTTCACGCAGTGGCGGCTCGGCAAGGGCGCGGTCACCGAGGCCTGCTTCCGGGTCGCGCTGGGTGCGCTCAAGGCGGGCGGCACCTCGGCGGCCTCGATGGACGGAATTGCCGGACGGGCACTGCGGGATCTGGCCATGGGGCTTGTCATGACCTTTCCCGCCGAGCGCGGAATGCTCGAGGTCGCCCGCATCGTCACCGAGGCCAAGGCCAACGAATTGTTCGCGCCCGCACCCGAGACACCGGCGCCGAGTCTCCCGCCGCAGTTGCCGAATACGAGCGGTGACTCCACGCCGGAACCGAAACCTGCGGGCAACACCTCCGAGATGGAATCCGCGGGTATGACGGCCGAGACTCGGGCGATGAACGAAACACGGTCGGCAACCGGTGCTTCCGAGACGGCCGGCGCCGGCACCCAGGACCGCGCCACCAGCGAGGTCGCGCGATGACTCCCGAACTGCCCGCGATCCGCGATCTCGTCGACGGTGTGTGGCGCACTCCGGCGGTGGATCTGGGGGTGGCGCTGGAGGATCCGGCCTCCGGCGCCGCGGTCGCACGGGCCGTGGCGACCGCGCCCGACCGCGTGGCCCGCGCGCTCGCGGTCGCCGATCGGGCGGCCGGGCGTATCACCCCGGAGATGCTGGAGTCGATCGCCGGCGCACTCGATACCCGGCTGTCCGCCATTACCGAACTCGATGCGTTCGCGACGGGTGTGCCGATCCGGCAGGCCGAACCGCTGGGTGTCATTGTCTCCGGCGCATTCCGCCTGGCGGCCATGCAGATTCGCACCGGGGCGCTCCGCGACGACCGGGAAGGTGTCGAAGTGCACCGGCTACCGCTGGGTCCGGCACTGTGTCTCGTCCCGTGGAACGCGCCCGCGCCCATGGCCGCGCACAAGGTCGCCAATGCGCTGGCGGCCGGGTGCCCGGTCATTCTCAAGGTCAGCGAGCTGACGCCCTACAGTGCGGTGCTGCTGGCCGAGGTGATCGCCGAGCACGTGCCTGCCGGAATGTTCCAGCTCGTGCACGGCGGCGCGGAAACCGGCGCGCACCTGGTCGCCGATCCTCGAATCAAGGCGGTGTCGTTCACCGGTGGCGTGGTGGGCGGCCGGGCGGTCGCCACCGCCTCCGCGCCGCTGTTCCGGCCCTGTCAGCTGGAATTGGGCGGCAACAACCCGCTCATCGTGCTCCCGGATGCCGATCTCGACACGGCCGCGCGGATGGGTGCGGAATTGCTCACCACGCTGAACGGGCAATGGTGCCGGGCGCTGGGACGGTTGATCCTGCCCTCGGACCGGGCTGCCGAGCTCACCGAGGCGATCGGCAAGCGGCTCGAATCGCTGCGCATGGGTTCGCCTTTGGATCCGGACACGGAGTTCGGGCCGCTGGTGCACTCACGTCACGTCCAAGCGCTGCGCAGCGGAATCGCGGGCCGCGAGTGCCGCAGCTTCGGCGTCACTCCCGAGGCCGGAAACTATTTCGCCCCCACGCTGCTCGACGACGATCTGGCCGATGAGGTGTTCGGCCCGGTCGCCGGCGTGGCCACCTACGACAGCGTCGAGGACGTGGCGCGGCTCGCCAATGCCGTGCCGTACGGGCTGGAAGCCTATGTGTGCGGTACGGATACCGAGTTCGCGCTCGCCATCGCCCGCCGCATCCGAGCCGGAGAGGTCAAGGTGAACGGCTCCTCGGTCATGAGCCTGAACCTCATGACCCCGCGCCCGGCCTGGGGCATCTCCGGTCTCGGCGAGGAAGGCACGGCGGAGACGCTGCGTTTCTTCACCGGCGCGCGGGTTGTCGGCGTCGAGGGGCGTTTCGCCCTGCACACCGCATGAACACCGTCGCGATCGCCGGGGCGGGGCCGGTGGGGCTCACCGCCGCACTGACTCTCGCCCGGCGAGGCGTGGACGTGACGGTGCTGGAGGCGGGTGCCGAGCTGGCCACCGAATCGCGTGCGTCCACTTTCCATCCGCCGACGCTCGAGATGCTCGACGAGCTCGGTGTGGTGGACGCACTGCTGAGCAGAGGGATAGTGGCCGAGACCTTCCAGTACCGCGAACGCGGCGGCGGGGAGATAGCCACATTGAATATGGCGGTGCTGGCGCCGGATACGGTCTTTCCGTACCGCGTGCAGTGTGAGCAGAGCAAGCTCACACCGATCCTGCTGAATGCACTGCCGGGGTCGGTCGAGGTGCGCTTCGATCATCGGGTCGAGGGCGTGCGGAGCCGCGCGTACGGCATCACCGTGGCCACCTCCGCCGGTGCGGTCCACGCCGATTGGCTGATCGGCGCGGACGGTGCGCATTCGGCGGTCCGGCGCGCCACCGGCGCGAATTTCGAGGGCAACACCTACCCCGAGCGGTTCCTCGTGGCGTCGGTCGAGGAGGACCTCACCGCCGCACTGCCCGGTATCGCGCCCATCAACTACGTCTTCGACCCGGCGGAATGGCTGGTGCTACTGCGCACCCCGGACCACTGGCGGGTGCTGCTGCCGACACCCGATGGATCGGCCGACGATCTCGAATTATCCCGCCTCCCTGAGCGTTTGACGGGTGTCGCCGATCTCGGACGGCCATGGCGCATTGCCCACGCTTCGCTCTATCGAGTGCATCAGCGGGTGGCGCCGCGGTTCCGCGACGGACGCGTACTGCTCATGGGCGATGCCGCGCACGCCAACAACCCGCTGGGCGGACTGGGCATGAACAGCGGCATCCACGATGCGGTGCGCATGGCCGGGGCGCTCGCCGACGTCATTGCCGGTGCGCCGCAGGAGATCCTCGATCGCGCGGCAGCACTGCGGCGCACCGTCGCCATCGAACACGTGCAGCGGGCCAGCCACGCCAATTGGTCGCGGCTGCGCGGCCACGACGACGGATACCGCGACCAGCTGCGCGCATTGGCCGCCGATCCGGTGGCAACCCGCGCTCATCTGCGACGTGCGTGCCTGATGGATTCGCTGGAGCGGGCATCATGAGAATCACGCGGGAAAACCCGGCCCGCCCGCGGGAGATCGTCGGGTCGGTGCCGATCACGCCACCGGAGGCGGCGGATATCATTGTGCGCGAATCCGATCGCCGATTCCGGGAATGGTCGGCCTGGCCACTGCCGGACCGGTTGGCAAAGCTGTCGGAAGCGGCCGACGGGCTCGATACCGAACGCTCCGAGCTGGCCGTGCTGCTGGCACGCGAGACCGGCAAGCCCATTGCCGACTGCCGTGGCGAAATATCCTTCGCTGCAACGTATCTGCGCTGGATATGCCAATGCGCGGCTACCGTGTACAGCGATATCCGAATCGACGACGCCCAAGGGCGCCTCACCCTCGCGGCTCGCCCGTACGGTGTCGTCACGGCGATCACGCCCTGGAATGCGCCGATCATTCTCTCCCTACTCAAGGTAGGCCCGGCGCTCGCTGCGGGAAATACGGTGATACTCAAGCCGTCTCCCCTCGCTCCGCTCACAGTCACCCGGGTTGCGGAACTCTTCCCGGTGACCACGGTCGTGCACGGCGGCGCTGATCTGGTGCATGCCCTCGTCGCCCATCCCCTGGTCGGCAAGGTCGCCTTCACCGGAGGCGAGGTGGCCGGCCGCAGCATCGCGGCTGCCGCCGGTCAGGCCATCACGCCCGTCGTGCTGGAATTGGGCGGCAATGATCCGGCCGTGTTCCTCGACGACTTCGCCCTGACTCCGGACGATTACGACCGCCTGGTCCTCGCGTCCTTCGCCACGGCCGGTCAGGTATGCATGGCCGCCAAACGACTCTACGTGCCGCACCGCCGTGCGGAAGAGTTCACCGAGGCGTATCTCGAAGCCGCACAGCGCATTCTGACGGTGGGCGACCCACTGGACGAAGCGGTCACCATGGGCCCGGTGGTCACCCGGGACGCGGCCGATCGCGTCACCGCACTGATCGCGGATGCCCGAGCCCGTTGCGGCCGCATCCTCCCGCTGGCGGACGTACCCGAATCCTCGGGATACTTCGTCGCCCCGATCCTGGCGCTGGATCTCCCCGACAGTGCGCCGCTGGTGAGTACCGAACAATTCGGGCCCGCGGTCCCGCTTCTGACCTACCGCGATGAATTCGAAGCCATCTCTCGCGCAAACGATTCCGAGCTGGGGCTGGCTGCCTCGGTGTGGTCCGCCGATGAATCCCGGGCTTTCGCCTTTGCCGCCCACATCGAGGCGGGGTTCACCTTCGTCAATACCCACAACCGCACCGGCATGTCGCTGCGCGCGCCCTTCGGCGGCATCAAATCCAGCGGCTACGGCCGCGAATACGCCGAGGAGGGCTTGCGCGAATACTGCCGGACCTCGGTCATCCACTCCCCCGCCGCCTTCCGCCCCGGCGGACCGGGCATGCCCGCCGGCGCCTACCCCACCGTCACTGCCACCGGTGGAGACAACCGTTCGGTGTGATCGGCGCTCTCACATGCGCCGCATCATGAACCACTTCCCGGTAGCTCGTGGGCCGCGAAACGGCAAGCGGCCCACGAGCGCTCGATGCGCCGGGCGGGATTATCGAGGTCTGCGGCGGCGGAGCACCACGACCACGATGGCCGCGAGGACCACGACTACCGCGATCGCGATGATGACCACGCTGACAGTGGAAGAAGACGAGGACGAGCCGGCAGGCTCGGCCGTGGCGCTGCTGGTACCGGTCGGCCCGCCGGGTGCGGTGAAGGTCAGGGGGATCGCGGCCAAAATGTCGGTGGCGTTCGTCAGGCTGGTGACCGCCAGGGTGCAGGCTCCGGGGGCAGCGGTGCAATCGATGCCGCCGACGGAGGCGACGAGGGTCACCACCGCCCCTCGGTCACCGGGTTTCCAGACACCCTGCGCGTCAGCCACGCCGAGCAGCGAACCGCCGAGGTTGCAGTCGGTGGGGCTGGTGATCTGGGGTTTGCATTGGCCGATGGCGACGGTCGGGAGATTGGGCGGCAGGCCGTCCAGAGCCACGGTGATGGGCTGACCCACCGTGACATCGCCGGACGGGGTCGGGTGCAGGACGGGAGACGCGATGGCCGGGGCACTGGTCGCGAGCAGCGCGGCGGCCGTGACCGCCGCGCCCGCGACACCTCGAAAGATGTTGCTTCTCATACCGTTTCTCAGCCGAAGGTCAGGGGGATGGACGCGAGGATATTGGTGGGGTCGGTCAGGCTGGTGACGGAGATGGTGCAGGCGCCCGGTGCCGACGTACAGTCGACGCCGCCGATCGAGCCGACCAGGGTGATGGAGTTACGGCTCGCCTGCCAGGTACCGGAACCGTCGGCATTGCCCAGGATCGAGCCGCCGAGGTTGCAGTCGTTCGGGCCGGAGATTTGCGACTTGCATTGACCGACGGCCACGGAGGCGAGATTGGGAGCCAGGCCGCTCACCGAGACGCTGATGGCTTGCCCGGCGCCTACGCCACCGGATTGACTCAGTTGCACGGAGGCCGCCTGTGCGGGTGCGCCGCCGAACAGTGCGATGGCCGCGAGGCCCGCGAGCACGGCACTGGATCGTAAGAGGGTGCGAAACATCTTGTTCTCCTTGGGATCTACTAGAGCCGCCGCCGATCGGCGAAGGCCGTTCCGGCGACGATGACGAGCAGGCCCGCGGTCACCGACCACAGCACCGCGGAGGGGCCGTTGGTGTCGGTGGCAGCAGCCGCGGTGGTGGTGACCGCCGGAGCCGGGGTGAGGGTCGGTAGTTGCGAGCCCGCGAAAGTGACCAGCACCGACGCCGAATTGGCCGCAATGACGGCGGCGGGTTCGGTGCCGGGCAGTGGTGCGGCGGCGATGACGCACTGCTGATGCGTGCAGTCGATGCCGTTGAAATGCGGTCGCACAGTGAGAGTCACGGTCTTGAAGGTGCCGTCGGAAGCGATGTTCACGAAGGTCGCTCCCCCCTCGAGGTCGCAATCCTTCAGGCCGTTGGTGAAGCCCTGCTTGCACATGCCCACCGCCACGGCGGCAAGTCCGGGCTGAAATCCAGTACCGCCCACTGTGATTCGCTGCGCCTCCGCGAGATCACCGGTCGCGCTGACCTGTAGTGCGGCAGCGGGCGCGGCGGCGGCCGGGGCGATCGCCGTCAATGCCGTGACCGCGAATGCGGCGCAGCCGCACAGGAATGTACGCATCATCGGATGCCTCCTTCGGTGGCGAGCGCGGTGCGGGAACCGGCCGGAATACGGCCGCGGGCCGCGACGGGGACGGCGCGGACGGTGAACAGTGCGGCCGCCAGCACCGGCAGCGCCGAGAGAGCCAGGGCCGACCCCGTTCCCCACACGTGCCCGGTTGCGACGGCGAGCCCGAGACCGGCGAGGCCGCCCGCCGCAACCGCGCACGCGGTGACAGCACTTCGCGTCAGGTCGGCAGCAATCGAAAACTCTTGACTCAGTACCGAATCCAGCACCGCGAGGCAACGAACCGCCGCCGCGAGCGTCACGGCGATTCCGGCCGTCAGCTGCCACGCACCGGGCGCGGTAGCGACCAGAAGCGAACCCCCGGCGGCGAGAATCAGCCACGGTGTGATCGCGCCGGCACGCCGGCCGGGCAGCACCGCGACGATGACCATGGGCGCGGCAGCCGGAGCCAGATACCAGGGATGGTCGGCGTCGAGCACATTCCAGCGAAACAGCAGCAGATGAAGGGCCGGGAGCACTGTGCCTCCCACGGCGAAACCCGTTGCGGCATAGGCGGGCAATATCCGCAACACCTCCCGGCCCGGCCGCAGGGCGCGGCCGCCGGGCTCCGCGGCGGCGGGCCGAGGCAGCGCGAACAGCGCCACTCCCAATGCCACCGCTGTCGAACCTGTTGCCACCAGCGCGATTCCGGGATTCTGCGCGCTGCCGCCGGCCGCCAGCGCACCCCCGACCAGTCCGGCCGCCGGTACCGCGTAGCCCGTACGCGCCCGACCGGCCGATGCGAGTCCGGCCACCAGCACCGCGCCCATCAGCACGCCGACGGCCAGCACACCGCCGGTGAACGCCCCGATGCTCGGAATCGCGCCCGCGACAACCAGTCCCGCTCCCGCAAGCACACCGCATACGCCCGTCCTGCGCCCGGAGGCGATCAGTCGCCACCGCACCGCGGGCAGTATCGCGATCACCCCGAGCCCGACGGCGGTCAGCGCGATATACCCGACAACCGCACCGGGTAGTCCGACGACTCCGCCGAGCGGCTTGTCCAGCAGCACGATTTCGATGCCGGCCATGGGCCCTGCCACTGCCGCGAGCAGCACGGTGAGCCGGGAACCGAGGGTGCGGTCCACTCCGGATGCGTTTCGCGTCGACATCCTCACCTCCAGCACGTGTTTCGCTAGTGGAAACACGGTTTCGCAGTTGCCATATTGAACCTGCGCCACCTGCGAGTGTCAAGGCCGCAGTGGCACGTAACCGCCTGGAAACAGCCGGTATTCGTCCCGTAGCGATTACCGCGACATGAAATATCCGCCGACCGCTGGACAGATCAGCGCGACCGGTACAGAATCACGATTATTGGAAACAGTGTTTCGATCTCCGAAACATGCACCGAGTAGGAGGGTGCGAGTTCATGACCCGAGTCGCGGCCGCACAACTCGCCGCGGGCACGGATGTCGCGGAAAACCTCGACGCCTGCCTTCGCATGATCGATGCCGCCGCGGCGGCGAACGCGGAACTGGTGGTACTGCCCGAGTTCTGTAATCACCTATCGTGGTACACCAGCCGCGCCCACGCGTACCGAATGGCCTGCCGCCCCGGGGACTCATTCCTGACCGCTATCGCCGAACGCGCCGCGCGGCACCGGATGTACGTCAAGATCGGCGTCACCCTCGCCCGCGCTGACGGCCGCACCACCGGCACCGGTGTGCTGTTCGGCCCCGACGGCGCGCTGCTGGGGCAGTCGGACAAGCAGATTCTGATGGGCGCGGAGAACGACCATCTCGATCCCGGCGAGACCGATTCACCCGTCATCGACACCCCGCTCGGGCGCATCGGCATGTACGCCTGCATGGAGGGCGTGACCTGCGAGGTGGCGCGATCGCTGGCGGTGCGCGGTGCGCAATTGCTGCTCAACAGTCTCAACTCGTTCGCGACAGATGAAGCGAGCCTGCACATTCCGGTCCGCGCCGCGGAGAACAAGGTGTGGGTGGTGGCCGCCAACAAGGTGGGTCCGCTGCTCCCGGCGCAGCAGCTGCCGGCCATCGCGGCACGGCTGGGCGTCCCGCCGGATCGGTTGCACGGCGCGGGCGAGAGCCAGATCGTGGCGCCGGACGGCGCGACCGTGGCGAAGGCTCCGGCAACCGGCGAGTCGCTGGTGTTCGCCGATATCGATATCGATCTGGCCGATGACAAACGCAGACCGGACGGCACCGACATCCTTGCCGTCCGGCGCCCGCGGCTGTACGCGCCACTACTGGCCGAGCCCTCGCTTCGGCAAGCACCGGCGGGCATGGACACGCTGCAGGTCGCCGCCGTCCTGCCCGACCTCGATGTGATCGCCGAGACAGCCTCGGCCGGCCCGGAATTGCTGGTACTCCCGGAAACGGCGACGCTGTCCGCCGCCCAGGTGATCGCCGCACTACAGGGCACCTCCGCACACGCGGTGCTGACCGTCCGCGTAGGCGACGCCCAGCACGGACTACTCGTGAACGCCGGAGGCATTGCCGGATACCAGCCCCAGCTGCACCGCACGCACCGGCACCCCTGGCTCACCGACACCGGCTCCCGGGTGGAGGTCTTCGAATTGCCTTGGGGCCGACTGGCGCTCGTGGTCGGCGACGATGCCTTGTTCCCCGAGACATTCCGACTGGCCGCCATCCAGGACGTCGATGTGGTCGCGGTCCCGCACTCCCCCGTCGAACGATGGGAGTCCCGGCTGGGCCTGCCGGAGCGATCGGCAGAGAACCGGTTGAATGTGGTCGCCGCCGGCCTGGATCCGCAGGGCGGCCTGGTCGCGGCCGTCTACGCACTGAGCCCCGATTTCACCCTCTGGACCGCCTGGAGCGGCCCCTTCACCGGCGTCATCAGTCACCCCGAGATCACCACCGCCCCGCCCGGAGCCACCCGGGTGCACGCACTGGTCCGCCCCGCACAAGCCGTGAACCGCAATGTATCCAAGGGCACCGACCTGGTCGCCGGACGGCCGCGCCCCGCGCTCGCCGCCCTCATCCGGGAGCCCGCCACCCTGACCACCCAACCGGAGCTGCCATGAGCGAAACCGTGCAACACGTCGAGCAGATGGTCGACGAAGCACCCAGAATCGATGTGACCGAGACGTTCCTCGAGTGGCAGGCCCTGCTGGGTGAGCTCAAGGACAAGATCGCCGACCGCTTCGAACTGCATCGCGACCCCTGCACCGAAGACCTCCAGTCCTACGGCGACCCGGCCACCGGGCCCTCCGGCAGTCTCGCCGCCTACTCCGGTCCGGAGATCGATTGGCTGGTGCATTCCTGGATCGGTGATCCGCGAACGGGTTTCGTGAACCTGCACCTGACCGCCTGGCTCGGCCCGCAGGTTCGCGTACCCCATCTGGGCTCGGCGCTGCTGCTCTGGCCGGAGGGCTGGTTCTATGTCGACGGCGTCCCGCGCGGTGATCTGGTCGGCGACGGCGACTACTTCGACAGCTACTACGCGGACGCGGATGCCCCGTGGCTGCAGTTCAAGCAGGATCATCCGGACTTCACCTGGTTCACCAGCCGCACCGGTTTCATTCGCGCCAGCCTCTCCCCCACGGCCTACTGCTATTCCTTCCCCGCCACCCGCCCCAATCTCGACACCGTGCGGGACCTGCTGACCGCGAAGGTGGACCAGTGGCTCGGCTGGGTCGATGCGGCCGCAGCCGTTCCCGCTGCCGAACAGGCGGCGCTCGCGGCCCGGGATCTGCGGATCCGCCGCAATATCGCCGAGCGTGACCCCGCGAATGTCATGGGCGAGCGCATGTTCGGACCCGAATTGACCCAGCGGTTGGTGCGCGCCCTGTGGGGCGGCGACCGCGTTCTCCCGAGACCGGTGGCGTGAACATGATCCGTTCGCTGTGGTGGTCGGTGCGCACCGAGGGTGCGGCGCCGTTCGATACCGCCCATATGAAGGTGTATTACCCGGCGGTGGCCTCCGGTTCCGATGCCGAACGGCTCAGTGGCGTCTTCGCCCCGGACCCCGCCGCCGCGCCCTACCCCGTGGTGGTGTTCCTGTCCGGGGTGAATGTCGGCCAGGACTCCTATCGCCGATACGCCACCGCGGTCGCCGAATCCGGTTTCGTCGTCGTGACTTTCGATCGGGTGGCCGAGTTGTTCGGCGGTGTGCGCGGCCTGACCCCGGGTGTCGATATCGCCGCCGCCCGGCCCGATACCTACGGCACTCGGCCCACCTGTCCCACCATTCCGGCAGTGCTGTCAGCGCTCGCCGAACTCAATGAGACCGAACCACTGCGCGGCGCACTGGATCTGGATCGGATCGCGCTCGGCGGCCACTCCGCCGGTGGCACCGTAGTACTGCAGTCGGCAGGCTATTTCCCTTCCGTGCGTGCTGTTTTCGCCTGGGGTGCGCACACCATGGTGGCCACCATGCTCGGCTGGGATCCGGGGACGGTGCTGCCGGCGCAGGTGAACTGTCCGGTGCTGCTGGGCGTCGGCACCAATGACGGTGTCATCAAGGGCAGCGCCGACCGCTACGGCGAAGGCGAGGACCGGCCCGACCCGGTGGCGCGCACCTTCGCCGAGGCCCTGCCGGAGGGCGACCACCTGCTCGCCATCGTGCCGGGCGCCAACCACTTCGGCATCGCGGACGCCGATCCGACCGCCGCGCGCGCATTCCTGGACGGTCCGGCCGATACCGACGCGCTTCCCGGATTCGCGCGGCTCACCTCGCTGTTCCTGCATGCGCATCTGCGTGATTCGGCCACCGCGCGTGATGAACTCGCAGGCTTCGACGACGGCATGCTATTGAAACGGCGATAGGGAGATCGAGTGCTCAAGAACTTCTGGTACGCCGTCGAATTCGCTGATCGAGTCGGTCGCGAACCACGCAGGGTGACCTGCCTCGGACAGGATTTTGTGCTCTACCGCACCGAATCCGGAGCCGTCACCTGCCTGTCGGATCTGTGCGTGCACCGCGGCGGCGCGCTGTCCATGGGCAAGGTCACCGGTGACTGTATTACCTGCCCCTACCACGGCTGGCAGTACAACGCCGAGGGCGTCTGCGTACGCATTCCGGCCAATGCGCCCGAACGCACCATCCCGCGCAAAGCCCGGGTGGACAGCTACCCCGCCCTCGAGCGCCATGGCATGGTGTGGGCATTCCTCGGCGATCTGCCGGAGCCGGAGCGCCCGCCCATTCCGGAAATACCGCAGTGGGACGATCCGTCATTCCGCGCGGTCGAGGTCGATATGGTGATCGACGCCAACTACGAGCGCACCTTCGAGAATGTCGCCGACGCCTCGCACACCCCGTTCGTGCACGGCACCGCCTTCGGCAACCCCGATAAGCCCGAGATCCCGGATTTCCGGGTGAATCAGACGGATTGGTCGGCCGAGGCCGATTTCCAGCTCAGCCCGCCGCCGCCCAAGGGGCTGTGGGGCCTGCTCGCCAAACGCAAGCCGCAACCGGAATACGTCACCGTCACCAATGCCTGGTATCTGCCGAACATCGTGAAATTGCATGTGCGGCTGCCGATCGGCGATTTGATCCTCTACGACTTCAATATTCCGCTGTCCCAGGACCGGACGCTGGTCAAGATCCTCGGCTTCCGCAATTTCTTCACCGGTTCGTGGGCCGATGCCAACGCCCGCAAGCGCATCGAGAAAATCCTGCTGCAGGATCGCCCGGTGGTGGAATCCCAGCGCCCGGAGCTGCTGCCCTTCGACCTCTCGGACGAGTTGCATGTGCGCAGCGACGCACTGCAGGTCGCCTATCGGCGGCGGCGCGCGGAGCTCATCAAACAGGGCTGGTGGGTGGAGGGCGACGACCTCATCACCGGTGACGCCCCGAGACGCACCGCCACCGTCATCGCCTCACCGGGCCGCCGCGACAATCCCGAACTCGCCAGCGCCTGGGTGCACAAGGCGCGCAATGGAGGAACACCGTTATGAGCCTGCCGGCCGCGCTCAGTGAGCGCACCCTCGAAACACTCTCCACCGCACTCGGATTGACCGTCGCCGAGGACATCGCGCTGACCGGTGCCCTATCGCCGGAGCCGGTCGGACGGCTGCGCGTGCTGCACGGCGATGCGATCGACAAGGCCGTCACCGTCGATCTGGTGGTGCCGCCGATCGGGCTGGACAGCCATATGATCTTCGCGTTCACCGGGACCGATTCCGCGGTACCGCATTTCACGCTGGACTCGGTGTACGGCGGCGATTACTACGCCATGCATCTGGATCTCATTCCACGCGTGGATCTGGCGGTGAATCTGGAGTATCTCGACGCCGCCTTTCTACCGCTGACGCCGGTGCTCGAGACGGCCTGGGAGATCGACGGCGTCTCGCCCGCGGCGATCGGGCCGCGGCAGCGAGCGCTCATGTCGCCGTGGATGGTGGTCTGCCGGGCAACCGAAACCGCGTTCGGCGCGCTGGGTGCAAGCGTCGACGCGTATCTGCGGCACTGGCTCACACTGGTGGACAAGGGAGTTCCCGCCGTGGATGCCGATCTCCCGGCCCGGGACCTGGCCAATCGCGCCAATCTCTTCAGCCCACAGGTGGATCCGGTATGGGCGCAGGTCACCCGGCTGCTGGGGGCCGAACAATCCGAACGGGTGCGCCGGGAGCTCGAGTCATGACCGCGGCACCGAGCAGCTGGCAGCAGCGTATTACCGGCGAATGGGTGGGCCGGCCTTCACTTTTCGACGCGGAGGGCGTCTGGCTCGGGTTCGAGGATATCCGCCGCTCGTCGGTCTTCGCCGACGGTGAGACCACCTACTTCATGGACGGCGGGCTCACCGGCGGTGGCAAGCTGGCCGGGCGTTTCGCGCTCGGCGCCCCCTTCGAATTCGGGGTGATCGACTCCGACGGCGACCGGATCTACACCGGGCCCGATTTCTACGGTGCGGGCCAGCCCTACGGCGGATTCGTCGATGCCGGCTATTACGGCCCGGGCTGGCAGGTATCGCTCAACACCTGGAACCAGACCATCGACGACACCCAGGTGTACTCCTCGGTGCTGTACCAGGGCCCGGCGGTGGTGGGCGTGTTCAATGGCGTCTACACCCGCGACCCCGAACTGGTGCCTGGCCGCATCGATACCGAAACCCGCTGTGGAGCAGTGCCGTTCACGGTGCCCACCAAGGACGAGAGCCGGTATTCGGGCGATCTGGAGCTGTGGAGCGCCGAGCAGCAGGCCCTCGGCAAGGTGCGCATGACGCTCGCGGTCGATCCGCTCAGCCTGCTGGCCGCCGAGCATCACCTGATCCTCTCGGGACCGATCGAATCCGATTCGCGATTCACGGTGCGCCGCGACGGTATTCGCTCCTTCCACGAGGGCCCCGACATCTGGGGCAATGGGCTGGCCTACGGGCGCGCGAACTTCGTGCGCCTGCACCGGAACGACGGACGCCGCCTCGTCGGGCGGGAGTTCATGATCGACGCCGAGCCCGGAATGGGTGCGGGCGGCACGCTCGCGGTGGTGTATCAGCTCTTCCAGCACAACAGCCTGTCCGCCGTCCTGCACGGCGTCCTGGAGCGCGAATGAAGACCGTGGCGATCACCGGCGGCACCCGCGGCATCGGATTCGGCATGGCGCAGGCGCTGCTGGCCGGCGGTCATCGCGTCGCGGTATGCGGTACCGACCCCGAACGGATCGGCAAGGTGCGCGCCGAATTGCCGGAGAGCGCACTGGTTCACGCCGCCGACGTCACCGATCGCGCACAGGTGCAGGGGTTCTGGGATGCGGCGGCCGAGCGTTTCGAGGGTGTGGATATCTGGATCAACAATGCGGGCGTCTCGCACCCGCGCACACCGATGTGGGAGCTGACGGCCGACGAGGCGCGAAAAGTGCTGAACACCAATCTCCTCGGCGTGCTCAATGGCTGCGCCGTCGCGGTACCGGCCATGGCCGCGCGCGGCCGGGGGCATATCTGGAATATGGAGGGTCTGGGCAGTGACGGCCGGTCGGTACCCGGACTCGGGGTGTACGGCGCGAGTAAGCGCGCCGTCACCTATCTGACCGAGGCGCTCGCCGAGGAATCCCCCGATCAGGTGACCGTCGGACTGCTCAGCCCCGGCATGGTGGTCACCGACCTGCTCGTCGACGGATACCGCGACCCCGCCGAATTGGCGAAGGCGCGCAAGGTGTTCAACATTCTCGCCGACCGCGTCGAGACCGTGGCCCCCTGGCTGGCCGAGCGCGCCGTCACCCGCACCCGCAATGGCGCACACGTGCAGTGGCTGACCACCGGGAAGGTACTGCGCCGCTTCGCCGCCGCCCCCTTCCACACACGCGACCTGTTCGCCGACTGATACGACTCCGCACTACCAGGAGATGATCCGATGCCCGATGTGCTCGGCTGGCGCACCAAATTCGGGGTACTGGCCCCGTCCACCAATACCGTTGTGGAGCCGGACTTCGCGCGCATGGGCGTGCCCGGAGTGACCGCACACTTCGGCCGCATTCACATTCGCGATCAGAATATGAGCGACGACGCCGGTATGGGACGGCTGCTCGACCAGATCCGCGCCGAGCTGGTCGCCGCCTGCGAGCGGGTGCTGACCTGCGAGCCCGACTACATGGTGATGGGCATGTCGGCCGAAACCTTCTGGGGCGGGGTGGAGGGCAATAGGCGATTCGTCGCGCAGATCCACGAGGTGACGGGGCTCGAGGTAGCGACCGGGGCCGAGGCGTGCCGCCGGGCCCTGGAGCTGTACGGGGCACAGCGGATCGGCGTGGTCACCCCGTATCAGCCGGTCGGCGACGAGAATGTGGTGCGGTTCTTCGGTGAACTCGGGTACGAGGTGCAGACCATTATCGGATTGCGCTGCCCCACAGCGGTATCCATTGCGCACGTCCCCGAGAATCGGCTCCGCGAGGCGCTGCTGGAGGCCGACAGCGACGGCGTCGATGCGCTCGTGCAGTGCGGGACCAATCTGTCCATGGTCGGGCTGGCCGATGAGGCCGAACGCTGGCTGGGCAAGCCGGTACTGGCCATCAATGCCGCCACGTGGTGGATGGCACTGCGGGACAATGGAATCACGGACCGAATCGAGGGCGCCGGGTCGCTGCTGCGCGACCATTGACCCCGGATGCTCTACTCCGGGCGAACTTCTTCGGGCCCATCCGATCACCTCGGATGGGCCCGAAAACGGTGTGTCACTGATGAGTGGGATCAGCCCACGCGCCGATGGAGGCGGAGCGAACCGGTGAGATGAACCGCGGCGCGATGCTCTGCGGAAAATCCGGGCCCCAATTCGTGGCGTCACCGGTCATGACGACCTGAGCATTGTCGGTGTACCAGTCGACCAGGTCGGCGTCCGAGCGCAGCAGCCACGTGCAGCCCCGCTCCGCGTCCGCGGTGAAATCACCGTGGCGAATGAAGGCCGGGCGCCAGAAATATGTACCGGGCCACATGGTTCCGAAGTTGTACTCGAAACCACCGTCCAGGCAGTACGCCTCCTCACTGCACGGATGATGCGCCAGCGGCACCTCCCGCCAGCCCGGTTTGGCCTTGATCAAGCGGGTGTAGAACCCGGTCTTCTCATCGCGGTGCAGCAGTTTGATGTAGAGCCCGGGCACGGGTGTGCCGCCCAGATCGAACCGCATCGGGCTGCCGTCCTTGACGTCGATCCACGGCATCGCGGCCGAATCCAGAACGACGAGTTTCTGGTCGGGACGGACGAATTCGCGGTCGGCGCCGGCGATATCGAAGTGCCAGTCGCCGAATTCGCGGAACAGCAGGATCTCGGTTCCCGCCGCCACCGAGAGCTCCGGCGTCCACACTCCGGGCGGAGCCGCCCAGTAGCCCTCCGGGCCGAGTTCGGTAGCACCGATGGTGACGCGCCCGGACAGTACGAACCATTCCGTCTCGGCGCGGTGCACGCCCGCGGGCCGGGTCCAATCGCTGGTGAACCGGACCTTGAGGGAGGCCGAGCCATCCTCCTCGTCATAGCTGAGATTGCGCTGCTGCGCGCTACCGGCGCCGTGCTCGAGTTCGGCGAGATGCCAGATCAGATCTTTTTCGTCGATGAGTTCGACATGCGGACGCATGGGTCCTCCTGAGGGAAGCAGTGTTTCCGATACAGAATGTAGCGCTTACGAATAAGCAAAACAAGATGTATCGTTTATTACCGTGACCAGACCCGGACGACCGGCCGGACCCGCCGCCGACACCACAGCGATCGTGCTCACCGCAGCCCTGCAGCTCGTCCTCACCGAGGGCGCGGGCGCGCTGACTCCGCAACGGCTGCACAGCATTACGGGGGTCGCCCGCACAACCATCTACCGGCACTGGCCCGCACCCAAGGACTTCCTCGCCGCTCTGATCGCGGTGGCCCCGCACCCGTCACCCCAGACCACCGGCGACCCGGCGGCCGATCTGCACACCGAGGTGGATCTGCTGTGTGATCGATTGCGCGACAAGCCCGTTGCCGCCTTCCTGCGCGCGCTGGTGACCGCCTCCGCCACCGATCCGGAATGCGCCGAGCTCCGCCAGCGCTACGTCCTGGACCTACTCGCACCCTTCCGCGCCGCGGCCCGGGCGGCCGGTATCGAGGATGCCGCGCTCGTCGAGGAGACCGCCATGACCATCGTGGCCCCGCTGCTCGTGGATGCCCTGCTCCTCGATCGCGCCGCCGACCGCGATCGCGCCCATCGCGCGGTGGCGGACGCGTTGTCCCGCACAGCAACCCGCACCGCCTGAACATCTTCCCGATACCGCGCACCACCGAGGAAAACGATGACCAATGCCGTGGGAACCCGAGCCGTTTTCGGGGTGATCGTGCCCAGCACCAATACCGTTGTCGAGCACGATTATTGGAAGGCCGGGCTGCCCGGCATCAGCTATCGCGCGGGATCGATGTACATCCCGGATCCGGTCATGGGCAACGACGCGGACTTCCAGGCGCTCCTGGGACAGATCCGCGCCTCCATCGACACCGCGGTCCGCGATGTGCTCACCGCCGAGCCGGATCGCATGGTCATGGGCATGTCCGCGGAGACGTTCTGGGGCGGTGTCGACGGCAATGCGGCCTTCGAACAGCGCTTGCGCGACCGCACCGGCCTGCCGGTGACCACCGGCGCGAGTTCCTGCCGGGCAGCGCTGCATACGCTCGGATGTCAGCGCATCGCCGTGTTCTCCCCGTACCAGCCCATTGCCGACAGGGAGGTCGGCGCCTTCTTCACCGAGGCGGGCTTCGACGTCGCCGCCATCACCGGGCTGCGCTGCCCGACGGCCATGGATATCGCACGGGTGCAATCCGACCGGCTGCGGCAGGTGGTCGCGGCGCTCGACGGACCGGATATCGAGGCCATCGTCCAGGTGGGCACGAACCTCTCGTTCGTCGGACTCGCCGACGAACTCGAACACGAACTGGGCAAGCCGGTCATCGCGATCAACGCCGCGACACTGTGGCACGCGCTGCGCGAACACGGGCTGGACGACCGGGTCGAAGGCGCGGGCCGGCTGCTGCGCGAGCACTGAAGTCAGGGAACATGAGCGCTCACCCGGCAGGCGCGTCCGCCAATTGCCTACGGGCCCGCCGGATCACGGCCAGGTCCACCATGCGCCCCTCGGGATCGAACACAATGCCGCCATTCGCGGCTTCGAAGCGGTCCACCAGATCTCGGGCGCGGGCGAGTTCGGCCGCGGTGGGGGTGAACACCTCGTTGACGATCGGCACCTGGGCCGGGTGAATGCACGAGCGGCCACGAAAGCCCATGCGCGCCAGCACCTTCGTGGATTCACGCAGCGCGTCCAGATCGCGGAAGTCGGTCTCGGCCGGTCCGACCGGTGGATCGATGCCGGCGGCCGCGCTGACCAGAACCACCTGGGTACGCACGGCGAGCAGCCCGTCACGATCGCCGGGGTCGATTCCGGTATCGGCGCACAGGTCGGCCTCCCCCAGCTGCAATCGGGATACTCGGGGCGCGGCGGCGATCTCGGCGGCCGCCAGGATGGCAGCGGCGCTCTCCAGCAGCGGGCAGATCCGAATACGGCCGGGCACCGCTTCGTGTGCGCTCAGGATGCTATCGGCAGCCCGAACCTGTTCCGCTGATTCGGCTTTCGCCAGGCAGATCGCCGCGACGGCGGGCAATGCGACGGCGCGCAGATCCCGCTCGGCGGCGGCACCGGAGTTCACCCGGACCCAGATGCGGGGATGGGCGGCGGTGACAGTGCGCAGCCAAGCTGTCACCTCCGCTCGCGCGGAGTCCTTGTCCCCCAGCGGAACCGCGTCCTCGAGGTCCAGCAGCACCACGTCGGCCGGGCCACAGAGCGCCTTGTCGAACAATTCCGGACGATTACCGGGAACGTAGAGCGCGGATCTCACCGGGCGACTCCTCACAGCGGGCGCGGCACACGACGCCTGTTCATATTCCGAAACACCGTTTCGCTGATCGAAACATATCCGCAATCATGCGGCGCTGTCCAGCTTTTATCGTCTACCCAGCCAGGCTATTGACACCCTTCGTATGCCCGCCAATGATCGTCCGAATATCAGAAACGCCATTCCGTCAAGGGAAACCGGCGTGCTCGCCACTGGAGTCGCGATGAGCCTTCGAGGTTCGACCCTGACCATCCTCGCCGCGGTGTGCACCGCCGCCGTCACCGGAGTAGGCACCGCCGAACCGCCAGGACTACCCGGATCGGTCGAGATAGCCTGCGCTGCGAGCACTCTGCATCAGAGCGCCGCCTGGTACCTGCCCACGGGACAACCGCGTGGCCTGGTCTGGGTGCAGCACGGTTTCGCGCGTGACAACGACAATGTCGCGGCCCTCGCCGAAACCCTGGCGGACGCCGGATATCTCGCGTTCGCGCCCAGTCTGCCGTTCCTGAATCTGTCCGGCTGCACGCTGCAGAACCTCGGCGACAACACCCCGTTCCTGAATCAGGTGGCCGATTTGTTCGCCACCGCGGACGATCCGGCCGGACCCCTGGCCCGCAGCCTCGAAACCGCTGCGGCCGGTTCCGGACGGCCGGTCCCGGCCATGCCCGGACAGCTGGTGTTCATCGGCCACTCCGCGGGGGCCGAGGCAGTCGAATACGTGGCGCATCGTCTGCACACCACCGCCCCGGCGACCTGGTCGAAGCTGCGTGGCCTGGTGCTGCTGGACCCGGTGAAGTCCTTCCTGGGCAACAACACCGAAACCGCGCTCACCGATCTGGATGCGACCGGCCTGCCCATGCTCACAGTGTCGGCCCCGCCCTCGCTGTGCAATAACTTCGGCGGCGGCACCGCAGCCATGGAAGCCCTGCTGCACCGGCCCTTCATCGGCGTGCGCATCCCCGCGGGCGAGCACACCGATGCGGAGGGCGCCAGTTCCGACGGTATCGGCGAACTCCTGTGCGGCGTACCGCAGGCGGCGAATGTCACGGTGCTGCAACGACTCACGTCCGGCTGGACCGATGACTTCATCGACGGCACACATACCGCCGCCTACTACCCCGGCGATCCGGCCGATCCCGGAGGCATCCCCGCCGCGCCCGGCGCGCAAATACTCGGCGGATCATGATCGAGGCACCGAGCGGGCCGATTTCCGTCCCCAGGGACGCGGGATCGGGTTAGGGTCCGGGTATAACGGGCAACGGGGAGGTAGGGCCCTGGACACACTCTGGACATTCGTGGTGCACCGGCGGGCGCAGCTCGTCACCGATTCGTACCTGCATGTTTCGGCAGTGGTGCAGTCACTGCTGATCGCGACGGTGATCGCCGTACTGATCGGAGTGCTGGTCTATCGCAGTCCGATCGGCTCGGCGGCGGCGACCGCACTGGCCAGCGCGATCCTCACGGTGCCCTCCTTCGCACTGCTCGGGCTGCTGATTCCGTGGCTCGGGCTGGGCGTCGGGCCGACCGTCACCGCGCTGGTGCTCTATGCCCTGCTACCGATCCTGCGCAACACCATTGTCGGGCTGGCCTCGGTCGATCCGGCGATCGTCGATGCCGCGCGCGGTGTCGGCATGAACCGGCTGCGGGTGCTCGCGCGCATAGAAATGCCGCTGGCCTGGCCGTCGATCCTGACCGGCATGCGGGTCAGCGCCCAGATGATCATGGGCATCCTCGCCATTGCGGCGTATGCCAAGGGGCCGGGGCTCGGCAATCTCATCTTCTCCGGCCTGGCCCGGCTCGGCAGTCCGAACGCGCTGCCGCAGGCGCTGGCCGGGACGATTCTGATCGTCGTGCTGGCGCTGCTGCTCGACGCGGTCTTCGTGCTCATCGGACGGTTCACCACTTCGAGGGGAATTCGTGACTGACACCGAAATCCGCGGCGACGGCACGGCATCGGCGGTGTCCGGTGTCGAGATCGTGCTGACCGAGGTCACCAAACGCTATCCGGGACAGGACGATCCGGCCGTCGACTCGGTGTCGATGACCATCCCCGCGGGTGAGATCGTCGTGCTGGTCGGGCCGTCCGGCTGCGGCAAGACCACCACCATGCGCATGATCAACCGGCTCATCGAGCCGACATCGGGCACCATCACCATCGGCGGACGCGATGTCACCTCGGTGAATGCGGACCATTTGCGCCGCGGCATCGGCTATTCGATTCAGCAGGCCGGGCTGTTCCCCCATCTCACCGTCGCGAAAAACATCGCGACAGTGCCGGGTCTGATCGGGTGGGATCGCAAGAAGGTCGCCGCGCGCACCGATGAGATGCTCGAGCTGGTCGGCCTCGATCCCGGCACCTATCGCAACCGGTATCCGCGGCAGCTCTCGGGCGGTCAGCAGCAGCGGGTCGGGGTGGCTCGCGCGCTGGCGGCCGATCCGCCGGTGCTGCTGATGGACGAGCCGTTCGGCGCGGTGGATCCGATCACCCGTGGGCTGCTGCAGGACGAATTGCTCAGGCTGCAGTCCGATCTGGGTAAAACAATCGTCTTCGTCACCCACGATTTCAATGAGGCGGTCAAGCTCGGCGATCGAATCGCGGTGCTGGGCAACCACTCCCGCATTCTGCAGTACGACACCCCGGCGGCGATCCTCGCCGATCCCGCCGATGAGACGGTTGCCGGATTTGTCGGCGGGGACGCCTCGCTCAAACAGCTCACGCTCACGCGAGTCCGCGATGTCGAACTCGGGGACTGCCCGACCGTCACCGAGACCGATACCGTCGAGACGCTCCGGACCACGCTGGCCGGACGCGAATGGCCGTGGGCGCTGATCTGCGACGCGCAGCAGCGGCCCCTGCGCTGGGTGTCGAACGAGCAACTGGCGCATGCGGATTCGCTGCGGGGTATCGGATTGCCGATCGGCGAACCGCTCGCGCTGCAGTCGACACTGCAGGAGGCGCTGGCGGCCCTGCTCGCCGAGCAGACGGCCACGGCGGTGGTCACCGGCCGTCGCGGCGAATACGCGGGACTGATCACCATCGATACGCTCGTCGGACATCTGTCGGCCCTGCGCGCAACACATACGAGCGCCGAACAGTGACGGCCGCGATCACCACCACCGCCGCACCGGCCACGAGCGCGCCGGCGACAGTTCGCCGGGCCGAACGGCTGCGGCTGCTCATCCAACCGGTAATCGTGCTGGTCCTCACCGCCGGTGTCCTGGTGTGGGCGTTCCGGCGCACTCTCACCGTCACCCAGCAGGCGAGTATCAGCGTCTCCAATATCGCCCATGTGACCTGGCAGCACGTATTGATCTCGGCGACCGTCGTGGTGATCGTGATCGCGGTGGCGGTACCGCTCGGCACCCTGCTCACCCGGCCCGGATATCGCCGTCTGGCACCGCTTTTCATCGGCATCGCCAATATCGGCGCGGCCGCTCCCGCCATCGGCCTGATCGTGCTGTTCTACCTCGCCACCCGCACCACCGGCTTCTGGATCGGCGTACTGCCCATCGCCTTCTGCTCACTGCTTCCGGTGCTGCGCAATACGATTCTGGGCTACCAGCAGGTGGATGCCACGCTCATCGATGCCGGGCGCGGCCAGGGCATGTCGACGCTGACGGTCTTGCGCCGCATCGAATTTCCGCTCGCGGTGCCGTACATCCTGGCCGGACTGCGCACGTCCCTGGTGCTCGCCGTCGGCACCGCGACACTGTCGTTCCTGGTGAGCGCGGGCGGTCTCGGCATCCTGATCGACACCGGATACAAGTTGCGGGACAACGTGACCCTGGTGGTCGGCGCGGTACTCGCGGTCGCGCTGGCACTGCTCGTCGACTGGCTCGGTGCACTGGCGGAACAGTTCCTCGGTCCCCGGGGGTTGAAGTGAGGACGCGCGCGTTGCGTGCGGCGGCGCTGGGGTTCGTGGCCATATTCGTGCTCGCGGGGTGCGGCCTGGAATCCGGAAGCGCGGTGCCACTGCAGGTGGGGCCCGGCAGCATTCACCCGGTGCCGGAACTGAAAGGTGTGTCGATCACCGTGGGCTCCAAGGACTTCACCGAGCAGAACATCCTCGGCTATCTCATCGAGTTCGCGATGGCCGCTGCCGGAGCGAATGTCCGCGATCTGACAAATATCCAGGGCTCCAACAGCGTTCGCGATGCGCAGTTGAACGGGCAGATCGATATCTCCTACGAATACACCGGCACCGGCTGGATCAACTATCTCGGCAACGAGACCCCGATTCCGGACGAGGCCGGGCAGTTCAACGCCGTCCGCGATGCCGATCTGGCCGCACACGGCATCGTCTGGGCGGATATGGCGCCGATGAACAATACCTATGCGATGGTCACCAGCGCCCGCACCGCCAAGGAGACCGGGGTGGTGACCCTCTCCGACTATGCCCGGCTCATCGCCACCGATCCCGGCGCGGCCACAACCTGTGTCGGCACTGAATTCAATGTGCGCCAGGACGGTTTCCCGGGGATGGCGCACAAGTACGGGATCGACGCCGGCAAGGTGCACAAGCAGATCGTGCAGGACGCGGTGGTCTACCAGGCCACCGCTGATGCCACGCAGTGCAAGTTCGGGTCGGTCGCCGCGACGGACGGCCGCATTCCCGCGCTCGGGCTGGTGCTGTTGCAGGACGATCTCGGGTTCTTCCCGAAATACAATGCGGCACTGGTGATGCGCAAATCCTTCGCCGACGCCCACCCGCAGATCGCGGCCATCATGGCGCCGATTTCGGCGCGGCTGACCAATGAATCGATCACCGCGTTGAACAGTGAGGTCGACGTCAAAGGTCGTGAGCCCGCCGACGTCGCACGCGATTGGATGGTCGCGCAGGGGTTTGTCACCTCCCGCTGACCCGCACACCGCTATTCACGATCTGTGTGCGTCCGCGCCAGGCGACTCGGCCACCAGACCCGGGAACCGATAATGGCGAACAGTGCCGGAATGATCACTGTGCGGACCACGAAGGTATCCAACAGGATCCCCACACCCACCACGATGCCGATCTGCGTGAGAGTGATCAGCGGGAGCACACCCAGGACGCAGAACACGGCGGCGAGCACCACGCCGGCGCTGGTGATGACAGCGCCGGTGGACGACACCGCCCGCACCATTCCCTGTTCGGTGCCGTGCGCGGGCGTCTCCTCCCGCGCCCGGCTGGTCAGGAAGATCGTGTAGTCCACACCGAGAGCGACCAAGAACAGGAAGGCGAACAACGGAACGTTCGTATCCACGGCGGGAAAACCGAAGGCGTGCACGCTGATCCAACTACCCAGTCCCAGCGCGGCGACCGCGCTCATGACCGTGACCGTGACCAGCAGCAGCGCGGCGGGAACAGCGCGCAGCAAGCCGAGCAGCACGACGAGCACCACCACCAGGATGAGCGGCATGATCACCCAGCGGTCATGTCCAGCGGCCGAGCGCGCATCGAACGCTTTCGCGTCTCCGCCACCGACCACCGCGTCGGCGCCGGGCACCGCGGCCAATCGGGAGCGCAGCGATTCGACGATCGTGAACGCGTGGTCCGACGCCGGTGGGGCGTCCAGTACCACCGACCATCTCGCCAGGCCCGTCGGCGACGTGCCCGTCGGCGTCGCCTGAACCACACCCGCGGTGCCGGTCAATGCCGAGGTCACCGCCGGTGCCGCCGAAGACTGTGCCAGCACCACCGTGGGATCGGCGGACCCGGAGGGGAAATGCGCTGCCAGCGTGTCGAATCCGGTGACGGATTCGGCGCGCACCCGGAATTGCTGGGTCTGCGACAGCCCGATATCGACCGTGAAGAGCCCGCAGGCGAAGATCGCGAGCACCGTTGCCGCGGTGGCGGCGACCACCACGGGTGACGCGACCACCCGTGTCGCCACCGCGTGCCACACCCCCTCCTCGGCCACATCCCCCTGATCCGGGCGCGGAACGAAGGGCCAGAAGATATTCCGCCCGCACAGGGCGAGCGCGGCGGGCAATCCCAGGAGCACGAAAATCAGCGCCGTCAGCAGGCCGGCCGCGCCGAACACGCCGAGACTCCGCGTGCTGGGCACCGTGGCCAGCAACAGCACGAGCAAGGCCATGACCACGGTGAGATTGCTCGCCAGAATGGCGGGCCCGGCGCGGCGCACCGCCCGGCGCAATGCCGCCCGATGATCCGGATTGCGGTGCAGCTCATCGCGATAACGGGAAATCAGCAGTAGCGCGTAGTTGGTGCCCGCACCGAACACCAGCACGCTGGTGATGCCCGAGGTGGAGCCGTCCAGGGTCAAGCCGGTCAACCGCGCCAGACCGATTCCCACGCTGCTCGCCACCTGATCTGCCGCGCCGATGAGCAACAGCGGCACCAGCCACAGCACCGGCGACCGATAGGTGATGATCAGCAGCACCGCGACGACCAGCGCGGTGACTGCCAGCAGAGTGACATCGGCCCCGGAGAACGAGTCGGCGATATCGGCGGCGAATGCCGGTCCGCCGGTGATCTGCAGCGTCAGGTCCGCGGGGAGCCCCGCATGGGCCGCCGCCCTGATCCGGTCGATGCGGTCGGTCAGTGCACGCCCGCTCAGGTCGGAGGGAACCGGAATCTGCCCGATCACCGCCCCACCGTCCGGAGCCGGGCGCAGCCCGCCGGCGGCGCCGGCCCCACCGGCACCGGCGGCTACCGCGCGGGCCACGGCGGCGGCAGCGGCCGACCGGTCGGCTTCGGTCAATGGTCCGGCATCGACTCGGGTCACGACCGCGATAGCCGACGCAACGCCGGTATCGGGGAATTCGGCCAGGGCACGCTCCACGCGAGCGGACTGCGCGCTGTGCGGCAATGACTCGGGCGAATCGCCCGACGCATTGTTGTTCCCGACTCCGCCGATCAGCGCCGCGCCCAGAGCGGCGAGCGCCACCAGCAGCGCCCACGACCGGCGGGAAGTCATCAGCGCCGCATATCGATCCCATGCACCCACCCGGTGAACTATTTCAGATTCTTAACTATCGGACAAGAGAGATACCTCGTGGCGATAGGCTTCGACGGTGACCGAGAGCGACCTGACGGCAGCCGCGCATACCGGCTCAACACCGGAGCGAGCGGCGCTGGAAGCCGGGATCGGCGCCGACATCCGCGCACTGACCGCCATATCCGAACAGCTCGGTCACGTGTTCGCACGCTCGAACGAACTGCGCCCCAATGATTTCCGCGCCCTGCTGCACATCGCGACAGCGGAGTTCGCGGGACGGCCGCTGACCCCCGGCCAGCTCGGCAAGCTGATGGGCATATCGCCGGCGGCGGTCACCTACCTGGTGGAAAGGATGATCGCCTCCGGCCACCTCCGTCGCGGCTCCGACAGCGGTGACCGGCGACGCGTCATCCTGTATCACGACATCCGGGGCCGCGAGGCCGCCGAGGAGTTCTTCATCCCGGTCGGACAGCGCGTCCGCGCCGCCATGAGCGAATTCCCCGCCGAGGATTTGCTGGCCGCGCATCGGGTGCTCACGGCGGTGATCCTGGCGTTGCACGAACACCACGACACGGTGACCGATCAGAGTTGACCCAGCAGACGCGACCTGAGCGGAACTCATTCGGCGGCAATGACTGCCGCGTCTGCGCAGTAACCATAGGTTCATTCTGTCCGCTCCGCCTTCGATTCGCATAGTGAAACGATTCATAAACGTTGCATCTGCCGGCGGTCTGGCTACAGTCGAGACATGGGCATCGAGTGTTCGAGCACTGTCGCCGCACCGCTGACCGAGGTTTTCGACTGGTTCGCCCGGCCGGGAGCATTCACCCGGCTGTCGCCACCGTGGCAGCCGCTGTCGCTGATCCGGGAGTCCGCGTCGCTGGCCGACGGCCAGGCCGTCCTGGCACTGCCGGGCGGGTTGCGGTGGGTCGCCCGCCACGACCCGAACGCCTATGACCCACCGCATCGGTTCGCCGATGAGATCGGGGTGGACGGCCTTGCCTCCATGCCGGCCGGAGTGGCGGTCCGGTGGCGGCACACGCACGAGTTCGAGGCGGTCGACGATACGCACACCCGCGTCCTCGACCGCGTCGAGACACCGGTGCCCGCGGGGCTGCTACGCCCCACCTTCGACTACCGCTATCAGCAGCTGGCCGATGATCTGGCTGCCCATCGAATCGCGGCCGAGCACGGATTCCCGCGCTCGACCATTGCCGTCACCGGCGCCGGCGGCGTGGTGGGGACCGCGCTGACCGCATTTCTCAGCACCGGCGGCCACACGGTCATCCGGCTCGTCCGGCACGCTCCCCGGAACCCCGGCGAACGCCGCTGGGATCCCGCCGCACCGGCGCCGGATCTGCTCGCGAACGTGGATGCGGTCATCCATCTGGCCGGCGCGTCCATCGCGGGCCGCTTCACCGAGCGGCACAAGCGCGATATCGCCGACTCCCGTATCGCACCCACCCGCGCATTGGCCGAACTCGCCACCCGCGCAGGCGTTTCCACCTTCGTCAGCGCATCGGCGATCGGCTATTACGGCTACGACCGCGGCGACGAGTCGCTGACCGAGGACAGCGCACGCGGCGACGGGTTCCTCGCCGATGTGGTCGCCGACTGGGAGGAGGCCGCCGAGACCGCGCGATGCCGCGTGGTGCGGGTGCGGACCGGGATCGTCCAGTCACCGGCCGGCGGCACACTGCGCCTGCTGCGGCCGCTGTTCACACTCGGCCTCGGCGGCCGGATCGGCAACGGCCGGCAGTGGCTGTCGTGGATCGGCATCGACGATCTCATCGACGTGTATCACCGTGCGCTGTGGGACGACTCGCTGTCGGGCGCCGTGAACGCGGTCGCGCCCGAACCGGTGCGCAACAGCGAATACACGCGGGTGCTCGCCGGTGTACTGCACCGCCCCGCGATCCTGCCGGTACCGGGCTTCGGACCGGCGCTTTTACTGGGCGGACAGGGCGCCCGGGAACTCGCCGCGGCGAGCCAGCGGGTCGTTCCGGCTCGACTGCACGCCGCGGGCCATCGATTCCGCACCCCGGAACTCGAAGCGGCACTGCGTCATCTGCTGGGCCGCACGGCGGACGCCACCGAGTCCGCGCAGGTGGGCACCTGACGCGCCGGGAAATCAGCTCAGCCGCTCGACGGCATCCCACAGGTCCGCGACCCGGATCGCCTGCTCCGGCAGGATGACCGCCGCCCACCCCGGACCGCCGACATGGACCTGCGCGCCCGCCGATATCCCGGCCCGCACCGCGGAGGTCAGCGCCGTGGACTCCTGCTGCGACCAGAGCATGACCGCCACCCCGGGCTCGAGCCGCCCGAGCGTGCCGGACAGCGCGTCGGTCGGCACATCCGCGCCCAGCATGTGCGCGCCCACGCCGCGCTCGGCCAGGGCCGCGCGCAATGCCTCGAGCGGCAGGGAATGCGCCTCCCCGCGGGTGCAGGCCAGTAGCACCCGCACCGGAACCCCGCTCGCCGGAGGCGGATTGGTGCGATGCAGTACCGACATCACGCACCACGACAGCAGATGCTCGACATCGATGCAGCCCTCGCCCTCGCCCTGCCGCGCCACAATGTCCGCGAAGGCGGGCCTGCACAGCAGGTCCCAGGTGCCGGTCACACCGAAATCACGCAGATGCGCGGTGAGCAGCCGCGACACCGCCGCCGTGTCGAAAGCGAATGCCGCCCGCAGGAGGGGCGCGGTGTCGCCGCGCCGCGCGCTGCCCGCGCGCACCAGCTCGGCGGCGCCGGACGGGCTCGCCCCCGCATCGATCAGTGCGCGCATGCGTTCGAGCAGAGCGATATCCGCCTCGGTGTAGAGGCGATGCCGGCCCGGCTGATGGGCGGCCGGCCCGATGCCGTAGCGCTGATTCCAGGTCCGGAGCGTCGCGGTCGGGATGCCCAGGCGCTCGGCGACAATCCGCACGGGATAACTGAGCCCGCTCTCGGCCGGAGAAACGGAACGTGCGGTCATCGTCCTATTCTGCCTTTCTCGCGGCGAGATCCCGTACTACGGCCTCGCGGGCAGCCGGATCCGCCGGGGAGCGCGAGAGTCGATGCTCGATGCGCCTGGTTCTGAATCGATTATGCATCGATTTATGTAGTATCGATCCGACTGCGCCAATGGAGGAGAAGACTCGTGAAACTCGCTCGCCGACTTCGGCCGATCGCCTGCGCTCTGAGCCTCGCCGCGCTGGCCGCACCGGCTTCCGCCCATGCCGCTCCCGCGCCCGAACCGGTGCCCAGCCTGGAGCTGACCCGCTATCTCGGTGCCTGGAATCAGTTGGCCGCGATACCGCAGTACTTCAATCTGATCTGCGCTCGCGATACCCGCGCCGACTACGCGCAGGACGCCAATGGCGATGTGTCCGTACACAATACGTGCACCACGTGGACCGGGGCTCGCAACGAGATACAGGGCACCGCCCGCGTCGCCGATGCCGCGACAGGAGCGCAGCTGCATGTGAGCTTCCCCGGCGTGCCGACACAGGACCAGCTCGACGGGCCGGTCAATTACATCGTCACCGCATTGGGCGAGGACTACTCGTGGGCCCTGGTCACCGATCCCGGACGGATATCCGGCTTCGTCCTGTCACGAACCCCGGGCCTGGAGCCATCGCAGTGGGAACAGGTGCGCGCCGCCATCGTGCGCGCCGACGAGAATCCGTGCCTCTACCTGACCTCGCCGACGACCGGCGGCCGGCCGGACATCACGCCGCTGTGCGGAGTATGACCACGCGGCAGCAGACTCGGCGGCCTGTTAGCGTACGGGCATGCAGGGCAGTGTGACAGTTCGGATGGCCGCTCCCGCCGAAGAGATTTGGCGGCTCGTCAGCGACATCACGAACACAGGGAAGTTCAGTCCGGAAACCTTCGCCGCAGAATGGGTCGGTGGTGCGACGGCGCCCGCTGTCGGGGTGAAATTCCGCGGGCATGTCAACCGCAACGGGTGGGGCCTGAAGTATTGGACTGTCTGCCGCATCATCGCCTGCGAACCCGGCCGGGAATTCGCCTTCACCGTGCTGGGCCCCGGCGGTATGGAGATCAATACCTGGCGCTACGTGTTCGAACCGGTCGAGGGCGGTACCGACGTCACCGAATCGTTCCGACTGCACCGCACACCGGTGCTGCGGCTGTATTGGGCGGTGGCAGGTCTCACCCGGGGCAAGACCAATACCGACGGCATGCGCGAGACGCTCGAACGTATCAAAGCCTTTGTCGAATAGCCTGCCGAATTCAACTGGGCGACGCGCGAGGATCACATCTTCCGCATCGAGCGCATACTCACTAATTTTGTGAATCACGCTGAGGGTCAATACATATGACCCTAGGTAAGATTCCATTTCCGGCGGTATCGCATCGGGGGCGACGGCATTACTGCTGATCGCCGCCGACGCGAGCTACCGGCGACGATTGCCGCCGCCTTGCTGCCGGGGTGGAACTTCAGTCGGTGAGGGCCAGTTGATCGTGGCGCAGGTTGCGGCGCAGCAGCGTCGCATCGCACAGTTCCAGGACCGCGGTGAGCAGGCCCTCGGCCAGCGAGAGATCATCACCATCGAGCGCGAAGAGCGTGATCACCAGCGTGCGGGCCCCGGAGGAACTGCGGGGCAGGCGAGCATCCTGGCCCGGGTCGCCGGCGATGACGAAGGCCGGGCAGCCCGAGGTCATCATGAGCGCGGCTTCGAGTGCGTGGACCGGGTCCAGGTGCTGGCGGCGGCCGAGCGCGGCAATGCGGATGTGCTCCCTCGGGGTGCGGCAGCCGGTCGGCGTCGGTGGGCGCTCGATATGCTGCCAGCGGCCGATCGGCGGGAAGGCATCAATATCATTTCGCCCGCACCACCTCCGATGGCAACGCTCGACTACAGGCGCCACCACCGCCCGCAAACGGTCGATGTCATCGATGCAAGTGAGCACTTCGACCGTGCGGCACTCGACAGTCCGAACCCGGGGTTCGGCGACTATCGAGAGATCGATCAGCGCGGTCACCGAAGATTCCTCACGATCGATGCGACGCGGTAACGATCACAGAATTCCAGAATTTCACTGACGAGCCTCGGAACAATTACACGACCGCCACCACGCATATCCGCGCCTCCGATTCCACGAATAACACTGTGTGAAGTGCGGATTCGACGCTACCTCGCGAACGTCCGCCAATCCGGATTCGATACCGAGACGAAACAATCGAACATCCAGGCGAGAAGATATGCGACCGAATGAATTCGACGTCACGGCGCGTCTCGGGCGGAAGGATTGTGTGTCGTCAGTGCGGATGGTTGTGGGCGTAGCGAACCCGCTCCAGGTTGGTGGCGTGCAGGACTCCCGGCGCGTCCAGATCGGCGGGCAGACCGTGCTGGGTCAGCCGGTAGGCGCGATTCGGGGCCATATAGGCCGCGCAGTAGAACAGGGCCAGGATCAGCGCCAGCAGTGTCATGGCGCCGCGCAGCCACAGCGGCCCGGGGAACAGCAGCAGGAAGACGGCGAAGATCGGCAGGAACGGAACCATGCCGCGCACGAGATGCCTTGTGTACGCGTGCTTTCCGGTCAGGTCATGCAGTACCCAGCCGCGCAGATCTTCCGGCATGGGGCGACCGACGGTGTACCCCAGCCATTCCGGGAAGGTGGGGCGACGGCGCTGACAGGTCATGATCGACTCCTCTCGTCCGCTGCATCGGCGGGTTCCATTCGAGCGTGCCCCCGGCGCCGTCCACCCGGTAGCCCCTCACCTCCTATGCAGTCATAGCCCGAATCTATGGGCGGCGGTCCTCAGCGGACGAGACCGTCGGCCGCAGTGGTTTCGGCGCGGACCTGTTTGATCTTGCCGATACGGGCTATTCGCGAATCGGCGCGCCGGTCACTCCGACACCGCGGTTCGGTAGCGAAGAAGAAACATGTCCGAGCCGAAATCAGGCACCTCGGCAGAAGGCGGAACCGATGAACCATGGGCGCACAGTGGGATTCGAGGAGGAGTTTCTCCTTGTCGACGCCACCGGAGTTCCGACACCGGAGGCGGATCTGGTTCTGGGTCGGCTGCTTGCCGATCTCGATCCCGGCGAATCCGAGAGGTTCAAACCGGAACTGCAGAAAGTTCAGATCGAATCGGTATCGGGCGTCCATACCGGCATGAAAGGGCTGCGCTCTGATCTGAGCACCGCCCGGCAACGACTCGCGGCCGCGGCCGATCAGTGCGACCTGGCCGTGCTGCCGGTCGGAACAGCACCGGCCTGCGGCGCTCCCGAAGACGTCACCACGCACAGTCGATATGAACGGATTCACCAGCGGTACGGGGAAATGACGCGGTCCTACACCGCGTGCGGGGCTCATGTGCATGTCGGCGTCGACAGCGCGGAGCAAGCCGTCGCCGTGGTGAATCACCTGCGGCCCTGGCTGCCGATTCTGGTCGCGATCGGCGCCAATTCACCATTCCACAACGGCCGCGATTCCGGTTACAGCTCCTGGCGGATCGCGGAACAGGCCCGGTTTCCCGGTGCCGGGCTACCGCCGTTCTCGCGTTCAGCAGACGAATATCGAGAGCGGATAGCAATCCTCATGGAGTGCGGTGTCCTCATCGACGACCATATGTCGTTCTGGATGGCGCGACCCTCCGACGCTTATCCCACCGTGGAAGTGCGCGCAGTGGACACCGCCGCCACCGTCGACGACGCCGTCCTGCAGGCGCTGCTGACCCGGGGTCTGGTGCACACCGCGATTCGCAAGCTGGAAGCCGGAATCGAAGGACCCCCTATCGATGATCAGACGGCCGCGGCCGCGGTGTGGGCGGCGGCTCGCTACGGTCTCGACGGACCCGCGATCGATCCGATCGAGCAAAGGCAAGTTCCCGCGGTGCAGATGGTGAAAAACCTGACCGAGTGGATCGCCGATGAACTCGAGGAAGTCGGCGACACCGCTGAGGCGACGCGACTGCTGACCGCAGTGCACCAGCACGGCACCGGTGCCACCCGGCAACGTATCGCTGCGGCGTCCGGCCTGCCGGGGCTCGTCGAATCCTTTCGGCTGACAAGCGAATTCGCCCTGGCGGAACTGAGCCTCGAAGCAGGAGCGTGATCAACGGTGACCAACGTCCAGCCATACCCGGCGCAGTCAACGCTGAACGATGTCCTTCACAAGCCTCGGCGCTTGCCCGTGCCGCGGGGCGAGTTGTCCGCGGCAGTCGTGAACGTGTTGCGCACCGCACCACCCACTCGCACCCCACTACCCCACCCCGGCAACGCCGACCCCTATGGCGATGACCTGCAATTGGCGCTGCATATCTGCTACGAGTTGCACTATCAGAGTTTTCACGCCGTGGACTCCGCCTGGGAATGGGACCCTGATCTGCTGCGTTTTCGCGCTGCCATAGAACAGCCGTTCCTGGATGCGCTGCGCGACAGCGTGGCTGGTGGCTCCGATGTGCAACAGGAAATCCGGGCCCTGCTGGTGTCGCCTGCCGATGATTCGGGCATCGCGGACTATCTCCTCGCCGAAGGAGATCACGAGCAGCTCCGCGAATTCTTCGTGCACCGTTCGATTTACCATCACAAGGAAGGCGACCCGCATGCGTGGGTGATCCCCCGTCTGCGAGGCCAGGAGAAGGCATCCCTGGTCGCGGTCGAGTTCGATGAATTCGGCGGGGGGCGCGGTGACCGCATCCACGCTCAGCTGTATGTGAACCTCATGGCCGCAGCCGGTTTGAACACCGAGTATCTGCACTACCTCGACGCTGTCCCGGCTCCGATGCTGGCCATCGTGAACATGATGTCGCTGTTCGGGCTGCATCGGGAACACCGTGGCGCACTGGTCGGGCACCTCGCCGCAGCCGAGATCACCTCCTCGCCCGGGGCGCGCCGGATGATCGCCGCGCTCGAAAGGCTCGGCGCCGCACCAGAGTGCCTGATTTTCTATGCGGAGCATGTCGAAGCGGACGCGGTGCATGAACAGGTGATGCGCCACGACGTGGTCGCCAATCTGCTCGCTCGCGAACCGGGGCTCACCGAATCGGTTGTGCTCGGTATTCAGGCCACCAATCTGCTCGAGGACCGCTTCAGCCGGCATACGCTCGATAGCTGGCGCGCGGGGCACAGCTCACTACGCCCCTCCACCACGGGCTGACGCGGTGCAGCTCCCTACTCTGCGGTGCGCCTGGCCCGCTTGCGGTGGCTGGTGTCGCACAGCGGGAAACTCTTGCTGCGCCGGCACATACACAAAGCGACCAGGAATCGGTCCGAACACACAGTCGTACCATCCGCTCGCACCAATTCCACCGGCCCTTCGACCATCGCCGGGCCATCGGGACTGAGGGTGATTCGCGTACGCGGCGGCTCCGCCGAAGACGTCGTGTCCTCAGGCCTCGCCCATTCCTTCGGCATATGGTCCACCTCCTTCGTCCGGATACCCCGGCATCCCGCCCGCAATCGCACCGGAGCAATGTGTATGCGAAGAACAATGTGTACGCAGCGGAAAAACGGGCAAACCACAACCGCAAAGTCAGTCCGGATCGACAAGGAGGCGGCATGGTCGACGAAGGTGTGTATCGAGTGCGGTTCTCGCCGTTGAGCCCCGCTGTCACTGACGCGGAGGCCTTTCGCGTTCAGCTCAGAGCACTGGGTGGAATGGTTGTCTACGGCACATATCCGGACCCATTGGTAATCGGTATCGCCGAGAACGCTATCGATCAGGTCGGGGCCCTTCCGTTCGTCGAATCCGTGGAGAGCGTCACCGACAACTACGCCGTGGAGGGGTGACCTCCGGTCACGATTTCCGAAGCGGGAGGGCAGCGAAAGCAGCTGTGAGGACTATTGCGGACGCCAGGAGGAGGGCGGGGCGGTAGCCGTTGTGCAGGAGTGGCGCGGAGAGGAGGGGGCCGGCTATCTGGCCGGCCGAATAGCCGCTGGTCAAGACCGCGACCGCATGGGGCATTCGAAGGGTCGCGCCGGCGGCCAGGGCCAGCACGCTGATGCCCGCGAAGGTGCCGCCGAACAGTGCCGCGGCGGCCAATGCGGCTGCGGGACTGCCGGATAGGGCGGGGAGAGCGATGCCCAGGGATTGCAGCAGCAGCGCGGCCCTCAGCAGGACCGAGCGGGAATAGCGGCGGACCAGCCAGGTCCACAGGGCCGCCGAGGGGACGGCGGCAATGCCGACGAGAACCCAGGCGCTGCTGCCGAGACCGCCCGGGGAACTCTGCTCGATGGCGGCGACCAGGAAGGTGCCGGCGATGATGTATCCGACGCCCTCCAGCGTGTAGGAGGTGAACAGTGCCGCGAACAGGCGCCGCGAGGGTGCCGTAAGCGACTGGGGCGCAACCTTGTTCGACTCGACCGCAGCGGCGGAGTCCGGGTGCAGCCGCCAGGCGGCTGCCGCGAGGATCGCCGCGAGAACAGCCGCGCCGAACCACGCTGCTCGCCAGTCCGCGATCAGGCGCAGTGCGAGAACCAGCGCCCCGGACAGTGCGATGCCCGCGCCGATGCCACCGAAGGCCCAGCCCGCCATATGGCCGGAGTGACCGTCCAGGCGGCTGTGCAGACAGTTGACAGTGATGACGAAGATCAGAGCGCTCGCCACACCGGCAATGAGCCGCAGCGTCATCCAGATCGGCGTGCTCTCGGTGCACGGCATGGCGGCAAGACTCGCGATGAGGGCGAGGAACGCGATGCGCAGCGCGACCGGCGAGCGCCCCCACCGCGGCGCGGCGATGCCCAGCAGTGCGCCGGCGAGGTATCCGATGTAGTTGGCGGTGGCCAGGTGCGCACCGTCGACGGCGGACAATCCGGCCCGGGCGTGCATGAGCGGGAGGATCGGGCTGTAGACGAACCGGCCCACCCCCATGCCCGCGGCCAATGCGGCGGCGGCCTGAATGACCAAGCCCCACGGCGCTTTCCGGACCACGGGCCGCGATGTGGAGACAGCCGGCAATTGCTGAGTCATGGGTTGCCCCGTTACTCGTCGATGCGGCGAGACCCGGCGGCGCCCGTCGGGCCGGGATCGTTCGGATGTGGTTCGAGCACTGTGACTTTCACCGACATCCATGCCCGGAGCGGGAGGGTTCCGAGTACCTCCTCATCCAGCTCGGTCCGGTCCGCGGCGCGCCAGATGCCGATGCTGCGCAGCTCGCCGACCGGCCGCCACAGTCGCACCAGATGCCCGGTGGCGATGAGTTCACGGGCGCGTACGGCCTCGGCGGCACGCCGGCGATCCGCCTCGGCCGGCTCGGTGCCCGCGGGCACCGTAGTGGTGATCTCGACCAGGAACTCTTGCACGGCGCGTCTCCATTCACGAGTGGGTGCATTCATCATGTGCCTGTGGCCCCCAGCCGCACCACGACCGGCTTCCTCCGCTGTATTAGGCACAGCCTCCTACCGACGTAGCATCGAGAGGTGGAACTACGCCAGCTGCGGTACTTCGTCGCGGTCGCCGAGGAGCTGAACTTCGGCCGGGCCGCCGCACGGCTGCTGATCGCGGGTCCGTCGCTGTCGCAGCAGATCAAGGCGCTGGAGCGGGATCTGGGCGTGCGGCTGTTCGATCGCGACCGCCGATCGGTGACGCTCACACCGGCGGGCGCGACTCTGCTGCCGGAGGTGCACGCCCTGCTGACTCGCGCCGATGACCTGCAGTTGAACGCCCGCCGGTTGTCCGGAGCCGAGAAGGTGCGCCTGGGATACGTCAGCTGGCTACCCCCGGATCTGACTGCGCGCACCACCGCGGTTGCGCGGATCCATCTCGATGCCTGGGTCGCGCCATCGCACACCCAGGCCGCTCGGGTCGCGGACGGCAGCCTCGATCTCGCGGTGTGCTGGGTGCGGTCGAAAGACTTGGCGGACTTGGGTTTACACGCTCGACTGATCGGAGCCGATCGACTGCACGCCGTCTCGTCCGGCACCCGGACCACCGCCGTGCCGGCAGCCGAAACCCTCGTGCTGCTCGACGACGACACCACCTCCTGGTCCTCCTGGAACGTCTACGCCGAGCAGCTGGCCCGCGATACCGGCGCGCAGAGCGCGCGGATCGGCGACGGCGGCATCACCGGATCGGCGTTCTTCGATCACGTCCGCCGCAGCACCCGGCCCGTGCTGCGGTCGCCGAAGGATATGGCCGCACCCATTCCGGCAGACCTGGTCCGCCGCGAGATCGTCTCACCGGCGGTGTACTGGACATGGTCACTTGTCCGGCGCGCGAACGAGAAGCGGGCCACCGTGCTCGCGGTGGTCGACGCACTCTGCGACAGCGTCGGCGATCTCGGCATTCACCGCCCCGACGCCTGGCTGCCCGATGACGACCCGCACCGCCGATCTCAGATCTGAGAGCTTCTGCCTATCACCGCACGCAACTGCCCCATCAAATCAGGCAAAGCTAGCAGACCGACTCATCAGTCAGCTAGTATCTCGCGCAATCTCTTCCACCACCGGTGGAGGGTCGAGCGTGAGGAGCATTGGTGCGGCGAAGAGCTGGAATCGCGTCTGTCGTATTGGTTTTGGCGATGTTGTCGGCGGCACCGGCGACCGCCGAACCTTCCGGTAGCCCGCCCGTGGGGCCATTGCCCGCCGGATTCCTGTGGGGTGTGGCAGGTTCGGGATCCAATCCGAGGGGACCTCGCCTGACAGCAATTGGTCGCGTTTCGCCGCCTCGGGCAAGACCCGGGATGCGATCGGCACCTCGGTCGACTTCCTGCACCGGTACCGTGCGGATATCGAGCGCGCGCACGATCTCGGGGCGCGCGTGTTCCGGGTCAGCATCGAGTGGGCGCGGCTGGAACCCGCACCGGGACAGTACAATCCGGCGGCCTGGGCGTACTACGACGATGTGATCGCGGCGATCGGCGCGGCCGGTATGCGGCCGATGATCACGCTCGACCACTGGGTGTATCCGGGCTGGGTGTTCGACCGGGGTGGCTGGCGGAACGAAGAAATGACGCAGCAGTGGCTGGCCAATGCCCGTCGCGTCGTCGACCGCTACGCCGGCGCCGACCCGCTCTGGATCACCGTCAATGAACCGTCCGCGTACGCGTTCGAGGAGATGCAGGTCGGCGGACTGGGCGCGCCGGACGTACCGGGCGCCCTCGATCGGTGGGTCCGGGTGCACCGCGAGATCTACGACTACATCCACTCGAAACAGCACGACGCCCAGGTCTCGTCGAATATCGCCTACTTCCCGGTCGCCGAATCCCTGGTCGACACCACCTTCCTGGACCGGGTGGCGGACAAGCTCGACTTCATCGGGCTGGACTACTACTACTCGATGTCACCGACGGACCTCAGCTACGCGAATACCTTCTCCGAGCCGTGGAAGGCCACGACCGCTCCCGACGGCCTCTACTACGCGCTGCGGCACTACGCCGAGGCGTATCCGGGACGTCCGCTCTATGTCGTCGAGAACGGAATGCCCACCGAGAACGGCGCGATGCGACCGGACGGCTACGGGCGCGCAGATCATCTCGCCGACAGCGTCTACTGGGTCCAACGCGCCGTCCAGGACGGTATGAACGTCATCGGCTACAACTACTGGAGTCTCACCGACAACTACGAATGGGGCAGTTACGCACCCCGTTTCGGCCTGTACACCGTCGATGTGAAGAACGATCCGGCGCTCACGCGTGTGCCCACCCAGGCGGTCGACACCTACCGCACGCTGATCGCTCAGGGCGGCGTTCCCGCGAATTACATACCGGTGCACCCCTCGACCTGGTGCTCCCTCGTCGACGCACTCGCCAGTTGCCTGCGCCCGGCCGGCTGAAAGAGAATCCATGATCACCCGAGTAGCGGCCGCCGCGATCCTCGCCCTCGCCTGTTCCACAGCCGCACCGGCCTGGGCCGACAACGCTCCCCTCGTTGCCGGTTCCGTTGTGCCCGAAGCGGATCCGTTCTACGCACCACCTCCGGACCTCGCGTCCTATCGTGACGGGCAACTGACGTCGAGCCGGGAGGTCGCCGCGAATATCGGCGTGCCGGTGCGGGCGTGGCAATTGTCGTACCGCACCAACGACTCTCGCGATCTGCCCGAGCTCGCTGTCACAACGGTGCTGGTTCCCACCGCGCCGTGGTCCGGCCCGGGGCCGCGGCCGATCGTCTCGGAGCAGATACCGGAGGACTCCACCGGAACTCGCTGTGCACCGTCGTACGGAATTGCCAAGGGCTATCTGAAATCCGGCGAAGCGGTAACTCGGATGCTGATGCGGGGCTGGGTGGTCGCTGTACCCGATTTCGAAGGACCGAAGTCGACATTCTTGACCGGACCGCAATCGGCTCACGCCGTCCTCGACGGTATTCGGGCGGTGGAGCAATTCGGCCCGGCAGGTGTGGGCCGGGACGCCGTCTGGGCGCTCGACGGCTACTCGGGCGGTGCCGCTGCGACCGGTTGGGCCGCGCAACTGCAACCGGACTACGCTCCTGAGCTGAGCTTCGCCGGTGCCGCGATGGGCGGCGTACCAGCGGACCTGACCGCTCTCACGGCGCATTTCGACGGCGGCATCTTCTCCTCGTACAACATCGACATCCTGGTCGGCTATGAGCGCGAGTTCCCGGAGGCCGGAATCGGCACCCTACTGAACGAGCGTGGTCGTGCGACCCTGGCCGCCGCCGGCAACTCCTGTGTCGACGACCTGCTGTACGGATTTCCATTCCGCCGATTGACCGACCTCAGCGTGGTCGCCGACCCACTGCGTGATCCCCGGCTCGCGAATCTGTTGCGCGACAACTCACTCGGCGCATCAGCCCCCACCATGCCCATCTACAACTACCACGCGCTGACCGATGAAATCATTCCGGTTACCCAGAGCGACAACCTGGTCGCCGAGTGGCGGGCCGGGGGCGCGGCGATAGTTTCGGTCCGGGACCCGATCGGCGAGCACGGCTTGGAATCGATCCAGCACATGCCACGAGCGCAGGAGTTTCTCCAGAACAGGTTCGCCGCCAGTGCGGTGGCCGCCGCCGCACATCCCTGAAAACCGATGAACACGGTGCCGCGGCGGCCGTACCTCGTCCGGTCAGCGTGGCACAGCGGCGAACCGGCCTGCGAGGTAATCATCAGCTCCCGCTTGACCTTTCGACGCTTCCTGGGCGTGCGTGCCGACCGGATCGCGGACAATCACGATATCGGCGTCTCGCCCGCGCCAGGTACGCACGAGGTCGTCGTCCTGACCGACGGGCACCACCTCGTCGGCCATCGAGTGATAGCTGTAGATGGGCATCACCGGCGCCCCCTCCCCCAGTGAATTGTGTTGCAGCACAGTGATCAATCTCGGATCGTGCCAGGGATCAGCGAGCGCCGTGCCCGCGGCGACCGACTGGAAGGGAAAGTTCGCCAGCAGCTCGAGCATGCACTTGCCGTCGGCGCGGGCCAGGTCCGCGCGGCCTCGATCGTTCAGTACGCTGTCGATATCTGCTTCGGGAAACTCTCGGCGCAGGCCGACCATGGCGCCGAAACCGAAGCCGGCGAACAGACTTCCGTCGACATTGGCGGCCACGACAGGCAGGTCGGCCGGGAGCCCGCCGATCGCGGCGCCCGCGAAGGTGAGCTCCGGGGCGTAACCAGGTTGCAGCTGCGCCGCCCACGCGGTGGCGAAGCCGCCGCCGGAGTAGCCGGTCAATCCCCAGCGGGTGTCCGGGCCCAGATCCGCCGCCCCGAACTGCTCGATTGCGCGAAGGCCATCCAGGACCGTGTGCCCGGCCTGCATTCCGGCCAGGAAAGCGGATTCGGGCCCCTCGTGATCGGGTACCGCCACCGCCCAATTGCGGGCGAGCAGCCCTTCGACGGTATCGCCCCGAAATCCCCCCGAGGCCAGCTGATACGACGGTGCGCACTGTGCGCCGGTCGAATCCTCGGCCACCTGCACCGAGACCGCCGGACGTGGGCCGGGACCCGGCCACGGTGTGAGCGGAACCAGGACCGTGGTGACCGCCAGCCGCGGCTGATCGCGGGAATCGTTGCTGCGGAAGGCCAATTGCCACGCGCTGACCGGTACCCGCAGCGATGTGGTGATCGCGCGGGAATTGATGAGTCCCCCGAGCGAGTAGGAGCCCAGGTCCGCGGGCGGCGCGTAGAACGAATCCCGCTCCGGCACAGCAAAACCAGAGTTCACAGGGTCGGCACCGGAGGAAGCGGGCACGAATATCGGAGTGGCGAAGGCGAGGAGCGCGACCGCCAGGACGCGATACGGGAGCATGATCGAACTCTTTCTCGGAGGATCCGGCATATCCCACGAAGGCTAACCGACTGACGAGTCAGTGTGCTAGCTTGCGTGCGTCTATCCACCGAGGAAAGGGACGCCGATGTCCGAAATCAAGAACCCCGACTCCGGGGAGTTCGCCGGCCGCAGCGCGGTCGTGACCGGTGCGGCGGGCGGAATCGGTGCGGCATTGGCGGCCGAGCTCGGCGCACACGGTATGTCGGTCATCGTCGCCGATATCGATGGCGACGGCGCACGGGCGGTCGCCGAGACACTGCGGGCAGACGGAATAGAAGCGCTCGGGGCACAGGTCGACGTGACCGACCCGGAATCGACCGAGGCCCTCGCGCAAGCCGCCTGCGAGGCATTCGGTTCGGTCGAATTGCTGTGCAACAACGCCGGAGTGCTGCTGTTCGGATCGGTCGCGGACTCGTCGATCGGCGATTGGGGCTGGCTGTCATCGGTGAATATCGAGGGGATGCTGAACTGCCTGCACGCGTTCCTGCCCCGCATGCGCGCCGCGAGCGGGTGGCGGCAGATTATGAATACCGCTTCCACCCACGCCTTTCTGCCCGATCCGGCGGGCACCGCGCTCTACAGCGCCACCAAGCACGCCATCCTCGGGCTATCCCTGGGCTTGCGCGGCGAACTCGCCGCCGAAGGCATCGGCGTCACCACCCTGTGCCCGGGCCAGGCCGCCACCCGCATCCTCGATGCCCAGCGCACCCGCCCCGCGACGTTCGGCCGCCCGGCCGCCGAGCCCTTCGGCACCGGGGTGATTCCGATGAGCATCGAGCCCGCCGAGGTGGCACGCCTGGCGATGGAGGGCATTCGCCGGGACGCCCCAGTCGTTTTCGCGCTACCCGAATACAGCCGCGATACCTTCCGCGCGCAGGTCGAGCGCATGTGGCGACTGGCCGATGACGCGTTGGCCGTGCCCGGAGAAACGCATGTCACGCACGAACACTGAGGGCCGCACGGGTATGCGGCGACTGCTGCGCACCGTGCCGTTTGTCAGCGCCGCTCCGCAATTGACCTTCGCCGTGTCGAATTACTTTGCCGCACTGCAGGTTCAGCACATCGACGAGGCGGCCAAGGTCGGGAATCTCGCCGTGGTGCATGTCGCCGCCGCCACGGCGGCGCTGGTCACACAACCGCTGGTCGGTGTCCTGTCCGACCGGACTCGGTCCGCGTTCGGCCGCCGCGCGCCCTGGATGCTGATCGGTGTACTGATGGGCGCGGTCGGCCTGATCACCGCCGGACTCTCGACCTCACTGGCAATGCTGGTGATCGCGGTGATGGTGGTGCATGTCGGCGCGAATGCCGTATACGGACCGCTCTCGGCGATCCTGCCCGACCGGGTTCCGGTCCGGCTCCGCGGACGGTACTCGACGCTTGCCGGGCTGGGAACGATCGTCGCGGCCATGCTCGGACCCCTTGCCGCATCGGCGTTCTCGGCGCGCATACCACTCGGCTATCTGCTCTTCGCGGGCCTGATCGTTGTTGCCGTCGTCGGCTTCGTGGTGCTCAATCCCGAGCCCGACAACCGCGACGCACCACGGCCCGAATTCTCGGCAAAGACTGCCGCGCAGGCATTGTGGATCGACCCCCGCCACTGTCCGGACCTGTGGTGGGCGTTTCTCGGCCGCTTCCTGATTCTCGGCGGCTACTACATGGTCCTGACGTACACCATGTATATCGCGCAGGGGTACGTCGGACTCAGCGCCGCATCCGCGGCGAAACTCGTTCCGCTGATCGGGCTGGTCGGATTGCCGGGCCTGCTGGTGGCGATCGCCGTCGCCGGGCCCTGGTCGGACCGCACCGGCCGCCGCAAACCGCTCACCCTGGCCGGTGGGCTGGTCATCGCCGCGTCCGCATTGGTGCCACTCGCGCTGCCGACGGTTACGGGGCTGCTGCTGTGGGGCGTGGTGGTGACCATCGGCTTCGGGATCTTCCTGTCGGTCGATCAAGCACTGGTCTCGCAGATCCTCCCGGACAAAGAGGCCTTCGCCAAAGATTTGGGCATCGTCAATATCGCGGCCACACTCCCGAATGTGATCGCTCCCCTCGCGGCCGCAGGGATCGTGTCGGCCACCGGCGGCTACGGCGCACTGTTTCCCGCGGTGGCGGTGGTCGCGGGCGCCGGAGCGCTCGCGGTGCTGCCCATCAAGAGTGCACGGTGATGCCCGCACCGCGGCGGCGCGCCGCGATATTAGGCTCGGTACGAAACCCCAGGCAGTCGAGTGTGAGGAGTCCGGACCAGTGGCGAGAACCCGCGATGCGGAACAGACCGGTGCGGCCCGCCGGGCCAAGATCGTCACCGCCGCCCTCTCCCTCTTCGCGACCCACGGTTATCGCGGCACGTCGCTGGCCGCCGTCGCGGATACCGCGGGCATCACCAGATCCGGTCTGCTGCACCACTTCTCCAGCAAAGAGGCGCTGCTCGCGGCGACCCTGGCCGAACGCGACGAGCAGTCGTTCGACGCCGTCGAGATCGGCCGTGACTACGAGGGACCGGCACTGTTGCGGGCCCTGGAGATCATCGACGACCTGGTCGACCGCAATCAGCGCAATCGTGAGCTCACGCGCCTGGCTCACCTGGGCAACCTCGGGGGCGAGGACACCCCGCAGTTCGCCCGCGATTGGGCGCAGAAACGAATCCGCGCCTTCCGCGAGAATCTGGCCGGTGTCATCGCGGCCGGAATCGCGGCCGGCGATGTGCGCGCCGACGTGGATCCGGTCGCGGTGGCCGGGATCGTCATCGCGGCCATGTCGGGCCTCGAGGAGCAATGGCTGCAGGACGAATCCTTCGATATGGCCGGTGCGATGCGGACCTTGACCGCAGTGCTGCGCCGCGACCTCCTCATCACGCGGCGTTGACCTCGCGCGTCGACTCACGAGGGCCGGGGTCGATCGAAAGATTCCGCACTATGTTCTAGAGAACATACACATATCGACCCCAGGCGCTCCCCCTTGGTTTTCCACCGCCTAAAAATCAATATGAATCGTGGCATTGACGTTCCCTCACTGCGGCTGCCAGTCTTAGCTAGATTCCCAAGAACATATAGAGACCTTCCGGAATGATCGGAGAAGCCACCTGATGCGAGCGATCATGGTGATGTTCGACAGCCTGAACCGGCATATGCTGCCGCCCTACGGCGGCGACTGGACCCACGCCCCGAATTTCGCCCGGCTGGCGGAACGCACCACCACCTTCGACAACTGCTGGGCAGGCTCCATGCCCTGCATGCCGGCGCGACGCGAAATCCATACGGGCCGCTACAACTTCCTGCACCGCAGCTGGGGTCCACTGGAACCGTTCGACGACTCGCTGCCCGAATTGCTGCGCCGCGCCGGGGTGTACAGCCATCTGGCCAGCGACCATCAGCACTACTGGGAGGACGGCGGCGCGACCTATCACACCCGCTACGACACCTGGGAGTTCTTCCGCGGGCAGGAGGGCGACCCCTGGAAGGGGCACGTCGCCGATCCGGAGATCCCCGAGGATCTGAAGCGGTTGCGGCACCGGGCCTATCGCCAGGACTGGATCAACCGCCGGTATCTCGACACCGAGGACAAGCAACCGCAGACGCTCACCTTCGACGCCGGATTGGAGTTCCTGCACGACAATTCGGCGCAGGACCGCTGGTTCCTGCAGATCGAGACCTTCGATCCGCACGAGCCGTTCTTCACTCAGAAGCAGTACAAGGACCTCTACCCGCACGACTACGACGGCCCGCATTTCGATTGGCCCGACTACAAGCGGGTGACCGAGACCGAGGAACAGGTCCAGCACGCCCGCTACGAATACGCGGCGCTGCTGTCCATGTGCGACCGTTCGCTGGGCCGGGTGCTCGACTTCATGGACGAGCATGCGATGTGGGACGACACACTGCTGATCGTCAATACCGATCACGGGTTCCTGCTCGGCGAAAAGGGTTGGTGGGCCAAGAGTGTGCAGCCCTGGTACAACGAGCTGGTCCGGCTGCCGCTGTTCGTCTGGGACCCGCGCGCGGACGCGGCGGGGCAGCGCCGCGGGGCGCTGGTGCAGACCATCGATCTCGCGCCGACCATCCTGGACTGCTTCGGCATCGAGCCCACGCCCGATATGCAGGGCAGGCCGCTGCCCACGGCCACGGACGACCCGATTCGGGAGGCCGGACTGTTCGGTATGCACGGCGGTCACGTCAATGTCACCGACGGCAGGTACGTCTACATGCGCGCTCCGGCGGACCCCGGCAATCAGCCGCTGCACGAGCACACACTGATGCCCACCCATATGCGGGGGCGATTCTCGCCGGCGGAACTGGTCGATATGGAGCTGGCCGAGCCCTTCTCGTTCACGAAGGGGCTCAAGACCATTCGGGTGCCCGGTCGCGCACTCATCAACGCCCACCAGTTCGGCACACTGCTGTTCGATCTGGAAACCGATCCGGCACAGTCGAATCCGATCATCGACGACACAATCGAACTGCGCATGGCGGGTCTGCTGGTGGCGCTCATGCGTGACACCGACGCGCCGCACAGTCAGTTCGAGCGTCTCGGGTTACCGACGACGGGGCCGGTCACCACCGAGCACCTGCTGGTTCGGGCCCAGCGCGAGATCGCCGAACAGTCCGCCGCACCGGCACCCCGCCCCGAGGACTTCCCGTCCGGTCCCCTCTCGGTGCAGACCCCCATCCAGGAGCTACTGGCCCACCGAGCGGCCGGGGAAGTACTCCGGCGGCACATCCCGGCCTTCGCCGACAGTGAGATCCTGCAAGCCCTCACCGGGGCCTCGCTCCTGGATGTGGCCTCGGTGGCACGCGGCCTGCTCACAGCCGAGAAGCTGCGGGCCATTGCCACCGACCTCGCCGACATCACCCGCACAGCGCCGAGCTCTACGCCGGCCTGACTGACGCCTGCGACTAGCCATATGTACTCAGGAATATAATCCGAGCAGATGCAGAAGGGAGCCGCCATGTCCGGCGAACCACACCGAAGTTGCTGCGCTCCGCCCCGGGACGACACGATCGCACTGTCCGAAGTGGACACACCGGTGAGAGCGGCGACCCCGCGGGACATCGGCGGCAGCGTCGTTGACCGCCGACGTTCCGGCGAGATGGTGTTGCTGCCGGGCGGCGAGTTCCTGATGGGCACCACCGACAGCGCCGGCTACCCCGGCGACGGCGAGGGCCCGGTGCGATCGGTTCGGCTGAGCCCCTTCCTGATCGACACCCGTGCGGTCACCAACGAGCGGTTCGCGGCCTTCGTGGCCGATACCGGCTATCGCACCGAGGCCGAGCGCCTGGGCTGGTCATATGTCTTCGCCGGGTTCGTTCCGGGGGCGCTGCGCCGCGAATCGCCGCGGCCGGATCGAACTCCCTGGTGGTGTGCGGTATCCGGAGCAACGTGGGAATCGCCGGAAGGACCGGGCAGCACGCTGGGCGATCGCGATGACCATCCCGTCGTCCACGTGTCCTGGAACGATGCCCGGGCGTACTGCGCGTGGGCCGGGATGCGCCTGCCCACCGAAGCGGAGTGGGAATACGCGGCGCGTGGCGGCCTGGAGCAGGCCCGCTACCCATGGGGTGACCAGCTGGATCCGGACGGCGGATACCACTGCAATATCTGGCGTGGCACGTTCCCGGCAAAGAACACTGCCGCCGACGGCTTTCGCGGCACCGCGCCCGTGGATGCGTTCGCGCCCAATAATTTCGGCCTGTACAACACTTGCGGCAACGTGTGGGAATGGTGCGCGGATTGGTGGACCGTCGACCACGGAGCACCACCGCTGATCGATCCGCGGGGCCCGAAGTCCGGTAGCGGCAAGGTGATTCGTGGCGGTTCGCACATGTGCCACGACTCGTACTGCTTCCGCTACCGCGTGGCGGCCCGCTCGGCCAATACCCCGGACAGCTCGAGCGGTCATGCCGGATTCCGCTGTGCCGCCGACCCGGCGGGCTCTTGACACCTCACAGCGAAAATGTGATGGTGGTCATATGTTCCTAAGAACATAGAATGAGGAGAAGTTCGATGCAGCTCGACTACATGATCCTGGGTGTGCTGGCGCTGGGCCGCTGCTCCGGATACGACCTGCGTCGCTGGATGGAAGGCCCCGGCCGCTATCTCGGCTACGGGGTCCAACTTCCGCAGATCTACCGGCGCCTGGCCAAACTCGCCGAACGCGGTTGGATCGAGTTCGAGGTCGATCCGCGCGACGGCCGACCGGACGCCAAGGTCTACACCATGACCGAGGCAGGCAGGCAGGCCCTGCTGGAGTGGGCGCGCTCACCCTATGAGCCCTCCCCGCGGCCGATGGATCCGGACTTCAAGCTGCGCTTCCTCTTCGCCGGCTCGCTCGACCGCGACATCGCCATCGAGATCGTCCGCACCGAACTCGACTACCGCAAGAAGCACGATGCGCAATCGCCGCTCGCGCCGATCCCCGACTCCTACGATCCGCAACTGCCCGAACTGGACCCGCAGTGGGCCCGCGAGATTCAGACCATGACCCATGAACAGGGCTATGCGTACGCCTCCGGCTTCATCGTCTGGCTGGAACTCACTCTGGCCCGCCTGGAAGCAGGCCGGCCGCGCTGACGGCTCGCCCTGCCCTACTTTCCATCAGGAACGCCATGCGCATCATCTACGTCGATGTCGACACCCTGCGTGCCGACCACACCACCCCCTACGGCTACCACCGCCCGACCACGCCGAATCTGCAACGCCTGGCCGACAAGTCGGTCGTCTTCGACCGGTACTACTGCTCCGACTCCCCGTGTATGCCCTCGCGAACAGCCTTGACCAGTGGACAATTCGGCATCACCAATGGCGTGATCGGTCACTTCGGCGAGGCGGCGCGGTTCCGGCTCGACGCCGGGCACGGCCCGGAACCCGACCGTCCGCTGCTCGGTCAGCTGTTGCAATTCGGCGGCTATCACACCGCGGCCGTGTCGGTGTTCGCCGAACGCCACCGGGCCTACTATTTTCACGGCAATTTCCGCGAATCCATTCGGGCCACGCCGAATTGGGGCGACGAGGATGCCGCGGACGTCAATCGTGCGGCCATGGACTGGATTCGCCGCCATGCCGATCAGGAGGACTGGTATCTGCACCTGACCTACTGGGAACCGCACACCGACTACACGCAGCCGGTGGAGTGGACCGACCGGATGGCCGCATCCGGGCCGGTCCAGGCGTGGCCCGATGCCGACACCATCGCGGCCCACGCCGAAATCTACGGTCCGCGAAGCGCTCTGGATCTCAATTACTCGCTGCGCGGCGACGGGCGCTCACCGGTGCCGCACAATATGCCCGACGCGATTGCCTCGCGGGCCGACTTCGAGCACCTGATCAATGGCTTCGACGGCGCTATTGCATACTGGGACCACCACTTCGGGCAATTGCTCGCGGTGCTCGAGGAGCTCGGCATCGCCGAGGAGACGGCGATCATCGTCAGTGCCGATCACGGAGAATCCCTCGGGGAGAACGGTTCCTACGCCGAACACGGTCTCGCTAACGAACCCACGCACCGGCTGCCCCTGGTCTTCTACTGGCCCGGCGTCACCGACACACTGCCCGATGCGGATCGCCGTAATGACGCTCTGCTCTACAACATCGATTACGCGCCGACCGTGTGCGAATTGGTCGGGCTACCGAAACCCGCAGGCTGGCAAGGTGAATCGTTCGCAGCGGCCGTACGTGGCGAAACCCTCGAATCACGCGACTATCTGGTACTCGGACATGGCGCACACACCTATCAGCGCGCCGTGCGTACCCGAGATCACCTCTACATTCGCACCTATCACCCCGGTTGCTTCCGAGCCGAATGGGAGCAGCTGTTCGACGTCACCGCAGATCCGCATCTGACCGAGGATCTGCTGCAAACCGAACCGGATCTGCTCGCCGCCATGCGATCTCGGCTGGCCGGATGGTGGAACACCTACGCCGGACGTCCGGGCGCCCTGCCCGATCCCATGCAGGCCACCCTGCAAACCGGGCCCACCTATTACAACGATCCCGTCACCTACGCGCGGCACCTTCGAGAAACCGGCCGCGCCCATCTGGCCGAGGATCTGGAACAGCGGCTGCGGAACTACGCGATCCCGGTGTCCTGGCATGCCGCGGACCAGCCGCGCACCGCGGCACTCGTTCAGCGCTGGGCAGAGTTGGCACAGGCCGCCGCGCAGCGATCGCTCGACCGGCCCGAACCGGCTTCGGCGCACGCCTCCGACTGAATCGGGTTCGGCGCACCTCTCAGAGCATCGGTGATCATCTCGGCCCCTAGCGGCCGGTCCCGTGCGCATCGTCCTCGAATTTCCGGACGAACAACGTATCTATCTCTCCCCCAGTGGCTTTCGGCCTCTCGCTGCCATGCCGCCAAACGACTAGGTCGCCATGCAACCAGTATCTCCAGATTCGACCGACCGCACCGCCACCATGAGCCCCGCGACTGCCCAGGGGCCGCCGATCGGCACGAACCCGGGCCACGATGCCCCGCTCGGGTCCGCGCTCGCAGCTGGTACGCCGGCCAGCGCGCGCCCCGGTGCGGCACCGGTCGATGACGCCCGCAGCTGGCGACAGCTCGCGCTGCTCAGCGGACTGATCAGCATGGACAACAGCGAAGGCGCGGTCGTCTCCACCCTCTTCCCCGCGATCCGAGCCGCGCTGGATCTGAAGCTGTCCGCCCTGGGCATCCTGGTGGCGGTCAGCAAGGTGATCGGCATGATCTTCGGCCCGATCTGGGTCGCTGTCGCGAACCGGCTGGGCCGGAAGAACGTGCTGGTCATCTTCTGCGGACTCTGGGGAATCTGGTCTGTCGCAGCGGGATTCGCGCAGAACTTCCCACAGCTGCTGCTGCTCTACGCCATCGGCGCGGTCGGCCTCGCGGCCGGAGGTCCCCTCGTCAACGGTCTGCTCGCGGATATGTTCCCGGAGCATCAGCGAGGTCGCGCTGCTGGTTGGCTCTATGCCGGATTCGCGGTGCTGGGCGCGGTGATCAGTCCGCTGCTCGGCCAGTTGTCGCGGATACCGGAGGGCTGGCGCTACGGTTTCTTCGCCTGCGGGGCCATCACCGTGCTGTTCGGGCTGCTGGTATGGCGCTATTTTGTCGATCCGGGCGTCGGCGCCAGCGATGCCGCGCCCCTGCTGGGCAAGAGCACACGGGGACGGGCCCAGTTGACCGCGGCCTTCGGCAGTCACACCCTGCGGCTGATGATGGTGCAGCGACTGACGGCCACCCAGTTGGCCTTCCTCAGTTTCGGCACGGTCTATCTGGTCAGTGTCCGCGATTTCAGCACCGCGCACGCAGCACTGGTGGCCCCGTTCGCCATGCTGACCTACGTACTGGGCACCGTCGCCGGTGGCTATGCCGGAGACCGTGCCGGACAACGCTTTCCCAGCGCCGGACGCCTGGCGGTGTGGCAGGCCGCGGTACTCGGCTGGGCGGGCTCTGCGGCGCTGGCCTCGCAGGTCGCCTGGCCGGGGCTGTGGCACTACATCGTCGTGTTCTCGATCCTGGGCCTGCTGCAGGGCTTCGGCCCGGGCAGCACCCGGCCCATTCTGATGGCGGTGACCCGGCCCGAACTGCGCAGTGCCGCTTTCGCGCTCATGCTCGGCGCGGAATCCGCGGGCTGGGCCCTGAGCACGCTGGCGCTGGGATATTTCGGTGATTCCGTCGGCCTGCAAGCAGCGTTCCTGTGGCTGATCGTCGTCGTCAATGTCGGCAACGGCCTGTTCATCACCCTCATGTACCGCCCCTACCACCGCGAATCAGCCGCACTCCGAACCGAATTGGCCGCCGCCCGCGCCGCGGCCGCATCCGCCGACCAGTGAGGACTCTCATGTCTCAACGTCCGAATTTCGTCTTCTTCATTCCTGATCAGCTGCGCGCCGACGCACTCGGCGTGTTCGGCAACCCGCACATCGACACCCCGCACATCGACGCACTGGCGCAGCGCGGCACCCGTTTCACGAATGCCTTTGTGCAGCATCCGGTCTGCTCCCCCAGCCGTGCTTCCTTTCTCACCGGCTGGTATCCGCATACGGCCGGCCACCGGACTCTCACCCACCTGCTGCAACCGCACGAGCCGAATCTGCTGCGGATTCTGAAGGATTCGGGTTACCACGTCACCTGGGCGGGGATGCGCGGTGACACCTTCGCACCCGGGGTGACCGAACTCAGTGTCGACGAATACGGCTTCTCGGTGTGGCCGACCGCCACCGGATTCGACGGCGACTATCCGGACGGTGTGTGGTCGCGGCTGTTCTATCGCGGGCAGGTGCCCGACGACGGGCGGATCGACCCGGACGAGGCGGCTATCCGCACCGCCGAGGATTGGCTGCGCAATCCTCCGGATCAGCCATGGGTGCTGTTCCTGCCGCTGATCGCACCGCACTGCCCCTTCCAGGTCGCCGAACCATGGTTCTCCAAGCGCGATCGCGCCGCGCTGCCCGATCCGCTGCCGCCCGGCGATACCGCAGCCGAGCCCCGATTCATGCAGGCCGTCCGCGACGCCTACGAACTCGGCGAGGTCACCGCCGAGCAGTGGCGTGAGGTCGTCGCCACCTACTACGGAATGATCGAACGGCTCGACAGCCAGCTCGGCCGGATCATGAGCGCAGTCGAGCAATCCGGTGCCGCGGACTCCACCGTCACCCTGTTCTTCGCCGACCACGGTGAATACCTCGGTGACTTCGGACTGATCGAAAAGTGGCCGTCGGCCGTGCACGACTGCATCACCCGCGATCCGGTCATCATCAGCGGCGGCGGCCTGCCCGGTGGCGGCAGCAGCTCGGCCATGGTCGAACTGATCGACGTGCTGCCGACCGTGCTGGAGCTGGCCGGCATCACCGCTCCGCATCGGCATTTCGGCCGCAGTCTGGTCCCGCTGCTGCACGACGCCGGTCTGCCGCACCGCGAATTCGCCTTCACAGAGGGCGGTTTCACCATCGAAGAGGAACCGCAGCTGGAACGACCGGCCTTCCCCTACGACCGCAAGGGCGACCTGCAGCACGCCGACGCCACCTTGGTGGGCAAGGTCGTGGCCGTGCGCGATACCCGGTGGACCTACGTCTGGCGGCTTTATGAACCGCCCGAACTCTACCGCCGCGACACCGACCCGCAGGAACGGATCAACCTCGCCTCGGATCCTCAGTTCGACGACGTCCGTCACCGCATGCACGAGGCGATGACACGGTGGCTGGTCGAGACCGCCGATGTCGTTCCGCTCGATCCCGACCCTCGTTTTCCCCAGGTCGAACTGCCGGCGCCGGGTGCGGTGGTGACACCGTGAGCGCGGAATACGCATCGATCATCGAATCACTGCTGGCCGCATTGGATCTCGAGGACAAAACTGCATTGCTGTCGGGACAGGATCTGTGGTCCCTGCCCGCCCTGCCGAAGATCGGGCTGCGGTCGCTGGTCATGTCGGACGGTCCGGTCGGGGTGCGTGGCGGCGGCTGGGGTGCGGACGATCCCTCGCTGACCCTGCCGAGCCCTACCGCTCTGGCCGCGACCTGGGATCCCGAACTCGCGTACCGGGCCGGGCAGGTGCTGGCACAGGAGGCGCATCGCAAGGGCGTGCATGTCCTGCTCGCGCCGACCGTCAATCTGCACCGATCGCCCTTGGGTGGCAGGCATTTCGAGGCGTACTCCGAAGATCCTTTGCTGACCGCGCGGATCGGCGCCGGGTATGTGAACGGCGTGCAGGGGCAGGGGGTCGCCGCCACGATCAAGCACTTCGTCGCCAATGACGCTGAGACACAGCGGTTCACGGTGAACAATCAGGTCGGGCAGCGCGCGCTGCGGGAGTTGTATCTCGCGCCGTTCGAGGAGATCATCGCCACCGCGGGGCCGTGGGCACTGATGTCGGCGTACAACTCGGTCAACGGCACCACCATGACCGAGCATCACCACCTACAGGTCCAGGTGCTGCGCCAGGAATGGGGATACGACGGTGCGGTCGTCTCGGACTGGCTCGCCGCCCGCGATACCGTGCGCGCCATCGAGGGTGGGCTCGATATCGCCATGCCGGGTCCGCTCACGATCTTCGGGCCGGCACTCGCTGCCGCGGTGCGGGCGGGTGAGGTCGCCGAATCGACCGTCGACGATGCCGTGCGACGAGTGCTACTCCTGGCGGCTCGCCTGGGACTGCTCGCCGATATCGCGCCGGCGGTGCCCGAGGCGGCGCGACCGCTTCCGCCCGATGGAATTGCGACGGCGCACGAGATCGCCGCGCGGGCAATGGTATTGCTTCGCAACCGGGACAGGGTGCTGCCGCTGGACCCGGAGGCCGTCGGCAGTATCGCCCTGATCGGGCGGGCGGCACGCGATGCGCGGGTGCTGGGCGGCGGCTCCGCCACCGTCTTCCCCGCCCGTATCGTGTCCCCATTGGAGGGGCTGTGGGCCGCCCTGCCCACGAATGTGGCACTCACCTATGCCGTCGGGGCGGATCCCAATGAGGGATTCGACCTGGCCGCAACAGGTTTCGATCTGCATGCGGTCCTGCGTGCGGACGACGGCGCGGTGCTCGCCGAGCAACCGCTGACACTCGCACGGGTGCGGTGGACCGATACCGCCCTGCCCGCAGATGCGGACTTCGATGCCCTGGCCTCGGTGGAATTCTCCGGCACCTTCACCCCGCAGGAGACCGGGCCCCACGTGTTCGGTATCGGCGGTCTCGGCCGCTTCCGGCTCACGGTCGGCGACCGGGTGCTCTTCGACGGCATGCAGGAAACCCCCGAGCACGCCGATCCTTTCGAGGCGTTGACCGCACCGCCTACCCCGCACGGCTCGGCGGAGCTGGAGGCCGGTCGCCCGGTCACGATCAGCCTGCTCAATGCCACACCCAAAGCGGCGCTCGGACCGATCCAGGGCGTGAGTTTCACTCTGGCCGTACAGGAACCGCGACTCGACGACGACACCCTGATCGCCGAGGCGGTCACGGCCGCGGCCGCCGCCGAGGTGGCCGTGGTGGTGGTCGCTACCACGACCGCGCAGGAGAGTGAGGGTTCCGACCGCGAGAATCTGCGATTGCCCGGCCGTCAGGACGAGCTGATCGCGCGCGTCGCCGCCGTGAATCCGCGCACCGTGGTCGTGGTGAACTCCGGGTCGCCGGTCGAAATGCCCTGGCGTGAAGCGGTATCCGCGATCCTGGTCAGCTGGTTCCCCGGACAGGAGGGCGGCGCCGCACTCGCTGATGTACTACTCGGACGCGCAGAGCCCGGCGGCCGACTGCCCACCACCTGGCCCGTTCGCCTGGCAGACGCGCCCGTATCCCTGGTCACCCCCACCGACGGTGTATTGCATTACGACGAAGGCATTTTCATCGGATATCCCGCCTGGCAGCGACACGACCTGCAGCCGGCCTACCCGTTCGGGCACGGCCTCGGCTATACCGATTGGCACTACGAGAACATCGTGGCGACAGCGCGGGAGGTTCGGGTCACCCTGCGCAACAACGGCTCCCGCCCCGGGCGTGAAACCGTCCAGATCTACGCCGGGCCGGTCGACTCCGACGATTCGCGTCCGGCGTACCGGCTGGCGGGCTTCGCCTCGGCCACTGCCGACCCCGGCGAGACCGTGGACGTCGAAATCCCGCTGGCCGAGCGAACTTTCCAGATATGGGACGAGACGCGGGGCCGATGGTCCACACGTCCGGGCCCGTACCTGATCCGCGCCGGGCACAGCAGTACCGATCCGGGCCTGTCCACCACCGTTCGCGTCACCGCGACCGATCACGAGGAGGTGAGACCGGCCCACGCCTGACACCACGCGCTTCTGAAGAACTGAATCACTGAAACCAGAACCCGCCGAGCCAATTCGAACTCGGCGGGCCGGGAAACACTGCCTGCGTACCGACTGTGGCGTCGCAGGCCCTATTTGGCATACCGAAAATCTGCAAGACCGGCGCCTCGCCGCTTCGCGCAGTCGAATATCGCACGCGGGCAGTACATCTCGCCTACGCCGACGCTCTGCGGCAATGATTCGAGACTACCTGCTACGTGCGAGCAACCGGAACTTCGACGGCTCGGATATGGCCGAGATCACGACCGGCACCATCCTGATGAGGAAACACATGAATATCCGTCTCGCCTCGTACACCGCGGCCGTGCTGACCGCAAGCGTGGTCGGCACCGCGACCGCGGTGGCCGATCCCGGTACGACCGCGCCCGCAGTCAGTTATCACGCAACCCTCGACCACACCTCGGTCGTGGCCACGCTCGACAACGGCGTGTTCGCGCTCGCCGACGATCAGCGTTCGGTCACGGTCCGCGATATCTCGGGGCAAGTCCTCGAGGCACTACCGCTGGCCCTGACCCTGGACGGTCAGGGGCTGCCGCTCCGCTCGCAGATCACCGATGCGGGCCGCACCCTGCGACTCACCCCGGAACTGGGCGGCCTCGACCGGTCCGCCCTGAAACCCGTTGCGGCGCCGCTGGAGAACCAGCTGGCCATGAACGATCTGATCAATACGGTCAGTATCGGAACCTCGCTCGGCAGCCTGGTCGGCACAGCCATCGGTGCGGTGATCGGCGTCGGCGTCGGGGTGGTGCTCGCCGGTGCGTCCTGCGTGGTCCTCAGTCTGGGCTGCGTTGTCGCCGTGCTGCCGATCATGGCTTTGGTCGGCGGCGTGGGCGGGCTGGCCGGGCTCGTCGTAGCCGGTGGCCCGGTGGCTGCCGCGGCCCTGTTCGACTACGTCACCACGCTCAACACGGCACCGGGGCACAGTAAGTACGCACCGAATCTGCAGGGCAAGCCCGGCATTCCGGATGCCGCCGCGACCGACGCCCCGAACTGAGCCGGAGGAGCATCGTTATGGACTTTCGCACAACAGCTTTCGCCGCCGCAGTGGCGGCGGGCGCGATAACGGTTGCCGCCACCCCGGCAGGCGCGGAACCGGACCCGACAACCGGCTACCACGCCATGATCCGCGATAGCGCCGTCGTGACAACGCTCGACGAAGCAACCTTCGTCCTCGCACCGGATGCGCAGTCGGTACTGGTGCGGGAACCGAGCGGGGAGCAGCTGGTCAGCTTACCGATGACCTACCAGCTCGATGGCGCACTACATTCGATTCAGCAGCAGATCGCCGACGACGGCCGCACCCTGATCCTGCGGCCGGGCACCGACTTACAGCCGGTCGCATCACCCATGGAGAACCAGCTGGCCATGAACGAATTCTCCAGCCGAATGCTCACCGGACCGGCAGTCGGCACCGTAGTCGGCCTGCTGCTGGGCGCAGTGGTCGGAGGTGTGGTCGGCCTCGGCTCCTGCCTGGTCGTCGGCCCGGCATGCCTGGCCACCGTGCCGGCCGCGATCGGCGCGTTCGCCGCCGGCGGCGGCGTGCTCGGCACCCTGGCCCTCGGCGGCGCCGCGGCCGCAGACGGTCTCTGGAAGTACGTCACCACCCTCCAGGCGGCCCCGGGCCAGAGTGCCTACGCACCGAAGGTCCCCCTCGGTCCCGACGGCACCGGCGTTCCCGATGCCAACCTCCGCCTCCCCAGCGGTTCGGCGAACGGATTCAAGACCGGTTCATCCGGAGGCTCATCCCACGGCTGAATCACCCTGCGGCACTTGACCACCGTGTAACCCTGTCTCCATCCGGTCGCCGGGCCGGATGGAGACAGATTCGCATTCGCGCCGAACCAGCGACTCATACGGGCAGGTCAGCGGGTGCGGCGCGGTGATGACCGGTTCAGATAGAACAGCAGAACACCCAACGCCGCGCCGACACCGAGACCCACGCAGATGGTGAAGGCGCGGACGAAGTAGCCGATGCCGGAGGTGTGGAACAACTCCACGACCAGGCCTTGATACAGGACCAGGCCCGGGAGCAGAGCGCCGGTGAGGCCGACGAGGATCAAGGCCGACATCGGCATGCGCAGGCGTTCGGAAGCCGCCGCGGCGGCGAATCCGAGGACGACGGCGGCGATCGAGCCTGTCCAATCCGGTGAGAGGTGTGCCGTATGAATGAGGAACTGGTTGGTCGCGGCGGCGAGCAGCCCGGCGCCGGCGGCGGGCAGCAGCAGATCGGGTCCGCCACCGTTGAAGACCGCATTGCCGATCGCACCGAGAACCGAGAAGCCCAGCGCCAGCCACACCGGTAGCGGCAGCAGATGGGGATCGATCGGCGGCCCGAACGAAATGCGTTGTGACACAGTCACGACGAGCGCGCCGCCGAGCACGATGCCGGCGACCGTGAGCAGCGCCGAGGCCGCGCGAGCGGTGGCTGTCACGGTATCGGCGCTCACCGCATCGGTTGCGGTGGAGATCAATTGGGGCATCGGCACCAGCAGGACCCACACCGTCGCGATCAGCACCGCGGTATCGGTGACCGTCACGACACCCACCAGATGCGCGAGGCCGCCCAGTGTGCCGGCGAATATCGTCTGTACCGCGACCGCGTACAACCGGGGCACGCCGGCGACACCCAATCCGCGCCCCAGCGCCCACACCGGCATCAGCACCACTGCCGCGCCGAGCGCCGCCAGCGCGGTGCCGCCGACCTGCACGGCGATGCACAGCGCCAGCAGGGCGCCGCCGAAACCTGTCACCCACCACGGCCACGGTCCAGGGCCGCGGTCTGCTTGATGGAGCCCCTCGGTCGCGGTGGCGGCGTCACAACCTTCCGAAGCGACCTGGTGCGCGAGGTTCTTCAACCGCTTCATCCGATCGCAGTCGAAACTGTCGAGTGTGGCGGCGACTTCGGTACGACTGAGCGGATATTCGTCATCGCGCACGTACTGCACGGTCAGCGTCCGGCCGGTACCGATGACGGTGACGTCCGCGAACCCCAGCGCGGCGGCGCAGATACGCGTCGTCCGCACCACCGAGTCGGTGGCATAACCGGATTCGAGCATGGCGACCGCGAGGCGCGCCAGGAACCCCAGGACCCGCCAGACCCGCTGCTCTCCGGATTCAGTGGACACGGGCCCCTTGTCGGTCACCGCCTGAGATTACGACCGCACTCCTCAGCTGTGGCGGCGCGACACGAGTCGCTGAATTCGTCAGGCGGATCAGTGCAGGTCGGCCAGCGCCAATCCGGTCAGTGGGCCACCGGGCCGGGCGATCACCGTGTCGGCGCCCTCAGCCAGATCGACCAGCCTGATCGATCCGCCCAAATCGCTGACGTAGAAACACGATTCGCCGATTGCGGCCAGGCCGATCGCTTCGTGGTATCCGCTCGACAGGATTTCCACCGGTCCGGGTTCTGGTTCGACGGCGGCGTAGTGCTCCTCGATGTCGAGACCACGTCGAGGCCGACTAGAAGTGCGTATTGAGCATGCGGTCGTTGGTCTTCAGACCGCCCTGTTCGGCGTTCGGATCGGTGATGTGGGCCTGTCCGCCGCGGGTCGCGAACATCAGGGCGATCCGGCGCCCGAGCGTGCCCGCACCGACGACAGCGACCGGACGAGTGCGGTAATCCTGCGGGATCATGCTCACGTATGGCTCCTTCGGTCTCTAGGAATCACCACCCGCAGGGCAGCACAGCTATTGAACCGCAAACCCCTCCGCCAGCCGTCAAAGTTCGGGTGAGTCCGCGAAACGCTGCACCGCGGTATCGAGGCGGGCGGCGCGGGCGGTTTCGTTCAGCGCACGTGCCACCATCGGCACCGGCTCAGTGGACGGCGTGACTAGCGCGATCATGGCACTGACCGAGGGATCCTCGAGCCGCAGCACCCGCGCACCCGCGGGCGGGCGCATGGTGCGCAGCCACGTCGACGGAATGACCGTGGCCCATCTCCCGGTCGCGACATGGCCGAAAAGCGTTGCCACCGAGTCAGTTTCGAGTTGCGGGCTGGCGACCAGATGCTTCGTCGCCAAGGCATCGTCGATGAGCTGGCGGCCACGCATATCCGAGTTGAGCAGGCACAGCGGCAACTCCACGACATCGCTCCAGCTGAGCACGCCCGTTTGGCCGGTGAGCAGATCGTTGCCCGCCATCAGCACCTGCTGCTCGAAATACAATGGCGTGACGGTCAACCCGGAGGTGTTCTGCCCGTCCGGATAGACAACGCCCGCCCCGAGTTCCGAGCGCCGCAACCGATCGATGATCTCGGCCGAGCCAAAACTGCTGTCGATCCGCACCTTGACCAGCGGATGTTCAGCGCAGAACGGATCGGTGAGCAAGGCGACCGTCGCAGCGGCGGCGGGAATGACACCGAGCCGCAATTCGCCGGTCAACCCGGTCTGCAGAGCCACGACCTCCTGCTTGAGTGCGTCGTGATCGGCCAGGATCCGGCGCGCCCACAGCACCAGCCGGTCCCCCTCGGGCGTCAGACCCTCGAAGGTCCGCCCCCGCTGCACCAGCGGCACCTTCAGCTCCTGCTCCAGCTTGCGGATGGCTTCCGACAACGCCGGCTGCGATACGTAACAGGCTGCGGCGGCCCGTGCGAAATGGCGCTCCCGGGCCAGTGCGACGAAGTACTCGAGCTGGCGAAACAACATCCCGCTATTCGACCATGCCACAACCGATCTCGGGCCGACAACCAACGACGACTCCTGTCGGTCGGCCACTCTCCGATCACTGATAGATCTCCCCGATGGTGGCGAACTCCGGCATTCCACACCCGCGACGGGGCCCGATTTCCCCTGGCCCGGCTCTGCTCATCGCCGACTCTCCCGCGACTGCGCAGCGTCTCACACTGTGCAGCAGCCATTTCCGATGTGCCGGTCATGATTTCGTTGTCCCGGTCCCAAGGACGCAGCCGATAGGAGACGCCGATCGAACACCGGGCGATTCTTGTTGAACTGCTGACCGATCTTGGTAAAGGCTTGAATGGCAGGGGCCAGGCCAAGTGCCGCCGCCCGCAGCCCGGGCCCGGCCCCTGCCGCTTTTCACGTCCGACCGAACCATGTTCCCGGCCTGCAATCGGGACCATGCGCGGTATCGGCAGTCCCTGACACCGGCGGGTAACCTCTGAGCAATTCATCGCTCAGTGCATCCCGCCGGTGTCGACGCATCCTTGTTCTCCCGATCGGCTCCGCCATACGCGGGGCGTCCGGGTCGGCCCATGGAATTCGGGGCACTCCAATTAGGGGCCCTGCTCGAGAGCCTTATGGCGCGCACTCGGCGTAGCGTTCAGCGCGCCCATAGAGTGCGCCGCGCGTAATCGCCCGGGCAACAACACTATTCACTATCACCAGGACTGCTATGTCATCTTTTTCCCGCTTGACCGCCACCGCCGCCCTCTGCGCCACACTGACCGTCGGCGCGACCGCCCTCGCGGCTGCGGCCATACCGGATACGACCGCCACCTCGGTCGCTGATTCCGGATCCTCGAACTTCACCGGTTCCGCCGCCGCCTACGGTGTGGACCTGATCCAGATCCTTCTCCAGCAGACCGGATCCTCCGCACTGGCACGGTCGCTGGATCAGTTGGAGTGCACGCTGGGCGGGCACCAGTTCAGCGACGGCACATGCATTATCGGCGGCATCTGAACCCGTGGCAGCCGAGTCCGCCGTGCGGAATTCGCCGCTGACTCCTGCCCACCGGTGGCTCGCCACGGACGCGACCCTCGATATCGAGGGTCAGCCCCAATTTCGCTCGTTCGCCTCCCGAGGGACCGTTCTAGTAGAGGCCGGTCCTTCTGCCGTCTCAGCGTGCTCACAGCGGACCTTCTGCAAGCTCGACCCCATGACCTCGATTGCCGATGATCTGCTGTGGCTGCTCCTCGATGACCGCACCGGGGAATTTCTCGTCGACCGCGCTCACGTCGCTTTCGCCGTCGAAACGGCCGCCCGACTCGACGCCACGACACACATCGCAGATAACGCCGGCGTGACACTGCGGGGGCACGAACGATACGGATTCGCTGGGCGGCAACGTAACAGCCTCGAGGATGCGCTGCGGCGGCTCGCCGATCATCACCTGACCTGCGCGATGCCTGCCCGTCGATACGGCCTGTTCCGCCGGTGGAGTTGGCCGACACTCGATTGTCCCGGGAAACATGCGCTACGCGCATCGATCCACCGTGCGCTGATCGACCCCTCCGACAGCGATCCGCGAACAGCTGTCCTCATCGCACTCCTCACTGCCGTACATGCCCTGCCCCCTCAGTGCCCTGATCGGCACCCCGGAGAAGTCGATCGACTCGCGTCACGAGTCCTGCTGTCGCACCGCTCTTCCCACGATGCTCTCGATTCCGTGCGACGCCGGATGCAAGAGGACTATGCCGCCTCGTTCTGCGGAATGATTCAACCGATGTCTCAGCGCCCACCGCACCTGCGCCGGCCGAACGCATCCAATCGCCGCAGTGTCACCTAACCAGGTATGCGGCGGGCCACCCGCCGGGTGAGATGATCCCCTCACCGAGACAGATCATCGGACCATCGTGCGACCGTCGGCTGTGCTCGTAATGCCGTGAGCCACACCGGCCCTGCTGGCGGGCAGCCACCTATCGGGTCGGTCGAAAGCGGCGTGGCGAGAGCGGCTGCGGGTGCCGTGCTACGGGATGGGTAGCTCGCCCGGACGGTTTCAACGGTAGAAGAACGCCGTCTACATCTCGACCTGAAGTCGTCGCGAACATCATCCTCGCCACAACGGGCGCGGCCTGACCCGAGAAGCTGCGATAGCGCTGCCGTGGTGTGTCGGGCGGATTCGGTACCTGTTTGCGCTCTACGCTGGCCTGATGCGCCTAGGGGTGTATCTGCCGCCGTTCGGGGAGCTGGCCGATCCGCGGGTGCTGGCCGATCTCGCGGCCGAGGCCGAAGGGGCGGGTTTCGACGGGGTCTTCGTCTGGGATCACGTGGTCCGGCCGCAGCGGCCGGGGTTGCCGGTCTGCGACGCGTGGATCGCCCTGGCGGCGATCGCGGCCGCCACCCGGACGGTGCGGTTCGGGCCGCGGGTGACGCCGTTGTCACGGCGGCGGCCACACGAGGTGGCACGACAATCCGTCGCTCTGGATCAGCTCGGTGGCGGCAGGTTCGTGCTCGGTGTCGGGCTGGGGTCGAACACCGGTGGTGAGCTCACCGCGCTGGGCGAGGAAAGCGATCCGCGGGCTCGGGCACGGCTGCTCGACGAAAGCCTCGAGGTGATCACCTCGCTGTGGAGCGGCGCCGTGGTCGATCACCGCGGACCGCATTTCCAGGTGGACGGGTTGCGTTTCCTGCCACGTCCGGTACAGGTTCCGCGAATTCCGATCTGGGTGGCGACGCAATCGCTGCACCGCGCACCACTGCGCCGCGCTGCCCGATTCGACGGGTGCTGTCCGGAGGCATCGCCGTCCGACCTGGTCGCGATGCTGGACATCATCGGCGAATACCGGGGAGACCTGGACGGTTTCGCGGTCGCCGTCGCCGGTACCGCCGACAAGGATCCTGATGAGTACCGGGCCGCCGGAGCGACCTGGTGGCTGGTGCAGGTACCCGAGATCAGCAGTCGATCCCAGGCCTCCACGGTGATCCGTGATGCGGCGGACCGGCTGATCGGCGCCGGCCGGTGAACCGGGTAGGTCGAAACGCCGCCGGTGACGACGGATTCGTCCGGGTCCGCGGCGCCCGGGTCAACAACCTGTGTGATGTGGACGTCGCGGTGCCGCGGGATGCGCTCGTGTCGTTTACCGGGGTTTCCGGATCGGGAAAGTCGTCACTGGCGTTCGGCACGATATACGCCGAATCCCAGCGGCGATTCCTGGAGTCGGTCGCGCCCTACGCGCGCCGGCTCATGCATCAGATGGACCCGCCCGACGTCGACGAGGTCACCGGCCTGCCACCCGCGGTGGCGCTGGGACAGCGGCGCGCCGCGGCGTCGTCACGGTCGACGGTCGGCACCGTCACAGGCATGTCGAACACTCTGCGAATGCTGATGTCCCGCGCCGGCGCCTACCCGCCAGGAGCCGAACAGCTGAACTCGAATGCTTTCTCCCCCAACACCATCGAAGGCGCCTGCCCGCGCTGCCACGGGGCCGGGGAACTCCACGAAGCCACCGAGAAGTCCATGGTGCCCGATCCGTCGCTGAGCATTCGAGAGGGAGCCATCGCGTGCTGGCCCGGCGCCTGGCAGGGCAAGAACCTCCGCGACATCCTGCACGCCCTCGGCTACGACATCGACCGTCCCTGGAGAGAACTTCCTCAGCAGCAACGGGATTGGATCCTGTTCACCGAGGAGAAGCCGGTGGTGACCGTGCACCCCCACCGCGATGCCGGCCGAATCCAGCGGTCCTACGAGGGCGCCTACACCGGTGCCGAGCAACTACTGCTGCGGTCGTTCGCCGAATCCAAGAGCCAGACACGCCGCGAACGCGCCGCGACATTCCTGACCACTGTCACCTGCCAGGTATGCCATGGAAAACGACTCAACCAGCAGGCACTGGCCGTGACCTTCGCAGGCTACGACATCACCGATTTGACACGGATGCCGATGAATTCGCTCACCGACCTGCTGCGCCCCTTCGCGCCGGGCCGGGATGCCGCGGCGGTCCTGGTCCAGGATCTGTCGGCGCGGCTCGCGGTCGCCTCCGAACTGGGGCTGGGGTATCTGGCCATCGGACGGGACACCACCACACTGTCCGGTGGCGAACTGCAGCGGCTGCGGCTGTCCGCGCAGCTGCGGTCGGGTCTGTTCGGTGTCGTCTACGTACTCGACGAGCCGTCGGCCGGGCTGCACCCGGCCGACAGCGAGACCCTGATCTCGGTATTGCGCCGGCTCACCGACGCGGGCAATTCGGTGTTCCTCGTCGAACACGATATGGCGATTGTCCGCCACAGTGACTGGCTGGTCGATGTGGGACCGGCAGCCGGCACGCAAGGCGGCCGTGTACTGCACAGCGGGGCACTGGAATCGCTCCGGGCCGTCGAGGGATCGGTAACCCGCAGGTACCTGTTCGCCGACACCACACCCCCGCCACGCACTGCCCGGAACTCCACCCGGCAACTACGGCTGCGCGGAGTACACCGTCACAATCTGCGCGACCTCGACATCGATGTTCCGCTCGGGGTGTTCACCGCAATCACCGGAGTGTCCGGATCCGGGAAAACCAGTCTGCTGCACGCGATTCACGACGCCGCATCTGCCGATCCGGCGATCAGCCGGGTCGTCACGGTCGATCAGCTGCCGATCGGCCGCACGCCCCGCTCGAACGCCGCCACCTATACCGGATTGTTCGACACCGTCCGGAAACTGTTCGCCGACACCGACACCGCCCGTTCTCGCGGTTACGACGCAGGCAGGTTCTCGTTCAACGTGCCGGGTGGCCGCTGCGAACCCTGTCAGGGCGAGGGCTACGTCACCGTCGAACTGCTATTTCTGCCCAGTGCCAACTCACCCTGCCCGGACTGCTCGGGTGCGAGATACAACCGCGACACCCTCGACATCACCTACCGAGGCAAGAACATCGCCGAAGTCCTGGCCACCACTGTCGACGACGCGACCGGATTGCTGAACGACTCGCCACCCGCCCGCCGTGTGCTGGAGGCACTGCTCGACGTCGGTCTCGGCTACATCCGGCTCGGCCAGCCGGCGCCCGAACTGTCCGGAGGCGAAGCCCAGCGCATCAAGCTCGCCACCGAGCTGCAACGTAGCCACCGTCCCGGCACCGTTTACCTGCTCGACGAACCTACAACCGGCCTGCACCCCGCTGACGCCGAAACCCTGATGCGCCAGCTGAATCGGCTCGTCGACACCGGTGCCACCGTTGTCACCGCCGAACACGATATGACCATCGTCGCCATCGCAGACCATGTCATCGACCTGGGACCGGGCGGCGGCGAGGACGGCGGTCGCATCATCGCCCGGGGCACACCCGCCGACGTCGCGGCGTCGAACACCCGCACCGCCGCATACCTCCGCGCCGCACTGGGTTCATGAGCACGGCGTGCGACGACGGCGAGACCTTCGTGATCAGTACACACGGAATCCTGACCGGCGAAAGGACGATGATCGAATGGCGGCCATGCCCATCGCAGTCGGATACTCCCACCTGTTTCGCGGCCTGACTCTCGAATTCGACTCCGAGGCCGGCGAGTACGAACTGCATTTCGCAGACGGCTCACAGTCCCGGGCCGCCCTCCTTCACGACGAATCGGGAACGCCCGCACTGCAGGTGGACGCGTACGCCACGGCGGCAGGCACCGCGATCCCGGAGCGCCTGTGGACGATCGTCTCTACTCACCGCGACCGAGGCCGGACAAGAGCAACCCTGGGGCAGGCCTTGTAGAAGCCGATCGCGGCAACACGTAGCCGGGGAGATCCGTTCACGATCAAGTCGACTAATTGCCTGGAGGGAACTGACCATTGGCCTGCACCTTGCCGCCGGAGAGGGTGAAGGTCACCACGCTCGGGCCGCCGGTCGGGCAGCACAGCGCGTCATTGGACTTCGCCCAGCGGTACCGCACCGAGACCACATTCGCTGACTTGCCGAGCACCTCTGTGTAGCCGTACGGGTCGGCGGTCGCCGTGCCCAGATAGGCGCCGTTGGTGAAGAACAACACGTGGGTGTAGGGGTGAATATCGCCCGATTCCACCGTCATCCATGACAGCACGCCGTCACAGCCCGCTGAGATCGGGTCGTTGCTCGCATACGGATTGGTCCATGCACCGGTAGACGGCACCGGGAGCCCCTTGATCGCGGAGTTCGCGAGCGCGGAATTGAGGTCGAAGCACAATCCGTGCCCGCTGCCGTTCGGCGCCGAGGTCACCGGCGCCACGGTAGCCGCGGGCGCATCCGTCTGAGTGGCCTTGTCCTGCACTGTTTCCGACGGACCGGCATCGCCTCCGGACGACGGAACGGTGTGCCCACTCGATGCCGAAGACGGTCCCGGGGCCGACTGTGTCGACGCAGTGCTCCCACACCCGCTCACGGACACCATCACACCGGCGGTCAATGCCGCGAACAGCACTGTCGTGGCTTTCACGTAATTCCCCTCGATTCGATCGGCTCGCCACCAGGGTGGCCGATTCCCACTTCGGCAGCGGTGCACACCGCGATACCCCTACCAGGCTCCCGTTCCGAACGGAATGACAACTGGACATCGATGTCCCCGAGACCGGTGTTACTGGGCCATTGCTCGTCGTATGCCCCAAAAGTTATGGGCAAGAACGGCATTCATACACTCCGTATCGCCGATGAGCGGAAGTCACTGCCGCGGCCCGGGTTCACGACCCCGGACCACGCCGTCATCGACTCGAGCATGAGCGTTGGGAATTGACACCTCGAGATCTGCCTGGAAAGACGAACCCGGTCGCCACGAACCGGCGGTACCGATCTGAGGCCGTCTGAACCCGCACGGTGTCGAGTGTGATTCGTATCGGAGTTGGGCGGCATACAACTGCCGGGCCGCTTCAGCGAGAGCGGACGGGTCGAGGGGGCCGGAGCCGACCTCGTCATCGGGTTCGGCGTGCGCCGCGTCGACCGGCTCGAAGGGCGCGGACCCCAGCTGTGGAGAAGTCGCCGCAGCCGTAGAGAAGGATGCGCATGCTGATTACCTGCGATTCTGCATATCGTGCGCGCTCCGGTGCTCAATGTGGGTAGCCGATTTCGATCAAGTCCGGCTCCAGAACGAGGAGGTCGACAGCAGGATTGAGCCCTGCCACCACCGCGGGCGTCAGCGGCAGCAGCGCATATACGTGCTCGATGGCCGCCAGGCTCACCTCTGCCTCGTAGTAATCCTGGGCCCACTCCTGGTAACCCTCGGGCGTGCCGTCGACCAGCAACTCGAACAGCTCGTGACCGCCACGGTCGGTGGCGGACACACCCCAGTCGGTGTCGCGAGGTTCACGCCAGAAGCACAGCGTGGCACGGGGCGAACCGTCGTGATCGGCGAACGCCGGCTCGGTGACGTAGGGCTCGAAGACCGCGGGCACAGCATCGAGTACCTGTGGGGCATTGGGTATTTCATGGTTGAATCCACGGCCACAGACACCGACAGCGGAAAAGACGATGAACCAGTCATCGCCGGAGCCGTTACGCATCGAAGCCATCTCTTCGCCCGCAGCCCAGCGGCTGTTGAACGAGTGGTAGCGACCCTCCCACTCCGGACTGAGCACAGCATCGAGCATTGCCATCGCCCGGCACCGGTTACGAAGGATCGGAATCTCAGGGAGACCACGCAGCAGTTCGTTCACAGCGCCATCCAACACACCACCACCGACATTGACCGCGACCGATCTATCCGGCACCTTCTTGCTCCGCCAGTGCGGCCGTCGTCAGGGTGAGGTGTCGAGTCAGTATGTCGGCGGCGGTGTCGGGGTCGCGGGCCAGCGCCGCCTCCTCCAATCGGCGATGCTCGTCGACGCCGTCGCGCTCGGGGTTGCGGTGTGCCGACCAGCGGCGGGCCAGCTCGCTCGCGACCCACAGCCGGTCGAAGGTTTCCAGCAGCACCGGGTTGCCGCACCCCTGCAGGAGGGTGCGGTGGAACACCCGATGGGCCTCGGCCCATGCTTCGCTGTAGTACTCGTCGTCCGGCGGGGTGAATGCGGGTGTACGCGCCAAGCGGTGGTGGGCCGCTCGCACGTCGCCTTCCCAGTCGACGTCACCACGTTCGATCGACATGCGTAGCAGGACCGGCTCGATGGTCCGGCGGGCCTCCCCGATCTGTTGCCAGCGGTGAGCGGAAAAGGCTGGGACCGCGAAGCCGCGATTGGTCAGCCGTTCGGCCAGGCCCTCGCCGACGAGCCGCACCAGCGCCTCGCGCACCACCGCCAGGCTCACACCGTGTTGCTTGGCCAGATCCTGCGGCTTGAGCGCGGCACCGGGCGCGTACTCGCCGCGCATGATCGCGTTCCGCAGTTGTGCGTAGACCTGCTCGGAAAGCATCTGCTTCGGCGGCTGGGCTGGGTTGGGGATTGTCCGAGTCATCACTCGATCATAGACGATTTGACAAATCATCGATTATTTCTGTTATCGTCGATCTTGTACATCCGGTACGACTCGAAAGGCGCGACACGATGAGCGCAAACAATCCCTTCGCCCGCCTCCCCGAGGCAGCCGCATTCACGGTCACCAGCACCACGGTCAGCGACGGCGCCGCCTGGCCACCCGCGCAGTGGTCCTCCGGCGCCCCCGGCGGCAAAGACGTTTCCCCGCAGTTGAATTGGAGCGGCGCCCCGGCGGGTACCAAGAGCTACGCCGTTACCGTGTACGACCCCGATGCCCCCACCGGCTCCGGCTTCTGGCACTGGGCCGTCGCCAATATCCCGGCCACGACCACATCCCTTCCCGAGGGCATCGGAGACGAGACGGGCAGTGGCTTACCGATCGGCTCCTTCCAATTGCCGAACGACGCGCGCCTACCTCGATACATCGGTGCGGCGCCCCCGGCCGGGCACGGTAAGCACCGCTATTTTGTGACCGTGCACGCTCTGGATGTGGATGACATCGGTATCCCCTCCGACTCGACGCCGGCTCTGCTCGGATTCACCATCGCCGGCCACATCCTGGGCCGAGCCACGCTGGTCGCGACAGCGGAGACAATGCAGTGAATTCGCTTCGAAGACGGGGACTTCAAGGAAACACTATGAGCGACAACAATATCGACCGCATGGACGACCGAACCGTGCTGATCACGGGTGCGACGGACGGACTCGGCCGTGAACTCGCGGTGCGACTCGGCGCAGCGGGTGCCCGGCTGATCCTGCACGGCCGCAACCCGGATCGGGCCGCAGCGGTCGCCGCCGAGGTGACTGCCGCGAGCGGATACGCTCCGCTGATCGTCCTGGCCGACCTGTCGCGACTTGCGGAGGTGGACCGGCTGGCCGACGAGATTATCGCCCGTACTTCGCGATTGGATGTGCTCGTGAACAATGCCGGTACCGCAGGCCGTCCGGATGGGAAACGCGAACTCACCGCCGACGGCAACGAATTACTGTGGGCAGTCAACCATCTGGCACCATATCGGCTGACACGACGACTGCTTCCGCTGCTGCAGGCCTCGGCTCCGGCACGGGTGGTGAACGTAGCCTCCGCCGGGCAGCAGGAGATCGACCTCGACGATCCGACCCCCGAGCACGACTACCACGCGTATACCGCGTACTGCCGAGCCAAGCTGGCGATGATCATGGCGACCATCGAGTACGCCGCGGAACTCGACGGAACCGGTGTCACCGTGAACGCCCTGCACCCGGCCACCCTCATGGCGACAACCATGGTGCGCGAATCCGGCGTCACCCCGATCAGCACTATCGCCGAAGGCACCGACGCGACCCTCCGACTGATCTGCGATCCGGGACTGGCGCAGACGACAGGCCGGTATTTCAACGGCACCACGCAGGGCCATCCGCACACACAGGCCGACGATCCGAAGGCACGCAGTCGCCTGCTCGAAATCAGTGACACCGCAGTCATTTCGGCGTTGAGCTGAGCGGAACGGCCGGCGCCTCGAAAGATCAACCGGCAGCATCCGTCCGGCAGCATCCGTCCGGCGTCAGCCGGGTGGACAGGCTTGCTCATCCGACCCGCTCTTTCCAGAGTCTGGATCAGCAATCATCATCACAGTTGGCCTGTCGCAGTGCATCCGCAGGTATTGCCGATCCGCAGTGATGGGTTTATGGGCTGGGGTGAAGTGATCTCACGGCCGGTGCCCGAGTAGTCGTCGAGCAGTCGGCCCAGTGCGTGGTGCGCGATGGTGTCGACGGGTTGCTGCACAGCGGTGAGGCGAAACTGGCCGTAGTCGTTATCGCTGCCGTCGAAGCCGACGATGCGAATGTCGTTGGGTATGTGCAGCCCTGCGTCGATGACGGCGCGGATGGTGGCCGCGGTCTGCCCGTAGGTACCGACCACCATTGCTTGCGGGTGTGGGCCGGGAGTGCGCAGTGCGGCGCTGACGGCCGCGTAGGCGCCGGAGGGGGTCAGGTCGGTGCGGATGTGCGCGATGCCCGCTCCGATGACGGAGGTGACGCCGTCGAATCGCTCTCGCACGGTTTCGCGGTCGCCATGGCGGACGTCGGCTTCGGTGAAACTTCCGACGAAGGTGATGTCCCGGCACTGATGTTCGTCGACGAGGTGCCGGGCGATGAGTTCGCCGGCGCGGACGTGATCGACCCCGATGATCGGCGCGTCCACCGCGCCACGGACATTGTGCATCCACACCACCGGAATACGTTCCTGCGCACACAGTTCCGCGGTCTCGCTCGCGTTCGCGGCGCCGATCACGACGAGTCCGTCGATCCCGACCTCGGCGAACGCGGTGGCGAACTCGAGTTCACGTTCCGGGTCGTAGCCGGTGTTACCGATCATGGTGAGGTGATCGCGGGCCCGGGCCTCCACTTCGATCCGCCCCACGAACTGCCCGAAGAGCGGCAGCGTGAGGTCCGGGACCAGCAGGCCGATCTGCCGCCAGCGCCGCGGCCGGCGCAAGGCTCGCGCGCGCCGGTCCGGCCGGTAGTCCAACTCGTCCATGGCGTCGATCACTTTGGCGCGCAATGACTCCGACACCGGACGCGGTCCATTGTTCAGGACATAACTCACCACGGCCGTCGACGTACCGGCACGGCTCGCCACATCGGCCACCGTCGGTCGTTTGACACTCAACCCGGGCACCTCTCCACTTCTGCTCCCACACTCCACCGACTTCGGATCACTGTGATTGTGACAGTTCCGCCACCAGCGCGTATCACTACGCTAATCGATTAGAACGGTTACGTCGCGGACCCGCCGCCGTAACACCCCATTGGTGGAGTATTCGACATGGCATTCGTACGACTCACCGGAGTCACCTACCTCGACCCCGAGCTCGCCCACAACAGCTACGTCCTGTTCACCGGGGCCGACGCGGTCACCCGTCTCATCGATCTCAACGGCACCGTGGTGCAGCGCTGGCCCTACGCCGGAGTGCCCGCTCGGATGCACGATCCGGCGCTCAACAACGGACGGATCGGCGACCTCGGAGTACAGCTGTCCGACAGTGGTGATGCGCGTGGCGGGATCTACGCCAACGGCACCATCGGCGATCTGGACTGGGACGGCAACCGCATCTGGCAGTGGGGCACGCAGGCACCGGGCGGCGCCGCACGGCAGAACCACGACTGGGAACTCCTGCCGAACGGCAACCGGCTGGTTCTCGTCACGGTCCCCCGTGCCGTGCCCGGACTCGGCGACAATATTGTCGGCGACCAGGGACTGTACGAAGTCGCCCCGGACGGCGAGATCGTCTGGGAATGGCGCGCCGGTGATCATCTCGACGAGTTCGGATTCTCCGAGGCCGGTTGGCTCGCGCTGCGCGAAACGGTCGCCCGCGATCCGGGAGACCCCTGGGGATACCTGGAGATGAACAGCGCAAAGTCGCTGGGCCCCAACCGATGGCACGATAGGGACCCCGGCACGATCTTCCACCCGGACAACATTGTGGTGAGCTTCCGCAAGGCGAATATCGTCGCGCTCATCGACAAATCCTCCGGCGCAATCGCCTGGCGTCTGGGGCCCGACTACTCCGCCGCGGCCGGAGCGCAGCATCAGCGGATCACCGCCCACAAGGTGCCGCGCCCGCTCGACCAAACCTCCGGCCAGCACAATCCGCACATGATCGCCGCCGATCTGCCCGGCGCGGGCAACATCCTGGTCTTCGACAACCAGGGCGGTGCGGGTTACCCACCCGCGCCGATCGGCATCTACGCCGGATCCCGTGTGCTGGAGATCGATCCGGCTACGAAGGAGATCGTCTGGCAGTACACGGCCGAGGACTCCGGGCTCCCACCGTGGACCTTCTTCAGTTCGTTCGTCGGCAATGCGCAGCGGCTCCCCAACGGCAACACCCTCATCACCGAAGGCATGCAGGGACGACTGTTCCAGGTGACTCCCGGCGGCGACGTCGTCTGGGAATACCAGAGCCCCTACCAGGGGTACGGCGTGGCCGGGGAACCCGAGGTCCAGCAACCCAGAGTCCCGGGTGTCGACCGGCTCACCCTGACCCCGCTGGTGTACCGCTCACAGGCCGTCCCGTTCGACTGGACGCCCGGCGGCACCCGGCCGCCGCTGCAGGCCGTCGGCCAGCGTCCGAAGCCCTAGTCGCACAACATATTCCAACTCCGTAGATCAGCGCGGGAGAAGGTCCCATGACAACCGACCTGAAAGCATCAACCTTCGAGACACAGCCCCGAGTCGCGAGTTTCCAGCGACGCAGTTCGGAACGGCTACAACGGATTCGGCCGGCGGTCGCCTGGTTCGGAACACTCGGCTGGACGATCGCCGGGCTCGGTCTTGCCGCCGCGGTTTGGTCGCTGGTGGTGGCTTCCGGACGACTCCCCCGGCAACTGTTCCCGAGTGTCCCGCAGATCCTCTCGGCCGGGCACACCCTGTGGTCCGAAGGACTGCTGGCCGATGACATCCGTGCGAGCCTGGGGCGCGCCGCCTTCGGGTTCCTGATCGGCGCCGTCGCCGGGATCGTGGTCGCGGTGATCACCGCGACCACCGTGGCCGGTCGCAAGCTGTTGCAGCCTGTGCTGCGGATCTTCGCGCCGATCCCCACGATCGGCCTCGTCCCGCTGGCCATCCTGTGGTTCGGGCTGGGCGAGGACAGCAAGACCCTGGTCATCGCGTTCGGTGTGTTCGTGCCGGTGTGGATCAACAGCCATGCCGGACTCGCGAGCACCCCGACCGACTATCTGAAGGCTGCCCGCTGCCTGGGCGCCCGGCGTTGGCAGACCCTGCGCGCAGTGGTGTTGCCCGAAGCGGCCCCCGATATCGCCGCGGGCTTGCGGGTCGGCGCGGCGATGGCTTTCGTGCTGATCGTGGTCGCCGAAATGACCGGCACCACAACAGGTATCGGATACCGCATCTATCAGGCGCAACTCTTCTCGCAGGCCGACAGGCTCATCTTCTGCCTGATCGTCCTGGGCATCGTGGGCGCGTGCTGCGACCTGATCATCAATGCCATCACCGTGCCGTTCACGCGCTGGGCGCAGGAGGACCACTGAGCCATGGCCATCGACATCCGCGACCTCGTAGTGCGCTTCCCGGGTAAGGATCAGCCGACCCTCGACGGCATCTCCATGACCATCCCCGACGGAGCATTCTCCGTGCTCGTCGGCGCCTCCGGGAGCGGCAAATCCACTCTGCTGCACTGCCTGGCGGGTCTGATCGACCCCACCTCCGGCGCGGTGACCGACAACGGCGAAATCGTCACCGCTCCCCACCCCCGCCGCGGCGTCGCCTTCCAGCGCGATGTGCTCTTCCCCTGGATGAGTGTCGCCGACAATATCCACTTCGCCCTCACCGCAAGGCAACTCCCGCGCCGCGAGCGCCGCACCAGGACCAGCGAACTGCTCGAACTCGTCGGATTGCGGGAAGCAGTGGGCCGGCAACGCCCTACCGAACTCTCCGGCGGTATGCGTCAGCGTGTCAGTATCGCCCGCGTCCTGGCGGGCGAGCCCACCGTGATGCTGATGGACGAACCGTTCGCGGCGCTCGATGCCCTCACCCGGCTGAAGATGCAGGACCTGCTCCTGGACCTGTGGACACGACTGAATCGAACCATCGTCTTCGTCACCCACGATATCGACGAAGCCATCCGGCTCGGCGACACCGTCAGCGTGCTCGGAAACGGGACGATCGCCGAGCACATCACCAACCCGCTGAGCAGGCCGCGACCGGCGGACACGCTCGCAGATCAGCCCGGCTACAGCACGATTCGCAAAACCCTGCACCACCGGCTCGGCATCGACCACGCCCCGCTCTGAATTCTCCACCCGCTCACAAAGGATCGCCGTGAAAATCTCACCTCGGCTGCTGGCCGCCGCCCTGTCCGCCATAGCGCTCACCCTGTCGATCGCCGGTTGCTCGAGCCCCGAGTCCAGCGACCCCAACGCCCTCACCATCGGATTCGTCGTCGACCCCTCCTGGGCGCAGATCCCCGTAGCCGCCGATTCCGGCTTGTTCGACAAGCACGGGCTGAAGGTCAAAGTCGTGAACTTCAGTTCCGGGGTCGAAGCTCTGCAGGCCGCCGCGGCCGGTCAGGTCGACATCACCACCGCCGCGGATGTACCGAGCTCCGCCGTCCTCACCCGGACACCGACCCTGCGCGTCGTCGCGGACGGCTCCCGCTGGCAGGGCTCCCGGATCATCGCGCGCCGCAGTGCGGGGATCAATACGATCGCCGACCTCAACGGCAAGTCGATCGGCGCGCCACTGGGCACCAGCGCCGCCTACTTCGCCGCAAACACCTTGGCGCAGAACAATATCAAAGCCGATCTCGTCCAGGTATCACCGTCGGCCATGGTCACCGCGGCCACCCAGCACAATGTCGACGCGATCTCCATCTTCCAGCCCTACCAGGCGCAGGTGGTCCAGGCGCTCGGCACCGATGTCGTCGAGCTGAAGGGTGGCACGTACAGCCAGCACAGTCTCTATCTGGCCACCCAGACGGCGATCGCCAAGAAGGGCGCGGCGATCTCGGCGTTCTTCGACGCGCTCGGGGACGCCGGAACCGAACTGTCCCAACAGAACAGCGCCGCCGTGAGCGCCGTCGCCAAGGCCACCCAGCTGGACCCGGCACTACTGCGCACCGTACTCGCAGAGTTCGACTTCACTCTCGAACTCGACACACACCTCGCCGACGATCTGACAGGACTCGGCAATTGGGCCAGAACCCAAGGCTCGATCGAACAGTCGACCCAATTGCCCGACTACACAGAGCTTCTCGACAACCAGTTCTTACCGAAGCCGAAATCTTGAGCCGCAGTGGCGATTCCGGGGTCTACCCTCGGTAGAGCCTGAACCGTGGCCGGTGAGCAGAGGTGCACCGGCCACGGTTACCACCCGGTCCCGGTCGGATACCTGGCCCAGGCCCTGAATGGAACTGTTACTTGCTCGCGCTGTGATACGCCGAAACGATGCCGGCCTGGATCCGCCCGCGGCTCGAGACCTCGTGACCGTTCTTGCGAGCCCACTCCCGGATGGCGGCGCTCTGCTCACGGTCCACGGCCGGCCGGCCCGGGCCGCTCTTACCGTGCGACGCCCGTCCCACCTTGCGGGCGTGCACAGTCCACTGCCCGAGCTCGCTCTTCAGCCGGTCGGCGTTCGGACCCGACAGGTCGATCTCGTATTCCGCGCCGTCGAGCGCGAACAACACCGTCTCCTCCGCCTCGGACTTTCCATCGAAATCGTCAACGAGAGTCACAACGACCTTGCGTGCCATGGACAGTGTTCCCTTCGGGTATGTGAAGACGTCGGGTGAATGCTACTGACCCCCAACTTCATCGCTCACAACCCGAGCCGATCAATCCTCAACCACCCGTACCGGACCCGCCTCTCCCGTTCGCAGCGGCTGCTGACTCCACATCCCCGTTCACCAGATGCTCCCGCACGCTCGGCACAGGTCCCCCCGAATGACCAGGTAACGATCGCGGTCAAATCATCGGAGAGCTGCCATAGAGGCGATCACGCGCGCTGCGGACGCGAGGACCGACGACGCCTGTGGCGTACCGCCGCCCGGGGCCGGCTCGTTGGCCCACTGCGAGCCGGTTCCGGAATTCGAGACCGGAAGCAGAACCCGCTGTCCACGCGCCCGCTGCACGACGCCGTACTCGGCCAGGTTCGGATCGGCCCGGACCGGGCCCGGTTGCGGCGGCGCGATGCCGACGAGGAAGGTCCATCTCGTGCGGCGTGAGTCGGCGATCACCGGCACCGAGGAGAACGACAGCAGCGGTAGTACGTGCCCGCCGAGCACCGATGGCATGTCGATCGCGCCGAACTCGGCACCGCACACCAGGACGGGCCGGCACGCAGCGAATTGCACGTCCAATCGGTATCGATGCCGCAGAAGGTGTGCGACATCGAATGGTGTACAACACGATTCGAACATCTACCGGTCCCCGGCGCGACACACGGCGACGTCAGACTGCGACAGCGGACGGGCGGCAGAGATTGCCAATAGGTTGCGATGATCGTTGAGGATGTACAGCGGCGTCCGAAGGAACATGTGCGAAGAACCTCTCCGAGTTGTCGTTCAGAGACTGACCGTGCCGGATCATCACCACCGCAGGCACTTTGATGCGAAATAGCGCCTCAGGCCCGACCCGAGAAGGGTAGGGATATTTCATCAGCCGGTCGTTGCTGATCAGTTGCCACAACATTGCCGACTTGTTGCCATACCGCGCGGCGGGCACGTTGTGCGAGGCTTTGCGACCTGGGGCGCGAGCCCAGCACGAGTCGGCGGCCAGAGTCGTGGCCGCGGGACCCACGATGCCTTTACGCTCGAGCAGATTCGAGATATCGGGCGCGTGGCCGAGGCGCTGGCCGCTGTCACCGGTCAGCCGCATCCGCTCGCCTCGACCCGTCGCCCCGGCTTGGCCGCGTCTGCCTGAATCCGCATGTGACTGCACCGAACTCACGCTTCCTGGTGACTGCACCAACGCGCTAATGTGACGTCATGAACCCCTCACTGGGGCGTATTCGCGCAGATCACGTGACTGAAGTACTGTGCCGTCACATGAGTGATGATCTGCTGGGCAAGAGCGCGCTGGTCACCGGGGCGAGCCGGGGTATCGGGTTTGCGGTGGCGTCGGAACTGCTGCGGCGCGGGGCGAATGTGGTGGTGACGGCGCGGAAGCTGGGGCCGCTGGAGGAGGCGGCCGAGGAGCTGCGGGGGCTGGGGTATGCAGGGAAGGTGGTGGCGGTCGCGGGGAACTCCGGGGAGGCCCAGGCGCGGGCCGAGCAGGTTGCCGCGGCGGTGGCGCAGTTCGGGTCGTTGGATGTGCTGATCAACAACACTGGGATCAATCCGGTGTACGGGTCGCTCATGGAGGCTGATCTGGACGCCGTGCGCAAGATCTTCGATGTGAATGTTGTTGCGGCGCTGGGGTATGTGCAGGAGGCGTACAAGGCGTGGATGGGTGAGCACGGCGGGGCCGTGGTGAATGTCGCCAGTGTCGCGGGGCTGCGGTCCACCGGGGTGATCGCCGCTTACGGTGCGTCCAAGGCGGCGCTGATTCGGCTGACGGAGGAACTGGCCTGGCAGCTCGGGCCGAATATTCGGGTGAATGCGGTGGCGCCGGGCGTGATCAAGACCAAGTTCGCGGACGCGCTGTACTCGGCCGACGAAGAAGCCGCCGCGGCGGTGTACCCAATGAAGCGGCTCGGGTCGCCGGAGGATGTGGCGGGGCTGATCGGGTTCCTGTCCTCGAGCGAGTCCTCGTGGATCACCGGCACCACCATTCGCGTGGACGGCGGGCTGCTCGCCACCGGCGGGATCTGACCGAAACCATCCGCCCCGCACCATGATTCGGTGCGGGGCGGATGTCTGCCGGGCCGATCAGCGCCAGACGAGCGCGGCGAGCGTATCGCTGTGCCGGTACTTAAGGTACTTCTCCACGGTGGGGACATCGACGTCGGAGGTGGCGGTCGCGAATGTGATCACCACGAATTGCGACTGGCTGCCGTCACGCCACTTACCGGTCTCCCAGTTCGAGATATAGCTGCCCGACGGCAGGTTGATGTCCTTGTCGTCGAACTGCCCCGACGCCGCCGACGCCTTGTCGGCATCGCTCATGGTGAGAATGAACTGGGTGAGCATGACCGCGCCGTTCTCCGCCTTCCACACCAGCGACGAGCCGTACTGGCAGCCCAGGCCGGTGAGTTTGCCCTTGACTTCGACCGGTGCGCAGCTGTTGTAGTCGTGGCCCTCGACCCAATCGGCCTGCAGCGCCACATCACCGAGCTTGAAGTTCCAGACCTGCCCGTATTCGGAGTAGGTGAACTTGCCGCCCGCGGGCGCGCTCTTGGTGGTCGTGGTGGGCCGCGTGGTCGTGGTGTCGGTGGTGGTCGGTGCGAGGGTGGTCGTCGAGGTGGCGGCGGCCTGGTTATCGGAGTTGCCGCTCCTGGTGACAACGACGATCGCGCCGACTCCGATCGCGAGCACCGCGACCACGGCGAGCACAATGCCGACGATCAGCCCGGTATTGCGGCGCGGCGGCTGCGGCGGCGGCCCGGCCGGATATCCCGGCTGCTGCGGATACCCTTGCTGCCCACCCCAACCCGGCTGCTGACCCCACCCCGGCTGCTCGACCGGCTGCTGCCAGCCCGGCTGCGCCTGCGGCTGCTGCCATGCGGGCTGTTCGCCGGGCCACCCCTGCTGCGGCTGCGCGGGTTGCACCGGCTGACCCCACCACGCCGGATCCTGCGGCGGCCGCTGACCCTGCCCCTGGCCGTATGGATCGCCTCCGAACCCTGGTCCGGACGGAGGCCCGGGGGGATACGTCATGTGTTCACCTTTCGCGGTGTGCCGGAACCCTCCCGACCCGGCAACAAGTCATCGAACTGTATGACGCCTGTCGATCATGATCCAATCACGGCATGACCTCCGATCTACTTGTCTGCGGCCTGGGCCCGGCGGGGCGAGCCCTCGCATATCGGGCACTGCGGCAGGGCCAGTCGGTGACCGTGGTCGATCCGCAGCCCGAGCGGCAGTGGAACGCCACCTATGCGGCCTGGGCCGATGAGCTGCCGGACTGGGTTTCCGCGCAGGTGCCGGCCGCTGTGGTCGATAACCCCATTGCCTGGACCACCCGGCGCGTGGAGTTGGCGCGGCGCTATGTCGTCTTCGATACCGCGCGACTGCAGGAGTCACTCGATCTCACCGGAGCCCGCGTCCTGACAGATCGAGTGGTCGATATTGTCGCGCCGACCCGTTCCGGCCAGTACGCGCACGATCTGCCCTCGGTGCGACTGGCGTCGGGAGCGGTGCTGCCCGCCGGCCGGGTCATCGATGCGCGCGGGGTGCCGCGCTCCCCCGCTCTGGCCGAGCAGACCGCCTACGGCGTCGTGGTGGACCGGGCGCAATGGGCCGAGCCGGAGACGCTCTTCATGGACTGGCGACACGACAATGGCGCGGACCCGAGCGAGCCGCGCTCCTTCCTCTACGCGGTACCACTGAGCGATGACGCCGTACTCCTCGAGGAGACCTGCCTCGCCGGACGCCCGGCCCTCGACAGCAGCGTGCTGCGCGACCGTCTGACGCACCGATTACGTTCGCGCGGAATCACTCTCACCGGAGCGGAACGCATCGAGCGCGTACGCTTCCCCGTCCACGGCGGCAAGCCCGGGCGCACAACCTTCGGCGCGGCAGGCGGACTGCTGCATCCCGCCTCCGGCTACAGCGTCGCGACCGCCCTGCGCACCGCCGACACCGTCGCCGCCGGAGACGCGATCTGGCCGCTCTCGGCCCGCGCCGTACACGCGCTGCGCCTGGCCGGACTGCGCGCCCTGCTGGCACTCCCCCCGCAGGATCTCCCTGTCTTCTTCGACGCCTTCTTCACACTCCCCGCCGCACGACAGCGCGCCTACCTCTCCGGCCGCGATGATCTCCCCGGAACCGCCGCCGCCATGTCAGCGCTCTTCACAGCCCTGCCCTGGCGACTGCGCCGCACCCTCGCGCTCTCCGTAGCAGGGATCGGCAACCACTGAAAAACCCCGCGCCGGGCCTGTTGGGTAAACAGGGCCGGCGCGGGGTTGAGAAAGAGTCGCCTTCCGATCAGGAAGCGTCCCAACGAGTTTCCAGCAGGTCCGTGCCTGCCGCGGTGAGCGATCCATGGACTCGCAGTCGGCCGAGGCCGCCGTCCGGGTAGATATCGAGCCGGATGTGGGTGATGGGCCGCCGGGCGTCTGCCGCTACGCGAATGCGGTGCGGGGTGTCGGGTTGAATCGTCACGCGGGGCAGCACTTCGAACCAGGCGGCGGGGTCGGCAGGCAGGGGGTCGCCTTCGGCGAGATCGAGGCCCAGCAGCCGGATTTCGCCCGGGGCGTTGAAAACCAGGTTCGTGGTGTCGAGTTCGATCAATTCCGGAACACCCTGGGCCGCAAGCGCAATCACGGCCCAGTCATTGCCGTCGTCGCGGCGGCGCGCGGTTTCCCAACCCTCGGATTGGTTGCGTGCCAGGCCTGGTGCGAGCATATTGTCCGGCGCGGAATAGAACATATTCGAGCAGTCCAGGGTGCGCGCACCGTTCTCCAGTGCGGCCAGGTCCACCGTGAGCCCGGCGAGCAGGGCGGGATCGGGTACCACCTCGCCGTGCACGCGGAAGCGGGCGATGCCGCCGTCCGGGAACATGTTCAGCCGGACGTGCGTGAAGATCCGCTCGTCCTCGACCGGCAGCTCGTGGCGCGCGTCGCCGCCCAGCGCGGTGCGCGGCAGGATCTCCACCCACTCGGCCGAATCCAGTTCCGCCACAGCGGGATAGCCGGACACCCGGCAGGCCTCGACGGAGGCGTGCGGCGGGTAGTTCCCCTTGAACCAGGCGGTGTCGATCACCACGCCGCGCACGATACCGGGCATGCCCAGTCGCACGATGGCCCAGTCGTGGCCGGGGCCGCGGTGGCGGCGAGTCTCCCAGCCGTCGTATTCCTGCCCCTTGGTGCCGAAGGTCTCGGCGGAGAAGCGCGGCTCCCACGGATGGATGAGATTCTCGCGCTCTTCGAAGGATTCGTCGCTCGCGGCGATCACGCTGGCGCGGTAGGTGCGCAGCGCCAGATCCGGCAGGCTCGTAAAGTCCGACATCGCTTCCTTTTCGACTAGTTGGTGGTGCGGGCCGGCAGTTCGCCCAGGCGGGTACCGGCGATCTGCGCGGCCAGCTGCTCCAGCAGCGCATCGGCGTTCGCAATGCACAGCTGGGGATCGGGTTCGATATCGGTGAGCGCGAAGGCGTCCTGGAAGCCGAAGCGGCGCAGCACGTCCCGGGTGAGCAGTCGCTGCCCGGAGACCGCCAGCACCGGCACCCCGGCCGCGACGGCGGCGCGTGCCACCCCGATCGGGGCCTTGCCGTGCAGGGTCTGCCGGTCCAGACAGCCTTCCCCGGTGATCACCAGCCGGGCCCCGGCCAGCCGGTCGCCGAACTCGAGGTGCCGCAGGATGATTTCGATCCCCGGCTCGGTGCGCGCGCCGAGAAAGGCGAGCGCGGCGAAACCGACACCGCCCGCGGCCCCGGCGCCGGGCCGTTCCGCCTTGTCGACGAAATGATCCCGCGCCGCGATCTCCGCGAACCGGGTGAGCCCGCGTTCCAATGCCTCGATATCGTCCGAGCCCGCACCCTTCTGCCCGCCGTAGACGTGTGCCGCGCCGCGCGGTCCCAGCAGCGGATTGTCGACATCGGAGGCCACGGTGATCTGTACCCGCATCAAACCGCTGGTATCGATGCGCGCCAGTCGCTGCAGCGCCACGCCGCCGGGCGGCAACTGCTCCCCGTCATCGTCGAGCAGCCGGGCGCCGAGCGCGGTGAGCATGCCCGCACCGCCATCGGTGCAGGCACTGCCGCCGAGCCCGAGCACAATTCGGCGCGCACCGCGCGATACCGCGGTCCGAATGAGTTCGCCGGTGCCGAAGCTGCTGGCGGTGCGGGCCGTGAGGGGGGTGGGCCGGTCGGGTAGTCGCCGCAGCCCGGAGGCCTCCGCGAGTTCGATGACGGCCGTATCGCCCCTCATGGCAAACGCTGCGACCACTCGATTCCCGACCGGCCCCGTGACGGCCGTCTGGAGTCCGGAGAATCCGGACGCCACCATCGCCTCGACCGTGCCGTCACCGCCGTCGGCGACCGGAATGGTCACCACGGGCAGATCGGGCCGTTCCCGCCGCAGGCCGGCCGCGATGTGCGCGGCGACCTGCCCGGCGGTCAGCGACCCTTTGAATTTGTCCGGGGCCACGATCACATGCCCCTCCTGCCAGCCGCGCCCCGAACCCCCCGGCGCGTGAATCACCCTGCACTCCCGGCGGTTTCGAGTTCAGCGAGTGCGGCGATCGAGGTGGGTGCGTCTGCGGCGGATCCGGCGAGCTCCTCGAATTCGGTGACGCTGTCGATCTCGAGGCCCATGGACACATTGGTGACACGCTCGAGAATGACCTCGACGAGAACCGGCACCTGATGTTCGGCCATGAGCCGCTTGGCTTGCTCCAGCGCCGAGCCGATGCGATCGGGTTCGGTCACGCGAATCGCCTTGCAGCCCAGTCCCTCCGCCACCTTCAGGTGGTCGACACCGTAGCCGTTGACCTCCGGGCTGTTGATGTTCTCGAAGGACAGCTGCACGTAGTAGTCCATATCGAACGCGCGCTGCGCCTGACGGATCAGCCCGAGGTACGAATTGTTCACCACCACATGGACATACGGGATCTTGAACTGTGCGCCGACGGCCAATTCCTCGATGAGGAACTGGAAGTCGTAGTCACCCGAGAGCGCGACCACCGTCGCATCCGGCAGTGCCGTCGCCACACCGAGCGCGGCCGGCAGCGTCCAGCCCAGCGGCCCGGCCTGTCCGGCATTGATCCAGTGCCGCGGCTTGTACACGTGCAGCATCTGCGCCGCCTGGATCTGCGAGAGCCCGATGGTGGTGACGTAGCGAACGTCCGGGCCGAAGGCCCGATTCATCTCCTCGTACACCCGCTGCGGCTTGATCGGCACCGAGTCGAAGTGCGTCTTGCGCAGCAGGGTTCGCTTGCGCGCCTGGATTTGCGCGGCCCACTCGCTACGGTCCGGCAGCCGCCCGTCGAGCGCCATTTCATGCGCGACCTCGAGGAAGACCGCCAGTGCCGCACCGGCGTCGGACACGATGCCGAAATCGGCTGCGAACACCCGGCCGATCTGGGTCGGCTCGATATCGACGTGCACGAAAGTGCGGTCCCGCGTGTAGGTTTCGACACCGCCGGTGTGCCGGTTGGCCCACCTGTTGCCGATGCCGAGCACGAAGTCCGACTCCAGCAGCGTGGCATTGCCGTAGCGGTGTGAGGTCTGCAGCCCGACCATGCCCGCGTGCAGGCGGTGATCGTCCGGGATGGTGCCCCACCCCATCAGCGTCGGCACCACGGGAACCCCGGTCAGTTCCGCGAATTCGACGAGCAGATCCGCCGCGTCGGCATTCACCACACCGCCGCCGGCCACGATGAGCGGCCGCTCGGCCGCGCAGAGCATGGTGATGGCCTTCTCCGCCTGTGCCCGCGTCGCGGCCGGCCGGTGCACATCCAGGGGCGAGTAGGTCTCGATATCGAATTCGATCTCGGCCAGCTGCACATCGATCGGCAGGTCGATCAGGACCGGTCCGGGACGCCCGGAACGCATGAGCTGGAACGCCTTCTGGAAGGCGCCCGGCACCTGAGCCGGTTCCAGGACGGTGACCGCCCACTTGCTCACCGGTGCGGCGATGGAGGCGATATCGACGGCCTGGAAGTCTTCCTTGTGCAGCTTGGCCACCGGCGCCTGCCCAGTGATGCACAGGATCGGAATGGAATCCGCACTCGCCGCGTACAACCCGGTGATCATATCGGTGCCCGCCGGTCCGGAGGTGCCGATGCAGATGCCGATATTGCCGGGCGCGGCCCGGGTGAAGCCCTCGGCCATATGCGAGGCCGCCTCGACGTGCCGGGCCAGAATGTGCCGGATGCCGCCGTGCGCTCGCATGGCGCTGTAGAAGGGGTTGATGGCGGCGCCGGGCAGGCCGAATGCCTGTGTCGCACCCTCCTTTTCGAGAATGAGTACGGCCGCGTCCACAGCCCGCATGCGTGTCATGTCAGATCCCCTTTCGGATCAGCGTCAGCGGCCGACTCGTCGATTCGGCAAATGATGTCCGGTGGTGCACGGTGACCCGCTCCACCACCCAGCCCTGCGGTACGGACAGCGCGCAGATGCCGTGCCCGTGCGCCATATTCGGGCCGTGCCCGATGCTCAGTACGGGCGCCGTCACGCCTGGCCCTTCCCGGCCAGCGCCTCGGCGACCAGCAGCAGTGCGGAATGATCGAGCGAGCCGTGACCCATGGCGCGGGCGGCGGCGATGAGCTGAGCGGTCAACGCGCCCATGGGAATCGAGATCTCGGCCTGCCGGGCGGCCTGCAGGATGATGCCCATATCCTTGTGGTGCAGATCGATCCGGAACCCGGGCTGGAAGCTGCGCTCCAGCATGGACTTTCGCTTGAGCTCCAGAATCTTGCTGCCGGCCAGACCACCGGCGAGCACATCGAGACCGGCGGCCGCGTCCGCGCCCAGGCCCTCCATGAGCAGGATCGCCTCGGCCACCAGGGCGTAGGTGCCGCCCACCACCAGCTGGTTGGCGGCCTTCACCACCTGTCCGGCGCCGTTCGGGCCCACCAGGGCGATGGTCTTGCCGACGGTCTCGAAAATCGGCAGGGCCGTGTCGAAGTCGGCCTCCGCACCGCCGACCATGATGGACAGCGCGGCATTGATCGCACCGGGCTCACCGCCGCTGACCGGTGCGTCGAGCACGCGCAGCTGCTTCTTCGCGCCCTCGCTGGCCGTCCGGATGGAGGTCTTGGGCGTGATGGAGGAGAAGTCGATGTACAGGGTGCCGGGGGCGGCATGCTCGAGAATGTCGGCGAAGACCGCTTCGACGTGCTCGTCCTGCGGCAGCATGGTGATGACGATGTCCTTGTCGCGCACCGCCTCCGCCGCGCTGCCCGCGGTGGCGCCGCCGGCGGCCTTCAGCTTCTCCAGGCCGGTGGGCGAGAGGTCGAAGCCCGTGACGTCATGACCGGCTTTGACCAGGTGACCCGCCATGGGGCCGCCCATGATTCCGAGGCCGACGAAACCGATCTTGCTCATTTGTTCCACTCCCAGTTCAGTTCGGGGTCCTTGTATTCCAGGCCGATCCAGCCGTCGTAGCCCGCCTTGTCGAGGTCACCCAGCAGGGCCTCGAAGTCGAGCTCGCCGCTGCCCGGACGGCCGCGCCCCGGCGAATCGGCGATCTGCACATGGCCGAGGTATCCGGCCCAGGTGTCGATGACGGCGGGCAGGTTCTCGCCCATGCGCGCCAGGTGGTAGAGGTCGCAGAGGAAGCGCACATTCGGCTCGCCGACCTGCTCGATGATCTTGATCGCATGTCCGGCCGAGACAATCGGATAGTCCGGCGACTCATAGACATTCAGCGCCTCGAGCAGTACCACCGCGTCGATGCGCTGCGCCGCCACAGCAGCCAGCCGCAGGTTCTCCAGGGCGAGTTCGTCCTGCTTCGCGGGGTCTTCCCCGGCAATCCTGTTGCCGTACAGCGCATTCAGCGCCTTGCAGCCGGTACGCTCGGCAATGCCGACGGCGACCTCGACACTGTCCCTGAACCGGCTCTCCTGCCCCGGCACCGAAACCAGTCCGCGCCCAGCGGGAATGAGGTCGATGAAGTTCAGTCCGGCCAACTGCACCCCGGCCAGGTCGATCGCGGCGACGAACGCATCGATCTCACTGTCGGACGGGGTGGCGTTCTCACCGAAGGGCCACCAGAATTCCACGGCGTCGAATCCGGCCGCCTTGGCCGCGGCGGGACGCTCGAGCAGCGGCAGATCCGTGAAGAGAATCGAGCAATTGACGTCGTACTTCCGGGGCGCGCCCCCGGTGGTGAACTTCATCGGTTTCCTTCGCGATAGGTCGTCCAGCTGCCGAATTCGGTAATGTCGATCAGCTGCGGGTACGAGACGGGCGGGCGGCGCAGCACCATGGACAGCACGGAGCGCTTGTCATCGAGTTCGATGACGCCCAATTCCAATTCCGGCGGTTCGGCCGGAAGCAGACTGGTGCGCAGTACCTCCATAGGCACATCGAATAACTCGCCCGTAATGGTCGTGCCACCGTCCGATACCGGATGCAGTCCCGGGAAGCGATCACCCACCGAATAGAACCGGTATTGCGCTGCGGTCTTCACCTCGCCGGCGAACGGCGCGCCCGCGAGCAGGTGATTCAGTGGACCGCCGCGCATGGCGCCGCCGTTCAGGAAAATGAGGGGCATTCTGAATTCCTTCCTCCCCCGTTGCTCCAAATTATGTCGGCGATCACATCGCCTTCGAAAGACGCGATCACCACAATCGCGGGAATCGATTCGGGGTCGATTTCGTAGGTTCGTCCAGCCAGAGCGCAGATTCGCCCGGCCGGGGGTCGATCAGTGGCGGATATCGTCGTCGATCCGCTCGCCGGATCCGTCGCGTTCGTCGTCTGCGGCCGCGAAGACCGATGCGCCGGAACGATTGCCGATGGTCAGCACATTGAACAGGAGATTGAGCACGATCGCGGAGATTGCGGTGGCACTGATTCCGGACTGCATGATGACCGCGAACCATTGCGGGAACGCGTCCCAAAATGTCGGAGCGGCAATCGGAATGAGCCCTCCCGCCAGACCCACCGCGACAATGACCATGTTGAGGTTGTCGTGGAACTCCACCCGTGCCAGGGTCCGAATGCCGCTCGCGGCAACGGTTCCGAACAGCACGACGCCCGCGCCGCCCAGCACCGGATAGGGGATTCCGGCCACCACCGCGCCGAATACCGGGACGAATCCCAGCAGTAGCAGCACCAGACCGCCGGTGGCGACAACAAATCGGCTCTTGATGCCGGTCAAGGCGACCAGGCCGATATTCTGCGCGAACGCACTGCACGGGAAGGACCCGAACAGCGGCGCCACGGCCGAGGAGGCCATATCCGCCCGCAGCCCGTCCGCCACTCGGCCGGTGTCGATCTCGGCGCCCACGATCTCACCGATGGTGATGACGTCGGCGACGGTCTCGGTCATGATCACCAGCATCACGATGGTCATCGAGACGATCGCGCCCACATTGAACACCGGCGAACCGAACGGCAGGATCGACGGCAGTGCGATCAGCTTGGTCTGCCCCACCGCCGAGAAGTCGGTGCGGCCCGCGAGAGCGGCGACGACGGTGCCCAGTATCAGCCCGATCAGGATGGACAATCGCGAGATCGCACCCTGAAAAACTCGGCTGATCACCAGAATCGCGAGCAGCGTGAGCCCGGCCAGACCGATATTGCCCATCGACCCGTACCCGGATTTGTGCGGGTCGTTGCCCAGCGCCCAGGTGAACGCGACCGGCATCAGCGACAGGCCGATCACCGTGATGATGGTGCCGGTGACCACGGCCGGGAACAGTCGCACCAGGCGCGCGAAGAACGACGAGAGCACCAGCCCGATGAGCCCGGACACGATGATCGCGCCGTATACCGAGCGCAGTCCGTCGGACTGGGCGATCGTCACCATCGTCGAGACGGTCACGAACGAAATGCCTTGTACGATAGGCAATCTGCTACCGAACCGGCCGAGGCCGAGAGTCTGCAACAGGGTCGCGGCGCCGGAGACGAACAGTCCGGCGGTGACCAGCAGGCCCATATCCGCGGCCGAGAGTCCGGCCGCGCCGCCGATGATGAGCGGGGGTGCGATGACCCCGCCGTACATGGTCAGAATGTGTTGAATGCCGTAGGCGAGTGTCCGGCCGAAGGAATAGCGTTCATCCTCGGGGCCCGGATGTCGTTGTCGCGCTTGTAGTTTGCCACTGAACATGGCGTCCTCCTCAGCAAAACCCGGGAACGCCGAACCAGGCATTGCCCGCGGGGTTCGCGTCGTCACGGTGCAGGGCGGCCTCGATGAGGCCGTAGGGCCGGTCCGCGGCGATGAACACCTCGCCCGGGTTCTCCACGTGGAAGGGGCTCAGATCCACGAGGAAGTGGTGCTTGTTGGGGGCGGAGAACTTGATCTCGGCGACCTCGCGGTGCTGCTCGAGCACCGCGCGGCCCATGCTGTAGAGGGTCTGCTGCAGGGCCAGCGAATGCACCACGGCGAACTGCCGCAGCAGCGTGGACCGAATCGAGGCGTAGGACCTGTCCCAGTCCACATCGGTGCGGTCGTAACGCCAGCGCGCCACCAGCGAGGTGGCCATGATGCGATCCTTGGTGGGCGGCAGCGTCGTGTACTTGTCCTCGAAGAATCCGGTGAACTCCGAACCGGTGGACTTGAGCAGCACCAGATCCTTGATGCCGGTGACCACGTGCGTGCGCCGATCGGCGCCGTAGCCGTCCAGATTGACCACCGTGGTGCGCACTCCCCCGCCGGCCTGCGTGAACGAGAAGTCGTGTCCCACACCGTCGACCGGAATCCGGTCCCAGGCGTACTCCTCGATCTCGACGCGCGCGCCGTCGGCCCCGGGGCACCGCGAGACGAAATGGTCGGCCAGCGTCAGCGCGAAATCCTCGATCGCGCCGATGCCCTTCTCCTTGGCGAAGGAGAAGGCGGTGTTCTTCTGGGTGTCGGTGGGCAGAATGTCCCGCTGATCACCGGTGATGTGCGCGTCCTCGAACCGGCCGCGCAGCGCCGAGGAGACATTGAGATCCCGGATGGTGTGCCGGGCGCTGTCGCGATAGACGCGCACGACCCGGCTCTCCGCCTTTCCGTACTGATTCTGTCCAAGCTGAATTGCCATGGAAAACCTCTCAACTCCCGCGGTGGGCCGTACCGGCGAATGGGTGATAGCGCTTCAGACGATCACGCGCTGCAGCCGCAGCCTGATGATCTTGCGCAGCTCGACGTCGACCACCTTCGCCTCGGTGGTGGCGTCGTTGGCGAGCCGGAAAGTGACCGCCGCGAGAATCTCCGAGGTCGACAACCCCGTCGCACAGATGAGGAAGACACGGCCGAATCGCTTCTCGTAGAGGCGATTCGCGGAGTGCAGTGCGGCAACGGTCTCCACATCGGCTGCGACGCCGGACTGTTCCTCGCGTGACCAGGAGCTGCTGAGTTCGTCGCGTTCGGAGCGCTGGCCGATGCGCGGGTGCGCCGCCACGGCGCGCTCGAGATCCTCCGGACCGAACTCCGCCGCCAGGCGGTCGGCGGCATCGAGCAGGGTGTCGAGATCCACATAGGGCCGGGCGGTCAGCAGGGCGTCGGCCCAGGCCGGTACCCGGCAGCACTCGAGCAGAGCGGGCCGCAGCCGGGCGCTGTCCCACCCGTTGAACTCATCGACTGTGACCATAAGCAGCAGCACTTTCTCGCATTGCGGAAGTTATATTCCGACCTGCAAAACAGTGTCATGGGTCACTTCATTGCGTCAACAGTTTGTTGAAGTATATATCTTCAGCGGACAGTGCCGACGGCCCGAAACCTTGCGGCAGAACGACAAAACCCGCTGCATGGCAGCGGGTTTCGAGAACTGGCGGACTCGACTACAGGCAGTCAGGGCCGAGTTCTGTTGAGGTAGTTGTAGACCGTGAAACGGGTGACGCCCAGCGCCTCGGCCACCGTCTCGGCCGACTTCCGGTAGCTGAACGCACCACGCTCTTCGAGCAATCGCACGGCGCGCTGCTTATCGGCCCGCGGCAGCTCGGACAGCGGTGCGCCGAACTGGGTGGCGACCTCGCTCAGCAGCCGCCGAATGCCTTCTGCCGGTTCGGTTTCGGAGGCGGTGAGCCGGACCCACGCCAGCGTGACGCCCTCCCAGACCAGCGGTACGTCATCGGGCAAACCGTCGGTGGGCGCAATCAGCGTGCCGCCCACACGTTCCAGCAGGGGCGCCAGCGTCGCCAGCACCGGATGGGTGGCGTCCACCCCGGCGCGCTCACTCATCGGCCTGCTCGACCTGAAGCGTCACCCGGGATGCGCCATGGGAGAAGGCCACCGCGAGCATCTCCTGCAGCGCGGGCAGCAGCGCCTCGTCCGGACCGGCCACCGAGGTGCCCAGCGGGCCGAATTCACAGGTGAGACCGTGCTTCTCGAGCGCGGCGAAGGTTTCGGTGGCGTGCGGCGGCGGATTGCCCTCGCCGTCGAAAGGTTCGGTCGTGAATTCCGCGCGCAGCCGCATGATCAGCAGATTACTCGCCGGACGGCCGGCCGAAGCGCGGCCCGGCCGAGACGACAGTGTGGCGCAGCCCCGGCAGGCCGCGCCACACTGTCGCCCATATCAGCCGCCCAGGACCTGTTCGATACCGTTGATGCCGAAGTAGGCGGCGAAGACCAGGCTGACCGCGCCTACCAGCCAATGGATTTCGCTGAACTTGCCCCGCGCCAGCTTGATCACCGTGTAGGCGATGAGGCCCGCGCCGACACCATTGGTGATCGAGTAGGTGAACGGCATGAGCGCGATGGTGATGAACGCCGGCACCGCGATCTCGAGGTCGTTCCAGTCGATCTTGCGGGCCTGGGTCATCATGAGCGCCCCGACCAGCACCAGGGCCGGAGCCGCGGCCTGAATGGGCACCACCGCCGCGAGCGGGGTGAAAAACACTGCCGCGCAGAACAATCCACCGGTGACCACACTGGTGAGTCCGGTACGAGCCCCCTCACCGACGCCCGTCGCGGATTCCACGTAGACCGTGCTGCCCGCACCACCGCTGAGTCCGCCGATGACCTGGGCGATACCGTCGACGGTCAGGATCTTGCCGATGCCCGGCAGGGTGCCCTTCTCATCCAGCAGACCTGCCTCGTCACTCACGCCGAAAACCGTTCCCATGGCATCGAAGAAGCCGGTCAGCACCAGGGTGAACAGCACCACGCTCGCGATCAGCCCGCCGGCGCGGGCGAAGCCGCCGAACAGATCGATATTGAACATGAGCCCGAAATCCGGTGTGGCGAAGAGGGATTTGGGCGCCTCGGGGACGACCGTTCCCCAGGTCTTCGGGTCGATCTTGGCCGCCCAGTTGATCACGATCGCGAGCACCGTCGAGATGGCGATGCTGATCAGAATCGCACCCGGCACCTTGCGGATGTACAGCGCGAGCATGAGCAGCAGGCCGACCGCGAAGACCACCACGGGCCAGCCCTGCAGATGACCGTCGACACCGAGGGTGACCGGGGGTCCGCCCGCCGAACCGTGACCGACCACTCCGGCGGAGACCAGCCCGATCATGGCGATGAACATGCCGATTCCGACGCCGATGGCGTGCTTGAGCGCTACCGGAATGGCATTGATGATCAGGGTTCGCAGGCCGGTGGCGGCCATGATCACAATGATCAGGCCCATCAGCACCACCAGGCCCATGGTCTGCGGCCAGGTCATATGCGGCGCCGCCTGGAAGGCGACCACCGGCACCACGCCCAGGCCCGCGGCGAGCGCCAGCGGGACATTGCCCACCAGACCCATGAGGACCGTGGACAATCCGGCGGAGAACGCGGTGGCGGTGGTGAGCTGAGCGATGCTCAGATGGTTGCCGTCGATATCGGTGACCCCGCCGAGAATGAGCGGGACGAGCAGGATAACGTAGGCCATGGCGACGAATGTGGTGATTCCGCCACGGATTTCGCGTGAGACAGTAGTGCGACGTTCACTCAACTTGAAGAACCGGTCGAGTGCCGACCCACCGGCGAGTGTGGTGGTGGGGGTCGGGGATTCGATCTGGGTCATGGCATGCCCTCCTAAGGGCGTAGCCGACCTACGGTCCGGGTTTCATCGTTCCGGGCCGCGGATTCGGTGACTGCTGTTGTGGGGTCCTTACCGTCGAAAGCCGGTCTGCCCCTGTTGATCAACTGCTCCGGATGATGTCTTCCGGTCGTACCGGCGCCCGGCTGATATGCCCGGCGCCGCCGAGAACTTACGTTTCCTCCATCACTGCTCGAGATGTAGTCATTGGGATTCCTGACGCAGCAACCGCTTCCGGGCCAGTAGGCCCGCGCGGCCGACCTGATCGTGCGGGAGGGTGCGCAGCTCGTCGTTCGCCACCACGGTGCGCCCGCCCACGAACAATCGGGCGAGCGGCGGGGTGGGTCCGAAGACCAAGGCGCACAACGGATCAGCGACCGCGGCACGGAAGCCGTCGACTCGCCATACAGCGATATCGGCGAGCTTGCCGGGCTCCAGCGAGCCGATCTCCCGCTGGCGGCCCAGGTTTCGCGCGCCGCCGAGCGTGCCCATTTCCAGGGCCTGGCGAGCGGTGAGCGCGGTGGGACCGTGCACGGCGCGCTGGAAGAGCATCGCCTGCCGCATTTCCCCGGCCATGGAGGTCAATTCGCTGGACGCCGCACCGTCGACACCCAGGCCGACCGGAGCACCGGCGGCCAGCAGATCGGAGATGCGGGCGATGCCGGCGCCGAGGCGGCCATTGGAGGTCGGGCAGTGCGCCGTGCCGGTGCCCGTATCGGCGAAGCGGCGAATATCGGCATCGTGCAGATGGACGGCGTGCGCGAACCACACGTCGTCACCGAGCCAGCCCAGCTTCTCCATGTATTCGACCGGGGTGCAACCCATCTGGGCGATGCAGTGCTCCTCCTCATCGATCGTCTCGGCGAGGTGGGTGTGCAGGCGAACGCCCCGGGTGCGGGCCAGTACCGCGGCATCGACCATGAGCCCCTCACTCACCGAGAACGGTGAGCAGGGAGCGACGGCGACGCGCAGCATGGAATCGAAGGAATCATCGTGGTACTTGCCGATGATCTCCTCGGTATTGATCAGGATCGCTTCGCGATCCTCGACCACCTCGTCCGGCGGCAGACCGCCCTGGGACTGTCCGCGATCCATGGAGCCGCGGCACGGGTGGAAGCGCAGGCCGATCTCCCGGGCGGCGCTCACCTCGGCCTCGAACAGATCACCGCGACCCTTGGGGAAGATGTAGTGGTGATCGCTGGAGGTGGTGCAGCCTGTCAGCGCGAGCCAGCCCAAACCCGCTGTGGCAGCGCCGTATACGACGTCGGCGTCCATGCCGGCCCAGGTCCGGTAGAGGCCGGTCAGCCATTCGAACAGCGTCGAATCCTGGAACAGGCCCTGGGTGGCCCACTGGTAGAGGTGGTGGTGGGTGTTCACCAGGCCCGGGGTCACCAGGCAGCCGGTGCCGTCGATGCGGTCGGCGCCCAGCACCGTGGGCGCCGGTCCGGCGCCGAGGGCTGTGATCCGGCCGCCTTCGATGACGAGGTAGCCGGATTCGATCTCGTCACCGACAACCGGTGCGATATAGGCGTTCTCGATGACGGTCCTACCCAGATTGCGGATAAGCGCGTCGCCGCCGGTGCCAGGTGCTGAGAAGTTCACTGCATCGCTTCCGTATTCAGGACCAGGCCGGTCCGGCGGGCGGAACCTCGCGCACCACCGTGCCCTCGATGAGTCCGTACGGACGGTCGGCAGCCCAGAATACTTCGTTGTCATTGACCATGCCGAACGGCGACAGGTCCACCTCGAAGTGATGCTTGTTGGGCAGCACCAGCTTGACTTCCACAATGTCGGAACAGGTTTCGAGCACCCGCTCCCCCATCTCGAACAGCGTCTGCTGCAGCGAGAGGCTGTGCGTGTCCGCGAAGGCCTGCAGCAGACAGCGTTTCACGATCTCGTAGGACTTGTCCCACTCGGTGTTCTCACCCGAATGCCGCCACTGCGCGTTCACCTCGGTGGCCAGCACGCGGTCGCGGGTCTCGCGCAGCGTGGTGTAGCGATCCTTGATGTAGCCGTGGAATTCCGACTTGGTGGTGTTGAGGACCGTCAGATCCTTCAGGCCCGAGACCACCCAGGCCTGACCGCGGTCGTAGTGCACGAGGGCGGTGCGGGTCTCGCGGCCCGAGCGCACGAACGAATGCGGATGGCTGTTGAGACCGACCACATTGCGCTCCCACTCGTATTCCTCGAGTTCGATGCGGGCGTGATCGATGGTGGGCTGCGAGTCCACGAAGTGCCGGGCCAGCTTCAGGCCGAACTCCTCCGGGGAGGCGATGCCGTGCTGCTTGGCGAAGGCGAAGACCGTGTTCTTCTGCGTATCGGTGGGCAGCACCGCCGCATTGTCACCGGTACGGTGCACCTCCTCCATATCGCCGCCGAGCGCCACGCTGACATTGAGATCGCGGAGCTGGTGTTTGGTCCCGCTCTTGTTGACCCGGACGACCCGGGTCTCCGCCTTGCCGTAGCGGTTGGGACCGAGCTTGATCGACATGTCAGCTACCTCGATATGTGGAGAAGGAATAGGGACTGAGCAGCAGCGGCACGTGGTAGTGCTCCGCCGGGTCGGTGACCGTGAAGGCGATGGTCACCTCGGGATAGAAGGGGCTGATATCGCCGGTGTCGAAGATCAGCCGGTGCACTCCGGGTTCCGGGGCGGGCAGATCCTTGATGCGCCCGTCGGCATCGGTGCGGTGCGCGGCCAGGACGGTGCCGTCGGCTCTTTCGAGCCGGACGGACACGCCGTCCGCGGGGCGACCGGTGGCCGCGTTCAGCACATGGGTCGAGAGGCTCATATCAACCCCAGCAGCTTGCGAATACGCAGGCGGGTGATGGCGACGAGTTCGGCCCGTACGACGGGGCGTTCCTCTGCCGGCGAATTGCTCAGCCGGCGCGTGAGCTCCGACAGCATTTCCTCGGCGCTGCGGCCGGTGGCGCGAATCAGGAAGACATGTCCGAAGCGCTGCTCATAGGCCACATTGCCGGCGGCGAGTGCCTCGCGCACCGCATCGGCGGCCGTGGCGGCGCCGGACTGCTCATCCTGCGACCACTGCGCCTCGCGCTGTGCGGCCTCCGCTGAAACCCGTTCGGCGCGTGCGGCTTCGGCGCGTTCACCGATACGGGGGTGGGCCTCGAGAGCTTCCTCCACATCGGTCCACGCGAGTTCGGCCAGCCCTGAGATCGCGGCCTGCATGAGACTCGACTCGTTCACATACGGCCGACCGGCCACCATTTTCCGTGCCCACCGTTGCGATGCGCAGCAGGTCAACAGCTGAGCCTCGGCCTCTTCCAGGGGCAGCGACCCGAGCCATTCCAGGCGACCCGACATCCGACCTCCATCCATTGGCGACTTGCCACGTAAGTACATCCGCCGGGGGTTCCCGGCGGCCAGGACGAGACCTCCGAATCTGTGGCCCAGTTCACACGGGCACACTTGTAGATACATCCAAGCCGGTAACCCTCGCGTCATCGGCTGTTAGCGTTAGCAATCATGCGGTTGCGATCTTTGCTCGCCCTTTCGGACACCGGCCTGGAACTCGTCACAGGAGAAGACGAGCTCGACCGGTTCGTTCGCTGGGTCGTGACGACGGACATGCTCGACCCCTCGCGCTACCTCTCCGGGGGCGAACTTGTGCTCACCGGACTGCAGTGGTGGACCGAATCGGCGGACAGCGACGCGTTCATCACAGCCCTGGCTCGCGCCAAAGTAGCAGCTGTCGCCGCAGGTGATGCGCTTTACGGCGAGCCTCCGGCCGATCTGGTCGAGGCCTGCCGCCGTCATCGCATCCCGCTGTTCCGGGTGCGCGAGGAATTCGCGTTCGCGACCGTCGCCGAACAGATCAATCGCAATCTGTCGACCGGGCGGGCCGCGGATCTGGCGGCCGTACTGGATCGGCATCGCAAGCTCGTCTCGGGCGGCGGGCTCGATTCGGTGCTGGAGCTAATTCACCGCAATCTCGGCACGGCGTGCTGGGTGGTGTCCTCGACCGGGCGTGTCGTCGCGGGGCCGGTCAAGGCCCCGCCCGAGCAGACTCGGGTCGCCTGTCTGGCCGCGCCGCGACTACCCGACGTGATCACTTCCGAGGGCAGTCGGTTCACACTGTTCGCCGTCGATCCGGATGGCACCTCGCGGGTCGCGGACTGGTTCATGGTGTTCGAGAGCGATTACAAGGATTGGCCGGAGGAGCGGCGCGCGATTGTCGCCGAACTCGCCGGAATCGTTGCGCTGGAACGTGTCCGGCTCGATGACCGGCAGAGCGCAGAGGGCCGATTGGCGCAGGAGCTCGTCGAGCTCATCGTCTCCGATGCCAAACCCGCCGATATCGTCTCGCGGCTCGAGCTCACCGGACTGGGGCTGTCCGAGCGCTATCTGGCGGTTGCCGCGACCGCCGATTCGGGTGGCGTCCGGCCGCGCGAATTGCGCTCGCTATTGCGCGAAATCCTTTACGACAGAAGCCCTGCCGCGGGTGTGATCGACGGTGAAGCCATCCTGCTGGTCCCCATCGGCGAGGACGGCACGCTCGAGGATCGCATCCACCGTGCCGTGGAGGCCCTCGAACCGGGATTGCAGGGCAGCCGCCTCGCCGTCGGTATCAGCGGCGGCGTGGACGGCGAAAGTCTGCGTGGCGCAGTCGAAGAGGCGCGTTACGCACGCCGCATGGCCGCCGAACGCGATCAGCCGACCAGCGTGGTGCGCCACGATGAACTGGCCACCCATATGCTGCTGCTGGCCAGCGTCCCCGACGAGGTCCGCCGCATGTTCCGCGTCCGGCTGCTCGACCCGCTCAGCAATTACGACCGGGACAATCGGGCCGACCTGATCCACACCCTCGAGACGTTCCTTCAGGTCTCGGGCTCCTGGACCAAATGCGCCGAACTCCTGCACCTGCACGTGAATACGCTGCGGTACCGAGTTCAGCGCATCGAGGAACTCACCGATCGCGATCTGTCCCGTCTCGAAGACCGCGTCGACTTCTTCCTGGCCCTCGCCCTGCGCTGATTGCCTATGCCACCGCGAATTCGTTCGAGGTTCCGGTGAATTGAGTCGTCGCGCCGGAGCCGTCGCGGCTGTCGCCGAAGTACTGGATGCGGTACCGGCCGGACGGCGCGTCCTGCGGGACCGTCCAGACGATGCGGATCAGTGAGGCGGCGTCATTGTCCGCCGGTCGCTCCCAATGCAATTCGGTGCACCAGTCGTTGTCGTCGTAGACGCGGGACCAGCCGCCGCCGGAGGAGCGCTGTACCTCGAAGTAGGTGCTGCCGAGGTGGAAGTTGTTGTTCGGGTGCGCGCCGACGAATTGCACCGAAACCGCATCTCCCGCACCGCTACTCGGGGCAGGCTGGGCCAGTACGTCGCCGAAGGCGTGGCCGGCGACCGGGACGTCGGCGGGGACCGGGGCCAAGAGGTTGGGCTGCAGCCCGGAGGTCCAGTCCAGAGGGGCGGGGCCGCGGCCGAGGTCGGTGCGGGCGGCTACCGCGCGGGCGAGGCGGTCGAATTCCTGCATGTACGCCGAGAGCGTCCAGCGGCCGTAGAGCGTCTCGCCGCCCTCGTACTGTTGTGAGACATACTCTTCGGGCGTGGTGACGTAGCCGCTGTAGCCGTTGGCGTAACCCTGCATGAGGACGTTCTCGATCGGGACGCCGAGGGCGCCGGCGACCACGCGCCGCACCCGCAGGCCCGAGACGATGGTGAATTCCGCTGGGCCCGAGGCGAGTACGAGATCGCCGATGCGCATGATCTGGATCGGCAGCACCTGCGGCACCCAGGGGCGCGGCGGGAGGATGCCGAGGGGCACGATCGCCAGTTTCGGGGCCTGTACATCGCGCATCCACTGCTCGATCGGCGCGTCGATGCCGCCGAGCGCGGCCACCATGGGGTTGGTGTCGCCCTCGTGCAGGAATGGGATCTGGGTGTTCCAGTTGTCTTCCGAGCTGGTGGCGACCGCTGACGCGCCCATCATCGCGGGCGAGGTCCGGGCAGCCTTGCCATCGGGAGTGTAGGAGCCGTCGATGGCGGTGTCGGCCATATTGACATACCGGATGACCGAGTCGACACCGCCGTTGGACATTGCCTGCGCGGAGGCGAAAGCGGTTCGCCCGGCTTGGTATTGGCGTTCGCCGATCATCGTGCAGTTGAGGCGATTGTCCTCGGTGGGACCGGACGGATGCCAGGGGCGCACCGCCAGGTTCGGGGTCATATCGCCCGGATTGGTCTGCGGGAAGGCCGCGATGAAGCCGGGCTGACCGTCGAGGTAGCGACCGCCCATCTCATCGTGCTCCCAGCGGTAGCTGGCGTAGCCCTTGTTGTCGGCGGAGATGAGGGTGTTGCGGTCGGTCAGCGAGGTGCCGTGGGTGGCGAACCAGGTGATGGCGCCGACATCCTTGCCGCCCTGGCGCAATCGCAACACGGTCACTTTGGGGTCGATGCCCTCGGGGAATTCGGCCTTGTCCTCGGGCGGATTCAGGTCGAAGGCGACGCGGGAGCGGTTGGCGCTGGCATCGTGCAGCTCACCGTGACCGAGCATGATGGTGCCCGGGGCCAGGCGGTCGTGCGCATTGGCGATCGCCGCGACGATGCCGTTCACCTCGGCGTCGGTGGAGTTCTGCTGAAAACCCTTCGCGGCCAGCGAGTATGCGTATTCGCGGGCGGTGCCGCCACAGGAGTTGTGATTGTGGGTGGCATTGAGGTTGACGTTGCGCTCGGTGTACGTGTCGCCGAATCGCTTGGCCAGCTCCGTCATCACCGCGAGGTGGACCGACTGGAACAGGCAGGCATTGTCGGTGTTCACGAAGGCGACACGGCCGCCGGTGGTCTGGTCGACGATGATGTAGGCGCGGGCATAACAGCGGGTCAGCAACCCGGTGGTGATCTGATCGAGCTCCGAATAGCCCATCATGCCCTGGCCCGCGGGCGCGCCGGTCATATCGGCGATACCGCATCCGACGAGATAGCCCTGGCCGTTGACCGGCTGGGCGGCAGCGGGCTTGGAGTGCAGCAGCCCGCTGGCACCGACCGCGACGGCCGATGCCGCCGCGCCCACCAGCGCGGATCGCCGGGACACAATCATCGAGACTCCTCTGAGTTACGGGGTTGGCGGGACCGGTCCCAGTTCCGTGTCAGCACAGTATCGATGGATGGTCCGGCCAGTCGCGTTCAACCTGCGGCGGCGAGCCGCTTCGGCGATACGTTACCTGGACAAGTGACCATTTAGAATGGCGAACGGAAATCAATCCAGATCGACACGAATAGTTAACAGGTCGGATCCGGCCAGCCGCACCAGCGCGCTGTTCAACCACGGCAGCTCCCGCAGGCGCCGGCGCGAGTCGTCCTCGTCGAGCAGCACCGCGACGCCGGTGTGCCAGACGCCCCGAATCTGCAAGCGCACGTGTGGATCTGCCTCGATATTGCGCACGTACTGCGATTTGCGGCCGAACTCCGAGACGATCCAGTACGACAATCCGACCTGTCTGCCACCGATCGGCGTCGTGCGCGGCTGACCGCTCTTGCGTCCCGTCGTCTCCAGCACGGCTTGGCTGTTCAGATACCGGGCCACCCGCCGGCCGACGGGATTCGCGATATGACGCTGCACCGGCGTGATCAGGCGGAGTCGGATGTTGCGGGTCGGCAGTGACGGGACACCATCGCGGCGGGCTCGTTCGTGACCGATCCGGGTCACCGCGCCCACGACCACGCGCCAGACCGCGCGGCTCGGGGGGATCATGTAGGTCAGCCTGGTGTGCGGTGCGTAATACAGTGTCTCGCTGTCTTTTTCGAGCCAGCCGGTCAGCGCTGTCTGATGCTGGCCGAGCGTGCCTGCGGTGAAGGTATGACCGGTGAGTCCCGCGCGGCGGCCATGATCGGGCACCGAGCCCGCAGGCGCCGTCAGTGTCATCCCGCGTGATTCCGTCGCATCGATCTGGACCGGAACGACCACCGGATAGCCATCCGCTCCGACCCACCCGAGCAGTCGGTGGTCCAGCTTCCGCAATGCCCGAGCAGCACTGTCGACATCGACCCGCGGTTCGGTGCCCTTCGCCGGGGGCTGCTGAGGTTCCGGTTCCGCGGAGGGCTCGGCAGCACCGAACACCGATGCCGGACCCGCACACTCGGCGTCCGGGAACGCGATCACGCGCTGGGCGTGGACGCGCACGACAATGCGATCCCACCAGAACGGACCGAGCCACCAGTCCCAGAAGGCACCACCGAGATTCTCCGGCCCGAGCGCGGTACCGGGCCGCCCATAGAACGGGGTCAGCGCTTCCCGATCGGGATACCAAGAGAAACTCGCATCCCCCTGCACCAGCACGTACTCACCACCTTCCGCAGTGCCGTGCTCGCGCGTATGAAAAACCACAGCCACCCGCGGATTCCGCTCCAGCCGCCGCAGCTTCTTGAACGCCGCAAGATCACTGGTAAACGAAAACGTCGAAGTCTCCGCATCCCACCCGGCACTGTTCACCGGCGACACCACCACTCCCCGCAGCGGCGTCACCTGAGCCAGCCCGACGACGAAGTCCCCGTCGAGAATTCCCTCGAGCCCATCAATCTCAATTGTCACGGTGGCCAACACTATGCGCGACATCTTCCACCCGCATCGTGCCCTGAGACGAGTCGGGCCTCCACCCCCGGTAGGAGAGGGAGGCGGGCCATGGGTCCATGGCCAAACACCTTGAGAGAGAAGGGATAAGGACAGGACAAAAGATGCCCGGACAAGAAGGGCAAGAGATGGAGATGCAAGACGAAAGATAAAGACTCGATATTCTGAATAGCCTTATATCACAACGGAATTCGACTTTCCGGGTCTGTTTTCGCGGAGTAGAATAGAGGCATGGAATCAGGGGGAGAATCCGCAATCGCGACCGGTGCGCAAGCACTGGCCGCTGCGGTCGATTCCCTCACCACTCTGCCGTTGATTCCGGTGTCGGACACCGACATTGTGGCGTTGATGCAGCAGATCGAGACCTGCACTCGCCGGTTGGCGTCGGTGCAGCGGGATCTGATCGTGCAAGCCTGCGCGCGGTCCTTGCCTGCCCTCAACGGTTCCGGTAGCCCGGCCCTGTATTTGCAATCGGTGCTGCACATTTCGCACGGGGACGCGATCAACCGGTGGCGCACCGCCGAAGACCTCGCGGTGTGGCGCCGCGTCGGTGACGAGCCCGACCCGGCCCCGGTGCTGCCGTGTTCGGCCCAGGCTTTGGACGAGGGGGCGATTTCTCTCGATCATGTGCGGGTGATCCGGCAGGTGATGAACCGGTTGCCGGGCAAGGTCCCTGCCGAGGCTCGTGCGTATGCCGAACAGGAGTTGGCCCGGCAGGCTCGTGCCTTGGATCCGACGCACCTGCCGAGGATCGGGGAGATGATCCTGGGCTACCTGGACCCGGACGGCAAGCTGACCGAGGACGCGGACCGGCAGAACCAGCGCAGCGCGGTCCTGAGCCCGCAACGCTACGACCTGATGTCCACTCTGACTGTCGAGCTCACCCCGGATGCGCGTGCGGCGTTCGATGCGGTGATGGCGAAGCTGGCGCGTCCGGGGATGTGCAACCCGGCGGACAAGGAAAGCCCGTGGGTCGAGGATGAGGACAACCCGGTGCCGCGGGAGGTGCTGGAAGCGTGCGCGGCCCGTGATGAGCGCAGCAAGGCCCAACGTCAGCATGATGCGTTGCTGGCGGTGTTGCACCCGGATTTCAACCCCGCCAAACTCGGCTCCCACCGCGGCCTGCCGGTCTCGACGATCATGACCATCGACATCGAGGACGTCGAACGCGCTACGGGGGTAGCGACCCTGGCCACCGGTGGGCACATCCCGGTCGAGAACGCCCTCAAGCTGATGGCCCGCGACTGCAAGACATTCGTGCTCGTGAAGAACAAGAACGGGATGCCGTTGCACATCGGGGAAATCCGGTTGGCGAACCCGGCACAACGGATGGCGTTGATCGCCACCGAGCGCGGGTGCACCCGCCCGGGCTGCTCGGCTCCGGCGAGTATGGCGGCGGCCCATCATGTGACCGAGTTCAGCAAGGGCGGCCCCACCGATATCGAGAACCTGACCTTGGCGTGCGATCACTGCCACGCCCTGGTCAAGGACGGGCCACGCGGCTGGAAGACGATCAAGCTGGGTGAGGATTCGGACTTTCCGGGTCGGACGGCGTGGATCGCTCCGGCGCATGTGGATCCGTCCCGGACTCCGCGGGTCAATCACTTGCATCACCCGGCCGAGTTGTTGACCGAGGCTCCGCCGTCGCTGCGGCCTCGCAGGGTGTGTCGTGCCTCGGGGTTGTCCCCGGTGCGGTACCGGGTGCTCCGCCGGGTCGCCACACCCCCACCGCGACAATAGGTTTCCCGCCCCTGGTGTCACCGACAGGTTGATCCTGTCGGTGCTAGAGGTCGTTGCCGGACATGGGTTTTCGGGTTCGTGTTCTTCGATCCCTTGTTCCCAGGCGTCTTGATCTTTGAATCTTTGGTCTTTTCGTCTTTGTCTCTGAAATCGGACCACAGCCAGTCTTCCGCCCGGTACCGCAGGTATCTCCTTGGCCCGGAAGGTAAATCGGGTACCTCACCCAACGCCACCAGCACGGCCATCCCGGGCCCTGCCCGCACCCAGAAACCCACCACCGCCTCTCGGCGCAAGCAACCCAGGTGCACCGACGGCTTCTATACCGAAACCGCCGGTGCACCTGGGTTGCATGCGGCCCGGACAGGGTTGATCAGCAAGAGGGTGCGGGCAAAGCCCGAGATGGCCGTGCTGGGCACGTCGGGAGCCGTACCCGGCCTACCTTCCGCAGTTGGGAGAACTACCTGCGGTACCAGCTCGGTCGACCGGCCGTGGTGCCGTTCTCGAGACCAAAACACAAAAGACGAAGAGCGGGATGGATGTTTGGTCGGGGTTGTAGGGCGGGATGCGGTGGAGTGGACGAGTGGGGGCAAGGGTTCGATCAGCAGGGGTTGGGGTGTGCATCGGCCCTGGGCGTTAATGGCCTTGGCGTTCAATGTCGTTGCTGCGGCCTTGGGCGTTTCGGCGGCGCCACTCGATGGCCAGCCAGAGGCCGCCGGATAGGTAGAGGACGGCGGCTGTTACTGCGGCGGTGATTGCTCGGATATGGAAGCCGTAGGCGGCGGCGATCAGGGCCAGGGCGGTCGCTACGAGGGCCAGGGCGAGTAGGGCCAGGCCGGGGAGGTTGTAGTTGTCTTCGACGCCTTCTCCGGCGTGGGTGCGTGGTGTGCGGAATCGACGGGAGAGGGGGCGGCGTTGATCTCGGGCTTTGTGCGGTTCGATGCTCATTTCGAGGCCTCCGTTCGTGACGATTACTGGGGCATACCTTGGGAGGTACTACCCGGGGTGCGGGCATCGAAGCAGCACGCATGGCCGCGGTGAGGAAAGCAGAGCGAGGCACCACAATTGGGCAGCGCGGGCGCGAGTGGGCAACACGCGGGGCGGTGGGGGCGGCGATTCGCCGATAACCGTGTCGGTAGCGACATGGGTTGTATAACTTTACTGGCGGTAGGTTCTCGCGGGTAGGCTTACCGGTCGGCAGAACAGTCGGCTCGCGCAGCGCCAAGGTGTCGGAGGTGGCGAAGTGACGATTCGCGAAGACGGATCGATCGGGCATCGGGAGAACAGTCGGTGAGCAGCGAGAACCGCGAATTGAGCGTGCGGACCACCTCGATCGATTCGGCAGTGGTGCTATCGGTGTCGGGCGAGGTCGATATGGTGTCGGCGCCCAAACTCTCCGCCGCGGTGGCCGAATCGCTGGCCACCGTTTCACAATTGCTGATCCTGGACCTGACCGAGGTGGGATTCTTCGGCTCGGCAGGACTGAGTGTGCTGGTCGAAGCCCTGGAGTCGGTGGCGGGCCGGGAACTGCGCGTGGTCGGATCCGTACCGGTGCGGCGTCCCATCGAACTCACGGGGCTCGATGAACTGCTCGAGGTGTACGACACCCTCGACGAGGCCCTGGCCGGCAAGTCCTAGCTCGGGCAAACACCCGCACCGCAGGCACTCACAACGCGAAATGCATCTGCAGCGTATTGCCCTGCGGTGTCGTGTGCAGGCGCACCAGATCGCTCAGCTGGTTGATCAGCAGTAGTCCGCGCCCGCCGATTCGGTTCGGCGGCACGGGGATACGGCCCGCCAGCGGGTCGGCGATGCAACCGTTGTCCTGCACCCGGCACACGATCTGGGTCTGCTCCACCCACAGGGTGAGAGCGCCGGAACCGCCACCGTGCACCACCGAGTTCGTCGTCGCCTCTGCCACAACAAGTTCGAGATCGATGGCGCGGTCCGCGGTCATACCGGCGCTCCGGGCGAAGCCGGTGGCCGTATGCCGGGTGTTCGCGAGCGAGGCTTCGTCGAAGGCGATCACAGTGCTGTCCGGCGGTGCGGCGGGCAGGATCTCATTGTAGGAATCCAGGATTCGGCCGGGGTCGTACACCGTGCTGGCGCCCTCGCCATGACTGTCGATGACAACCGGGTGCGTACGAAGCGCGTCGTCGAGCACCACCTGGTCCAGCCCCGCCGTGTCGTACGGGCACAGAATCGTCGCCTCCCGGCCCGTGAACGCGACATTGATGAGCGCCTCGTGCTGCGCGCACGCCGGGTACTCCAATTCCGACCGTCCCGCCCAGATCGGCTCACCGATGATCCGCACACTGCGCTGCGGATGCGCATCGGCGAAAGCCCGCTTCACCGAGGGAATGATCCGGCCCGGATTACGGCCTGCCACAGCCATATCCACCAGCAGTACCGCACCGGCATCGGTGCCGAGCGCATCGCGCACCAGCGTCAGGTTAGCGCCGGGTACCGCTACCGCTACCGGCTCGCCGTTCGCGAGTCCGGTGCGAATGAAATCCATTGTGCCTGCGAGATATTCATCACTGCCGCGATAGAAGAACGCGCGATGCAGGAACGGGTCCGAAGGTAGTTCGCCGATGTCAGTTGTCATCAAATCCTTACCTCGATATTGCACTGCCGCACCGGCTCAGGCCTGGCCGCCCTCGCTCGTGCGGCTGCGCCACCGGAACTCGACCACGGTGGGATAACCGGCGACCAGTGCGGAATACGAGCCCTGGGTGGCGCTGAGTCCATCGGTGAGCGTGCGCACGATATGCCAGCTCAGGCTGCCGTCCTCCAGAACCGCCTCCGAAGAGGCGACAGCGGCGAGACGGACGCCCAATCCGCTTCGATCGTAGGTCAGATCACAGTCGAGTATGGAGCCCGGAATCGCATCCTGTATCAGAATTGTGGCCACTTCGTCGAGAGCGAGACGAATGTCATTGACCTCGCCGATTCCGAAGTCGGCCATATGCAGGACGGTTTCAGCGAGCGCACGCAGCATCATCAGCTGTTCCGGCAACGCGGGCACCTGCAGCCCGATCGTTGCCGGGCCCGAATATGGCTGTGCGGCGCCACCATCCATGTCACCCTCCGCTGTTGCATATTACGCGATCCTCCGGCGCGGGCAGATTACCCCGCCCTCGATCGTGCGCGGGGGCCCGCGAATCCAGCCAGAGAGATCAGGTCACGTTTGAATAACGGATGATGGGGTATGAAGTACGAGTACGGATTCGATTGGGAGTGAGGAAACTTCATGAGCACGGCGACGTTTCAGCCCGGAGAACCCCGCCAGACCCGCAGCAATGGAGACAGCTACGACAATATCGAGCCCTGGTTCGAGAAGCTGGCCGCACTTCCCGCGGCCGACCCGAATCGGGACTCCGTGCGCGAGCACATCATCGAGCTGTGTCTGCCGCTGGCCGCACATATCGCACGCCGCTACGACGGGCGCGGCGAAGCGTACGACGATCTTCACCAAATCGCCTGTGTGGGGTTGGTGCAGGCCGTGGACCGCTTCGACGCCTCTCGTGGCAGCACCTTCCTGTCGTTCGCCATCCCCACGATCATGGGTGAGGTGCGCCGGCACTTCCGCGACCGCACCTGGGCGCTGCGGGTACCGCGGCGCGCCAAGGAGCTGCAGCAGCAGCTCGGGCCGGTGACAGAGGTGCTGGCACACCGCCTCGGCCGGTTCCCCACCGCCCGCGAGATCGCGGCCGAACTGGACGTCGACGTGACGGAGGTCACCCAGGCCATGGTGGCGCGCAATGCCTACCAGGCCGGCTCCCTCGACACCCCGCGCACCGGTAGCAACGATTCCGCACTGCGGCCCATTGCCGAAACCCTCGGGACCGTGGAGCCGTGCTACCGCCTGCTCGAGGACTCGATGTCGGTGCGGCCGCTGCTCGCCGCGCTGCCCCCGGCCGACCGCCAGCTGCTGGTGTGGCGATTCTTCGAGAATCTGACCCAGTCGCAGATCGCCGAGCGACTGGGGGTTTCGCAAATGCAGGTGTCGCGCAAGCTCGCTCGGGTGCTGTCGGTATTGCGCGAGCAGGCGCTCGATCAGGGAAGCACTGCGCTGGACCAGATCCGGGTCGCCTGAGCCGATCGACCGACCTGCGCCGCGCCGGTGCCGGCTCGGCAAGTCGGTGCTATCTCGGCAATTGGACGATCTGTACGAAGAAGTCGTCGATATGCTTTATCGCAGAGACGAATTGGTCCAGATCGACCGGCTTGGTGACATACGCGTTGGCATGCAGTTTGTAGCTCCGCAGGATGTCCTCCTCGGCCGCCGAGGTGGTGAGCACCACCACCGGGATGAGCGAGAGATCCGGATCGGTCTTGATTCGGCTCAGCACCTCGTGGCCGTCGTACTTCGGCAGATTGAGGTCGAGCAGGATCAGATCCGGGCGCGGGGCCTGCGCGTGCGCGCCACGGCGGTACAGGAAATCCAGCGCTTCCTCGCCGTCACGGGCGACATGCACCGTATTGCCGATCTTATTGTGCTCGAACGCTTCCAGGGTCATGAGCTCATCGCCCGGATCATCCTCGACGAGCAGGATATCGATGGGCCTGCCGAGTTGTGTCACGCCGGAATCTCCTTGTCGAGTGCTTCGGACCGCGGCTCGGCATCGAAGAGGGTGAAGACGAATCGGGCGCCGCCGGTGTACTCCGGATCGATCCAGATGTGGCCACCGTGGAACTCCACGATCTTCTTACAGAGGGCCAATCCTATGCCGGTCCCGCTGTATTCGTCGCGACTGTGCAATCGCTGGAAGATCACGAACACCTTCTCCGCGAACTCGGGAGCGATGCCGATACCGTTGTCGGCCAACGAAAACCGCCACCCGGGCGTGTCACCCGGCTCCGGCTCACAGTCGATCCGCACGATCGGCATCCGCACGGGTTCGCGGAACTTCACCGCATTCGCGATCAGGTTCTGCCACAGCATGATCAAAAGCGTGGGATCGCCGATGATTTCGGGAAGCCGCTCGGGGCGCTGGATCTGCACCCCGGTGTCCTCCACCACGGCGGCCAGGTTCGCGAGCGCCTTGTCCAGCGTCTGATCGACCTCGACCGGGGCGATGTGGTCGCTGACCCGGCCCACCCGGGAGAAGGTGAGCAGATCGTTGATCAGCACCTGCATCCGCTTCGCGCCGTCCACCGCGAACTCGATGTATTGCGTTGCGCGCTCGTCGAGTTGATCGCCGTAGCGCTTCTCGAGCAGCTGGCAGAACGAGGCCACCTTGCGCAGCGGCTCCTGCAGATCGTGCGAGGCCACGTAGGCGAACTGCTCGAGCTCGGCATTGGATCGGCGCAATTCCATGGCCTGGGTATCCAGATCCGCGGCCTGCGCGGCCAGCAGGGTCTCCTTGATTCGCGAGGCATCCAGTTCCGCGACAATCCGGCGGCGCATGCCCTCCACCGCCTCCCCCACCGTCATCAGGTCGGCGGGTCCGCCGGCGGTGATGCGCCGGCCGAAGTCACCGCCCGCGACGTCCCGGGATGCGTTCTCCAGCGCACTGAGCGGGCGAACGATCAAGCGCCGCACCAGAATTGTGAGCGCGATGGCGGTCAGCAGGAAGGCTGCGACCATGCCCGCCAGCGCGACATCGCGCACCGTGCGCTTTCGATCGAGGTCCGCCTTGTCCCGGACCACGGCGGTGGCGAGATTCGTGTTCTGGGTGGCGAAATGCGTACGGAGATCATCGAACAGCACTTTGCCGCGTGCCGTGGCGACGGGGTCGACGGGATGAATCACCCCCGGACTGACGGTGGCGAGCAAGGGGTCGGCGAACTGGTGCCGCCAGGTCTGTGCGGACTGTTCCACCGCATCGACATCCGCCAGTAGCTCCGGACGATCGTGCAGTAGCTCGCGCATCCGGGCCGCGGCGCGCGCCTCGTCTTGATTTCCCTGCGTATACGGGTCGAGAAACTGCGCATCGGCGGTGAGCGTGTACCCGCGAACGCCGGTCTCCTCATTGGCGAGCGCACCCTGCAGACGGTAGGCCTCGGTGGCCGCGGGCTGGATCTGCTTGGAGAGCCGGTCCGAAACGGTGGCGGCGTGTGCGGTGGCGACGGTCAGGAAACCGGCGCCGATGAGTTCGACCAGCACCATCAGCGCGAGAACAAGATGAAACCAGGCCTGCACCGTCATGCGCCCGGCCCGGCTGATCTTGTGGTCGGGAAGGCTCATGGTCGGTCCTGATCCTGTGGTTCATCGGTCCACTTCAGATAGAGCGCCGCGATATCGTCGGCCAAACCGCCCTGCTGCTCGGCCAATTCCTCCGCCCGCCCGATGAGCTGGTCCAGGAAATCGTCGGGCTGCTGGGCGGTGACCTCGCGCGCCAGGGCGAGCAGTCCCTCTTCACCCAATCGCTCGTCCCCCGGGCCGGTATGTCCCTCGAAAAGGCCGTCGGTGAACAGCACCAGGCCGGTGCCCGGCGGCAGGGCCAATTCGTGGATCGGCCAATCCGCCTGTCCCGGAATGAATCCCAGGGCCGGTCCGCCCGGAACCTCGAGCCATTCGACGCCGCGGTCGGTGTGCGTCAGCATGCCCGGATGTCCGGCGCGCATCACCTGCACCACATGCCGGCGCGGTTGCAGGACCAGTGTGGTCACGGTGGCGAAGGTATGCCGCCCGGTGCGTTCGGCGAGCAGCATCTGCTCCAGCAGCTGCAGCTGTCGTTTCCCGGTGATTTCACTGAGAACCAAAGTGCGCCAGGCCAATCGCAGCGCAACACCGGTTGCCGCCTCGTCGGGTCCGTGGCCGGACACATCGCCGATCAATGCGTGCACCGTACCGTCGGCGTCCTGCACCACATCGTAGAAATCACCGCCCAGCAGCGAGTGCGCCCGGCCCGGTCGATACCGCGAGACCACATCGACGACCTGGTCGCTCTGCAGCAGCGGGGTCGGCAGCAGACCGCGTTCGAGCCGGGCGTTCTCCTGGGCGCGCATCTGCTCGGCGCGCAGCGCGACCGCGGCCCGCTCGGCCTCCTTGCGCTGGATCGCGTATCGCACTGCGCGACCGAACAATTCGGGCTCGACACGGCCCTTGACGAGATAGTCCTGGGCGCCCGCGGACATCGCGGCCAATCCCGTTCGCTCCTGGTCGAGTCCGGTCAGGACGACAACGGCCACCTCATCGGTCACCGCGTGAATCCGCTCCAGCGCCTCGAGCCCGCGCGCATCGGGAAGATGCAGGTCCAGCAGTATGCAGTCGGGGGGATCCGCGGCGAGACTCGCACAGGCCTCGGCGAGCGTCCGCGCCCACCGCAGATGCAGGCCGGGCGCGGCGTCGGCGACCAGCTCCTCCACCAGCAGTGCGTCGGCACGGTCGTCCTCGACCAGCAGCACCGTCGGACGGCGATCCACTCGTCTCCCCTCCGGCGGACGGCCCGCGGGGGCGGTCGAATTACCCACTGTGGCAGCCGGGGTTGGGTGTTCGCCGATCTGGCCGGGTCGGCCGTATTGCCAGCTGGACATCGATCTCGGCCTCCTTCCGGACGCCCACCTTCTCATATACGCGGCCGGGCGGGAACCGGCCCTGCCCCGAACAGAAACAGACCGGCGGGGGGGGGGGGGGCGGCCGGCCCCACTGGGGCGCACTAGAGTTGCCCGGGCATAAAAGACCCCACCACA